>NZ_KV823542.1 GCF_001815985.1 Corynebacterium sp. HMSC27B11 | reverse complement strand
CCCCCCTAGTCACACGCCCCACCGTCCAGTAATATTGCTGCTATGAGTATCAATCAAAAGCTTGCAGAAGCCCTCAACAATCAGGTCATCGCCGAGCACCAGGCTGCACTGGTCTACACCCAGCTGGCGTACGAACTGGACCGCCTCTCTCTGACCGGCATGAGCGCGTGGATGTTCGCGCAGGCCGACGAGGAGCGGGAGCACGCCCAGCGCTTCGCCGATCACCTCATCGACCGCGATTCCCGCGTCAATCTGAAGACTATCGAGCTCCCGGAGATCAAGATCGAGAGCGCCCTGGAGGCTTTCGAGCTCTCCCTGGCCCACGAGAAGAAGGTCTCCGCGATGATCCGCGACCTCGTTCGGGTCGCCGAGGAGGTCAAGGACATCGATTCCCGACCGCTGCTGGATTCCTTCCTGAGCGAGCAGGTCGAGGAGGAGGCCACCGTTGGCGAGATCATCGACCGCCTGAAGATGGTCGGCGCCGACGGCAGCGGCCTGCTGCGGCTCGACGCCCAGCTCGGCGGCCGCGAGTAAAACACGCCTCGCCCCTCCCCTCGCCACGGTTGCGTGGCATCAGCAGGGCGCTGACCTAACAGCCCCAAGCCAAAGGGTGGTGTCGGTTCATTCCGACACCACCCTTCAACTATTCAGCGCGAGCGCTCCTTAGAGCATGCAGGACACGCAGCCCTCGACCTCGGTACCGCTCAGCGCAGTCTGGCGCAGGCGGACGTAGTAGATCGTCTTGATCCCCTTGCGCCAAGCGTAGATCTGGGCACGGTTGATGTCGCGGGTCGTGGCGGTGTCCTTGAAGAACAGCGTCAGCGACAGGCCCTGGTCCACATACTTGGTCGCCACCGCGTAGGTGTCGATGATCTTCTCGTAGCCGACCTCGTAGGCGTCCTCGAAGTAGTCCAGGTTCTCGTTATTCATGTGCGGCGCTGCGTAGTAGACGCGGCCGATCTTGCCCTCCTTGCGGATCTCGATCTTCGAGGCGATCGGGTGGATCGAGGAGGTGGAGTTGTTGATGTACGAGATCGAGCCGGTCGGCGGAACCGCCTGCAGGTTGCGGTTGTAGATGCCGTGCTTCGCCACGGAGGCCTTGAGCTCCGCCCAGTCCTCGGCGGTCGGCACCTCGATGCTGGATGCGGCAAAGATCTCCTTGACCTTCTCCGTCTTCGGGGCAAACTCAGCCGGGTCGTAACGGTCGAAGAAGGCACCGGATGCGTACTCGGAGTTTTCGAAGTCGTGGAATGCCGTGCCGCGCTCGATCGCGATCTTGTTGGAGGCCTTCAGGCACTCGTACATCACGGCAGCAAAGTAGGCGTTGGTGAAGTCCAGCGCCTCCTCAGAGCCGTAGTGGATGTGCTCGCGACCCAGGTAGCCGTGCAGGTTCATCTGCCCCAGCCCGATGGCGTGCGAGTGATCGTTGCCCTGGCGGATGGACGGCACGGAGTCGATGTCCGTCTGATCCGAGACAGCGGTGAGCGCCCGGATTGCGGTCTCGATGGTCTTCGAGAAGTCCGCGGAGTCCATCGCCATGGCAATGTTCATGGAGCCCAGGTTGCAGGAGATGTCATCGCCGATGGTCTCGTAGGTGAGGTCCTCGTTGAAGACGGACGGCGTGGAGACCTGCAGGATCTCGGAGCACAGGTTCGAGTGGGTAATGCGGCCGGCAATCGGGTTGGCACGGTTCACAGTGTCCTCGTACATGATGTACGGGTAGCCGGACTCGAACTGGATCTCCGCGAGGGTCTGGAAGAAGTCACGGGCGTTGATCTTCTTCTTGCGGATGCGTGGGTCCTCAACCATCTCGTCGTAGTGCTCGGTGACGGAGATGTCGGCGAAAGGCTTGCCGTAGACGCGCTCGACGTCGTACGGGGAGAACAGGTACATGTCCGCGTTCTTGCGGGCCAATTCGAAGGTGACGTCCGGGATCACCACGCCGAGGGAGAGCGTCTTAATGCGGATCTTCTCGTCCGCGTTCTCGCGCTTGGTGTCCAGGAAATTCAGGATGTCCGGGTGGTGGGCGTTGAGGTACACCGCGCCGGCCCCCTGGCGGGCACCCAGCTGGTTGGCGTAGGAGAAGGCGTCCTCCAGCAGCTTCATGACCGGGATGATGCCGGAAGACTGGTTCTCGATGTGCTTAATCGGCGCGCCCGCTTCACGGATGTTGCTCAGCAGCAGTGCCACGCCACCGCCGCGCTTGGAGAGCTGCAGGGCGGAGTTGATGGAGCGGCCGATGGACTCCATGTTGTCCTCGATGCGCAGGAGGAAGCAGCTCACCGGCTCACCACGCTGTGCCTTACCGATGTTGAGGAAGGTTGGGGTCGCCGGCTGGAAACGGCCGTCGATAATCTCGTCCACCAGGGACTTCGCCATCTCCTCGTCGCCATCCGCGAGGCCGAGGGCCACCATGCAGACGCGGTCCTCGAAGCGTTCGAGGTAGCGCTTACCGTCGAAGGTCTTCAGGGTGTAGGAGGTGTAGTACTTGTACGCCCCGAGGAAGGACTGGAAGCGGAACTTCTTGGCGTAAGCCTGCTTGAACAGCGCCTTGATGAAGGGGAAATCGTACTTGTCGAGGATTTCCTTGTCGTAGTACTTGTTCTCAACCAGGTACTCGAGCTTTTCCGCCAGGTTGTGGAAGAAAACGGTGTTCTGGTTCACGTGCTGCAGGAAGAACTGGTTCGCGGCCTGGTGGTCCGCGTCGAACTGAATCTGCCCGTTTTCGTCGTACAGGTTCAGCATTGCGTTGAGCGCGTGGTAGTCCAGCTTCTCGGACTCCTTGACTGGCTCTGCGACAGTCTTGCCAAAGTTCTCGGCCATCATTGTCCTCTCTTGATGTTCTTCTTTATTACGACGCCAGTAGCTGGCGGTAGTGCGTTGTTTTTAGTTTTAATGTGGCGTTCGGGGCCGTTATTCCCAGGTGCCTTCGGCGATCATGGCCTGCTTGAATTCTGCGAGGCCCTCCTTGACCCGTTCCACGTCATGCTCCGTGCCCATCATTTCGAAGCGATAGAGGTAGGACACTTGACACTTGGCTGAGATGACGTCCCCGGCGAGGCAGAAATCTGGACCAAAATTGATATTGCCAGCGGCGATGACCCCTCGCAGATAATCCCGGTTTTGCTTCTCGTTGAGGAAGTGGATGACCTGTTTGGGGACGGGTCGGGAGTTCTCCCCCACCATACCCACCCCACCGCCGTAGGTGGGCACGATGAGTACGTGGGGTTCATCGACCACCAACGGTTCCTCGTAGCGGTAGATCGGGATGCGTTTATTCGGCAGCCCGAGCTTTTGCACGAAGCGGTGCGTGTTGTTGGTCGTTGATGAGAAGTACGTGATGAGCATGTGAACTCTAAGACCCTTCTTTCTGAATGCCTTGAGCCGCATCTCCGTGATGCTCGGCCTCGATGTTTTCGAGGGCGGCTGCTGGCGTCCACGTCAGGAAACGTGGCACGACCAGGAGCATCACGATGGTCCCGATGATGACTAAGCCACCGCCTGCTGCGGTGACGGTGCCGGCCGGGTAGTGGGAGCCCGCCCAGCCGTGGAGGCCGTCCGCGATGCGGGGGCCGCCGACGACGACCACGAAGAACACGCTCTGCACTCGGCCGCGTACCTCATCGGTCGCGGCTTCCTGCAGCATCGTGGAGCGCAGCACCGCGGAGAACATGTCCGCAGCACCACCCGCCGCGAAGGCCAGCAGGGCCACCGCCGCCCACAATCCCACTGTGCCATTCGCTGCAGACACGGCCAGGCCCATGACGAGGATCGCCACGCCCCAGAGCCCAACGAAGCAGGTCACGCCCAGTCCGCGGCGTTCGATTTTCGTCACCACGCCGGAGAACAGTCCACCGAGGACTGCGCCCACGGGCAGGGCCGCGAACAGCAGCGCGTACATGATCCCGCCACTGGCCTGTTCCCCGAAGTCTTCGGCGGACATCTGCGGGATAAGTGCCCGCGGTGAGCCGAAAACCATCGCGATGAGGTCGATGGCGAAAGTCATGAGGATGATCGGCTGTGTGAGCAGGAACCGGAAGCCGTCGATCACGGAGGCGATCCCCGCCTTCGCGGGCTGTCCGTCATCGGTAGTCCGCGGCGGCAACGCGGGCAGTCGGTGCACGGCGTAGAGCGTGGCGAACAGCGCCATAAAATCCAGGAAGTACAACCAGCTGAACCCGAGGATCGGAATCAACATGCCGCCCAGCACCGGACCGACGATCGCTCCGGCCTGCTGGACTGTCATGTTAAGGCTGGTCGCCGCGGCGATCTGTTGCCTGCCCACCAGGGTGGCAATGATGGCAACCCTGGTGGGCTGGTTGACGGCAAAGAATCCTTGCTGCACCGCGAATAGGGCAAGCAAGGGCCACACGGAGGCGCCACCGGTCGCCGCGAAGACCCAGAATCCTGCCGCCGAAAGAATCATGCCGGTGGTGGTGATGTGGAGCAGGGTTCGGCGGTCCATGCTGTCTGCGAGGGAACCGCCGTAGAGTCCGAAGACCACCAGCGGGACGAAGCCGCAGAGGCTGGCGAGTCCGACGTAGGCGGAACTGCCGGTCAGCGCGTAGATGTGGGCAGGAACAGCGATGATGTTGAGCTGTGCGCCGATAACGGTGACGATGTTTGCCTGCCATAGGCGGCGAAATTCGGGAACCTTCAAGGGCGTGGTGTCTACGAGCAGTTGACGCACGACGACCGTGACCTTTCTTGGTTTCCAGTGGCTTCCCCGCGTGGGTGCAGCGCTGACGCAGGGGCGCAGTGGGCCCTTCCCACCTGGGCTGTTGCATTGGGCCCGCTCCCGCGTGAGGCGAAATCAGGCATAAGTAAAGACAGCGCAAAGTTTCTAACGCTGGCGGTTGAGGTGCCGCTCCTAGCGTGGGAGGCGGCGCGGGCATCCAGCCCGCAGAATTGTGTCCCGGCCTCGCACTTCAGGCTGGGCGCGGAGCTAGAAAGTTTGAGTGAGCTGCAGCAGGATGTCCGGTGACGACGCCTCAGGCTGCTGCGACACTCGGCGACTTAGGCAGCCGCGGTGCTCAGCGCCTTGATGCGGTCTGGGCGGAAGCCGGACCAGTGGTCCTCGCCGGAGACGACGACCGGAGCCTGGAGGTGGCCGAGTGCCAGGACGTACTCGCGGGCCTCATCGTCGAGGCTGATATCGACCATCTCGTATTCCAGCCCAGCCTTGTCGAGAGCCCTCTGGGTTGCGGTGCACTGGACGCAAGCTGGCTTGGTGTAAACGGTGATCATATCCGCGCAAATCTCCTGTATCGCGCCGCCCCTGTGGGCGGAGTCTGTGGCGTGTTGACTGCCTTGAGATTACACACCTGTCACCACTCGCACAACCCGTATTGCCACAATATTTTGGGCCACATAGGTGCGCAAGACACTAGATATTGTGGTTGTCGGAGTTAAAAGCGCAGGTGGTGATTTGAGCTCGCCACTACATGTTGAGCCCCGGAATACAAGATTGTAATTCCACACTCAGTATCCCCCTCTACTCCCCCGATGCACCGCCAACCGATCCCACACAAGGCAACACAAAAAGCCGGCCACATCCCACATGGAATGCAACCGGCTTCGCGCCGCGCTCGCGGTGGAAACTATCCCCTAAGGATTAGCCCTGACGAGCCTTGAAACGCGGGTCCTTCTTGTTGATGACGTAGACCTTGCCGTGACGACGCACAACCTGAGCGCCCGGCTTGTTCTTCAGCGACCGAAGGGACTTACGGACCTTCATCGGGCGCTCCTTTCTTTATAGACTTCTCAAAAGCTCGACACTTTCGCATCACTGCGAGCGCTGCGTGAAGCAGCACGTTCACACGTTCTTCACGCGCGGCAACGTGCCAAGCTGAAACACAACGACTGATTGTAGCGCCTGAACAGCCAGAAGCAAAAACGATTGACTAGCATGGACGCCCATGAACACCACCGCGCTGCAACGCCACATCATCGCCGAGCTCCACGCCAAACCCCACATCGACCCCGAGGCCGAGGTTACCGCACGTGTGAACTTCCTCGTGGACTATGCGCTCAGCACCGGAGCCAAGGGCTTCACTCTGGGCATTTCCGGCGGGCAAGACTCCACCCTCGCCGGCCGGCTGTGCCAGCTCGCCGTCGAGGAACTCCGCCGCCGTGGCGCTTCAGCCGAGTTCTACGCGGTACGTCTGCCTTACGGCACCCAAGCCGATGAGGAGGACGCCCAGATCGCCCTGCGCTTCATCCAGCCGTCACAGTCCGTCACCATCAATATTCAGGACGCCACCCTGGCCATCGCAAGCGCTGTCTCGGAAAGCCTCGCGGGCGAGCCGGTGAGCGACTTCAACAAGGGCAACGTCAAGGCCCGCCAGCGCATGATCGCCCAGTACACCCTGGCCAGCGAGACCGGCACTCTGGTGGTCGGCTCCGATCACGCGGCCGAGGCAATTACAGGCTTCTACACCAAGTTCGGCGATGGCGCCGCCGACCTGATGCCACTGGTGGGGCTCAACAAGCGCCAGGGCGCTGAGCTCCTGCACTACCTGGGCGCGCCGGCGTCGACATGGGAGAAGATCCCCACCGCTGACCTGGAGGAAGACCGCCCCATGCTCTCCGACGAGGAGGCGCTGGGAGTGACCTATGCGCACATCGATGACTACCTAGAGGGCAAGACCGTCCCGCAAGCGGCAGCGGAGCGCATCGAGCACCTCTGGCGGGTCAGCCGCCACAAGCGCACCACTCCCCCAGGGCCGGCAGACACCTGGTGGCGCGACTAGCCGCGGGGCACGGCACAGCCGCCGGACTCGCAGGCGCCCAGCCCCATGACCCTGCCGATGCGGGCCCGGTTGTGTGAGAACAGCCGGTAGCCCAGCGCGTAGATCGGCGAGAGCGCACAGATCAGCAGCATCCGACCCGCCAGGCGCACACCAAAGTTCCGCCCGTGGCGCCACAATGCCTCGCCGATAGCGCGGTGGCCCAGGGCCAGCGCGCCGTCGTCGCCCAGGTACACCGCATGCTCGGCGATGTTGGCTCGCACGTCGGCGGGCTGGGACGGGTCATCGGCGGAACCCGCCACGCAGCTCAGCCCCGGGGAGAGCCGAGTGAGAGTCTGGGCGAGGCGCTCGCAGACGGCGCAATGGGCGTCGTAAAAGAAAAAGGCCATGGTGCCTAGAGCCTAGGCAAGAGCGGCTAGAAGAAGAAGTGGCTGCCGATAATGACCACGAATCCCAGGTACCAGGCGATGAGCACGATCACCGGCTGGGCGACCCCGTGTCCCGTCGCTCGTTCCCGGTTGTGCGCCCGGCCGCGAGTGAAACGGACGAGGGTCATCAGGAACAGCGGCAGGGTGACGATCCAGACGGCCATGCAGTAGATGCACAGGGCGCCGATCTCGAAGACGGCCTCGTAGGCGAGCCAGTGCACGAAGACCACGGCGAAAATCAGGCCCAGCAGCTCGCCTGCCCACATCCACTCGGGGAAGCGCACGCCCGCGGCCAGGGAGACGCCGAAGAAGGTCACCAGGGCGAAGCCAACTAGACCGATATAGGGGTTGGCGAAGCCGAAGGCGGAGGCCTGCGGAGAGGCCATGACGTCCGTGCACGACACGATCGCGTTGACCGTGCAGGCGGGGATGTAGCCCGGGTTGGACAGCAGCGTGACCTTGTCCTGCATGATCAGCGCGGAGAAGAACAACCCCACCGCGCCGAGCACCGCCATGAGGATGCCGAATGCTGGACTCGCCCCAATGGTTCGGGTTTTAGCAGTTACAGACTCAACACCAGCTTCAGCAGGCTCGACTGACGATCGCTTCGCCTCTGCGGAGGCAGTTGACATGGGGTCACCTTAAAGTTGAAAACGAGTACCCAGCAGTACGGTCCACCGGGTCATTGTGCGTGATTATATCCCGTTTGCAAGCCCCTCGACGAGACCGTCTATCGCAGCCTTCCACGACCGAAAACGCACCCTCCGTGACCTGACATTATATTCACATAAACACAGATCTTGGCATGTTTTTATACACGATTGGCAGAGTCGCGCATTGCCCAAGAATTCGTGATTGCATAGTCTCTGCAACATGTCTCAGTTCTTATACCGGGTAGGCAAAACGTCCTACCGCAAAGCATGGCCGTTCCTGGTCGCCTGGATCGTCATCCTCGGCGCACTCGGCTTCGGCGCCGCCACATACGCGAAAGACCCAAGCCCCACCTTCTCCATGCCGGACATGGACTCCACCGTCACCCAGGAGGAGATGAACGACCGCTTCGGCTCCGACGAAGATGCCATGAGTGTGCCCTCGGGCTCCGTCGTCATCCAAGCGCCGGAGGGCAAGAAACTGACCGACCGCGCCGTCATGGCAGACGTCGACGAGATGCTGGATGAGCTCAAGGCCACCGGCGAGCTGGCCGACCAGGAGTCCATCGTCAACCCTGTTCTCGCCGCCAAGGGCATGGAACAGCAGATGACGAAGGCGAAGGCCGCGCAGGGCATGCCGGAGGAGCAGATCAAATCCGACCTTGAGGCTCTCTCCCCGCTGAGTTCCGACGAAACCACCGGCACCGTCAGCATCACCTTCGACTACGACACCGTCCTTGAGGTCCCTTCGGACGCGCGCGATGCAGTAACCGACGTCCTTGCTAAGCACGACGACACGGACCTCACCGTGAAGTACAACGGCAACGTCTTCTCCGGGGCAAACGAAATGGACGGCACCGCCGAGCTGATCGGTATCGCTGTTGCTGCGGTTGTCCTGCTGGTGACCTTCGGCTCCCTCGTAGCGGCTGGGTTGCCGATCGTCGCCGCACTGGTCGGTGTAGGCGTGGGAATCCTCGGCATCCAGCTGGCCACGCTGGTCACCGACTCGATTTCGGACATGACCCCGATGCTGGCCTCCATGATCGGCCTGGCAGTGGGCATCGACTACTCGCTCTTCATCGTCGCCCGGTTCCGCAACGAGCTGATCTCCTCCTCGGGGCTCAACGATCTCTCGCCGAAGGAGCTGGCGGAAGAACTGCGCACGATGAGCGTGGACAAGCGCGCCCACGCCATGGGCATGGCGCTGGGCACCGCGGGTGGCTCGGTTGTTTTCGCTGGCGCCACCGTGCTGATCGCACTGGCCGCTCTGTCAATCATCGGCATCCCGTTCCTGACGGCCATGGCCTTCGCGGCGGCAGCCACCGTGCTGGTCGCTGTGCTGGTCGCGCTGACCTTCCTGCCCGCACTCCTTGGCCTGCTCGGTACGCGCGCGTTCGCGATCCGCATTCCTGGCCCCAAGGTTCCCGACCCAGAAGACGAAAAGCCCACCATGGGTCTCAAGTGGGCTCGCCAGATCCGAAAGCGCCCATGGACGACCCTGGTGGCAGGAGTGGTTCTGCTGGGCATCTTGGCGATCCCCGCCACGGGGCTGCGCCTGGCAATGCCAACCGATGGCACGGCAAAGCTGGGATCCCCGCAGCGCGATGCCTACGAGATGACCGCAGAGAAGTTCGGGGATGGCCGCAACGCCCCCATGATCGCGTTCGTGGATACCGCCAACGTCGATGCGAAGGACCGTCCCGCCGCTTACCAGGAGCTGCTGCAGGACTTCTCCAGCACTCAGGGCGTCGTGAATGCCCAGATCATCGCCACGACAGAGAACCAGGACGCCGCCCAGGTGCTCATCACCCCGGAGACCGGCGCAACCGATGAGGCGACCACCGAGACTCTCGAGCGCCTCCGCGAATTCAAGGGTTCCTTCGAGGAAGAAACTGGTGGAACCTTCGGCATCACCGGCATCACCCCGATCTTCGATGACATTTCTGAAAAGCTCTCGGACGTGCTCGTGCCCTATATCGCCATTGTTCTGGGCCTGGCGTTCATCGTTCTGACCCTGGTATTCCGTTCGCTCTGGGTGCCATTTATCGCGGCAATCGGCTTCGGCCTTTCCATGGCCGCCACCTTCGGCGTGACCGTGGCGATCTTCCAAGAGGGTATGTTCGGCCTGATCGACGATCCCCAGCCGTTGCTGTCCTTCCTGCCGATCATGCTCATCGGACTGACCTTTGGTCTGGCGATGGACTACCAGGTGTTCCTGGTCACTCGTATGCGCGAAGGTTATGTCTCGCGCGGCAAGGAAGCTGGCAACGCCGTGGCCAATGGATACAAGCATGGTGCGCGTGTGGTGACCGCTGCTGCGCTGATCATGATTTCTGTGTTCGCGGCATTCATGCTGATCGATGAACCCTTCATTAAGGCCATGGGCTTCGCCCTTGCGGCAGGCGTTCTGCTGGACGCCTTTGTGGTTCGCATGACGCTCATCCCGGCAACCATGTACCTACTGGGTGATCGCGCGTGGTCGATCCCAGGCTGGCTAGACAAGATCCTGCCGAACCTGGACATCGAGGGTGAGAAACTCCATCAAAAACATTCCCAGGCGCAGGTGAAGGCTACGGTATAAGCCATGGATTACCGGGAAGTAAAAAAGGCCGCGACGCGGCGGTCAATCTCCGAGGCGACGGTTCAACTGATGCTGGAGCACCCGGACAGGATGCCGACCGTCGCCCAGATTTCGGATCGAGCTGATATCTCGGTTCGCACCTTCCACAATTACTTCGCAGATACCGATGAGGCGATTTTCGAGTTCCTCCGCCAGACCTTCGACAAAATCAGTGACCAGATCAATGCGCTTCCTGAACAGTGGACAGCGGCCCAAGCGATGGAAGCGATCGTCTCTGACGCGTTGAATGACGACGGCGTGGAGCTCTACTCCGCGTCCACCTTGGTGTTAGTAGGCAGCAACCCTAGTTTTCGTTCGCACCGCCCACCCAGCCAGGAAACCGTCACCGAGATTTCCGCCTCCATTGTTAAGGCCCTCAAGAACAGGATCCCCGGGGCAACGGATTTCGATGCACAGGTTCTGATTGGTGCCTACTCCGCCGCCAGTGGGGTCGCTATCAGGGAATACCTGGACCGGCCGGAGCCTCGCGATCCTGAAGAGGGCCGCGAGCTCATCCGCCGGGCTTTCCAGCTGCTCCGCGACTACGAGTAACACCTCATCTTCCTGAGGGAAGTTGCTGCCACCGCATGGCCGCGCTGGCAGCAACAGATATGTGCCACTCCAAGGTTGGGGTGGCGTTTTCTTTGTGCCCATGCGACACCCAGCGTGAGTGAACCGAGGTCACGAAGCTTAAGGTTGAGCAATAAGCAGACTGTGGACATGAAGGTCACAGCTGATCGAGCCGCTCAACAACACCGCGCTGTATTTATTGGCAGCCCCGGTGCCATGCTTCGAAAGGATTGCCATGACGGATAACTCGGACCAGAACGTGGGTCAATCACCCCAACCGGAGCCGGAATCTACCCCGCACCAGGAGGGGGTTCCGACCTCCCACACCAATGGGGTGTCAGCAGCCGGGCAGCCCTCCGAGTCACACGGGCCGGAAGAAAACGCCCGCGCCAGCTACTGGCGTGCTGACCCTGCCCAATTTTCGCCGGCGCAGCCACCCCAACAGCCCCACATGGCACCACCCCAACAGCCTTCATACAGCGGCGCACCGCTGCCTCCCCAGCAGCCGGGCGCTCCGATGGCACAGCAGTACCCGGTCGGCGCTCCTTACTCCCCTGGCATGCCCGGCTCCCCCGCCTACCCTGCGCCACAGAAGCAGCCTTCGAAGTTTGAAGCGTTCGTTTTCGGTCCGGCAGGTGCACGACGGCGCCTCGGTGGACTGAAGGTATGGCGATGGAGCGCCTTCACCTTCTTTATTATCTCGCTGCTCGTTGGGCTTTTTGGCTTCGAACTACTCGACGGCGTCTTTGAATCGCCATCGGTACTTGCCGACGTGTCATTCCTCGCAGCGTGGGCAGTCATCGCCACCGGATTCTTCGGGATGTGGGCCTCGGGCATGATGATGATTCTGTGCAGCATCGGCGAACGCATTCAGCAGCAGAACACCCCCGAAACCTAAAGCTGCCTCCCCCTTGACAAGGCTGACGGGCACCTGACCCCCGCAGCACCGAGCACAGTCCAGCGAGTCAGGTCCCTCCGAAACACGAAAAACCTCCGGCCGATAAGACCGGAGGTTTTCTCTCTGTGGAGCTAACGGGATTCGAACCCGTGACCCCCACACTGCCAGTGTGGTGCGCTACCAACTGCGCCATAGCCCCTTGGTGCGGATCTAAAGATACCCCACCGGAACACAACCCACCAAATCGGTGGCCGTGAGGGCCGAAAAACCGACCCTCACGCTGCGGTTATTTAATTCTTGACCACGTCCGGAACCCAGGACTGCGGCATTCCGTCCTTGCCGGTCTTAATGTCGAGCTTCTGGCCATCCACCAGGACGATCGGCGAGGACACCTGGCCAACCTTCTTCTTCAGGACCTTCGCGTTGGCCTCGCCAACCTCGACGCCCTTATCCTCCAGCTCGCCATTCTTGATCTTCTCGATCAGCGAAGCGTCCAAGTCATATGCCGAAGCAGCCTGCGCCAGGTCCTCGTAGTCCCAGGTCCGTGCAACGGTCTCCTGCTCGAGCATGGTGTAGTTGTGGAAGTTCCAGAACGCCTTGACGTTGCCGGTCTCAGCGATGGCGTATGCCACCGCAGCACCACGGGTCGACGGACCACGACGGCCGTCGTCCAGGAAGTTCAGGAAATTAAAACGAACCTTGAGCTTGCCATCGGAGACGGCCTGCTTGACGTCCTGGTGGTCTGCTTTCACCAGGTGGGAGCAGTACGGGCAGGAGAAGTCCTCGTAGACGTCAGCGACGGGGGCGTCCTTATCGACGTTCTTCGAAGCCAGCTCGACGACATTGTCCTTCGCGGTGATGGTGAAGTTGACGTCTTCCTGTGGCATGTTCGCCGCGATGTCCTCCTTCGACCCACCGCGGGTGACGACGATGCCGATAACAACAGCCGCGATCACCAGGACCGCGACGATCGTCCACATGAAACCGCTGCCACTCTTTTGATCGGGGGCCTTGATCTTCTGGCTCACTAAAACTTCCTTTCGGACCTTCACATGCGCGCCATTCGCCGGGTGCGGGGGCGCCCAAATGGACGGCCGGTTCCCGGCCTATCGTGGCTAACCCTAGTGATCTTAAAGTCACAAAATCCACTTGGGAGACCCCAAAACCCCAGGTTGACAGGAAGCTGTTACCCACCGCCATAAGCTGCCAGAGTTCCCACAGCTTCACCTCGCCTCACCTTCCCCGCAGTGGCATACATGTTATTGACAGGAATTTTTGACCTTCTGGCAAGTGATGCAACTCACCGACGTATGTTTAGACCATGGAAGAACAAACTTTTGCCTCACAGTTGAATGATGTGTTGGGCACAATCTCGGGCTTCGTGTGGGGGCCCTGGCTGCTCATCCCCCTCCTCTTCGGCACCGGCCTGGTCCTCACGATCCGCATGCGCGGCGTCCAGTTCCGCAAGCTCGGTGTCGCTCTCCGTCACGGGCTCCTGGACCGCGACGACGAAGGCGGCGAGGGTGATATCTCGCAGTACCAGGCCCTGACCACAGCGCTGGCCGCGACCGTGGGCGTGGGCAACATCGTCGGTGTTGCTACCGCACTGTCCATCGGTGGCCCCGGCGCCCTGTTCTGGATGTGGGTCACCGGCCTGGTCGGCATGGCGTCCAAGTACGCCGAGGCCTTCCTGGGCGTTCGTTTCCGCACCACGGATAAGAAGGGCAACATCTCCGGTGGCCCGCAGCGCTACCTGGAGCACGGCATCAAAGGTGGGCTCGGTAAATTCCTCGCCTGGTTCTTCGCGATCGCCGCGGTCATCGCTTCCTTCGGCATCGGTAACCTCACCCAGGCTAACGCTGTGGCCGAGGGACTGAAGGACACCTTCGAGATTGATCCACGCCTCACCGCGGTCTTCCTCTTCGTCGGTGTCGGCGCGGTGCTGATGGGCGGCATCAAATCCATCGGTACGGTGACCTCCGGCTTCGTGCCGATGATGATCGTGATCTACCTGGGCGGCGGCATCATCGTGCTCATCAAGCACGCCGCCGAGATCCCTGCTGCGTTCGGCATGATCTTCAGCGACGCCTTCACCGGTACCTCTGCGGTGGGCGGGTTCATCGGCTCCTCCATCATCATCGTGATGCAGATGGGCTTCGCGCGAGGCATCTTCTCCAACGAGTCCGGCATGGGTTCCGCTGCAGTTGCAGCCGCTGCGGCGAAGACTTCCCACCCAGTGCGCCAGGGGCTGGTCTCCATGACCCAGACCTTCATCGACACCATCATCGTGGTGACCATGACCGGCCTCGTCATCGTGACGACGGGCGTGTGGGAGCTCGGCTCCGACCAAGCGGGCGTGATGACCGCTCGTGCCTACTCCGCCGGCCTGGGCTCCGACTGGGGTGGCATGATCGTCTCCGTCTCGGTGGTCTTCTTCGCCTTCTCCACCCTGCTGGGCTGGTCCTATTACGGTGAGCGCAATGCGCAGCGCGTCTTCGGCGACTGGGCATCCCCCATCTACCGCATGCTCTTCACCTGCGTCGTGGTGGTTGGCGCGACGACGGAGCTGGAGCTGGCCTGGACCTTCGCCGACCTCGCGAATGGTCTGATGGCGCTGCCTAACCTGATCGGCCTGCTGATCCTCTCTGGTCTCATCGCCCGGGAGACGAAGGCCTACCTGGACTTCGACCCCACCCTGCGGGCTACGCCGGAGCAGGTGGAGCAGTTCCTCATCGATTCCGGTAACCCGTGGCGCACGGACCCGAACAGGGCCATCGATGTTCCGCACGAGGCGCAAGACGCCAAGTAGGGCCTAGCCACTGCCCCCGGCTGGCCACGTGGAACCGTGGCCAGCAATGAGTAAAGGCCGGTCCCCACCAGGATGGTGGGGACCGGCCTTTAGCGCGACCAGGCGCTTCTCCCCCAACTCACCCGCTTCTCGGAGAAGAGCTGCTTGGGGGTAGGGGCTAGCGACTACTACTTAGCATCGAAAGTGACCTTCACGGACGCGGTGTTCTGCTCGTTATCGTCCTCGTGAACCTCGGTGCTGACGACGTAGCGGTCACCGGTCTTCACAACCTTGGCGTCACGCTCCTGCTGGTCGGAGGTCTCCCACTCCTTGCCATCGACCTTGAGGCTGAGCTCGTCGAGGGCCGGGTTATCCCCCTCGATGATCTCGACCTCGAGCTCGGTAGCACCATCGCCAGCCTCGTACTTCAGTTCCTGCTGGCCATCGTCCGTGGTGCGCTTGACCTTCACAGGAGCGAACTCGCCGTCAACAGGCTTCCCGTCCAGCAGGATCTCCGGCTGGCTCAGGTCCGAGTTCTCGTCGGCAGCGTCCGTCGTGGAGGTGGACTCGTCCGCCTTCGCGGAATCCACCGCGTCGCCAGCCTTCTCGGTCGCAGAGCTGACGGCGTCGCCCGCCTGCTCGGTGGCGTTGTTGACCGTCTCTTCGCCAGAGTCACCGCACGCAGCCACGCCCAGCAGTAGAGCCGGGGCAGCGACGGCAGCGGTCAGCGACTTCAGAACATTGCTCTTAGCGGTGTTAGTCATAATTCCACGTTAACAGGGATTTCCCTTTTCCCTCCGAAACCATATCGGGCTCAACAGTGAATCAGGGCGACTTTCCCCTCAGCAATAACGTGGAGCTAGATCAGCAAAGACCCAAAAAGGAATCCGAAAGCCACCGCAAGAACAATATTCACCACACCCGGGATCATGAACGGGTGGTTGAAGACCGCCTTACCCACCCGCGTCGAGCCGGTGTCATCCATCTCGACCGCCGCGAGCAGCGTCGGGTAGGTCGGCAGCACGAAAAGCGCGGACACGGCCGGGAAAGCAGCGATAGCAGCAACCGGGCCAACTCCAAGCGCCAGCGCCGTGGGCATCAGCGCCTTTGCCGTCGCAGCCTGTGAGTACAGCAGGGCCGCCGCGAAGAAGAGAACCACGGCCAGCAGCCACGGCTTGGTGCTGAGGGTCGCCCCGGCAGCATCCGTAATCTCGTCGAGATGAGCATTCACGAAAGTCGTCCCCAACCAGGCCACACCGAGGACACACACGCAGGCGGACATCCCGGAGCGGAAAGTTGCCATCTCCAGAATCCGCCCCGGCTCGACTCGGCAGAACACGGTGATAGCCATCGCCGCGGCAAGCATGATCGACATGATCGCCTCGGTGCGCGGCAGGGTCGGGTCGACAATAACCTGCAGGTTATCCGAGATCAGCGCCGCGTAGCTGACCACTGCGACGATGGCGAGTAGGAAGATCAACACCGAAGCCTTAGCGCCCGGCTTCTCGGTGTACTGCACCTTTCCCCGGAATTTCACCAACCCCTTTTCCTTACGCTCCAGGTAGACGGGATCCTCCGAAAGCGGAGTGCCAAGCCAGTTGGCAACAAAGCTGGTGATAATGACCGCGAGGAACGTCGAAGGAATCGCGATCCCAAGCAACGTCAGGTACCCCACCCCCATCGGCTCCAGGATGGAGGCCAGGAACACTACGGCCGCGGAAATCGGGCTGGCGGTGATAGCCATCTGCGAGGCCACGACCGCGATCGACAACGGCCGCGATGGGCGAATCTCGTTTTCCTTGGCGACCTCCGTGACCACCGGCAAAGCGGCGAAGGCGGTGTGCCCGGTGCCCGCGAAAAGCGTCAGGAAATAGGTGACCATCGGAGCGAAGAGAGTGATTCGCTTCGGCTGTTTACGCAGCAGCTTATCGGTCTGCGCGACGAGCCAGTCCATGCCGCCGGCAGCCTGCATCGCGGCGATGGCAGCGATGACGGACATGATGATGCCGATGACGTCGAAGGGAATATCCTCCCCCGTTACCGGCGCGCCAGCGATCGCCAAGGCGATTACACCGAGGCCACCGGCAGCACCGATCGCGATGGAACCGTACCGCGCACCGAGCACAATGGCCGCGAGGACGATCAGTAGGTGAACCCAAATCATGGTGGCGTTTCTTTCAGCTCAACGAGGGTTCGGCTTCCATCCGCTCACCGACCTCAGTGCCTATGCGGAGCAAAAGGAAGTTCATAGAACGCTATGAATCGCACAACAATGAGATGAAATGCGCCCTCGGGAACCCGAGAATAACACGGAAAATAAAGTCCACTAAGCCTCAAAAAAACAAGACAACCATAATGTGCAACCCATCACTATATCGACTTTAAGGGAATCTCAATAAGGTTATACGACTCGATAAAACGAGCTATTTTTGCAGCTCAGGCCATGCGGGCAGCTCTACCTTCTTCTAGCTCATCGCAGCTTATCCAAAAAGGAGTTAATCCCAAAAGTGATCTCAATAACAGGCGTGACAAGTCACCATCTAACCGCAAACACGGAGACTTCACGCTTGCTTTAATTTCAGGCAGCTTCTTTTAGGAATACCCCCAGGAACTTCCTTACAGCACCCCAGAGTCCTGAACGGCAATTCCCCCATTCCTCCCCGCTCGGTGACCCCTTTGGCGCGCCAGCCCGTCCCACCGCACTCCGGTCGTAATGTCCATCGGTCTAGCCAGTCAGACCTGAGTCGGTAGCCGGGCTGCTAACCTGGAGTCATTCATAAAGAGAAGGCGAGAGACAAGCTCGATGACCCTTCAGCAACCTACCGACGTGCAAGGTGCTCCAGCTTGAACGATGAGTCTTCTTTTTATGTTGTTTCCAGCCGATCAACATCAAGGAGAAGACATGCGCGGCGAGATTTTTTACGACAGCGGCGAGCTCAAATATTTCGGTGGTACGACCACCGATCCGCAGACGGGGCACGTCTACCGCAAGGGTTACGGCATCGAATACTACGAGGACGGCACGCCGAAGAAGGTTGGGACGTTCCAGCGCAGGGGGCTGGTCTACGGCTGCGAGTTTTACCCCAGCGGTCGATTGAAGTCCGTAGCAACCTATAACGACCCGGAGGACGGAGCCTACTACGGCCCCTCCTACCCCGTGACCGGGACCTTCTTCGACGAAGAGGGCCAGATTCTCCACTCCGGACCGTTCACCATCTCTCGGTCTGGAATCGGCTGGCCACGCGTGGTCGAACCCGAGGGCTACGGGTCCCTGGACTAGGGGCGGCCCCAGAATTCCACTGTGAGACAGCTCGCTGAAGTGTTTCCCCTAAAAGGGAAACAAAATAGTCACTAAAGGGGCAGCACCACGAGCGTTACGCGCCTCTCAGGGGCTCCCCGAGGAGACCACGGATCACATAATCCGCCAGTTAAATTGCGTTGATACGACAAAACCCCAGCTCATTTCTGAACTGGGGTGATGTCAATCGTGGAGCCGGCGGGAATTGAACCCGCGTCCTTCGCGACTTCGCCAGGGCTTCTCCGTGCGCAGTTCGCTGTCATCTCTGCTCGGCTCTCCGGGTCACGCGAACCAGCCCGGATGATGAGCCCAGTCACTCTCAAGTGTCCCATGCAGCTCGAGTGACCTAGCTGCACAGCAAGCCTCTTTAAACGATGCCGGGTGCTAAGCCAGAGGCTAGCTTAGGCCGACAGACACGCGGTCGCTGAATTAGGCAGCGAGGGCGTAGTCGCGCTGAGTGTTCTCGGCGCTTAGAAATCGCAGCGACGCTTACGGTGGTCATCTGCCTTCACCGGCACGCTTCCCCTAGCTCAATGCACGAAGTCGAAACCATGTCGGCCCCATACAAGCCTGCTGCGGAAGTTGCGTCTCAGCAGGATGGTTCAGATTACTGCATTTTTCGCTTTTCGTAAAGCGCGTTCAATGCCGTTGCCATCTTTTGCCGCTGCCAGTGCAGCTTTTCCTTCTGCGAGCGCCGCGCGTTGCGCACCGCGATGATTCCTA
The DNA here is from genome assembly GCF_001815985.1 of Corynebacterium sp. HMSC27B11. Taxonomy (GTDB): domain Bacteria; phylum Actinomycetota; class Actinomycetes; order Mycobacteriales; family Mycobacteriaceae; genus Corynebacterium. Next base: position 20,101 of record NZ_KV823542.1, on the reverse strand, counting down.
CGACGGCTCCCATCACGATGGGCACCCAGAACTTCGGGTGGTCCAGCAGCCAGACGAGCCAGTCTGGCAACTCGGGAAGGCTCGGCAGGCTGGGAAAGTTAATCTCGGGCCATGGGATGGTGGGCCAGTTGATGTCCGGCCACGGAATCTTTGGCCAGCGGATCTCCGGCCAGTCAATATCTGGCAACAGCCCCAGCAGGAACTCAATGACGGCGATGATGGGCGTGAGAATCAGCCCGATCAGCCACACCAAGAACTTGGTCACAACCGGGGCCAGGAGAACGGCCAGGATCGCCCAACCACTCTTACCGAGCCCGCCGAGCAGCGGATAGAGCCAGCGCCGGACAGGCGAAGCCTCCATCTTCGCGGCACGCTTTGCAGCTGGAGTGCCCGCCGGCGGGTCGAAAAAAATAAAAGAATCCTTGGTTTTCACCCCGACCTGGAGGAGGTGCCGGTCGAAAACCGCGGTGTCCAACTTCAGCATCGCGGGAGCCGCGGATACCCCTGGGTCCAGAACATCGGAGAACTCGCCGTCGGCCATCTGTTTGGGGGCTCTCCCCGCCGGCGCCAGCCGGACCTTTCGTTGGCTCAGGCTGCGTTCCCGATAGACGGGCACACCGTGCTGGAGCACGACCACGGGAGGCGCCTCGTATTCGAGAAATGACTGCCACTTCTCGGCGATCTTTCCCCGTACCCCACCATCAGGGCTTCCTTTCTCCCCTTCCGCGAGGGAAGCAGGTCGCTGCGGAGCAGGCCGCGGTGCGGGCAGCTCCCCCACCTCAATCTTTGCCCCACCGTCTGGTGCTTCCAGATCGAAAAAGCCGCCGGAGCTGGCCACCGCGTCAGATTGGGCGTCGTCCTTCGTAGGCAGCGGGAACCCCGGGTCAACGCGCCGGAGCTCGGCCGGCTGACCGACGCAGACCTCAATCAACCCCAGGCTCGGGTGAGTAAGCCGCCAATGTTCCACGGCTGTTCTCCTTTTCGTCCCGACGCCAGCGGCGCCTAGCCCTTCATCCCCTTGATCTTGCGCCCCAGCTCGCGGACCACTTCGCGCTCCTCGGTGCGGCGCTTGATGTCCTGGCGCTTGTCGTAGTCCTGCTTACCGCGGGCCAGGGCCAGCTCGCACTTGAGCTTGCCGTCGACGAAGTACAGCTGCAGCGGAACCAGCGTGTGGTTGCCGTCGCGGACCTTGCCCATCAGCGAGTCGATCTCGCGGCGGTGCAGCAGCAGCTTACGCACGCGACGCGGGGTGTGGTTCCAGTAGTTGCCGCGGGAGTACTCCGGGATGTGAAGCCCCCGCAGCCAGACCTCGCCGGCATCGATGGTGGCATAAGCGTCCACGAGGCTGGCCTTGCCCTCCCGCAGGGCCTTGACCTCCGTGCCGACGAGCACCACGCCGCACTCGTAGGTGTCGAGGATGTGATAGTCGTGGCGGGCCTTGCGGTTGGTGGCAATGACAGCCGGGCCCCCACCACGTGGTGCGGAGGCCTTCTTCCCCTTCGATTTCCCGGAGTCCACCGGGGTGCTCTTCTTAGCCATGATTGCTCACACGTTACCAGCCGTGCTTCCGGCAAAGCAGTCGAGCCGAGGACGAATGCGCCCAGCTAAGAGGAAGCAGAAGGGCCAGCCGATCCCCCATCAGCCAGCCCCGCCAAACACAACGCTAGTTCTTGACGTACCAGCGCAGGGTGATCTGCGCGGTGATCGCCGCCACCGCGGCACCGATGATGACGAGGATCGGTGCCATCAGCCAGATATCGGCGGTGGTGATCTTCGCGACCAGGTTGGCCCGGTAGACCGAGACCAGCGCCTTGTCCACGACCAGCGCCTTGCCGGCGAGCATTCCGCCCACCGCGATGACCGCACCGATCACCGCGCCGATGATGGCCTCCAGCACGAACGGTGCCTGGGTGTACCAACGGGACGCGCCCACCATGCGCATGATGCTGATTTCCTCCCGGCGCGAGTACGCCGCGATCTGCACCATGTTCACGATCAGGAAGATCGCGGCCACCGCCTGCACAGCGGCGACGAAAAACGCCGCGTTACGGATGGAGTCCAGGTTGCGGGTCGCTGCCTGCAGGTCCTCGCCCTGATCGACGACGTCCTGAACGACCGGGTTATCGCGCACCGCGTCGATCGGGGCGGTGTCGGTCGGATCCTCCAGCCGGACGTGGAAGGCCGCCGGGAAGGCGTCCTTGCTGGTCTGCTCAACCAGACGCGGGTCGGAGTCCTGGAATAGTTCCACGAAACGGTCGTAGGACTGCTGCTTATTGCGGAAGGTGACGGACTTGACGGCCTCGTCGCCCTCCAGCTGCTCACGGAGCTTGGCACACTCCGGCTTCGCGCACTCGGGGTCCTCGACCGAGACCTCGTCCTTGAGCTGAACCATGACCTCGATGCGGTCGATATAAATGTCCTTGGTGCGCTCGGTCATCGTGGTCATGAGGAAACCGGTGGCCAGCAGCGCCAGAGAGATCGCGGTGGTGATGATCATCGCGATCGTCATGGTGGCGTTGCGGGTCAGGCCACCGAAGGCCTCGCGGGTGATGAAGTTACTTCGCATAAGTATTTAAACCTTCCTCGTTGCCCCGGCTTAGTGGCCGACGCCGTACATGCCGCGGGCGTCGTCGCGCACGAGCTCACCGTTGTGCAGTTCGATGACGCGCTTGCGCATGGAGTCGACGGCGACGTCGTCGTGGGTGGACATGACGACGGTGGTGCCCTGCTGGTTGATGCGGTTGAGCAGGTTCATGATCTCGGCGGAGGTATCCGGGTCAAGGTTTCCGGTCGGCTCGTCGGCAAGCAGGACGAGCGGGCGGTTGACGGAGGCGCGGGCGATAGCGACGCGCTGCTGCTCGCCGCCGGAAAGTTCGTGCGGGAAGCGGTTCTCCTTGCCCTGCAGGCCCACGGTCTCGAGGGCAGCCGGGACCAGCTTCTCGATGTCCGGGCGCTTCTTGCCGATCACCTCGAGGGCGAATGCGACGTTCTCGAAGACCGTCTTCTTCTGGAGCAGACGGAAGTCCTGGAAGACGTAGCCGATGCGCTGGCGCAGCTTCGGGACTTCCTTATCCTTCAGCGCGTTGACATGGAACCCGGCGACATGCAGGTCACCGGAGTCCAGCGCCTCTTCGCGGACCATGAGCTGCAGAAACGTAGACTTTCCGGAACCGGAAGGGCCAATAAGAAAGACAAACTCGCCCTTTTCGATCTCTGCGGAAATATTCTGGAGCGCAGGCCGGGTTGAGGTCCGGTAGCTCTTGGAAACGTTATCGAAAGTGATCACGGCTCTAACCTTAGCGAACCAAAGATGAAACTGTTACAGAAGGGAAGCGTGTGACTGCCGAGAAGACAGCGAACAAGCACAGCGACCAGAAAACCGACCACAGCGAAGAACACCACGAGGAACACGCGCCTGAGAAGGTTGGCGGTTTCCTCGGCTGGGTGGAGCGCGTCGGCAATAAACTGCCAGAGCCCTTCTGGCTCTTCGTCATCATCGGCGGACTCGTCCTCGTCAGCTCCTGGCTGGGCTCACTGGCCGGGCTGAGCGCGAAGGACCCCGAATCCGGCGAAACCGTCGTCGTGAAGAACCTGCTCTCCGCCGAGGGCTTGTCTTCCATCGTCTCCAACGCGGTCGAAAACTACACCAGCTTCCCGCCGCTCGGGCTCATCATCACCGTCATGCTGGGCGTGGCCATCGCGGAACACTCCGGTCTGATCGCCTCGACGGTGCGCGCGGTGGTGAGCAAGGTGGGTCCGAAGAGCCTCACCTTCGTCGTGGCGCTGGCTGGTGTGACCGGCTCAGTCGCCTCGGACGCCGTCTACGTCATCCTCATCCCCATCGGTGCGATGAGTTTCCGCGCGATGGGACGCTCCCCCATCGTCGGTGCGATGGTCGCCTTCGCCGCCTCCTCGGCAGGCTTCAACTCCTCGCTGGTCCTCAACATCACGGACGTGCTGCTCGCAGGCATCTCCACCTCGGCCGCCAACATCGCGGACGCCGAGTACGTGGTCTCCCCGCTGGCTAATTACTTCTTCGTCATGGCTTCCGCGGTCGTCCTCGCGCTGATCATCACCGCAGTCACGGAGCTCTATATCAATAAGAAGGCCCTCGAGCTGGTCGACCACGATCGGATCAACTACGAGGAGCTGACCTTCGGCAACGCCGAGCACGTCGACTCCGAGGGCAGCGCAGCCCTCGACAAGGACGCCAAGGACATGACGAAGGACGAGCTGGAGGCAGACCTCGCCCTCAGCGAGAAGGAGGTCCGCGCCCTGAAGTGGACCGGCGTCGCCGCCGTCGTCTTCTTCGCAGCGTACTTCGCCGCCCTGTTTGTCCCCAGCTCCCCGCTGCAGGGCGAGGGCGGCGCGGTGATGGAAAGCCCCCTGATTACGGACGTCGGTGTCCCCATCGCCGTCGGCTTCTTCCTGCTCGGTGTGGTCTACGGCCTGGCCGCCAAAACCCTGACAAAGTGGCACCAGGTGCCGGAGTGGATGGCCCGCGGACTGAAGACACTGCTGCCGATGATGGTGCTCTTCTTCGCCGTCGCCCAATTCCTGGCGTGGTTCACCGAGTCCAACCTGGGCTCCTGGACCGCCATCACCGGCGCGGAGATCCTGCAGAAGGCGGACTTTCCCCCGCTGCTGCTCTTCGGTCTCCTCGTCCTGCTGGTCGCGGGCCTGAACCTGCTGATCACCTCGGGATCCGCGCAGTGGGCTCTGATGGCCCCGATCGTGGTGCCGATGTTCATGTACTTGGGCTACTCCCCCGAGGTCACCCAGATGCTCTTCCGCATGGGTGATTCGCCGTCGAACATCATCACCCCGATGAGCCCCTACTTCGCGCTAGCGCTGACCTTCCTGCAGCGTTACTACTCGCGCTCGGGCATCGGCACGTTGATGTCGCTCGCGCTTCCCTATGCGACGGCGATGCTCATTGGCTGGTTCCTCTTCTTCGTCGTCTGGTGGCTACTCGGCATCCCGCTGGGCCCGGGCACCCCGATGGACTACCCGGCCTAGGCGCAGCTACCCGCCGGATAGTCTGCCGCCCGGGCACGCCCCTCGCACCGCGCACTCCCCCGCACCTGGGAAGTGCGCGGTTTTTATTTCACTTGCTGAAACAGCCCCGAAAAGGGCGTAGATTTGGGTCATGTGGAACGACACGGCTTCCCCCGCGGGGTGCGACACCGGGCACATCGCCCGATACCGCCCCCAGTACCGCGGCGCGTTGAGCCGGGCCGCTCAAACCCGGCTGCGCGCGCTCTCCCGCGATCGTCGCCGCCGCCCCGGTGACCGCCCGCCCGTTCTCACTGTCTAAGACCGCCCCTGCCCCGGCAGCCGGTCCCCCTCTTGCCCTGCCCGTTCGAGGCCTTCTTTTCGGCTCCCCAAAAACCGCAGTGGAGCCAGGCCACAACGGGAACCCCTCACACATAGAGAGACAGCGACCATGACTTCCCACACGGAGAACAGCAAGAACACCGCGCACCAGGACCTCGCGCCGAACCAGGACATGGAGGGCCTCGTCGACGTCGCCATCGAACAGGCCGATAAGTGGCTGGAGGTCAAGGAAACCGCCCCAGCCACGAAGCAGCTGGCCGACATGGTCCACGACCCGCACGGCGTCGAGTTCACCTTCAGCTTCGTCGACCGCGTGGCCCGGCCGGAGGACAACAAGGTCGCGGCCGAAGAGTTCGCGAAGATCGCCTCCCCCTTCAAGCGCACCGAGCCGGCCCCGGCATTCCTCGGCCTGATCGACACGATCCTGGTCACGGCGGGCTCCATCGCAGCCCCGATCCTGCCGAACGTCGTGATGCCCATCGCGCGAAAGTACCTGCGCTCCACCGTCGGCCACCTGGTGTTGGACGCCGGCTCCGAGACATTGGACGCGATGCTCGACGACGCCCGGGAGAAGGGATTCACCCTCAACCTCAACCTGCTGGGCGAGGCCGTCCTCGGCGAGGCGGAGGCCAAGCGACGCCTGCAGCAGACTATCGACCTGATCCGGAACCCGAAGGTGGAGTACGTCTCCGTCAAGGCCAGCTCCGTGGTCTCCCAGCTCAACCACTGGGATTTCCGCGGCTCCGTCGACCGCCTGAAGGACCGCCTGCGTCCGCTGTACCGCGAGGCCAAGAAGGCGGCCCAGGGCCCGTCCGGCAAACCGACGTTCGTCAACCTCGACATGGAGGCCTACGAGGACCTCGACCTGACGCTGGAACTGTTCACCGAGCTGCTGGACGAGGAGGAGTTCCTCGACCTGGAGGTCGGCATCGTGCTGCAGGCCTATTTGCCGGATTCCTTCGAGGCCCTCCAGCGCCTGACGGAGTTCGCCAAGCAGCGCGTCGCCAAGGGCGGCGCGAAGATCAAGGTGCGCCTCGTGAAGGGCGCCAACCTGTCCATGGAGCGTGTGGACGCCGAGATGCACAACTGGCCGCAGACGCCCTACCTCACGAAGGCGGAAGTGGACGCCAACTACCTGCGCTTGATCGACTGGGTGCTGAACCCGGAAAACGCGCAGGCCATCCGCATCGGCGTGGCCAGCCACAACGTCTATCACGTCGCGCTTGCGCTGGAGATCGCGAAGAAGCGTGGCGTCGAGGACCAGCTGGACATCGAGATGCTGCAGGGCATGGCGCCCGCACAGTCCAGCGAGGTGCAGAAGAAGGCCGGCAACCTAATCCTGTACACGCCGGTGGTCCGCAAGGAGGACTTCGACGTCGCCGTGTCCTACCTGGTCCGCCGCCTGGAAGAAAACGGCGCGAAGCAGAACTTCCTCTATGCGCTGTTTACCCCGGAGGAGGACGACGACACCGGCCTGACGCCGATGGAAAACCAGGAGAACCGCTTCCGCAAGGCCGTTTCCGAGCGCTGGGATACCTACCACGGCCCGCGCCGCACCCAGGACCGCATCCAGGAGGCCAGGGACAAGGTCGGCGCCACCGGCGGTTCCATCCCGGGCAACTTCGCCAACGAGCCGGACACCGACCCATCGCTGGCGCAGAACCGCGAGTGGGCCCGCACTCTACTCACCCCGGAGGCCGACCCAGGCCCGGCACAGTCGCCGCTGGTCGCCGACCCGGCGGAGATCGACAAGATCGTGCAGCGTGCCGTTGAGACCCACGAGGGAGCGTGGGGGCAGAAGACCGGCGCGGAGCGTGCCGAGCTGCTGGACAAGGTCGCTGATTCGCTGGCGAACTACCGTGGCCGCCTGATTTCTGCGGCGGCTTTCGAGGCCGATAAGACGATCGCGGAATCCGACCCGGAGATCTCCGAGGCCATCGACATGGCGCACTACTACGCGGAATCCGCTCGCCAGATGGACCGTCACCGCGGTTCGAACTTCACCCCGTACAAGGTCGTCGTGGTCACCCCGCCGTGGAACTTTCCCGTGGCGATCCCGGTGGGCGGTGTGACGGCCGCGCTGGCTGCTGGCGCCGCCGTGATCCTCAAGCCCGCACCCCAGGTGCTGCGCATCGCCGAGGTCTTCGTCGAGGCCATGCGCGAGGCCGGTGTCGGCGAGGACCTGCTCCAGTTGGTCAACGCCGACGAGGACGAGGCTGGCAAGCGCCTGATCAGCCACCCGGACGTGGAATCCGTGATCCTCACGGGGGCCTCGGAGACCGCACAGCTGTTCCGCAGCTGGGACCCGCGCAAGGTCCTGAACGCGGAGACCTCCGGCAAGAACGCCATCATCGTCACCCCGGCCGCGGACCCGGACCTGGCGGTGGAGGATATCTACCAGTCCGCCTTCGGCAACGCGGGCCAGAAGTGCTCCGCAGCCTCCCTGATCATCACCGTGGGCTCGATGTCCAAGAACGAGCGCTTCATGAACCAGCTGGTGGATGCCGTGGAGTCCATCAAGGTGGGTCGCGGCACCGACATCTCCACGTACATGAACGGCATCATCGAGGCCCCAGGCGAGAAGCTGGACCGGGCGCTACGCAAGCTCGATAGGGGCGAGAAGTGGCTGGTCAAGCCGAAGCAGCTGGACGAGACCGGCACCCTGTGGAGCCCGGGTATTCGCGATAACGTGCAGCCGGGCAGTTGGTACCACACCAACGAGCCCTTCGGCCCGGTCACGGGCATCATGCATGCCAAGGACCTGGACGAGGCGATCGAGTGGCAGAACTCCACCGGCTTCGCGCTGACCGGCGGCATCCACACCATCGACCGCGATGAGACCGCCTATTGGCGCGAGCGGGTCGAGGTCGGCAATGCCTATGTGGAGCGCGGCATCACCGGTGCGATCGTGCAGCGCCAGTCCTTCGGTGGTTGGAAGGGCTCCTCCATTGGCTCCGGGGCGAAGGCCGGCGGCCCGAATTACGTCGCCCAACAGGGCGTGTGGACCGAAGGCAATGTCGAGGAGCTGACCTCCGGGACGGTCGAGCCCCGCATCACCCAGCTGCTGCGAGAGTTCCGCGGGCTCGGCTCCCCGGTTCTGGAGGACGCGGATCACGAGTGGCTCCGCCGGGCAGCGGAGTCCGACGCCCACGCGATGGCCGTGGAGTTCGGCGTCGAGCACGACAAGTCGGCGATGGTCGTGGAGTCCAACGTCTTCCGCTACAAGCCGCTGCTGGAACCGCTGCGCGTCCGCGTTAACGCCGACGCCAAGGCGCGCGACGTCCTGCGCCTCCAGCTGGGGGCGGCGGTCACCGGCACGGAGCTGGATATCTCGGCGTCCGAGGAGGTGGCAGCGCAGTTCGGTGAGCTGGGCAAGAGCTTCCGCATCGCCAGCGACCTGGTGTTCGCCGCGGAGATCTCGAAGGCCGCGAACTCCCGCATCCGCTCCCTGGGCGAGAGCCCAGATGCCTTCTACGAGGCCGCGGTCGACTCGAATTCGAAGATCTTCGACCAGCCGGTGCTACCGGATGGCCACCGCGAGCTGCTGACGATGCTGCTGGAGCAGAACATCGCCACCACCGAGCACCGCTTCGGCTACATCCACGGGCTGACGCCTTAGGCGTTCTCCTCCTGCTGCTGCGCCATGCGCCAGCGGATGCCGGCCTCGATGAGCCCGTCGAGGTCGCCGTCGAGGACCTTCTGCGGGTCCCCGACCTCGTATTCGGTGCGCAGATCCTTGACCATCTGGTACGGGTGCAGCACGTAGGAGCGCATCTGGTTGCCCCAGGAGGCGTTGCCGCCCGCGCCAAGGGCATCCATTTCGGCCTTCTCCTCCTGGCGCTTCTTCTCCAACAGCTTGGCCTGCAGCACGCGCATGGCGGAGGCCTTGTTCTGGATCTGGGACTTCTCGTTCTGGCAGGTCACGACGATGCCGGTTGGGATGTGGGTCAGGCGCACCGCGGAATCCGTAGTGTTCACCGACTGCCCGCCCGGACCGGAGGAGCGGTAGACGTCCACGCGGACGTCCGCATCCGGCACCTCGATGGAGTCCGTCTGCTCCACGACGGGCAGGACCTCCACCTCGGCGAAGCTGGTCTGGCGGCGCCCCTGGTTATCGAAGGGGCTGATGCGCACCAGGCGGTGGGCGCCCTGCTCCACGGAGAGCGTGCCGTACATATAGTCACCGTGGATGACGAAGGTCGCGGACTTAATACCCGCCTCCTCCGCGTAGGAAATGTCGTAGATATCCACCTTGTGGCCGTGCTGCTCGGCCCAGCGGGTGTACATGCGCAACAGCATCTCCGCCCAGTCCGCGGCATCCACCCCACCGGCGCCGGAGCGGATGTTGACCAGCGCCTCGCGCTGGTCGTACTCGCCGGAGAGCATCGTGGTGATCTCCAGGGATTCGATGGCGGCCCGCAGCGCCGTGCGCTCCTCCTCCGCCATCGCGGCGGCGTCCTCGGCCGCCGCCGGATCCTCCGCGGCCTCCTCCTCGGCCATGTTGTAGAGCACCGGGAGGTCGTCCAGCCGCTGGCGCAGCTCGCGGATTTTCTTCAGCTTGGCCTGCACACGGGAGAGCTCCGAGGTGACCTGCTGGGCGTGATCCGGATCGTCCCACAGCGAGGGGTCGGCGGCCTGATCCTCCAGCTCGCGGGCCCGCGAGTCCAGCTCGTCGAGGTCCAACACCCGCTCGATGGTGGTCAGGGTGCCTTCCAGGTCTTTCAGATCAGAGCTCACATCCGGTTGCATAGTGCGCAAGTCTACCCGGCAGTGTGCACAATGGGATGTATGGCTAAGGCAAAGAATACGTCCACCTCCACCGGCAACTCCCCGGTGCCGGAGGAGATGCTCAACGCGATCATCAAAACCTTCATCGTCGCGCACGTCGACGACACCGATAACCACCTCGCCCAGGCGCTGGTGTACAACGCCGCCCGCCTGGCGTGGCGGATGCGCGCCTCCGGGCTCGAGACGGAGACGAAGACCTCCATCTCCGACGTCGTCACCGCCGCGGATCGGGCCGCCGAGAAGTTCATCACCGATGCGCTGGAGACGATCCGACCGGAGGACGGCGTCCTCGGCGAGGAAGGCACCCGGCGCGAAGGGACCAGCGGGAGGACCTGGGTGATCGACCCCGTGGACGGGACCTATAACTTCACCACCGGCTCGGACTACTGGTGCTCCGCGCTTGCCCTGGTTAAGGGCGACCCGAATGACCCGGAGGAGGTCATCTTCGGCGCCGTGCACCGCCCCGCCATGGGCTACACCTGGTTCGGTGGCCCGGAGATCCCCACCACCCGCGATGCTCAGCCGGTCCCGGAGTTCAAGAACACCCCTGCGGAGCGCACCGTGGTCGGCACCTACCTGCACCCACCGCTGTTTTCCGTGCCAGAGGTTAGGGACGCCTGGATCGCGGTAACCGGCAACTTCGCGACCGTCCGTATGCTCGGCTCAGCTTCCGTGGACATGGCCGGCGTGGCCTCCGGGGAGCTCGGCTGCTGGATTCAGGACTCCGTGGCGGCCTGGGACTGGCTGCCGGGCCGGGCGCTCGTGGAGGGCGCCGGTGGTGTGACCGAGCAGATCGAGGCCGCGGGCAAGACCTGGTCGGTGGCCGGCACCGAGTCGGCTGTTGCGAGCGTTAAGACTGCGCTCATCGGCAGTTAGTTTTTGAGGCTAAGATCCAGGGCATGAGCACCACGTACTCCGATGACCTGTCGCTTGCCTTCGAGCTGGCCAACGCCGCGGACGAGATCACCATGGCTCGGTTCGAGGCCGAGGACCTCCGCATCGAATCCAAGCCCGACCTCACCCCCGTTTCCGACGCCGACACCGCCGTCGAGCGTCGCCTGCGCGAGATCCTGGCGGATTCCCGCCCGGACGACTTCGTGCTGGGTGAGGAGTTCGGCGGCGAAGCGCACTTCGAGGGCCGCCAGTGGGTCATCGACCCGATCGATGGCACGAAGAACTTTGTCCGTGGCGTGCCCGTGTGGGCCACGCTGATCAGCCTGTTGGAGGACGGCGTGCCGAAGGTGGGTCTGGTTTCCGCGCCAGCACTGTGCCGCCGCTGGTGGGCCGCCCCTGGGGCCGGGGCGTGGCGCTCCTTCTCGGTACCGAATACTTTCGACGAGGACTCCACCCCTTCTGCTCAGCCACGCCGCCTGAGCGTGTCGGGCGTGGGCAAGATCGCGGACGCCAGCCTCTCCATCAGCTCCCTGTCCGGCTGGCAGGATCGCGGCCTGCGGGAGCAGCTGGTGGGACTGAGCGACCAGACCTGGCGCCTGCGTGGATTCGGGGACTTCTGGTCCTACATGATGGTCGCCGAGGGCTCCGTGGATATCGCGGCGGAGCCGGAGGTCAGCCTCTGGGATCTCGCAGCACTCGTCCCGATCGTGGCGGAGGCCGGCGGCACCTTCACGAACGTGGAGGGCGAGCCGGGACCGCACGGTGGTTCCGCGGTGGCCACCAACGGGCTGCTGCACGAGGACGTCATCGCCGCGCTGAATAACTAAGCCGCTTACCCTAACCAGGGCAGACAGAAAGAAAAAGGACGCTACCGCACGCGGCGGTGGCGTCCTTAACTGTTGGGGGGGAACTCCCCCGGACCGGCCCCTAGTAGGAGACGGTGATGAACTGGGTTTCGAGGTACTCCTCGATGCCCTCGAAGCCGCCCTCGCGGCCGATGCCGGACTCCTTCACCCCGCCGAAGGGCGCGGCCGGGTCGGAAAGCAGGCCCTTGTTGACGGCCACCATGCCGACCTCCATCTTCTCGGCGAAGGCCATCGTCTCCTGTAGCTTCTCGCCGACCACGTAGCCGGCTAGGCCGAAGTTCGTGGCATTGGCGTTGGCCAGGGCCTCGTCCTCATCGGCGAAGGTCTGGATGGTCATGACGGGTCCGAAGATCTCCTGGTTGGCGATCTCGAAGTCCTGGGTGACCCCGGAGAGGACGGTCGGGGCGTACCAGAAGCCGTTGGTGTCAAGCTCGCCGGTGGTCTTGAGCTCCGGGTGCTTCGCCAGGGAGTCCTCGGTCAGCTTAAAGCCACCGATCTCCACCTTCGCTCCCTGCTCGACGGCCTTCTCAACCATCTCGGCGACCTTGTCGCGCTGCTCCGCGCTGACCATTGGGCCTGCGGTGGCGTCACTATCAGTGCCCGCGCCGAGCACGAATTCGCCGATCCGCTTGGTGACCGCTGCGGTGAATTCCTCGGCGAGCGACTCGTGCACCAGGATGCGGTTGGCGGCGATGCAGACCTGCCCTGCGCCTCGCATCTTCGCGTCAATGGCGGCGTTCACGGCCTTGTCCATGTCCGCGTGCTCGAGGACGACGAGCGGGGCGTTGCCTCCCAGCTCCAGGGAGGTGCGGATGGTGCGCTCGGCGGCCTTCGCCGCGAGCGCCTGGCCCACCTCGGTGGAACCGGTGAAGGTGAACTTGCGCAGGCGGTCGTCGTCCAAAATGGCGGAGACATTCGACGCGGTGCTGGTCGGCAGCACCTGGAACACCCCGTCCGGCAGGCCGGCCTGGCGGGAGAGTTCGGCCAGGTAGAGCGCGGTCAGCGGGGTCATCTGTGCGGGCTTGACGATCATGGTGCAGCCCGCGGCCAACGCCGGAGCGAGCTTACGGGTGATCATCGCCAGCGGGAAATTCCACGGGGTCACCGCCAGAACCGGACCGACCGGCTTCGGGTGGGTGATGATGCGGCTACCGCCGTCCGGGGACACACGGTACTCCCCCGCGATGGCCTCAGCGCGGGAGGCGTACCAGCGGAAGAATCCCCCGCCGTAGCCGACTTCGCCCTGGCTGTCCTTCAACGCGCGGCCGAGCTCCAGGGACTGCAGGTAGGCCAGGTCATCAGCATGATCCTGCACCAGCTGATACAGAGAGCGCAGCAGGTCGGCGCGCTCCTGCGGGCTGGTGTTCTCCCATTCGGGCTGCGCCTTCGCGGCGTGGTCCATCGCCTCGCGGGCATCACCTTCCGTTGCGGACGCCACCCGCACGAACTCCTGGCCGGTCGCGGCGTCGGTAACCCCGAGGGTCTCCCCGTCCGCGCCGTGGCGCCACTGGCCGTTGATAAACAGCCCCGTCGGGACGGTGATCTCCCGCGGGCCGGCGGTGACGGTGGTGAAGAACTCTGAATCGGAGGTGTTCTGTGCTGTGTTGTTTTCTGCCGAAGTAGCCATACCCCCACTGTGCCACCGGGCGTGACCGCCGGCCACCGTGCTTCAGCGCCGGCCGCTGGGCGTGACCGTCGGCCACCGTGCTTCAGCGCTGGTCGCTGGGATCAGACACCGACCACCGCGCGGGTACACAGCCCCACCGGTAGCTATGTCGCGGGGCACGCTGTGGCACTACCGTGCGACCGCCGCCGAGACGACTAGGCTGGGTGACGATACGTCCAAGATTCACCGGCGACGCACCTCCCGAGGAGAACTCAAGCAGTGAGCATCCCACCCAACCCACAGCGGGTGACTAGCACCGCACCGTGGCAGGAACTCCAGGACTATAAGGAAAGCTTCGTCGGCACCACCCTCCGGGAGATCTTCGACCAGGAGGCCACCCGCGTCGAGGACATGACCATCCAGGCAGGCCCCCTGCACATCGACCTGTCGAAGAACCTCGCCGACGCCCGCGTCATGGAGCTGCTGGTCCAGCTGGGCGAAGCGATGGGGCTGCCGGAGTACCGCGACGCGATGATGGCCGGGGCTACGGTCAACACCACCGAGAACCGTGCCGCCCTGCACACCGCGCTGCGTGTCCCGGTGGACCAAGACTTCCAGGTCGACGGGGTGGACGTCGCCGCCGACGTCCACGAGGTCCTCGGTCGGATGCGGGACTTCTGCCGCGACCTACGCAGCGGCCGGTGGCTGGGTGTGACTGGGAGGACCATCAAGCAGGTCGTCAACATCGGCATCGGGGGCTCCGACCTGGGCCCCTCCATGGCGGCGGCCGCGCTGCGCCCCTACCGAACCGCGGGCATCGAGCCCTACTTCGTCTCCAACCTGGATCCGGCTGACCTCAGCGCCGCGCTGGATGACCTGGATCCGGAGTCCTGCCTCTTCGTCATCAGCTCGAAGACTTTCAGCACCCAGGAGACCCTGGTCAACGCGCGCGCGGCGAAGCAGTGGCTCCTCACCGAACTGGAGCGTCGCGGCGTAGCAGCGGACACGAGCGCGCAGCGGCAAGCCATCATCGAAAAGCACTTCGTCGCGGTGTCCACCAACCGCGAAGCCGTCACGGAGTTCGGCATCGACCCGGCGAACATGTTCGGCTTCTGGGACTGGGTGGGCGGCCGCTACTCGGTGGATTCCGCCATCGGGCTCACCCTCATGGCCGCGATCGGCCCGCAGGACTTCGACCAATTCCTCGCCGGCCTGCACGACGTGGACGAGCACTTCCGCACCGCCCCGCTGCATGCCAACGCGCCAGCCCTGATGGGTCTGCTCAGCGTGTGGTACCGCGACTTTTTGGGCTCCCAGTCCCACGCGGTGATGCCCTATAGCGAGGACCTCCGCGAATTCCCGGACTACCTGCAACAGCTGACCATGGAGTCGCTGGGCAAGTCCGTGCGCCTGGACGGGTCCAAGGTCGGGGTCCCCACGGGCCCGGTGTACTGGGGCGCACCCGGGACGAATGGCCAGCACGCGTTCTTCCAGCTGCTCCACCAAGGCACACAGCTCATCCCCTCGGACTTCATCGGATTCTGCAACCCCCACGGCGAGGTCACCACCCAACCCGAGGGCACGAAGATGCACGACATGCTGATGGCAAACTTCTTCGCCCAGACCAGGGTGCTGGCCTTTGGTCGCACCGCTGAAGAGCTGCGCGCCGCGGGCACCCCCGAGGAGCTGATCCCCCACAAGGAGATGCCGGGCAACCAGCCCAGCACCACCATCCTGGCGGACATGCTGACCCCGCGTTCCCTGGGTGGGCTGATCGCACTCTACGAGCACATCACCTTCGTGCAATCGGTGATCTGGGGCATCAACGCCTTCGACCAGTGGGGCGTAGAGTTCGGAAAACTCCAGGCCAGCGACCTACTCCCAGCGGTACGGGGCACGGCTGCGGTGGCCGCCGGGGATGGCTCCACCGACGCGCTGATCAGCTTTTACCGGCAGCACCGCAACGAGGGTTAGACTCAATAAACACCATCGGCGCAATGACCTGCGCCGACCGATACTGGAAAGAACCGCCTGCTCATGGACGTTGTGATTCGGCAGACCCCTAAAGAAGTCGCGCAACTCGCGGCCACCATCATGGCCCGGTACGTCTCCGAGGGGAAGAACATCGGGCTGGCCACCGGCTCCACCCCGCTGCTGACCTACCGGGAGCTCATCGCCAAGCACCGCGAGGGCCTGAGCTTCGCGAACACCACGGCCTTCCTGCTGGACGAGTACGTGGGCCTGCCGGAGGATCACGAGCAGTCCTATCACTACACGATCTACAACGAGTTCACGCAGTACGTGGACTTCGCCGACGGCGCGGTGCACACCCCCGATGGGATGAACCCGCGTACCGATGAGGCAGGGCGCGAGTACGAGGCGGCCATCGAGGCTGCCGGGGGCATCGACATCCAGCTCCTCGGCGTGGGAACCAACGGCCATGTGGGCTTCAACGAGCCCGGTAGCTCCTTCGACTCCCTGACCCGCCTGAAGACGCTGCACCCGCAGACACGGCGGGATAACGCCCGATTCTTCGGTTCGCTCGAGGAGGTGCCGATCCACGTGGTCACGCAGGGACTGGGCACGATCCGCCGCGCCGGGCACCTGTTGTTGCTGGCCACGGGGGAAAACAAGGCCGATGCGGTGGCCCGCCTGGTGGAGGGGCCAGTGTCCGCGATGATGCCGGCCTCCGTGCTCCAGCTGCACCGACACGCGACGGTCATCGTGGACGAGGCGGCGGCATCCCAGCTGCAGGAAACCGAGTTTTACCGTTTCGTGGACGCCAACCGCCCGGAGTGGCAGGCATACTGACCCCACTTTGGGGGTGAAACGGCAATTTCAACAACGGGGGCACCCGGGGCATCGGGTGCCCCCGTTGGCATTTTTTCTCCTTTAATTCTTCAAAGCGCGCGACAAGCACTCCGGAAAAGGGATAAATATAGATCCAATGTTTTTCGGGTCGCTCGTGCGAATCACCACTTACTCGCACTTGACGGTCACAACGCCACCCCTACGTTGCGATCAGTACCTGGAACTTTTATCCCCCAGAAGACTGCACAGGAGACAAAGTGCGTATCGGTATTCCGGTTGAGCCGGGTGAGAACCAGCCGCTGGTGGCAGCCACACCAGACACGGTCGGCAAGCTCATCAAGCTCGGCTATGACGTTGAAGTACAGGCTGGTGCCGGCGAAGACGCCGCCTACCCTGACGCCCTCTACCGCGAGGCCGGCGCGAGCATCGTAGGCGAGGAGGTCTGGGAGGCGGACATCGTCACCACCCTCGACACCCCACCCAAGGCCAAGCGCGACCTCATGCGCTCCGGGGCCACCCTGATCTGCCGCATGGCTCCAGGCCGCAACGAAGAGCTCATCAACGAGCTCGCCAACCGTGGCATCACCGGGCTCGCGATGGACGCTGTGCCGCGCATTTCCCGCGCACAGTCCATGGACGTGCTCTCCTCCATGGCGAACATCGCCGGCTACCGCGCGGTCATCGAGGCCGCCAACGCCTTCGGTCGACTGTTCACCGGCCAGGTCACCGCCGCCGGTAAGGTGCCGCCAGCAAAGGTCTACGTCATCGGCGCTGGTGTCGCTGGTCTGGCCGCGATCGGTACCGCCAACTCCATGGGCGCGATCGTCAAGGCCACCGACCTGCGCGTCGAGGCGGGCGAACAGGTCGAGTCCATGGGTGCGGAGTTCGTCGCCATCCAGGAGGAGGCTGAGAAGTCCGAGGACGGCTACGCCAAGGAGATGACCCAGGACCAGGCGGAACTCGCTGCGAAGATCTACTCCCAGCAGTCCGCCGAGGCCGACATCGTCATCACCACCGCAAACATCCCGGGCCGCACCTCCCCGGTGCTGCTCACCGAAGAGGATGTCGCCAACATGCGCCCGGGCAGCGTCGTCGTCGACCTGGCGGCAGCCAACGGCGGTAACTGCGCCCTGACGAAGCCGGGCGAGGTTGTCGTCACCGACAACGGCGTCACCCTCATCGGCTACACCGACCTGGCAGGCCGCCTGCCGGGCCAGGCCTCCCAGCTGTTCGGCCAGAACATCGTCAACCTGTTCAAGCTGATCACCCCGGAGAAGGACGGCCAGCGCGTGCTGGACCTGGACGACGAGATCATCCGCACCATCACCGTCACCCTCAACGACGGCCAGGAGACCTCCATCCTCTGGCCGCCACCACCGGTGAGCGTGTCCGTCGCCCCGAAGCAGCCCGCACAGGAAGCCCAGACCGCCGAGGAGCCGGAGAAGCAAGCCTTCATGGGCGGCCCCTTCGCCAAGATCGGCCTGGCCATCGCCATCCTGCTGGGTGCAGCGATCGTGCTGGTCAGCCCGCTGGGCATGAGCGGCAACTTCGTCGTCCTGACCCTGGCCATCGTGCTGGGCTTCTACGTGATCTCCGCGGTCACCCCAACCCTGCACACCCCGTTGATGTCCGAGACGAACGCGATTTCAGGAATCGTCCTGGTCGGCGCGATCTTGCAGGTCAACAGCCCCAATATCATCGTTACGGTCCTCGCGTTCCTGGCAATCGTCGTGTCCTCCGTCAACGTGTTCGGTGGCTTCGCCATCACAGACCGCATGCTCGGCATGTTCGTTAAGGAGGATGCATAAACCATGACTGCCACTCTGATTCTTTCGCAGGCAGCGACCGGCGAGAACGCCACGCTGCTGGACTGGCTGGCACGGATCTCGAACCTGGCCTACATCGTGGCTGCCGTGCTCTTCCTCATGGCACTGGCTGGCCTGTCCAAGCCGGAGACCGCGAAGCGCGGTAACGCGCTGGGCATGAGCGGTATGGCTGTTGCCATCGCCGTGGCCATCTTCCAGGCTGTGGTGCACTCCACCACCGATTCCGAGGCACTGGACCCGGTTGTCACCGTCATCCTCATCGCCCTGGCTATGAGCCTCGGTGCCGCCTACGGCATCAAGCGCGCGCACTCCGTCGAGATGACTGGCCTGCCGCAGCTGATCGCACTGTTCAACGGCCTGGTCGGCCTGGGCGCGGTCTTCATCGGGTACAACTCCTTCGTCTCCGAGTCCGCCGACTCGATGGGCGCTGCTGCCTACAACTTCCACCTGGGTGAGGTCTTCCTGGGCATCTTCATCGGTGCCGTGACCTTCACCGGCTCGATCCTGGCTGGCCTGAAGCTCTCCGGCAAGGTCAAGGGCGCTCCCCTGCTGCTGCCGGCTCGTAACCTGCTGAACGTCGCCATCCTGGTGGTCAGCCTCGTGCTCATGGTCGTGTTCATCGTCGCTGGCGAGGGAACCACCGCCTGGATCGCAGTTGGCATCATGACCGCCCTGGCCCTGTTCATGGGCTGGCACCTGGTCGCCGCCATCGGCGGTGGCGATATGCCGGTCGTCGTGTCCATCATGAACTCCTACTCCGGCTGGGCAGCTGCCTTCACCGGTCTGATGCTGCAGAACCCGCTGCTGATCATCACCGGTGCGCTGGTCGGTTCCTCCGGCGCGTTCCTCTCCTACGTGATGTGCCAGGCGATGAACCGCTCCTTCCTGAACGTCCTGCTGGGCGGCTTCGGCACCGACGGTGGCGCGGTCGCGGAGGGTGTCGACGGCACCCACACCGAGATCGACACCGACGAGGCTGTCGCGATGCTCAAGGACGCGAAGAACATCATGATCACCCCGGGCTACGGCATGGCTGTCTCCCAAGCGCAGTACACGGTCGCTGAGCTGACCCGCAAGCTGCGCGACCAGGGTAAGACTGTCCAGTTCGGTATCCACCCGGTCGCCGGCCGCCTGCCTGGCCACATGAACGTCCTGCTGGCTGAGGCGAAGGTCCCTTATGACATCGTCATGGACATGGAGGAGATCAACGACGACTTCGACGAGGTCGACGTGGTCCTGGTCATCGGCGCGAACGATACGGTCAACCCGAGCGCTGAGATGCCGGGCTCCCCGATCGCCGGCATGCCGGTTCTGAAGGTGTGGGAGGCTGAGCGCGTGATCGTGCTGAAGCGTTCCATGGGTGCCGGTTACTCCGGTGCGCAGAACCCGCTGTTCTTCAACGAGAACACCGACATGCTGCTCGGTGATGCGAAGGCATCCATCGAGAAGCTGGCCGCAGGGATCAGCAACTAAGCCTGGGAACCCCGCGGTGACCGCGCCACCCACCCGGGTGGTGCACCGAGAAAATCCCCGTCGATGCGACAAGCTGAACTGCTCCCCATTAGTTGGACTGAGAAATCAGTTACCGACTAGTGGGGAGCAGTTTTCATTGAGAGCACGGAGTTCGCTGAGTAAGCAGCAGCGCGAGCAGTTGGTTGAATTATTTGAGCAAGGCATGGGTTATACAGCCGCTGCCAATGCTCTTGGTGTCTCCAAGTATGCCGCCCGTACGCTGCGTCGTCGGTTTCAGCTGCATGGCAAGCTATGTCTTGTGGAGAAACCAACTAAACAGCAGTACTCGTTCGACATCAAAAAGGAAGTTGTCCAACGCTACCTTGCCGGCGAGACAAGAATGGATCTTGCCCGCGAGTTTGGCCTGTCGTCAGACCAGCTCGTCAAAGATTGGACCAGGAAATGGCGCAGAAGCGGCGATGACGCGTTGGCACCGAAACCGAAGGGCAGACCCAAAGGCT
>NZ_KV823541.1 GCF_001815985.1 Corynebacterium sp. HMSC27B11 | reverse complement strand
GGGGTTAAGTAAAGAAAAGTGTGTCTTTTCCGGGCGTGTTGCGGTTATTTGATCCAGCCTTTTTGGATGCCGAGGTTGTGTTGGTAGCTGGTGTCGATGGCGGTGTCGTATTCTGCTGGTGCACCGATGTCATTGGTAGTGGCTGTGGTGTTGTGGGTGATCAGGTCTGTTGCTGTGGAAAGTGCGTCTTGACCCCATCGTTGGTCCCTGGCGATCTTGACCGGATCGTCAGGGACTTCTGTATGTAGATACAGCCACCAATCCATCACTGTGCGTTGATGCGGTAGTGATAGTCCGCGGTGTCTGCGCGCTAGTTCTTTTATGGGGGCGTTGATGCCACCTTCGAGGCTGTTTGTTGTTGCTGCAAGGTTGTTGGGGTCGATGGTTGTTGGTGGGGGTTGCAGGTAGGTAAACAGCAGGTCTCTGCGGTGCAGAGATAGCAATGATTGATAGGCCGCTCGGACGCGTTGGTGGGTGTAGACCTTGGTGTAGGCGCCGGTAGCGGGGTCTTTGATGGTGGTTTTCTCGTTCATCCATTCCCGGTAGGTGTGGTCGAATTCGTGCAGGTGGGCGACCCATGTGGATGCTTGGTCAAGGTCGGTGATGCGAGTGAGTTTCAGGGCTAGGCGGTAGAGGGTTTTGCCGGCATCGGTGCGGGGGTTGCTGGTGGTGTGGCGGCGGACTGTTCGTTGGGCGTGGACGAGGCAGCGTTGGATGCGTGTTGTTGGCCAGCAGTGGTGGATGGCTGATTGGGCACCTTGTCCGCCGTCTGTGACTGCGATTAGTGGTGCGGCAATGGGGCGTAGGAGTTCGGTGTAGGCGGCGGTGGTTTCGTGTCTGGCCCAGGTCCAGTTGATGACGTGGGTTTTACTGGCTGCGATCAGGAGGCATCCGGACTTTAGATAGGTCGCGTCGAGGAAGATTTGGTCATGGATGCGGAATGGGTCGATGGTGGG
>NZ_KV823540.1 GCF_001815985.1 Corynebacterium sp. HMSC27B11 | reverse complement strand
GAGCCAGACACACATTTTGACCCTTAACCCGAAAACAGCGCCGTGGCCACCCACCTGGGCAGCGACGACGCTGTCATAAGAGTGCGCCCGAAGGGATTCGAACCCCTAACCTTCTGATCCGTAGTCAGATGCTCTATCCGTTGAGCTACGGGCGCAGTACTCCAACAAGGCCACGCGACGGCACAATCCACTCGGACCACCACAGGCGCACCACACGCCCCACAACACTGTCCGAAGCTGAAAACCCCAGCGCCTCACCACAAGAACTGGGCAGCTTGAAACCTCGAAGGTTTCGGCAGCTCATCAGCGAACAGCCTTGTTGAAGAGCGGAGACGAGAGGATTCGAACCTCCGGTCCGCGCAATGCAGACAACTCCTTAGCAGGGAGCCCCAATCGGCCACTCTGGCACGTCTCCAGCATCTGATCAGGACAGGGCGAACCCGCCTGACTAGACGATTTTCAAGCATACACAACGGGCGTTAGGCAGACAAACGCCGCCGACCAGGCATTCCGGCGGAGTACGATGCCAGGCATGGTACGTTCCGATCTCTCCAAACTGCCCGCCTACGTCCCGGGAAAGGCGCTGCCGGATGCGCTGCGCCTGGCCTCTAATGAGACGGCTGCCGCGCCCCTGCCCGCCGTCCAGGAAGCGGTGGCGAAAGCGGCGGCGGGGCTGAACCGCTACCCGGATATGGGTGTCGCAGCGCTGCGCGGCGAGCTCGCGGAGTGGTTGTCCCGCACGCCGGGGGCGCCGGAGCTCACGGCGGAGAATATCGCGGTGGGCAACGGGTCGAGCGCCCTGTGCCTGCAGGCCATCCAGGCCACCTGCCAAAACGGCGACGAGGTCGTGTTCCCCTGGCGCAGTTTCGAGGCCTACCCGATCCTCGCGCAGATCGCGGGCGCTCGGCCGGTCGCGGTGCCGCTGAGCAGTGACTACCGCGTTGATTTGGATGCCATGCTCGCCGCGGTCACAGAGCGCACGAAGCTGATCTTCGTGTGCAACCCGAATAACCCCACGGGCACGGTTGTGCCGCAGGTAAAGCTGGCGGAGTTCTTGGAGCAGGTGCCGGAGGACGTCCAGGTGGTGCTGGACGAGGCATATATCGAATACGACCGCTCCGGGCTGGCTGGGGACACGGGTGAGGGCGCCGATGTTCCGGGCGAGGGCTTCGCTGCCAGCGTGAACGGGCTGGCACTGATGGCGCATTTCCCGAACGTAGCAGTATGCCGCACCTTCTCCAAGGCCTATGGCCTGGCGGGCGTGCGCCTGGGCTACCTGGCCGGCTCCGAGGAGTTCGTCGAAGCGCTGCTGAAGGTCGCGATCCCCTTCGGTGTCAACGCGCTGGCCCAGGTCGCGGGCCTGGAGAGCATCGGTGAAGAGGCACAGCAGCAGTTGCAGCAGAGGGTGACGGAGACGATCAACCAGCGCGAGCGCGTCACCGAGTCGCTGCCCGAGGAGCTCCAGGTGCCTTCGCAGGCGAACTTCGTGTGGCTGCCCGTCGGCGAGAAGGCCGAAGCCCTGGAGGCTGCGATGAAGGAGGAGGGCATCCTCACCCGCTGCTTCGTCGGCGAGGGCGTGCGCATCACGGTGACCGATGAGACGGAAACTGAGGAGCTGATCCCGGCGCTGCGCCGCGCCCTGGCCCAGCTCTAGGCGCCGGTTCGGAACCGCCCCACGCTACGGGTCAGCCGCGGCCCAACCCCCACCCCCAACGACAAAGAGCGCGCCACCTGCCCCGGTGGCGCGCTCTTTCCTTTTAACGAGCTACAGCGTCAGCCCGAAGACCGGCACCGCCAGCGCGAAAGTCACGATGGTGATGAGGATGATGCCCAAGAGGTTCAGCCACAGGCCACCGCGCACCATGTCGCCGATGCGAACATAGCCAGAGCCGTAGGCGATCGCGTTCGGCGGCGTCGCGACCGGCAGCATGAACGCGGAGGTTGCAGCCAGGGCGACCGGGATCGTCAGCAGCAGGACGTTCATGTCGTTGCCCGCGGTCAGGCCCGTACCGACGGCCACGCCACCCATGATCGGGAGGAAGGCCGCGGCCGTCGCCGTGTTGGACGTGAACTCCGTCAGAACCAGGATGACGATGGCCGTCGCGGCGATCAGCAGCACGATCGGCAGACCACCCAGGCCACGGGCGACCTCACCGATCCACAGGGAGAGGCCGGACTTGTCGAACATGGAGCTCAGCGCCAGGCCACCGCCGAAGAGCAGCAGCACGCCCCACGGAATTTCCTTGGAGTGCTCCCAGTCCATGACGCGGTTACCGGAACCATCCGCCGGCAGCATGTACATCAGAATCGCGGCGGTGATGGCGATGGTGGCGTCGTCGATGTTGTGCTCCCAACCGGCCCAGTCGGAGATGACCGGGACGAAGACCCACGCCAGGGCGGCGAGCAGGAAGATGGAGCCGGCGGTCTTCTCCGCGCGGGACATCGCACCCATCTTCTCCAGCTCATCCTGGATGAGCTCACGGCCACCCGGGATCTGGTCCATCTCCGGCTTAAACACGGTGATCAGCACGAGCCAGGCCAGCACCATGAACACGGCAGCCATCGGCACACCGACCAGCATCCACTGGCCGAAACCGATGTGGATGTCGTGGGATTCCTGCAGGTAGGCAACCATCAGGGTGTTCGGCGGGGTGCCGATGATGGTGCCCAGCGAACCGATGGAGGCGGAGTAGGCGATACCCAGCATCAGGGCGGTCGAGAACTTCTTCTGCTT
Organism: Corynebacterium sp. HMSC27B11; assembly: GCF_001815985.1. GTDB lineage: Bacteria > Actinomycetota > Actinomycetes > Mycobacteriales > Mycobacteriaceae > Corynebacterium. The sequence goes on along the minus strand of NZ_KV823540.1, from coordinate 17,586 downwards.
CGAGAAGCCACCCACCATGTCGGCGGTCAGCCCCAGCACGGACATACCGATCGGCAGCATCACCACGGCGGTCGCGGTGTTGGAGACCCACATGGACATGAAGCCGGTGGCGATCATGAAGCCCAGCACCATCTGCTTCGGCTTCGTGCCCACCAGGGTCACGACGCGCAGCGCGAGGCGGCGGTGCAGGTTCCAGCGCTGCATGCCGAGAGCGAGGATGAATCCGCCCATGAACAGGAAGATCGTGGGGTTGGCGTAGGAGGGCGAGACCTCCTTAAACGGCACCACACCCAGGATCGGGAAGGCCACGAGCGGTACGAGTGCGGTGGCTGCCAGCGGCAGTGCCTCGGTCATCCACCAGGTGCCCATCAGGACGGCGATCGCCGCGGTGATGCGCAGCGCGTCGGCGTCGAAGGGGCCCTTCTCCGCGTCCGGGTACGCCTTGTTCACGGCATCCGCGGCATCGGCCGGGAAGATTGCGTAGACGAGGATGGCGAGCAGGACGCCCACGAACAGGCCGATGACGGCGCGGCGGCGGGCCTTCTGCTCCTGCTCGGCGCGCTCGGTGATGAGGTCGGCGTCGACCTTCTGCTCCGGGGCGGGCGCGTCCGCGGTGGTCGCGGTGGCCGTGGTGCCGGTGTCCTGTGCATCGCGTTCGACCACGGTGTTTTCCGAATCGCGATTCTTGGGTGCGCTCATCAGCTCCCCCATTCTTATCTGGGCTAGCGACGTGGCTAGGCCGTGTTCGTGAGGTGGATCAACCGGTAGCCGGTTGTTGCGCTGCCGGTTTTCACCCCTATTGTCGGCTATGTTCAGCATTAATGAAAATTTCCCGGGCACCGTGTGTCGGATAGCTTCCTGTTCGCCCCCCATATTTTTAGGACGTCTCCCCCTGAACGCTCGGCATTAAGAGGTATTGATGAAAGATCCCACTCGGATTCCCGGGGTCATGCAGGTGCTGCAGCAGGCGTGGGAGGCGCAACCGGAGTTATCTTTCGCGGAGTTCTTCGCCCGCCTGGAGCCACTGGGGGTGGCCCGTAATTCTTCGGATGAGGAGCTGCTCGCGGCCCTGCAGGCCGAACTGGCGGTGCATCCGTGGTCTTTTGAGCCGGTCCGGGCTGGCGCTGGAGATGACAATGGGGACGGCGATGGGGGCGCTTCTGGGGACGGCGCTGCGGCCGCAAACGTTGCTGCAAGCACTGGGGATGCCACCACGCTTCCACGCGGCGGAGCCTCCCCCGAGGCCCAGCAGCTGGCACGCGTCGAGCTAGCGGCAAACGCCGGAGCTCCGGAGCGGATCGCCACAATCGGCGGCGGCTGGGTCGTGATTCGCCCGGCGCGATTCCCCGTTCCGGACGCCCGCCCCGCCGCATCCAGCCGTGGTGGTCGGTCTGGCGCATCCCGCCGCGGGGGACGGCGGAACCAGCGCGGCTCAGCCCCTCCTTCGGCTTCCCTGATGCAACCGGTGATGTGGGAGTACGAGGCCGTGCTGCGCTGCCGCCCCGGCGAGCCCCTTCGGCTGCGCAGTGCGCAGGGCTCCGAGCACCGCTTGGGCCTGGTGCGCCGCATCACGGTGCTGGATCTGCCAGCTCAACCGGAAGGCATGCGCTCGCTAGGGGGCCTGCAGCACAGCCAGCTAGGCGGCCGAGAGTACATACTGAGCTTCGAGTCGGGAGCCACCGCGCTCGTGGGCCGGCAACTGTGGCTCACCCATATCGCCCGGCGCGAGGTGGCCCACGAGTTCCTGCGCTGGCGAGTCCTTAGCCGGGCCGAGGTCGGGTCCCCGCTGGCCTACCGCCCGCCACGGGGCGAAGGGCCGGGTCGGGCCGCCGCCACGGAACTGAACGAGCTGGGCGCGATCACCCGCATCCTCCCGATCTAGGTCCGCTGCGGGGGCGCCGCCTCAGCGCCCAGTTGAACCTAATTGCCCGCCCAACGCATCTCTCCAGCGCTTGGCGCTGCGCACTTCCCTCCTCGGGTCCGAAGCGAGTGCTCAACTGCCCCCGAAAATGGTACGGTCACGTGGTGAACACCGCCTGGAAGATCTTTATTCGAGACCTCAAGCGTCTCGTGAGTGTCCGTAAAGTGTGGGTCATTCTCATCGGAGTCATGATCACTCCCGCGCTTTACTCCTGGGTGAACGTCGCAGCTTTCTGGGACCCCTACGGCAACACCGAAAACATCAAGGTGGCCGTCGTCAACGAAGATCGCGGCGCGTCATCGCCGCTCACGGGGTCGCTGAACATCGGCAACGAAGTCGTCGCCGAGCTCAAGGAAAACGACGAGCTCGGCTGGCAATTCATGTCCAAATCCGAGGCTGATCACGCCCTCGCGCGTGGCGACGTCTTCAGCAGCATCGAGATCCCCGAACGTTTCTCCCGGGATCTCCTTTCCACATTTCAGGGAACCTATAGCCAGCCGCAGCTGATCTACCGGCCGAACGAGAAGCTCAGCGCCGTCGCCCCATTGATCACCGATGCGGGCGCATCAGCGATCAACGACCAGATCACCAGCTCCTTCAAAAAGCAGCTGGGCGAGACGGCGTCGAAGAAGGTCCGGGAAAAGGGCAACAGCATCTCCGGGCGGCTCGACAACAGCAAGAACAAGGCCGTCACCGGGCTGGACGACACCCTCGCGACACTGGACGAGGGCCAGGAATCCCTGGACAAAATGAAGGGGCGCGTGGTCGGCGCCCGCCCCACCATCGCCGCCACCAAGGATGCTCTGAACTCCGCTCACGGCACCCTTGAGGACGCCAAGTCCACCCTCGCGGAGGTCGATAAGTCCGTCGCGATCGTGCAGCGCATGGTCGCGGACTTCTCCGATTCCGCCGGTGACGCCTACGCCCAGGGCACTGCCGCCCTGGCTGAGGGCACGGCCGCCGCGAACTCCTCCGTCGCCGGGGTCAGCAGCGCCGCCGAGCAGGCCGGCCGACAGATCGCCGCCGCCAGCGAGCAGACCACCCAACTCGTCGACCTCGGGGACCGCAATATCGCGCAGCTCCGCGGCCTGATGGGCGCCGCGGGCGTGAGCCCGGCCATCGCTGGCCAGCTCAACTCCACCATCGACGACCTGCAGCGCAGCAACGACGCCAACCGGAAACTGCTCGCAGACCTCAACGCCGCGGGCAAAAGCACCAGCGAAACCGCCAAGGTGCTGCGGAACAGCTCCGAGGAACTGACTCAGGCCGCAGCCGCCGCGCGGGACTCCGCGAAGGGACTGAACAGCACAACGGGCGATACGCTGCCCAAGCTCAACCGGGCGATCAACCGGCTGAGCGCGGCCACCGGCTCCTTCTCCGGGTCCTTGAGCTCCCAGCAGTCCCTGCTGGGGGAGGCCTCGAACGTCCTGGACGGCGTGGATCGGCAGATCGGCGCCACGACCGACGTCATTGATGACTTCAAGGGCAACCTCAGCAGCCTGCGGGACGGGGTCGAGAACGCGAAGACGGACGTCCTGGCCCTGCGCCTCGGCGACGACGAGGCCTTCCGCACGGTCCGCGGGCTGAACTCCGAGGACATCGGGCAGTTCATGGCCACCCCGGCCACGCTGGTCAACGAGCCGATGTACCCGGTGAAGAGCTACGGCTCCGGAATGGCCGCCCTGTTCACGAACCTGACGCTGTGGATCGGCGCGTTCGTGATGGTCGTCATCTTCCGCGTGGAGGTGGACACCGAGGACCTGGGTAAGAGGGCCCGCCGCGTGAGTGTCAGCCAGGCCTTCTGGGGACGCTTCCTGCTGCTCGCAGCCTTCGTGGTGGGTCAGGCTGTGATCGTATCCATCGGTAACCTGCTGATCGGCGTGCAGACCGTCAGCCCAACGCTGTACACGCTCACAAATGTGTTGGTCGGGCTGGGATACCTCGGGGTGATCTACGGGCTTGTCTCCGCGCTGGGTCACATCGGCCGTGGCCTGGCGGTGGGTATGGCCTTCATCCAGATCCCGGGTGCTTCCGGGCTCTACCCCATCGAGATGACGCCCGACTTCTTCAAGATCGTGCACCCCTTGCTGCCGATGACCTACGGCATCGACGCCGCCCGCGAAACCATCGGCGGCTTCTACGGCTCCCACTACTGGCAGGCGCTCGGGGTGCTGGGGCTGATGTCCCTGGCCTTCCTGTTCGTGGGCATGGTCGCCCGACGACGCCTGTCGCACGTGAACCTGATCCTGAACCAGCAGCTCGCCCGTTCCGGCCTGCTGGTCTCCGACAAGGTTCAGGTGGTCGGTTCCGGCTACCGGATGGCGGATGTCATCCACGCACTGAACAACCACGAGCAATTCAACGAGTTCACCGAGGAACGCACGGCGAAGGTGCTGAGGGACACCCCGAAGCAGATCGGCCGAACGGCCATCATCGGGCTGATCGGTCTCGCGGTGCTGGGCGTGGTCAACGCCGTCTTCGACACCGAGCGCGCCGCAATCTTCGCAATCGGTATCGCCTGGGCGCTGCTGATCATCTTCATCATCGGTGCGCGGGAGTACACCGGCCAGAGCTACCTGCACGCCCAGGAGCTGAGCAACCTGGATAGCGCCGAGCTGAAGTACGTGGCCGCCACCCAGGCGGCCGGCTCCAGTGCCTATACCTTTGATGATGAGCACGAAGAACACCTCGCCCGCGCCCATGCCGATAAGGCCGGGGGCGGCGATGCGGCCGCCGACGGCGGCGAGCCTGCCGATGGAGATAACGGCGGGAACAGTGACGTCGAGAAGCAGGAGGGCGAGAACTAATGAGCAAGATCCGCGAAATCCTGCGCCACGACCTCCGGTCCGCCCGCAAGAACGTCATCACCATGATCGTGCTTTTCGGGCTCACCGTGGTTCCGCTGGTCTTCACCGTGTTCAACGTGCTCGCCAGCTGGAACCCCTTCGACAACACCGACGAGCTCAAAATCGCTGTGAGCAGCGAAGACGAGGGCCACGACACCGATCTCGCGCAGGTGAATCTCAACCTGGGCGAGCAGGTGCTGGCCCAGCTCAGTCTGAATAAGCAGATCGACTGGATCATCACCACCAAGGAGGACGCCCTCGACGGCACCCGCTCCGGCGAGTACTACGCCAGCATCGTGCTGCCGTCGAGTTTCTCCAAGGACTTGATGACCTTCTACATCGCCGGCACCGAACCCACGGAGCTGACGATGTACACGAACCAGAAGAAGAACTCGCTGGCCCCGATGATCACCGAGCAGGCGGCCACCGGCGCGATCGACCAGATCAACGAGTCCTTCTCTGAGGTCGTCAACAACGTCGGCCTGGGGCTGGTCACCGACCTCAATAAGGTGCTCACCGACGGGGACACGAAGGCCGTGCTCAACCGCATGGAGTCCAGCGTCGACGGGGTGGCCCGCCAGCTGCGGCAGGGCAGCAACTCCGTGTCCTCGCTGTCCTCCCTGGTGGAATCCACGATCCCGCTGGCCCAAAGCGCCGAGCGCATCACCGACTCCGCAGGCGCCCAAATGGATGCCCTCAACCTGAGCGGAACCGGCGGCTCCGGCAGCTCGGGCGGGGCTTCCGGCGCGGGCGACGAAGCGCTGGCCAACCTGGGCCGAACCTTCGCCGGGGCGGCGTCGTCCCTGAGCGTGTCCCTGCAGGCAACCAGCGACAGCTACAACGCGGTGGGAAACAGCATCGACCGGGTCTTCGGGCGCGCGAACAACAGCCCGGAGACCTCCGCGAACGCGCTGGACCGGATGGCTGACCGCTTCGACGCGCAGCTGGACGGGCTGAACGACCTGCGCAACACGCTGGAGGCCCGCGTGGCCCCAGCACTGCCGATCCCCGCGAAGCCGGCGTACCACCGGGTACTGAACAACATCGACGAATCTATCGCGCGGACCACCGAGCTGCGGGACACCTTCCGTCGCTCCGCGAAGGACCTGCGCTCCGGGAAGACGTCCATGGAGCAGGCACGCAAGGACAGTAAGTCCGCGATCGCGACCGCCGTGGCTGCCGTCGATAAGGCCAAGAACAGCTACGCGAACGACCTGCAGCCCCAGCTGGCAAAGCTGGGAGACTCCGTGCAGCAGCTCAGCCAGAGCGTGAAGGGCGTGAAGGCGGACCTGCAGCGGGCGAAGGGCACGCTCGGGGACGCGTCGCTCGCGGACTCGCTGGGGTCGATGCAGGCAGCCACCGCGGAGCTGTCGGAGAAGCTGAACCAGCGCGCGGGTGACGCGGACAAGCTGGCGAAGGAGATCAAACGGGCCGGCGAGACGGGCGATCTTTCCCGCCTGGCGCGGATGATCGGCAATGACCCGAGCCTGCTGGCGCAGCACATGGCCAACCCCACGGCCGTGAAGCGCGAACCGCTGAACGAGGTGAATAGCTTCGGCACGGGCATGACCCCGCTGTACGGCGCGCTGGCGCTGTGGGTCGGCGCGCTGATCACCTCCGTCGTGGTGCACACGCGCATCTCCGAGCGCGGGGAGGAGACCGAGGACGCGCTGGATCCGGAGCGCTACAGCCGCGCGCAGGCCTACCTGGGCCGGTTCGGGATCTTCGCGTTGATCGGCACGGTGCAGAGCCTGCTGATGGCAGCCGGGTTGATCTTCTTCGTGGGTATCGAGCCTGAGCATCCGTTCCTGTTTACGCTGGCCTGCTGGCTGAGCTCCATGGTGTTCATGCTGGTGGTGTACACGCTGGTGATCTCCTTCGGTAACGCGGGTAAGGCGCTGGGCGTGCTGCTGCTGGTGTTCCAGGTCTCGGGCGCGGGTGGCGCGTACCCGCTGGAGCTGCTGCCGGGCTGGTTCCAGTCCATGAGCCCATTCCTGCCAGCGACGTACGCGATCCGGGCGTTCCGCGCCTCCATCGCGGGGATCTACCAGGGCGATTACTGGCTGGACATCCTGGGGCTGCTGGTGTTTATCCTGCCGGCGCTGCTGCTGGGTCTGGTGCTGCGCAAGGGGCTGGACGGTTACAACCGGCGCATGGACGAGGGCATCGCGGAATCGAAGGTCCTGGCCTAGAGCGAGCTCGTGCTCGTTTGCTGGCCGGCCTCAGCGCCGCCTGGCGCGGGACTGGTTTCGGCGGGCCCGTAGCGTTTGGGCCAGCGAGAAACGTTTTGGGCCGTAGCGTGTCAGAATTCCCCCGTTACGCGACACGGCACAGCCCAAAACCAGTCATGCCCCGGGATGGCCCCAACTCCCCCACCGCCACGCTCACCAACTTGGCCCGAACCCGCGCGTCGGCCTGCCGGACGAGCAAGAAGCGTTTTGGGCCGTCGCGTGTCAGGTTTTGCCCGATACGTGACACAGCACAGCCCAAAACCAGTAAGAGTCACCAAGTTGGCCCCTCCAGCGCGACCCGATGCCCCGATGGGCCAGGCGTGGCACAGTTCCGTGTGCGGTTTAAAGGGGCACCGGGTAAGCTAACCCGCGCACGGAAGTATGGCAGAGCGGCCGAATGCACTGGTCTTGAAAACCAGCGATGGGCAACCATCCGGGGGTTCAAATCCCTCTACTTCCGCTGATAGAGATCCCCAGGTAGCACCAGCTACCTGGGGATTTTCGCATGCTGCACCGCTTGCGTTTTTGCTGCCTGCCTCGGCTCCCAAAGTTCCTGCTAGCGCACGAAAAACTGCCCAACGCACGAGGGCGTCGGTACTTCCCGACGGGCGCCGCCATCATGCGGAGCTGGGGGCATATTGAGCAAACAACGGGCACACCCCCGACAGATTGGGCAAAAATTGGGCAATTAGCGGGCACAAACTGGCACGCGCACCTAGCCAGCACAAGGGCATCGACGGAATCCGGAGCCCGTGTCTGCAGCCGTTGCTAGGCTGGGCGCCATGACTTCCACCAGCACAAACACCGCCCACTCCATCATCCAAACCGACCCGAAGGACCCCAGCTCCCTCGAGTGGCAGGCCATCGACAAGCCCCAACCCGCCGAGGGCGAGGCCCTGATCCGCATCCACTACGCCGGGCTCAACCGTGCCGACACCCTGCAAGCCCAGGGGCACTACCCGCCGCCAAAGGGCGTGACGGAGACGATCGGTTTGGAGGCCGCCGGCGTCGTCGAAAATCCGAACGGCGCGACGAAGGCAGACGGCACCCCGTGGCAGGAGGGCGAGGAGGTCGCCGTCCTGCTCAGCGGTGGCGGTTACGCCACGCACGCGGCCGTCCCCACAGGTCAGCTGATGCCGATCCCGAAGGGTTACAGCCTCGCGGAGGCCGCCAGCGTCGTGGAGGTCGCGTGCACCGTGTGGTCAAATGTTGCGGACATCGCGGGGCTGCGCGAAGGCGAGCGCGCTCTGTTCCACGGCGGCGGCGGGGGCATCGGCCTCTTCGCCACGCAGTACGCCCATGCCATCGGCGCGAAGGTCGCGGTAACCGCAGGCAGCCAGGCGAAGCTCGACGTGTGCCGCCGCTACGGCGCGGACACGCTGATCAACTACAAGGAGGAAGACTTCGCGGAGGTGCTGCGGGAGCTCGGCGGCGCGGACGTCATCCTCGACATCATCGGCGCGAAATACCTGGACTCCAACGTCAAGGCCCTGGCGATGGACGGCCGCATGGTGATCATCGGCATGCAGGGCGGGGTGAAGGGCGAGCTCAACATCGCCCGCCTGCTCAACAAGCGCGGCACGATCTCCGCGACGGGGCTGCGCTACCGCGACGCAGAGGATAAGGCCCGCATCGTGCGCGGCACGCTCGAGGAGATGTGGCCCCTGCTCGAAAGCGGGAAGATCAGCCACCACATCGACCGCACCGTCCCCATTCAGGACGCCGCCGCGGCCCACCAGGCACTGTTGGCAGGCGAGGTCACCGGCAAGGTGGTCTTCGAGGTCCCGCAGGGCTAGGGTGCCTGGGGGCCTACGGCGCCGCGGGGGGAAGGCCTGGGGGCGGAGCTGGCACGGGGCTGGGCGCGGGGCGCGAATGCCCCGCGCACCCATGAATACCTGCATGCCCTGCGTGGGCGATCTGAAACGAGGCCGGGTGAGCCACCACGCCCCAGCCCGGCGCGGCTAAGGCTGCGGCTAGCGCAGGCTCGCGACCGCGCGGAGCAGGCGATTCACATCGCCGACCGTGTTGTGCACGCTCAGCCCCACGCACACCGCTCCCGTGCTGGACTCGAAAACCCCCATCTGCTCCAGCAGCTCCGAGTCCCCCGGGGGAATCACACTGGTGACCACACCCTGCGCGAACAAGCGGTCGTGCACCGCCTCCGCCGGCACCCCATCGATGAAGAAGCTCAAGCGAGGGATGCGCTCCACCGAGTCGTAGTCGAAGTGCTCCTCGTACTCCCCCTCCAGGCCGATGACATGCGCGCCCGGCAGACCGTGCAGCCCATCAACCACCATCCGGGCCAGGCCGTGCACATAGTCCTCCGCCAGGGGAAGCGCGCCACGCAGGCGACGTCGACGCGTCCCCCGCAGGGAGTCACCCTCCGCATCGGACGCTAGGTCCGCCAGGTGATCCACCGCCGCGGACACCCCTCCGAGCAGACCCTCGCTCAATCCGCCCAGCTCCAGCCACTCGCGGGCGCGCTCCACCGACGGGTGCACCGCACCGCGCAGCGCGAGACCACCCGGGCCGGGGGCAACGTCCTTATGAGCACCGAAACGGGCCGCCGCGCGGGCGCGGGACTGGCGCGGCGGGTGCGGGAACAGCTCCCCCATCAGCTCCACCGACCGGAAGACCAGCGCACCGATCGACGGACCGCCGATGGTCGCGACGTCCAGCGCCAGGACGTCCGCGCCCAGGTCAGCGATATCGATCACGTGGAACGGGGCGACGGCGTTCGCGTCGACGACGAAGATGCCGTCCGACTTTGCGTGCACGGTCCGGCCGATCGCGGCGACGTCCGTAACCGTGCCAACGTGCTCATTCGCGGCTGCCACCGCGACGACCGCGGTCTCCGGGCTGACCAGCTCCGTGTACTGCCAGGCGGGGAGGACGCCCGTGGACAGGTCGGCCTCCGCCCAGCGGACGTCCGCGCCGTACAGGTCGGCGGCGCGCAGCCACGGGTCGATGTTCGCGCCGTCGTCGACGCGGGAGAGGACGACCTGGCGGCCCAGGCGCAGGCGACGGGAGAGGCTCTCCGCGAGCTGGGTAATCAGCTGCTTCCGGGAGCTGCCCAGGATCACATGCTCCGGGCGAGCGCCGACCAGGTCAGCGATCGCGACGCGGGCGGATTTGATGTGGCTTTCGCCGATGCGCGTGCCGGGGCTCGTGGCGCGGCTGTGCTCCCCGTGGGTCTCCTCAATCGGGGCGGCAAGCGGGGCAGAACGGAAGGCGCGCGAAACCGCGCCCGAGACGCGCTCGGGTAGCTGCGGGTCCGTCGCTGCGTTCATATAGACCCAGCCGTCGGAAAGGGAGGTGTACAGACCACGCACCCTGGGGTTGTCGAACCGTGCGTTGTCGAACAAGCCATCTCCCTTCCTGGAAAACTACTGGCACCGGCATGAGCCGGGGTGCCGGTGGGGCTGTGGTTCCGCGTCTCAGGCGACGCCGTGCCCCCGGCGCTCGCGGCGCTGAGCTACCGGGCAGCGACGCCACACGCTGGCACCTGGTGGAACCGGGCACTGACGTCGCAATGTCCTGGCGGCTAGCACCGGACACTGGCACCGAACTCTGACACCGACCGGAACCAGACGCTGACGTCGTAGAAAACCAGCGATCATTGGCACCACCGTGAAACCCCAGGCCAACCACATCCGCGGCGGCCCCGGGCTCCGTCACGCCAAAACAATACCAGCGCTCCCTGACAACGTCCGCCCCAGAAGCCGAGGGGATCCAACCGAAGCCCAGGGCGATCCAGCCTGAACCCGAGAGCGGCCGTTCGGCCGCTACCGCGGGGGGCGAAGCCGCGGGCTCCCGGCCACCACAACCGCGATTCCGCTGCGCACAAAGCGCAAAATGCAGCGTGACGCGGGTCGCAACAGCGGAGCCGCGGGACCCGACCCCGGCGCGCTTGAACAATCGTGTCCGCGCCTCCTACTAGAATGCGATACTCATGACAGACCTCAGCAGGATCACCGCAACCCACGACGGCGACATCCCAGCTTCGCGCTCGCAAACCTTCGCCGCCGCCTGGGACGATCTCACACGGGGATTCCAGCAGCGTGAGCTCTGGCTCGCCCTCGGCTGGCAGGACATCAAACAGCGCTACCGGCGCTCCGTCCTGGGCCCACTGTGGATCACCATCGCCACCGGCGTGATGGCCGCCGCCCTGGGCCTGCTGTACTCCCAGCTCTTCGGCATCGACGTGGCCGTCTTCCTGCCACACGTCGCCGTCGGCCTCATCATGTGGGGCTTCATCGCCGGCTGCATCAAGGAGGGCGCGGAGGTCTTCATCTCCAACGAGGGCCTGATCAAGCAGCTGCCCTCCGCCCTATCCGTGCACGTCTACCGGCTCGTGTGGCGGCAGTTCCTCTTCCTGCTGCACAACCTCGTGATCTGGCTGGTGCTGCTCGCGATCTTCCGCATCCCGGTCGGGTGGGAGGTGCTCCTGGCAGTGCCGGGGCTCGCGCTGCTCATCATCAACGGTGTGTGGGTGACCATGTTCTTCGGAATCGTCGCGACCCGTTTCCGCGACGTCGCCCCGCTGCTCGAGTCCCTGGTCCAGCTGGCCTTTTATATGACGCCAATCGTGTGGACCGCACAAACCCTCACCGATCAGGGTGGCGCGGTCGCCGAGCGGGCGGCGCTGGCCAAGCTCAACCCGCTGTACCACTACCTGGAGATCGTGCGCGGACCGATGATCAACGTGCCAGTCGAAGCATCCTCCTGGTACATCGTTCTCGCCATGACCGTGGTGGGCCTGGGCCTTGCCCTGCTGGCCATGCGGAAGTGGCGCTTCCGGGTTAGCTACTGGGTGTAACAAGGCGAACGGGTTGGCGTCCTAAAGAAAAGAAAGAACAAGAATGAAGCAGCAAATCAGCATCGACACCTACAACGCCTGCGTGGATTTCCCGATCTTCGACGCGAAGACCAGGTCGCTGAAGCACACGTTCCTGGGTGCGGCCGGTGGCGCGATCGGGCGAAACGAGTCCAACACCGTGATGGTGGAGGCGCTGAAGGACATCAACCTGCACCTGCAGGACGGCGACCGCGTGGGCCTGGTCGGGCACAACGGTGCGGGTAAGTCCACGCTGCTGCGGTTGCTGTCCGGGATTTACGAGCCAACACGCGGGTCCGCCGTGGTGCGCGGGCGTGTGGCGCCGGTGTTCGACCTGGGTGTGGGCATGGACCCGGAGATCTCCGGCTACGAGAACATCACTATCCGCGGGCTATTCCTGGGGCAGACGCGCAAGGCGATGAATCGGAAGATGGATGAGATCGCGGAGTTCTCGGAGCTGGGGGATTACCTCGCGATGCCGCTGCGGACGTACTCCACCGGTATGCGCATTCGCTTGGCGCTGGGCGTGGTGACCAGCATCGATCCGGAGATTCTGCTGCTCGACGAGGGCATCGGTGCCGTGGATGCGGCGTTCATGGCGAAGGCGCGGTCGCGGCTGGTTGAGATGGTGAAGCGATCGGGCATCCTGGTGTTCGCTTCGCACTCCAATGAGTTCCTGGCGCAGCTGTGCGATAGCGCGCTGTGGATTGACCACGGTGAGATTCGTCAGGCTGGGCCGGTGGACGAGGTCGTGGAGGCCTACGAGGGGCCCGAGGCTGGGCAGCACGTGCGCAACGTCCTGCGCGACTTGGGGCGGTAGCCGGGCCGGGGGTTTCGGGAGCTTGGGCCGGGGCCGGGCACACGGATAGCCGCGCCACGCACGGGCAGCCGACACACGCACCGGCCGAGGTTACGGGGGCTGGGCTTGGTACGTGACGGGTTTTGGGCTGTGCCATGTCACAAAACAGGCCAAACCTGACACGCGACGGCCCAAAACGGGGGCGCACCTGCCCGTGTTAGCGGGAGCAGCCATGATGGCAGCCCTTGACCCCGCCTTGGCATCCACCGCTGGTTTTCGGCTGTCTTGGGGCAAACGCCGGTTTTGGGCCGTGGCGTGTCAAAAAACCGGCAGAACGTGACACGTGACGGCCCAAAACTGCATTCATCTGCCCGGACCGGGAACCAAAGCGCCCGCCGGATTGTCTAATAGCTAAGAAACCAACAGCAATTCACTTCGACTGGCCCGACACTCAGGGGCTACCAGGGGACATCACTGAGCGGATATCGCTGCGGGGGATTCACTGGCGCTCTAGCCGGAGTGCTACGCCCGGGGAGCGAACACGTGGGGACAGCCAGGCAAGCGCACGTGGGGAGTGAGACAGCCTGGCGAGCGCGCCCTGCTCACCACGCGCGATAGCCGCGCACCTGGTCGGCGGGCTGCCCGGCGAAAGAAACGGGGGGACCAATGCTATTGCCGAGCAACTTCACGAACCGCAGGTACCAGGAGGTGCCCCACACCTGGAAACAGCTGCAAGAGCTTGGGGTTACCCGCACCATGCTCCATCGATACTTCGAGCCGTGCACCTTTAAGACTTGGCTCGCGAAGCCACCCGAAATTCTTCGCGCTCTGGAACTGGCCCAAACCGCGAAGCAACGAGCTGCGATTCTCGAGCGCCACGCCAGCCGCCCTCCGCTGGAGTTTCCGCACGATGTTCGGGTTCGCGGGCATTTCATGGCTCATCCATCCTGGATCGCAGGCGGGATCTCTGCCCTGGCGATACAGGGATTTCCGTACTTCCACGAGGGTCAGCCGGCTCAGATGATCACACCGAGCTCGCGGAAAAGCGCACAGCACCCAAGACAAGCTCGACGAAGCACGGTGGAGGTGTCATTCGAGCCCATCATTCGTCACGACAGACTCCTGCCGAACCTACCGCTGGCTCCGCTACCGATCGCGGCCAGTCAGTTCCTAACTAGCATCTGCCAGCAAAAACACACCTGGTACAGCGCCCAGCTTCCCCGCATCAAACCCAGCCATCTCCGCATCGTTCAAGGAGCCGACGCCCTGTGCACCTTCACAAATCTCACTCCAGCTGAACTTATCGCCCAGGTCAACGATGTGCTCCCCGTCTCCCGCGAGGTGCAACAGGTAGTGCTGAAGCATGGTGCGCTCGGTGCTGACTCCCCACCCGAGACGTGGCTGCGTCTTCTTCTCAAACCTGTGCTGCCAGATCTGGAGGTCCAGGTGCGGATTGCGGACGCAGACGGCCCCATTGCGACTGCTGATCTTGGCTCGTGGGAAACCCGACTCATGATTTTCTATGACGGCGCGTATCACTCGTCGTCCGACCAGCGCGAATGGGATACCGAAGTGAATACACGCCTGACCGCCCTTGGCCTCACCCCGTTGAGGCTGAGCGCCCGAAGCATGCGCGATCCAGAGCGAGTGCTGGACCGGGTGCGCGCCATCATCCGCCACAAGTCTCGAGGCTGAGGTTCCCGGCCCGGTTTCGGGCCGTGCCGTGCCACAAAACAAACATAACCTGACACGCTACAGCCCAAAACCGGAACAGGGAGCCGGGCACGCGCAGCCCGACGCGCATCGCCAGGGGATGGGGCACGTACGGGCACACGGGCACACGGTTGGGAACACGGGAGAAACGCATGGCCGGGTGCGCACAAACGCGGTTTTGGGCCGTGCCGTGCCACAAAACAAACAAAACCTGACACGATACAGCCCAAAACCGGGTGCGGGTGGGGTGGAGCGCAACCGGGTGAAGTGCAAGGAGCACGGGCTCACGCTCGGCCCCACGCCAGGGCAGGGGCGCGGGCACGGGCTCATGCTCGGCCCCACGCCGGGGCAGCCGAGCTAGCCCGCGAAGCCGCCAGGGCAGGGGCGCGGGCACGCGCCAGCCCGGCGCGCATCGCCAGAGGCCTCACGCAGACCGGGTAAAGTAGCACCCATGAAACGCGCGCTCCGAGGACTCAAAAACGCTGCCACCAGCACTATCGCCCGCATCACCGGCTCCCAGGGCACCATCAACACCACCTCCCAATCCTCGGGCACCAACACCGCCGGCCCGCACGCCCCGCACTCACACACCGGCCCGCAGACCCCGGCCACGGACCACACCGCACCCAACCCGGGGCGCTACGCCATCGACCCGCGCGGCACCATCGCCGCCGTGATCGTCACCCACAACCGCGTTGACCTGCTGGAACGCAGCCTCGACATGGTGGCCAAGCAGACCCGTCGTCCCGATTGGGTGATCGTCGTGGACAACGGCGCCGACCCCGCGGTCGAAACCCTGGTCCACGCGAAGCTCGGCGGCGAACCGCAGTCCCGCCGCGCCTCCGCGGAGATCGCCGCCCGCCGTTTCGCGGAGATCCAGACCGTCGGGGCCGCCATCACGAAGGCCTCCGACGAAGCCGACAACGACCTCCCCGCCGACGACACCGCCAGCAACGACGACGCCACGACGTCGACGTCCGCGTCCAGCTCCGGCGCGTCCGGTTCCGCCGGCGACGTCCCCCAGCGACGTCCCCGCCCGATGTACCTGCCCAGCCGCACGAACCTGGGCGGTGGGGGCGGCTTCGCCCTCGGCTTCCTCGCAGCACTCGCCCTGGGCGCCGACGCCATCTGGTGCGCCGACGACGACGGCCGCCCCGCCGACGAGAACGTCCTCGCCACCCTGCTGGACGTCGCCGAACGCGAGCAGCTCGCGCAGGTATCTCCGCTGGTCACGAACATCAACAACCCGGATCGCCTGGCCTTCCCGCTGCGCCAGGGGCTCACGTGGCGCCGCCGCGTCTCCGAACTCGAGGGGGACTTCCTGCCCGGCATCGCGAGCCTCTTCAACGGTGCGCTGATTTCCGCCCGCGCGATGGAGATCATCGGCGTGCCGGATTATCGGCTGTTCATCCGCGGCGACGAGGTCGAATACCACCGCCGCATCGTCCGCAGCGGCCTACGCTTCGGCACGAGCCTGACCTGTGCTTATGCGCACCCAGATGGTTCGGAGGAGTTCAAGCCGATCCTCGGCGGGCGCATGCACACGCAGTACCCGGACGGCGAGTTCAAGCGCTACTTCACGTACCGTAACCGCGGTTACCTCATGTCGCAGCCGGGCATGCGGCGGTTGCTGCCGCAGGAGTACGCGCGCTTCGCGTGGTTCTTCCTGGTCCAGAGGAAGGACGTCGCCGGCTTCCGCGAGTGGCTCCAGCTGCACACTTTGGGCCGCCAGGAGCGCTTCGAGCGCCCGGAGTAGCAGGGCTGAAGCCCAGAGGAAACTGGTCCAAGCCTCGACCGGCCCAGAAAGGGCCGGCCCCCGCCCAGCGGGCCTTAGGTCCGCACGGGTCGCAGCAGCGTCATGGCGATCACAATGACCAGCAGCACGCTCGCCTCGTGGACCAGCATGCCCACCGCCATGGTCACGCCACCGAGGAACACTCCCAGCAGCAGGACCAGCACCGTTGCCAGCGCGATGAAGATGTTCACCCGCATGGTGCGTGCGGTGCGCTTGGCCAGGATCAGCGACTGAGGAAGCCTCGTGAGCCGATCGGCCATGAGCGCGATATCCGCGGTCTCGATGGTTGCCGGCGACCCGGCCGCGCCCATCGCCACGCCAATCTCGGCGGTGGCTAGCGCGGGCATGTCATTCACGCCGTCGCCCAACATCGCCACGGTGTGGCCCTCAGACTGCAGCCCGCGGACCACGTCCACCTTCGTCTCGGGCAGCATGCCTGCGTGGAACTCATCGATGCCCAGCTCGGCAGCGACGTTGCGCGCCACCGGTTTGGCATCACCCGTTGCCATGACGACCTTCACCCCGGCCTTGTGGAGTGCCTCCACCGCAGGCCGCGCTTCTGGCCGTACCTCGTCAGCCACGGCCACCACGCCGGCCGGCGCACCGTCCACGCCAACGATCATCGCGGTCTTGCCCTGCTCGTTGAGCTCGGCCACCGCTGCCAGGGCGGCATTAACGCCGCTCGCCGCATCATCCAGCAGCTCGGCAGTGCCCACGGACACTCGGCCGACACCCGGCACGGTTGCTGTGATCCCCTGGGCCACCACCGGATCGGCGTCCTGAATATCAGCGACGAATCCGGCCTCACGCACGCTCCGGTCCACCGCGCCTTCCACAATGGCGGCGGCCAGGGGGTGCTCGGAGGCGCTCTCCACGTCCGCGGCAATCTGGAGGATTTCCTTTTCCGACCAGCGCGAACCCGGCAGGGTGCGCACATCGGTCAGCGCCGGGCGGCCAAGGGTCAGCGTGCCCGTCTTGTCGACGACCACGGCGTCCACCTTCGCGGCCTGCTCCAGGTACTCGCCACCCTTGATGAGAATGCCGTCGCGGGCCGCGCGCCCGATACCGGCCACGATGGACACCGGGATACTGATGACGAGCGCGCCTGGGCAGCCGATGACCAGCAGGGTCAGGGCGAGCTCCGTGTTGCGGGTGATCAGGCCGACCAGAATCGCGCCGATCATGACGGCCGGCGTGTACCAGCGGCTGAATTTCTCCAGGAAGGTCTGGGTTTTCGCGCGGTCATCCTGGGCGTCCTCGACGCGGTGAATGATCTTGGCCAGGGTGGTATCCGAGCCGATGTCCACAGCCTCGACGCGCAGCGCGCCGCTGCGCAGCCAGGTGCCGGCGAAGACCTGGTCGCCGTCCTTCTTCTCTGCGGGGATGGATTCGCCCGTGATGGCTCTGTTGCAAAAATCGTGAAGCTTGAGCATGCTTGGCGGAG
>NZ_KV823539.1 GCF_001815985.1 Corynebacterium sp. HMSC27B11 | reverse complement strand
CATTATCGGGGAAACTCACAAGGTAACGGGCGATGGTGGTTGTGCAACGGGTGCTGGGCTTGGCGCGGGGCGGGTAGATTGCTGCTGAGCGGCGCCCGCCACCACGCCGTGCGGTGAAGAGCCCTGACGGGTAGAGTAGGTATGTATTCATTTCGCTCACCGCGCACTATACGCGCAGGTCAGCGGTTGGAAAGTTGGGAACTCTGCCGAGTTCAGATGAGGAGAATGCGCGTTTATGCCTGCTAGGCCATCTCAGTCCCCTGCGCAGCACAAGGCGGGGAATATCATCGGTTCCGTTAACTGGAATGAGGTTCCGGACGACCGTGACCTCGAGGTATGGGATCGGCTGACGGCCAACTTCTGGCTGCCAGAAAAGGTACCCGTCTCGAATGACATCCAGAGCTGGGCCACGCTCAACGATGCGGAGAAGAACGCGACGATGCGCGTGTTCACCGGGTTGACGATGCTCGACACCATCCAGGGCACGGTCGGCGCGGTCTCTCTGATCCCGGAAGCGACCACCATGCACGAGGAGGCGGTGCTCACCAATATCGCCTTCATGGAGTCCGTGCACGCGAAGTCCTACTCCCAGATCTTCATGACCCTGGCGAGCACCCGTGAGATCAACGACGCATTCCGCTGGTCCGAGGAGAACGAAAATCTCCAGCGCAAGGGTGAGATCATCCTTCAGTACTACAAGGGCGACGACCCGCTGAAGCGCAAGATTGCCTCCGTGCTGCTGGAATCCTTCCTCTTCTACTCCGGGTTTTACCTGCCGATGCGCTGGTCCTCCATGGGCAAGCTGACGAATACCGCGGACATCATCCGCCTCATCATCCGCGATGAGTCCGTCCACGGTTACTACATCGGCTACAAGTACCAGCGAGCCCTCGAGAACGAGAGCCCGGAGCGCCAGGAGGAGCTGAAGGGCTTCGTCGTCGAGCAGCTGCTGGACCTCTACGACAATGAGGTCGAATACACCGAGTCCATCTACGACGAGATCGGCTGGACCGAAGATGTGAAGCGCTTCCTGCGCTACAACGCCAACAAGGCGATGAACAACCTTGGCTATGACGGGCTGTTCCCGGTAGAGGAGACCCGCGTTTCCGCTGCCATCCTCGCCGCGCTGAACCCGGGTGGCGACGAGAATCACGACTTCTTCAGTGGCTCTGGGTCCTCCTATGTCATCGGTAAGGCGGAGAGCACCACCGACGACGACTGGGACTTCTAGCTCCGCGCTCCAGCCCATAACACGAACGGCCGGCTCGCTAGGTGCAGCGAAACGGCCGTTTGGTGTTTTCAAGCGTGGAGAAACCTTGGAACTACCCCCAAAACTGTGAAGGAACTGGAGGTTTCCCGCCACCCGGCTTCTTATATTCGGGAAAAGGGGATAACATAGCACCAACCCTTCGTGTAGGGACCCTTTCTGGGCTGCAAGGAAGCTAATGCTCTCGCACTCAGGGGAGGGTTCTGAGAAGGCCAAAATTCTTTGGAGTGTCAGGGAAAAACCCTCGACACTGCGTAGTCAGGAGGAATCAATGACCGCGGTCGCGCCACGGGAACCACAGCAAGTTGCTCCCGAACGCCCACAACCGTCTGGCCATGGGCGCCGAGGCAGCTTTGCCTGGCATGCGCTGACGACCACCGACCACAAGCTGCTGGGCATCATGTACCTCATGATGGCCTTCACCTTCTTCCTGGTTGGTGGCCTCATGGCCCTGCTTATCCGTCTCGAGCTGTTCAATCCGGGCATGCAGTTCCTGTCCCCGGAGCAGTTCAACCAGCTGTTCACCATGCACGGCACCATCATGCTGCTGCTGTATGGCTCCCCGATGGTGTTCGGCTTCGCTAACTACATCGTTCCGCTCCAGATTGGTGCACCGGACGTGGCCTTCCCGCGTCTGAACGCCTTCGGCTTCTGGCTCACCACCGCCGGTGGTGTCCTGATGCTGACCGGCTTCCTCACCCCGGGCGGCGCGGCTGACTTCGGCTGGACCATGTACCAGCCACTGGCAGACGCTATTCACTCCCCGGGCCTGGGTTCTGACCTGTGGATCGTGGGTGTCGGCGTTGGTGGTGTCGGTACCATTCTTTCCGGTGTGAACATGATCACGACCATCCTGGTGCTGCGCGCTCCGGGTATGACCATGTTCCGCATGCCGATCTTCACCTGGAACATCTTCGTTACCTCCCTGCTGGTCCTGCTGATCTTCCCGCTGCTGGCTGCTGCCGCACTGGGTGTTCTCTACGACCGCAAGCTGGGCGGCCACATCTACGATCCGGGCAACGGTGGCGCCATCATGTGGCAGCACCTGTTCTGGTTCTTCGGCCACCCTGAGGTCTACGTCCTGGCTCTGCCGTTCTTCGGCATCGTCTCCGAGATCTTCCCGGTCTTCTCCCGCAAGCCGATGTTCGGCTACGTGGGCCTGGTCTTCGCAACCCTGTCCATCGCTGCTCTGTCCATGGCTGTGTGGGCACACCACATGTTCGTCACCGGCGCGGTTCTGCTTCCGTTCTTCGCCTTCATGACGTTCCTGATTGCAGTCCCGACCGGTATGAAGTTCTTCAACTGGCTCGGCACCATGTGGGGCGGTCGCCTGACCTTCGAAACCCCGATGATGTTCGCACTGGGCTTCTTCGCCACCTTCCTCTTCGGTGGTCTGACCGGCATCATGCTGGCTGGCCCGGCAATGGACTTCCACCTGTCTGATACCTACTTCGTGGTTGCGCACTTCCACTACACCCTGTTCGGCACGGTTGCCTTCGCATCCTTCGCTGGCCTGTACTTCTGGTTCCCGAAGATGACGGGCCGCATGCTGGACGAGCGTCTGGGCAAGCTGCACTTCTGGCTGACCATGATCGGCTTCCACACCACGTTCCTGATTCAGCACTGGGCTGGTAACTCCGGTATGCCGCGTCGTTACGCGGACTACCTGCCGACCGACGGCTTCACCGGCTACAACCAGGTCTCCACCATCGGTGCCCTGATCCTGGCCGTCTCCGTGCTGCCGTTCCTGTGGAACGTCTTCAAGTCCTACCGTTACGGCGAGGTCGTCACCGTCGATGACCCATGGGGCTACGGCAACTCCCTCGAGTGGGCAACCTCTTGCCCGCCGCCGCGCCACAACTTCACCTCCATGCCGCGGATCCGCTCCGAGCGCCCAGCGTTCGAGCTGCACTACCCGCACATGGTCAAGCGTATGCGCGACGAGGCTCACGTCGGCCGCCACTTCTAAGAAGTCGGCCACGGTGCCGGGGCCAGCAGCCAGCTGGCCGCGGCGCATACTCCAGCACTGAGGTGCTGTGAGCGCAAACCACACCCTTACTACGCAGGGTGTGGTTTTTCTTTTGCCGAAAAACGGGGGTAGCGGATCCTCCTTGCCACAGCCACTGTGGTTCAATCGTGGGTGTGACTAGCGCAAATAACTCCACCCCAGTCGATAATCTCCAGCCCACGAGGCTCGCCTTCCCCGAAGAGCTGGAATCCATCCTGAATAACGGCTGCGAACCGGCCGTCATCACCGTCACCGGTGACGACAAGCCCGGCGTTACCGCCCGCTTCTTCCGCAGCCTCGCTGCCCACGACGTCCAGCTCATCGACGTCGAGCAATCCGTCTTCCGCGGCAATCTCGCCCTCGCTGCCCTCGTCGGCGTCGACGCTGATACGTTGGCCACCCTGAACAACGAGCTGCCCGCCGACCTGGAGGCCCTCGGCATGAGCGTGCAGATCCAGACGGACACGGAGGCCATGGCGACCAAGCCGATGCCCTCCCACGTCATGGTCGTGCTCGGGCGCCGAATCACCGCCGAGGACGTCCAGCGCATCGGACAAACACTGGCTGCCGAGGGCGCGAATATCGATACGATTCGCGGGATCGCCGATTACCCGGTCACCGGGCTGGAAATTCACTTCACCGTCGCTAATCCCCGCCCGGGTGGCGGCGTGGAGCTGCGCAAGGCAGTCTCCGAGCTCACCGCTGAGCTGCACCTCGACATCGCAGTCGAGCGCGCCGGCCTGGCTCGCCGCAGCAAGCGCCTGATCTGCTTCGACGTGGACTCCACCCTCATCCAGCAGGAGGTCATTGAGATGCTGGCGGCCTACGCCGGCCGCGAGGACGAGGTCGCCGCTGTTACCGAGCGAGCCATGCGTGGTGAACTGGACTTCGCGGAATCTCTCCACGAGCGCGTCAAGGCCCTGGCTGGGCTCGACGCGTCTGTCGTGGAGAAGGTCGCCAACGACATCAAACTCACCCCGGGTGCGCGCACCACGATCCGCACCCTCAAGCGCCTGGGATACAAGACCGGCGTGGTCTCCGGCGGCTTCATTCAGATCATCGAGCCGCTGGCCCGCGAGCTGGGCCTCGACTTCGCCCGAGCCAACACCTTGGAAATCCGCGAAGGCAAGCTCACGGGCCGCGTGATCGGCCCGGTCATCGACCGCCGCGCGAAGGCCGAGTCCCTCAAGGAGTTCGCCTGGTCGAATGGCATCAAGCTCAACCAGACCGTGGCAGTGGGCGACGGTGCGAACGATATCGACATGCTCTCCACCGCGGGCCTGGGCATCGCCTTCAACGCGAAGCCGGCCCTTCGCGAGGTGGCTGACGCATCCGTGAATTACCCATTCCTTGACCAAGTACTCTTCCTGCTCGGCATCTCCCGCTCCGAGATTGAGCACGAGGACATGGCTGACGGCACTTACCGCCGCCCGCCACTGCAGGACTAGTGCGCGAGTACAACGAACCAGGGGAGTTGGAAGCAGACGAGCGGGAGCTGGTCCGGCGGGCGCATGCGATGCTCGTCCACCTTGCTGGGCACCCTGGTACCGAAGACCCACAAGACCCGAGCAGCGTGCAGGCTATGCCCATGGTCCTGCACCTGCCGAAGGTGGATGCGCCGCTGCGCCACGATCTCTTGGCTGCGGCTGCCTCCGCCTGCGCCCGTGTCTGCCTCGACCCTCGAGCAGGTGAGGAAGACAGCGAGTGGGCGCAGGCGTTAAAAAGCTGGTACGGCGCGAAGATTCGGAAACTCGCCCGCCGCGCCCGCGCCAGCAAGTGGGACGCAGTTCTTGGGCTGCCTGGGCACGAGGTGAATGTGCACGGTGCGATGGCCAAGGCGTTCCTACCCGGGCGCGTTGATGGCGTGGATCCGAGGATCAACAAGTTGCAGATTCAGGGTTCCGACTTGCCACCCGAACCTGGCCCGCTGCCCACACCCGAACCGGATCCATTGCACCCAGTCATTTTCGTGGACGCCGGGCTGGGCATGACGGTCGGCAAGGCCGCAGCCCAGGTCGGCCACGGGTCGATGCTTTATGCTGCCTTCCTCAGCCCGAAGCAGGCGGTTGCGTGGTTCGAGCTGGGCTGTCCCGTGCACGTGCGGGAAATCCCGGCCGAGGAGTTCGCCGCCAAGCGCGCGGCACTCGCGGAACGTCACGCCGCAGACGCCGCCGCTGCGAGCTCGCGGTGGATCACCGCGGTGGGCGGGCAGTGGCCGGTGGTGGAGGTTCGCGATGCAGGCCACACGGAGATCGCCGCGGGGAGCGCGACTGTTATTGCTGCCTCCTATGGCGGCCAGCAGCCTCCGCGTTAGCGCGATCCGCCCGGAGGTCTGGGAGATCGTATTTCGAGACTGCGAGGGCTGCGGGGAGCGCTCGGGACGTGACCCGAGCGATGCCGCCTCTCGCTAGTCCTCGCGGGCCCGAAGCACGCGACGCAGGATCTTGCCGGTCGAGGACTTCGGGATCGCATCGATGAACTCGATGGCCCGCACCTTCTTATAGCTCGGCACCTGCTCGGCCACGTAGGCTATGATGTCCTCAGCCGTGGCCGTGGCGTTCTGCTGCAGCACGACGAAGCCCTTGGGGATCTCCAAGCCATCCTCACCCGCGACCCCGATCACCGCGGCGTCCGCGACCTCCGGGTGCGTGAGCAGTAGGGCCTCCAGCTCGGCGGGAGCGACCTGGTAGCCCTTGTACTTGATGACCTCTTTGAGGCGGTCCACGACATAAACATTGCCCTCGGGGTCCTGGACCGCGAGGTCGCCGGTGCGCAGCCAGCCACCGTCCACGAGGGTTTCTGCCGTCTCCCGGTCGCGGTTCAGGTAGCCGAGCATCACCTGGGGGCCACGCACCCACAGCTCGCCGACCTCCGAGTGCCCGTTGCTCGGCCGCGGAATCTCCTCTCCCGATTCGACGGCGACGAGCTTGTGCTCAGTATTAGCCACCGGCAGCCCGATGGAACCGCGCGGCACGCTCATGTCCAGGTTCAGGTGGGTGACCGGGGAGGACTCGGTCATACCGAAGCCCTGGTAGACGTCCACACTAAGGCGCTCCTGGACGGCCTCCGCGAGGCTGGTGTCCAACGCCGCAGCGCCCGAGAGCACGGCCCGCAGGCTGCTCAGATCGAATTCCTCGACCTGTGGGTGCTTCGCCAGCAGCACCGCGATGGGTGGGGCGATGAAAGTGAAGGTCACGCCGAAACGCTCGTGAGAGGCGAGGAAGCTGCCCAGCTCGAAACGCGGCTGGGTCACCAGCGTGGCGCGCTGCGTTAGCGCCAGGTTCAGCAGTGCAGTGAGTCCGTAGATGTGGAAGAAGGGCAGCACCCCGAAGACGACGTCCTCCCGGGTCACGAGGTCCTGATCCGCGGCCTGGCAGACGTTGGCGACGAGGTTGCGGTGGCTGAGGCGAACCCCCTTCGGATCCTGGGTGGTTCCGGAGGAGTACGGCAGGACGGCGAGGTGGGTCGCGGGGTCAAAGCTGATGTCTTCCGGCGCGTGGCGCCGCTCGGCCAGCATCTGCTGCATTCCCGAATTGCGGTCGAGGTGGTGGACCTGTTCCTCGCTGAGCCCGGCGGCTTGAGCTGCCTGGGCGGCGTGATCGCCCATCGCGGCCAGCGTGACGAGCATGCGCGCGCCGGAGTCTTGCAGCTGCCGGGTGATGGCGGCCTCGTCCGCCAGGAGGGAGACCGGGGTGAGGGTCGCGCCCAGGCGCCAGACGGCGTGGGCGTAAACGACGAAGGCCAGGGAGTTGGGGCAGTGCAGTGCGACCACATCACCGGTGCGGATACCGAGGTGGGAGAGCCCGCCGGCAACGCAGTTGATGTAGTTTCGCAGCTGCTGGTAGGTGGTTTCCGTGCCATCGGCGATGTCGATGATCGCAACCTTGTCCTCGTCTGCCGGATCCAGCTGGCCGAAGGTGAATTCGTAGATTCCAACGTCGGGGATCTGGATGGTCTCCCGCGTGCTCTGAACTGGCATGGCTGGTCCTTCCTAAGCGCCATCGGATGATCGCGCACTGTACGAGGCAAATATTTTTGCGGGCCCACCTAAAGCGGGAACCGCAGTTGGCACCATGATAAACGTCACACCACGGGCTTTAGGCCGATTTCATCGAGCCCACGGCGCGCTATTTCCCGGGCTGCGCATTCAGCCTGCGCAGCGCCCCGCGCGCCACATCCAGATCCGAGGTCTCCCAGAACCGTGGCATGCTGGCGCGGATGAAGGAGCCGTAGCGCGCGGTGGCCAGTCGGGAGTCCAGCACGGCGACGACGCCGCGGTCGTCCACGCTGCGCAGCAGCCGTCCCGCCCCCTGCGCCATCAGCAGCGCGGCGTGGGTCGCAGCGACTTCCATGAAGCCACTGCGGCCAGCTTTATCTGCGGCCTCCTTTCGGGCCTGCTTCAGCGGGTCATCCGGGCGGGGGAAGGGGATGCGGTCGATGAGCACCAGTTGCAGCGCGGAGCCGGGCACGTCCACACCCTGCCACAGACCCAGGGTGCCGAAGAGGCAGGCGGACTCGTCCTTCCGGAACTTCTCCACGAGGCTGGACATCGAATCCTCACCCTGCAGGAGGATCTCATAGGGAACCACGCTGCGTAGCTGATCCGCCATCTCCTCGGCCGCCCGGCGGGAGGAGAACAGGCCGAGGGTGCGGCCACCGGCGGCGTTGATGAGCTGGGCGGCGTGATCGATGAACCCGCTGGATGGGCCACTGCGCCCAGGCGCGGCGAGGTCGCGGGCGACGTAGAGGATGCCGTGGGTCCGGGCGTCGAAGGGGGTGCCCACGTCGAGGGTCTTCGTGTCCTTCGCCGCACCCCATTGGGCGAGCATGGCGGTGAATTTCCCGCCTAGCGCGAGGGTCGCGGACGTCAGAATCACCGTGGATTGGGCGAAGAGCCGCTGCCGCAGCAGGTCGGCGACGGACAACGGTGCGACGCGGACGACCTTGCGGTTGCCATCGGTAGAGAGCCAGACGACGTCCTCCCCGAGCAGGTCCTCCTGATCCGCGGCGGCATCCGCGGTGGAGGCCTCGAGGACGCGCACGCAGGTATCGTTCAGCTCTTCGGTCGCCACGAGCAGGGCCTGGCGCTCTGCAGCCTTCGCCGGGTCGTTGGCGAACTCGCCGGCGGGTACCGAGTTGATCTGCCGGTTGGTTTTCCACGCCGCGTCCTTGAGCACGCCGAGGGGAACCTCCAGGCCGTTGGGGACCCCGGTCCACCGGCCGACGATCCGATCACCGTCGGTGGCGATCGCGCCGTCGAGGGCAGTGACCCACTCGTCGAGCGCCTCGGTCAGCGCATCGCCGGTGCCGTCGGGGCCGATCTTGCCGGTGCGTTTGGCGAGGATCGCGATATTGGTGGGGGAGAGCTCCGCGGTGGCTGTGGAGGTGATGCGGGACTCGAGCTCGTGGGCCTCGTCGATGACCACGCAGTCGTGCTCCGGCAGGACCGGTACGTCGGAGAGGGCGTCGATGGCCAGGAGTGCGTGGTTGGTGACGACGATGTCCGCCTCCGCCGCTTCCGCCCGGGCCCGTTCCGCGAAGCACTGGTCGCCGAAGGGGCAGCGGCTCGCGCCGACGCATTCCCGGGAGCTGACGGAGACCTGCCGCCAGGCGGTGTCGGACACGCCGCGGTCGAGGTTATCCCGGTCGCCGTCCTCAGTCTCCTGAGCCCACTCGTGTAGGCGGGCAACCTGGGCTCCCGTTTTCGAGATTTGGGAGGGGTCGAGCAGTGCGTCCTCTTCTGCCTCGGGGATGGCCTCGTCGCCGATGCCGTTGATTTTATTGAGGCAGAGGTAGTTATTGCGGCCCTTGAGAATCGCGGAATTCAACGGGCGGGGGAGGTGCTCCTCCAGGGCGTCGGAGAGGCGCGGCAGGTCGCGTTCCACCAGCTGGCGCTGCAGGGCGATGGTCGCGGTGGAGACGATGACGGGGACGTTCGTCTGGGTGGCGTGCCGTGCCGCGGGGACCAGGTAGGCCAGGGACTTACCCGTTCCTGTGCCCGCCTGGACAGCCAGGTGCGTGGATTGTTCCATGGCCTCGGTGACGGCATCGGCCATCTTCTGCTGGCCGGGGCGCGGCGCACCGCCGATGCTGGCGACGGCTGTGGCGAGGAGGTCTTGGGTGGAACTCACGGGAGCACTTCTTCTACGAGTCACGGGAAAGGTACTGGTGACCGGTCGGGGACCTGGCCGGTTTCTGCCCCAGTTAGCCCTGGGCGCGGGGCACGTGGCGAACGCTGATCACCGGCTCGTCGCGGGATAGGGCCAGGCCCTCCCACGGCAGGGAGACCAGCCGGTCGGCCAGCAGTTGGCGGGAATCCTCGAGGGTGGGTAGGCCATCCACTGGCTCACCGTCGCGGATGAGCGGGACGGAGAGTTCGATGGCATCCAGGATGCCGGTATCCGGGCGGGCCTCGCCGAAGGGGAAGGTGATTTCCTCCACAGCGGTGCCGGTGTCCCGGCAGGTTCGGATTGCAGCCTTCGCTCCGCCCTGCGAGTTCTTGCCGCGGGAGCGCTTCGCCACCGGGGCGCCCTCGACCTCGACGAGCTTGTAGACCAGCCCTGCGGTCGGCGCGCCGGAGCCGGTGACCACCGAAGTTCCCACGCCGAAGCCGTCCACCGGCTCGCTGCGTAGCGCGGCGATAGAGAACTCGTCCATATCGCTGGAGACGATGATCTTCGTGTTGTGCGCGCCCAGGGAATCCAGCTGGTCGCGGACCTGCTGGGCGAGCACGCCAAGGTCGCCGGAGTCGATGCGCACCCCTCCGAGCTCAGGGCCGGCCACCCGGATGGCGGTCTCCACGCCTTCGGCGATGTCATAGGTGTCGACCAGCAGGGTCGTGCCCACGCCGTGGGCGGCGATCTGCGCCCGGAAGGCGGCCTCCTCGTCGGTGGTTCCGTCCGGGTGGGTGTGCAGCAGCGTCCAGGCATGCGCCGCGGTGCCGGAGGCGGGGATGTTGTAGCGGAAGGCTGCCTCCAGGTTCGAGGTGGCGTCGAAGCCAGCGAGGTAGGCGGCGCGGGCGCTGGACACCGCGGCGTACTCGTGGGTACGGCGGCTGCCCATCTCGATGATGGGTCGGCCGTTGGCGGCGGTGACCATGCGGGCGGCCGCGGAGGCCACGGCGGAGTCCGCGTTGAGGATGGAGAGGATCACCGTCTCCAGGATGACGCATTCGGCGAAGGTGCCGCGCACCGTGAGGATCGGGGAGTGCGGGAAGTAGACCTCGCCTTCCAGGTAGCCGTCCACCTGCCCGCGGAAGCGGTAGTTGCGCAGGTACTCCAGCGTCTCGGGCTGCAGGAAGTCCAGGTTTTCCAGCTGGGCTTCGGTGAAGACGAAGTCCCGGATCGCGCGGAGGACGCGCTCGGTGCCGGCGACGACCCCGTAGCGGCGCTCGTTGGGAAGGCGGCGGGTGAAGACCTCGAAGGCGCACTGCTTCTCTGCTGTGCCGTCCTGCAGCGCGGCTTCCAGCATGGTCAGCTCGTACTTATCGGTGAGCAGCGCGGAGGAGCGCGGCGCGGAGAGGTACGGGTCGAGGTGGCCGATCGAGCCGTAGGCGGCGTCCTGTTGTGGGTTCTGGGCTGTGGAAGACAAGTGGATCCCTACGCGTTTTCTTCTTCAAGTGGTGCCGTGGCCGTTGAGTGGCTCCGGCGAATACTCACACTCTAGCGAGCGGTGCGGACAGGCAAAGAACTATTCCGCCGTGATGCCTTCGCCGCCCCGGCGTGGCGACGGTATCCTTGGGGACATGACTTCCCCGGCTGCACCAAGCGCAACCCCAGTTGCGGAGAAAAAACCCGAGACCCTGACGGATGCCGATCTGCCGTGGCAGTGCATCTGCTGGGACGATCCCGTCAACCTCATGAGCTACGTGACCTACGTCTTCGAAACCGTGCTCGGTTACTCCCGCAAGAAGGCCACCGAGCTGATGATGCGGGTTCACACCGAGGGTAAGGCCGTCGTCTCGTCCGGTGAGCGCGATAAGGTCGAGGGAGATGTAAAGAAGCTCCACACAGCGGGCCTGTGGGCCACGATGGAGCAGGCGGCGGGCTAGTACAACACCCGCGAGGCGAGGAGGACTCCCCACAGATGGAACCGTGGAAGAAGAAGACCGGCATGCTGCGTGGCACGCGCTTTGTCACCCAGCTCAACCCCCTGGAGCGGGAGACCCTGGGTAACTGCGCCGCCACCGTCGCCGACGCCCTGATGGAGCGGGTGCGCACCGCGCCGAAGGATGAGCTGGCGGAGCTGACCGGCATGGCCAGCGGCCACTCGGAGCGACCGAGCAGCCCGGCGCTTGCCCGAATCCTGCCGGACTTCTTCGCAGACGGCGCCGAGAAGGTCGAGGGAGATGCCGCGCTGACCCGGCAGCTCAACGAGACCGAGATCATCAAAAACAAGCTGATGAACCTCGCGCTCATCGCAGAGCACATCGGCCCGAACGGCTCGGTGAACATCACCCTGAGCCAGGAGGAAGTCCAGCCCTGGCTCTCGGCCATCAACGACGTGCGGAACTACTATTACGAGCTCTGCCAGCCCGCGCTGCACGGCGCGGAGGGGCCGGACCGCGTTGAGGCAGCCAAGGAGCTGACCGCTTGGCTGGCTTTCCACCAGGACAGCCTGCTGCGCGCGATGATGGGGGAGCCGCCGGCGGAGATGATGGACAACCCCGACGCCGACGGTCCGCAGAACCCAGACGACGGCAGTGGCCAAGGCCCGAAGGGGCAACCCGGTCCGGATGGTCGCCCGACAGGCGAGTTTTAGGATGTCCGCCGAATTGTTCGGCGCCCAGCCGGGGCCCAGCAACTCGCTTATCGACGTCCGTGGCCTCGGTGTGGGGCACGCGATCAGTGAGGGTGGGGTCGGCGACTCCGGGGCCACGATCATCGCCGCGCCCGCCGGGGCAGTCGCCTCGGTCGATGTGCGTGGTGGCGGGCCCGGCACCCGCGAGACGGATCTGTTGGAGCCACACAATACGGTCGAGCAGGTTCACGCCATCGCATTGTGCGGTGGCTCTGCCTATGGCCTCGCAGCCGCCGACGGCGCGATGGCCGCCCTGGAGGCGGCGGGCATCGGCTTCCCCGTGCTGGGGGAGGACGCACCCGAGAAGATCGTGCCGATCGTGCCGGGTGCGGTGATCTTCGACCTGCTGCTGGGCCGCTGGGACTCCCGCCCCAGCCCGGAGACCGGCGCGGCGGCCGCCGAGGCCGCGTTGCGCAGTGCACCAATCGCCCGCGACGGGGAACCACCACGCGGGCAGGGCGAGAATGATGCAGCTCTCGCCCCCGCTACCGCATCGGGCAATCTCGGTGCTGGACTGGGAGCTTCCGCCGGTGCCCTGAAGGGCGGATTCGGGCAGGCCAGCGCGGTACTCCCGGAACTGCCGGGCGAGCTCGCGGCACTCAGCGGGGCGACGGTGGCTGTGGGCATCGTCGTCAACCCGCAGGGCGCGGTCTTCAACCCCGCCACCGGGCGACTGTGGGGCTTCGATGCAGAGCTGGCCGGTGAGTTCGGCGCGGCGTCGACCACGCCGGTCTCCGAGGAGGCCGCGGCGCACTTGCGCGGAATGAACCTCGCGGGCACCAAATTCCCCGCACCGGGCGACGGGCAGCCCGGCAGCGACAGCCCGCAGCTCAACACCACCATTGGCGTGGTCGCTACGGACGCCCCGCTCACCAAGGCGCAGGCCAAGCGCCTGGCGCTCTCCGCTCACGACGGCCTGGCACGCGCGATCCGCCCGGCTCACATGCCCATGGACGGGGACACCCTCTTCGGGCTGGCCACTGGCACCCGTGGCGGCAGCGTGGACGCCGTGGGCATGTCCGTGCTCGCCGCCACGGCCGCCAACTGCGTGGAACGGGCCATCGTGCACGCCGTGCTGGCAGCAGAGCCCGCCTACGAGCATCCCTCCTGGCGCAGTATCGTGGGCTGTTAAAGAACCCCGCGGCGTTATCCCGTCACCGCGCCGGGGTGGTACCAACCCCTAAAGTTCAGGAGCCTGAGCATGCCGAACCTCGCCTTCGCCCTGCGGCTCGTGGCGGTGGCCTGGATTGTCCAGGTCATCAACATGATGCTGGGGTACGGACTCAACGTCTTCGGTATCCGGCCCGGCGATCCCTACGGCCTTCTCGGTGTATTCGCCGCGCCTTTCCTGCACGGGGGCTGGGATCACCTCATCGCCAACTCCATGACTGCGGTTGTGCTGATCACGATGATCTGCTGGTCAGGCAGACGCGTCTTCTGGCGCAGTTCCCTGATCATCCTGCTCGCCAGCGGGGTGGGGACCTGGCTCATTGGTGGCGCGGGCACCGTTCACGTCGGCGCCTCCGGCATGATCTACGGCTGGGTCGCATTCCTCATCACCCGCGGACTCTTCACCAAGAAGCTCAGCCAGCTGGTCGGCGGGGTCGTGGTGCTGTTGCTCTACGGCTCCCTGTGGACCGGGATTCTGCCCACCGACCAGGCCATTAGCTGGCAGGGGCACCTCTGCGGGGCGCTGGCTGGCATTCTCGCCGCCTGGCTGATGCCGAAGATGCCCACCGCCACCCGTGCCGTGCGCACCGCGGGCCGCGCCTCCCTGGGCATGTAGCTGCGCCCCGTTCGCCCGACGCCCCTGGCGATGCATTCTCATCCCGGTGCCCTAGCCAATCCTTGCGACCCCACCACTACCACTAGCCAGTCACAGGACGCGGCCGGCGCACGGATGCGTGGGGCCGTGAGCGACGTCGTTAAACTAAGACCGCGAGAATAACTAAGGAAGGACCGAGCATGCACATGGCGGAGAAGGCGGACGGCGGCAGCGCGGCGGAGCAGGAATCCCACAACAACGCACCCATCGGGATTTTCGACTCCGGGGTCGGCGGGCTCACCGTAGCGCGCACGATCGTGGACCTACTGCCGAACGAATCCATCATCTACATCGGTGATACTGCGAATTCGCCTTATGGGGATAAGACGATCGCACAGGTCCGCGAGTACGCCCGCATGGTCGCCGACGAGCTGGTTGCCCGCGGGGTGAAGATGATCGTCATCGCCTGCAACACCGCCACCGCGGCCTTCATGCGCGACGCCCGCGAGCGATACCCGATCCCGGTCGTCGAGGTCATCCTCCCTGCGGTCCGCCGCGCCGTCTCTGCAACCCGGAACAACCGCATCGGCCTGATCGGGACCCAGGCGACGGTGACCTCCGGGGCGTACCAGGACCTCTTTGCCGCTAGTCCGGGCGTCACCGCCGTTGCCCAGGCCTGTCCGCAGTTCGTTCCCTTCGTGGAGCGGGGGATCACCTCGGGCCGCCAGATCCACGCGTTGGCGGAAGGGTACCTCGAGCCGTTGAAGGAGGCCGGGGTGGACACCGTGGTGCTGGGGTGCACACACTATCCGCTGCTCACCGGGGTGGTGCAGTTCGTCATGGGGGAGGACGTCACGCTGGTGAACTCCGCGGAGGAGACCGCGAAGATGGTCTACCGCACGCTGGCAGAAAGCGGGCAACTGGCGGATAACGACCCGGAGCGCCACGCCACCTTGTCCTTCGAATCCACCGGGGACCCGCACCGCTTTGCTCAGCTCGCACAGCGCTTCTTGGGTCCCAAGATCACGAGTGTGTCGCAAATCCCCGAGCTGCTGCGCTAACGCCTGGGGCACCGCGTAACCGTCCGGGACTCGACCCGGAGCCATCTCGAAACCACCCCGTTGAACGAAACCTGATCAAAAGCTTGCCCAAATATCGAAAAACGCCGGGCGTCGTGAAACAATATCCACTTATGGAGATGCTTGTGTTGGGTTGTTCCGGAAGCGTGCCCGGCCCCTCGGCCGCGGCCTCGGGGTATTTCCTGCGCAGCGCGGCGGGCGAGGGCGTGGTCGTGGACCTGGGCTCGGGGGTGCTCAAGCAGATGCAACGCTACGAGGGGATCGACCCCTCAGACTGCCACGTCGTCCTCTCCCACATGCACGCCGACCACTGCTCGGACGTCCCGAGCCTGCTGGTGTGGCGCCGCTACCACCCCTTCGCGCCGGCGAGCACCCGCCACAAGCTGATCGGGCCGAGCATCGCCGCCAAGCACATCGGGCAAGCAAGCGCCGACTCCCCGGAGGCGCCGGACGACCTCACCG
The DNA here is from genome assembly GCF_001815985.1 of Corynebacterium sp. HMSC27B11. GTDB lineage: Bacteria > Actinomycetota > Actinomycetes > Mycobacteriales > Mycobacteriaceae > Corynebacterium. Next base: position 4,774 of record NZ_KV823539.1, on the reverse strand, counting down.
ATACCTTCGAGGTCCTCGACCACGTTGTCGGGCCGGAGAGCGACTTCGACGCCGAAACCTGGCCGCACCACACCATCGGCGACCTGCGGATCTATGCCGCGGACGCCATTCACCCCACCGAGGCCTACATCATCCGCTTCGAGGACTCCTCCGGCTTCTCCGTGGTTTACAGCGGAGACACCGCGCCGACCCCGGCCCTGGCGCGCATCGCCGCGGGGGCGGACGTCCTCGTCTGCGAGGCGACCTGGGGTGATGGGGCAGCGACCATGCCGGAGGGCATGCACCTCTCCGGCGCGGAGGCCGGCGAGGCCGCCCAGGCAGCGGGCGTGGGCCGGCTCGTTTTGACCCACATTCCGCCATGGGGGGATAAGGCCGCCACGGTCGCCGCGGCCGCCCGCCACTACACGGGCCCCATCGAGGTTGCCCGGCCGGGTCTGCGCATCAGCGAACAGCACTAAGCGCCCGCTACACTGGCTGGCATGTCTAATACGCCAGAACAAAGCACCCATACCCGCGCCGATGGCCGCAGCGTCGACCAGCTGCGCGACATCCGAATCACCCGCCGGTTCACCACCAACCCGGCAGGCAGCGTGCTCGTCGAATTCGGGAACACCCGGGTGATGTGCACCGCCAGCGTGGAGCTCGGCGTGCCGCGCTTCAAGCGGGATTCCGGCGAGGGCTGGCTCACCGCGGAGTACGCGATGCTGCCGTCTGCCACCCACGAGCGCATGCCGCGCGAGTCCATGCGCGGCAAGGTCAAGGGTCGCACCCACGAGATCTCCCGCCTGGTTGGTCGCGCCCTGCGCGCCGCCGTGGACCTGACCGAGCTGGGCGAGAACACCATCGCCATCGACTGCGACGTCCTGCAGGCCGACGGCGGCACCCGCACCGCCGCGATCACCGGTGCCTACGTCGCCCTCGCCGATGCCCTGGCCTACCTGCAGGAGCAGGGTGTTGTGCCGGGCACGCCGCTGCGCGACCCCGTCGCTGCCGTCTCCGTGGGCATCATCGACGGCGTGGCCTGCCTCGACCTGCCCTATGAGGAGGACTCGCGGGCAGACGTGGACATGAACGTCGTGATGACCAAGGCCGGCCGCTTCGTGGAGATCCAGGGCACCGGCGAGGCCGCGGAGTTCGACCGCGCGGAGCTCAACACCATGCTGGACCTGGCCGAGGGTGGCCTGCACCAGTTGATCGAACTGCAAGAGCGCGCACTGAACACCGACCCGGCTTCCGGCCCGGTCACGCTCTAGAAACCCCCAAAGACCACGCGGAAGGAGGACGCAATGCAGGTGCTGGTGGCGTCCAGAAATAAGAAGAAGCTCGCGGAGCTGCAGCGGGTGCTCGCGGCGGCAAACGTCGAGGGCATCGAGCTGCTCAGCCTTGCGGACGTGCCGGAGTATCCGGAGACCCCGGAGACCGGCGCGACCTTTGAGGCCAACGCCCGGATCAAGGCCCTCGACGGGGTACAGCATGCTGGCCTGCCCACCGTCGCGGATGATTCCGGCCTGTCCGTCGACGCGCTCAACGGCATGCCCGGGGTGCTCTCGGCCCGCTGGTGCGGGGCCCACGGGGAGGACGCCGAGAACAACCGGCTGCTGTTAGCCCAGCTCTCCGACGTTCCCGACGATCGACGTGGCGCCCGATTCGTCTCCTCCTGCGTGCTCGCTGTTCCCGCCGAAATTGCCGACGCCGCCGGCCTGGAGCCCGAGGTGGCAGTCACCGGCGAGTGGGAGGGGCGAATTCTGCGCGCTGAGCAGGGCACCAACGGCTTCGGCTACGACCCGCTTTTCGAGCCCGCGGAAGCGCCGGGGCAGTCCTCAGCGGAACTCACCCCGGAGCGTAAGGACGAGCTCTCCCACCGCGGCAAGGCTCTGCAGCAGCTGGTCCCGGCGCTGCGCGCGCTGGCTCAGTCCGCGCAGTAGACCAGCCAGGTCCCGCGTGGGCGAAAACGCCGCCGGGGCACCCAGCGCGCAATAAGGTCGAACGCAAGAAAGGAAGTGCACCGTGACCACTCCACCCACCCCGAGCACGATCGTCGCCAACGCCGCGGCAGATCTGAGCTGGCAGGAGGACCTGTATAAACACCTCCACGCCCACCCAGAGCTCTCGGGGGCCGAGGAGCAGACGGCCCAGCGTATCGAGGAGGAGCTGCAGCGCTTCCCCGACTGGGCGGTCACGACCGGCATCGGCGGCTACGGCATCACCGCAGTGCTGCGCAACGGCGACGGCCCGACGGTGCTGATGCGCGCGGACTTCGATGGCCTGCCCGTCGCCGAAGCCACCGAGGTGGACTACGCCTCGAAGCATTCCCAGCTCAACGCGGAGGGCCAGCGAGTGCCGACGATGCACGCCTGCGGCCACGACCACCACACCAGCTCGCTGCTGGGTGCCATGGCGATCCTGGATGCGACGCGGCAGGACTGGTCCGGCACCGTCATCGCGCTCTTTCAGCCCGCGGAGGAGGCCGCGGTGGGTGCGCACCGCATGGTCTCCGATGGGCTGGACCAGATCATTCCGCGCCCGGATGTGTGCCTGGCTCAGCACGTCGTCGCGGGGCCTGCGGGCGAGATCTACACCGCGCCGGGCCCGGTGATGACCTCCTCGACCACCATCGAGATCACCCTGTACGGGCGCGGCGCGCACGCCTCTATGCCGCACCGTTCGGTCGACCCGGTGGTGCTGGCCGCATCCACCGTGATGCGCCTGCAGACGATCGTGTCCCGGGAGGTTCCGCCAGGCCAGTTCGCCGTGGTCACGGTCGCGTCCGTGGAGGCGGGTAAGGCCAATAACGTGATCCCGGACTCGGCGAAGATCTCTCTGAGCTGCCGCTTCTACGACGAGGATCTGCGCAAGCGCGTGGTGGCCGCGATCAAGCGGATCGTGCGCGCCGAGGCTCAGGCAGCGGGCGCGGACCGGGAGCCGAGCTTTAAATTCGTCGGCATGCTGGGGGCGACCGACAATGCGGCCGAGGTCTTCGAGACCGTGCGGCCCGCCTTCGACGAGCGCTTCAGCAAGAACAGCCTGGACATGGAGCCGTGGACGGCCTCCGAGGATTTCTCGGTGATCCCGAAGCACTTCGGGGTGCCTTATCTGCTGTGGACCGTGGGCATTACGCCGCGGCGCCAGTGGCAGCGGGCCGAGGAAGCGGGCCGGTTGGATATCGACATTCCGACGAACCACAACCCGGGCTTCCTTCCTGACCTGGGCACGCTGCCGGTGGCTACGGAGGCCGCGGCGGTCGCGATTCTGGCCTGCCTGCGGCGCAGTTGGCCGGATACCTCCAGCCCGGAGGAACTGCGGCAGCAGCCGACGGAAAAAGAAATCGCCGCGGCACAGATCGAGACTGCGCCGGGCGACTAAACCGGGCGATTAATAAGTCCCGGAGAGGAGGAGCGGGGTGGTGCCGGGGGTCCGCCGGCACCGCAACGCCGTCGGTTAGTTCAGAGCGAAAGCTTCCTTGACCTCGACGCGACGCTTGTGCTCGACGAAGAAGCTCAGCAGCGGAACCACACCGGCGAGGATGGTGGTCAGCCACTTACTGGGCTCCCAGCGTGCCTTGGTGCCCAGATCCAGGCAGGTGATGCAGTAGAGCATGAAGAAGATGCCGTGGGCCGGGCCGATATAGGAGAACCAGGCTGGGGTGTTATCGCTGCCCAGGATCAAGTACTTGAAGGTCATCTCAACGACCAACACGAGCAGCCAGATACCGGTGGCGATCGCCATGACCGAGTACCACTTCAGGGCCTTAGCGACCCGTTGCTGGCGTGCCGGGTGGATCTGGGCGCCCGCTGGCTGGGGCGAGGCTGGCTGCGTCATCTCTTGTTCTCCCTCTACGGTTGGGGTGGATTATCCGGAATCGAGCGTGTGGGCGCTAACCCTCGTCGGACTGGCGCTTTCTGCGGTCTTCCTGGGCGGGTAGCGGCGCCGAGCGGGCCTCCCGCCTGCGGTGATCCTCGAAGACCTCCGCGGCTTCGGGGCGTTGCTTTGCGGTGGGGGCCAGGAAGTCCTCCGGGACCTCCGTGAGCTGGTCTTCCGCGTATTTCTCGACGGCGGCCTCGTCGTCACCGAGCAGGCGCTCTCGCTCGTATTCGATGTACTTGCGGTAGGTGACGATAAGGAAGATGCCGAAGATTGGCCACTGGAGTGCATAGCCCAGGTTCTGGAAGGAGCCGCTGGTGGATTGCCAGCGTTCGTATTGCCACCACGCGAGCAGCAGCGTGGCGATCACGCCGAGTGCGAGAAAGATGATCTGCACAATGCGCACGCGCAGGGGAAAGGGCTCTTTCGGGGCCTGGTGTTCGCGCGATTCCTTCACAGCTCCCGAGTCTACCCACGGCGGGGGCGAATCCAAATGACCGCCGGATGAGAAAATCCGGCGGTCACGAGGGAAAATATGGTGCGCCTGGGGAGACTTGAACTCCCCAATATATCCTAGATCAGACAAACAACCGCCCGCTGACCCTTCGGTTTGTACACTGCATATCGCTCTACCTCATACCCATTACGCCGCACGCGGTGGGAAAACAGAAAAAGAGATGTGCCCCCGCCCCGCGCCACTGAACTGCTCCCCGTTAGTTGGACTGAGAAATCAGCTACTAACTGGTGGGGAGCGGTTTTCCGCTCAGAGCACGAAATCCGCTGAGCGAAGATCAACGCGAGTAGTAAGTGGCCAGTTCTGGCCAGATCATGGGACACCAGCGCGCTGCAAACAGAGTCAGGGTGTCGAAGTGCGCATTGAAGGGTCCCAGGTTTTGTTCCGTTTGAGTAGATG
>NZ_KV823538.1 GCF_001815985.1 Corynebacterium sp. HMSC27B11 | reverse complement strand
CCCCGCACACAAACAATCGGACACTCTCGACCCCACCACCGCGCAGCCAAGCTTAGATTCCACATATAGAGACGCGAGGCTTGCAGATCGTTTTCCGTCGCGATCCGATAAGACGAGAATCTGGCTCCCCCGGCCTCCCTCGATACATCCAGATCTCGAGATAGCTCATTCATATCTCAAAAATAACAGGCGCCCCCAGGCAGGCGATGAAATCGCGTCCCTGGGGGCTTACATTTGCAAAGTCTACTGCGACGCGGTGGATTGTCAACAACCTTTGAGTGCTCAAAAACCACGCTTAGGGCACCTAGCCATCAGCCACTAGGCTGGGAGTGATACCCCTTTTCCCGGCATGGAAGGCTGCCTTAGCTCGTGGCGAAGTTCCTGTTTCACCTCGGACGCTGGTCGTTTACTCGTAAGTGGCTCGCCATCGGCATCTGGTTGGTCGCCCTCGTCGGCATCGGCGCGGCCGCTCTCACGGGCCAGAAGGGCTTCAACGACGTCTTCGAAATCGAGGACATGCCCTCCACTCACGCCACCGAGCTGCTCCAGGAGAAGTTCCCTGAGATGGGTGACCCTGGCGAGGAGTCGATCGTCAACGTCGTCTTCCAGGCCCCGGAGGGCAAGCAGCTGAAGGACCCCGAGTACATGGCGGCGATGGACCGCACCGTCGAAGCCATCAAGCAGGACGTCCAGAACCTCGGCGACACCCTCCAGCTGCACAATCCCGTGACGATGAACGACGGGCTGCAGAAGGAGCTCGTCAAGCAGGAAATGGACATGGGGCTGCCGCGCGAGACCGCACTGCTGGACGCGCACACCCTCCGCGCTGTTTCCGACGACGGCCGCACCGGCGTGCTGAGCTTCACCTTCGACGTCCCCGTCCCCGCGGACGTCACCGACGAGGACCGTGCCGCCGTCACCGAGGCGATGAACATCTCTCGCGACGCGGGGCTTACCGTCGAGGCCGGTGGCCTGGGTTTTGCGGACCCTGTCGCCGTCGAACCGATCAGTGAGATCGCCGGCTTGGCGGTGGCGATGATCATCCTGTGGGTGACCTTCGCCAGCTTGCTCGCCGCCGGGTTGCCGCTGCTCACTGCGGTGGTTGGCATCGGCATCGGCACGCTGCTGACGGTCGGCGCGACCTTCTTTGTGCCGTTGAATTCTATGACGCCAACGCTGGGCCTCATGCTGGGTCTGGCGGTCGGTATCGACTACGCGCTGTTCATCATGGCCCGCTACCGCGACGAGCTGCGGCACGGGCGCAGCCGACTGGATGCGATCGGCCTGGCGACCGGCACTGCGGGCTCGGCGGTGGTCTTCGCGGGCCTCACGGTGATTATCGCGCTGGTCTCGCTGCGCCTGGCGAACATCACCTTCCTGACATATATGGGCTACGCGGCCGCGGCGAATGTTTTCATCGCCGTGCTGGTGGCCCTGACCCTGCTGCCCGCCCTGCTGGGCGTGCTCGGGGACCGGGTGTTCAAGAAGGAGGCCGCCGGCCCACACGACACCGAGGCCCGCGCCGTGCCGCCAGAGAAGCAGAAGAACACTTTCAGCGTGCGGTGGGTGAAGCTGGTGCACCGCGTCCCGGGGCTCATGCTCGCCCTGGTGATGGTGGTACTGGCCGGGCTCTCGATCCCGGTGCTGAACCTGGAGCTCGCGCTGCCCTCGGATAAGACGGCGAACGTCACCTCCACGCAGCGTAAGTCCGCGGAGATGCTCGAAGAGGGCTTCGGCGGCGGCAAGAACGCCCCGATGCTCGTCGTGGTGGACGGCTCCGAGGCCCGCGGGGATGCGGAGGCGCTGAAGCCTTACCGTGGCGGCACGGAACCGACGTCGGAAAATCAACCGAGCCCGGCGCAAGCGACGTTCATGTACGCCGCGGACCAGATGCGGCAGAACGCGGACGTGGTCAACGCGCAGATCGTCGGCATGAGTGAGGACGAAACCGCAGCGCAGCTGCTGGTGACCCCGAAGGCAGGCCCGACGGATGACCGGACCGTGCAGCTGATCCACACGCTGCGGGCGCAGCAGGCGGAGATCGAGGCGGCGACCGGCGCGACGATCGGCATTACCGGCCTGACCGCGATCCAGCAGGATGTCACCGACAAGCTGGCCGACGCGATGCCGATCTACCTGGGGCTCGTGGTGGGTCTGGCGCTGATCCTGCTGCTGATGGTTTTCCGCTCCATCGTGGTCACGCTCATCGCGGCGCTCGGGTTCCTGCTCTCCGTGGGCGCGGCCTTCGGCGTGACTGTGCTGTTTTGGCAGGAGGGGCTGTGGGATCTGTGGCACTCGCCGGGCCCGCTGGTCAGCTTCGTGCCGATCTTCCTCATCGGCGTGACCTTCGGCCTGGCCATGGACTATCAGGTGTTCATCGTCTCCCGCATGCGCGAACGCTTCCTGCACGATTCGCAGGCCGCGGCGCGTGGTTCTCGTTACACCGCGGTGGAGGATTCCGTCATCGGTGGCTTCTCGCTGGGTGCCCAGGTAGTGACGGCGGCGGCGCTGATCATGATCGGTGTGTTCGCGTCCTTCGTTTTCCAGCCGTTGCCGTTCATTCAGATCTTCGGTTTCGCACTCGGTGCGGGCGTGCTCTTCGACGCCTTCTTCATCCGTATGACGTTCGTCCCGGCGCTGATGTTCCTCTTCGGTAAGGGGACGTGGTGGATGCCGAAGTGGCTGGACAAGGTGCTGCCCACCGTGGATGTGGAGGGCTCGGCGCTGGAGAAGGCCTTCGCGAGCGGGGAGATCGGCGAGGCTGCCGAGCGCTAGGCGTGTGGTTGGGGGAGCTGGTCACCGTGCAGCGGTGTAGGTGGTACCGCGTCGCCCTTGACCGCCATGCATGTGGACGAGCTCCTGCTCGATCAGTGGTTTGAGCGCGTACCTTACCTGGCTTTCGCTGAGGTTGGTTGCGTCGATGATGCTTTTTAGCGTTACCGTGGCCCCTCCAACCCCCGCGGTGTGTACTGCCTTGTACACAGCCGGGGCATTCTTGCCGAGCTTCTCCAGATCGGGGAGGGGCTGCGCTGCAGGAGATGGCTGCAGGGATGGCTCTGCCTTTGAGGCGGGGGCCGGCGTAGGCGCCGGAGAGGCCTGGGAATCGGTCGGCTCCGGGGCAGTAGTCTCGGGGGCAGCAGTCTCGCCACCCATGTCGGGGCGCAGCTGGGGTTCAGTATCGCGCCAGAAGAACGCGGTGAACTTCACACCCGTGTCGACGAATGTGGGCGGCTTGAGCCCCTGTTCGCGAAGGGATTTCAGGATGGTCTGGACGCCACCGCCTTCACCCTCGATGATTCTGTGCCCAGCGTCATCCCGCAGCGACCTCGCGAGCCGGTAGAGCCGCTGATTCACTTCTTGGCGCCAGAGCTCGTCGCTTTTCAGTTGGCTGACCGACAGGGATTTCAACCCACCGGGACTCATAATCATGAGTGCCTTGTGGGTAATGCGGACATCGATACTGCGGCCCTCTTCGAGGGTGTCGGGGCCTAAGTCGCGGTGGATGAGTGCATTGGCCACGGCCTCTCGGATGGCGTTGAGCGGTAGCTCTGGACGGTCGACCATGTGCCCGTTGGCGAGGTAGGCCTGATACGTGCTGAGGTTAGCGGTGATCCACTCCATCGTTTGGTCGAGGAGGGTGGGCAGTGGACCAGAGAAACGCTCGAGGTTCCGGGTTCTTGCGGACGACTGGCTGTGTGAAGGGGACGTGTCGGGGAGCCGGACCGCACAGGTCACGCTGAGAGCTGGGTAGACCCCTTGGGGGAAAGTACTGAGGGCGTAGTACCCGGCCACGCTGAGCTCCCCGGTGGGTAGCACGGCCGTAATTTTCCTGAGGATTTCGTGGTCATCGTCGATATCCCGGAAGGGGCGCACCGCTTGGCGCAGGTCGTTGGCGACTTGCTGGACGAGTTTTTCGTCCAGGTCTTTGGCCGACGTGTTGGGCACGGGCCGCATGTCGTAGTCCGCCGTGGGGTTTTCCGGAGACTTCGCGGCCTCGATCATCCGCAGGTCGGATGCGTGCATTTCGTAGTCGCCATCAGCCTGTCGGAGATAGGCGCGATGCTTATACCGCGCGGGTCTTTCCTGGATCGGCAAACCTTGAACTTCGGCGACAACGACGGTCGGGGCGTCTTCGGCGGTGCCCATTCTCACTGAGTACGTGTTGATGTACGGGCACGGGGAGATGGCGTTGCGCGCCTGATCGACAATCCCGGCTTCGAGCTTCACGGGTTCTGGCACTCCCACAATGTCAAAGTTTGATCGCTCGTCGATGCCGAGGATGATCGTTCCGCCCTCGGGCATATTTGCGAAAGCGCAGGTTGTTGCCCCTAAGTTTTCTGGCAGGCCGTGGGCAGCGCGTTTTACCTCGACGGTTGTTGAGTCCCCTTGACGGAGGCGAAACCAGGAGACCTCTTGCTGAATGCGTGCCGAATCCCACGTCATGATTGCGAGTTTAAAGGTTTAAACCTCTAAAAACAAGAGTTTGCGGGCTAGGGCTTGAAGTTTTTAAAGGGGCGCGTTGGGTAATGCTGACGTTAGTGCAGGTCGAATGGGTATTAGTAATACTTGTAAACTTGGAATGACACTGTGAAATATTCCCAGTCTTATTCTCAGTATGAGTTTTCCACGTGCGGCGCGGGGTATCACTGAGCCTTCGTGGACACCGCCCAGCAGTTCGCCACGGGCATGTCCGGGGCGAGCACTAGACTGTCGGTTATGACTTCCGGATCCCACTCGCAGCCACCGCACGACGCGGCCGGGTTTGCCACTGATACGTCCTTCGAGCTCCTCAAGCCCCTGGGCGAGGTGACCGACCCGATCGCATCGCACTCCGGCGAAGGGGACCGGGAAACACGGCTGACGCAGGGGCGGGTGGGCGTGCTCAAAACACCGCACGGGAACATCAACACCCCCGCCTTCATCCCCGTCGCAACCAAAGCGACGGTGAAGACCCTGACCCCGGAGCAGGTGCGATCCGCGGGGGCGCAGGCGATCCTCTCCAACGCGTACCACCTCTACCTGCAGCCCGGGCCGGACATCGTCGACGAAGCCGGTGGCGTGGCCACCTTCGAGAACTGGCACGGGCCGACCTACACGGACTCCGGCGGGTTCCAAGTCATGAGCCTCGGTGTGGGGTACAAGAAGGTCCTCGCGATGGACTCGAAGGTCTCCGAAGATAAGGTCATCGCGCAGCAGAAGAAGCGCATGGCGATCGTGGACGAGGACGGGGTGGACTTCCGCAGCGTCATCGACGGCTCCAAGCACCGCTTCACCCCGGAGGTCAGCATGCAGATCCAGCACCAGCTGGGGGCGGACATCATGTTCGCTTTCGACGAGCTGACCACGCTGGCGAATACCCGGGCCTACCAGGAGGCGTCGGTGGCCCGCACCCACCGCTGGGCGAAGCGCTGCCTGGAGGAGCACCAGCGCCAGACGGAGCTACGCAGCCACCGACCACCGCAGTCCCTGTGGGGCGTGGTGCAGGGCGCCCAGTACGAGGACCTGCGCCGGCAGGCGGCCCGCGGACTGGTGCAGCTTTCTGAGGAGGCCGAGGCGGAGGGTAAGCGGGGCTTCGGTGGCTTTGGGATCGGAGGGGCCCTGGAGAAGGAGAACCTCGGAACCATCGTGGAGTGGGTCTCCCAGGAGCTCCCGGACGACAAGCCACGGCACCTGCTGGGCATCTCCGAGCCGGATGACCTTTTCACTGCCATCGCCGCTGGTGCGGACACCTTCGACTGCGTGGCGCCCACCCGGCTCGGCCGCCGCGGTGGGGTGTACACGCTCGATGGGCGGATGAACCTCTCTAACGCGCGCTTCCGCCGGGACTTCACGCCGGTGGACGCCGAGGTGGGTGGCTATGTGAGCGAGAACTACACCCGCGCCTACATCCACCACCTGCTGCGTGCGAAGGAATACCTCGCGGGCACGCTGTGCACGCTGCACAACCTGCACTTCATGATCAAGCTGGTGGACAACATCCGGGAGGCGATGCTGGAGGGCCGCTTCGAGGAGTACCGTGCGGAGTTCATGGGCCGCTACTACGGGCCGGGCTGGGAGCAGCGCCTTGGCTAAGCAGGATGAGGGCGAGACTCATCAGGACGCTGCTTTGACACAGCGCGACGCTGCTTTGGAACCGCGGGGCGCCGGGCGTTACGCGCCGAGCCCCTCCGGCGACCTGCACCTGGGCAACCTGCGCACCGCGATCCTCGCGTGGCTCTTCGCCCGGCACACCGGCCGGGCCTTCCACCTGCGCGTCGACGACATCGACGCCCAGCGCTCCTCCGAGGAATCCGCCCGCCGGCAGCTCGCTGACCTCGCAGAACTCGGAATCACCCACGACGGCAGGATCGTCTACGAGCGCGATTGCCTCGACCACTACGCGGCTGCCCTGCAAAAGCTGGCTGACCAGGGGCGGGTCTACGAGTGCTACTGCTCCCGCAAGGACATCCAGGAAGCCTCCCGCGCCCCGCACGCCGCCCCAGGGGCCTACCCCGGGACCTGCCGGAACCTCAGCGAGGAGGAACGAGCTACGCGCCGGGCGGAGCTCGCCGAGGCAGGTCGTAGTCCTGCGTTGCGGTTGCGCGTCGGTGACCTTTCTTCCTCCGACGCCACCCCGGCCAGCCTGGTCACCACCCACACGATCACCGAGCACTTCGCGGCCAGGGAAGCGCTGGGCGGTGACGTCCTAAAAGAAGGGACCTATACCGGCGAGGTGGATGACATGGTGCTGCGGCGCGGCGGGAACACCGCGCAGCTGGACGGCAGCGAGTATGCGTACAACCTGGCCGTCGTGGTGGACGATGCGCTCGCGGGCGTGGACCAGGTGGTTCGCGGGGATGACCTGCTGAGTTCTGCACCCCGGCAGGCGTACCTGGCTGGGCTGCTGGGGTTGCCGGAGGTGGAATACCTGCACGTGCCGTTGGTGCTCGGGCCGGAGGGCAAGCGCCTGGCGAAGCGCGACGGGGCGGTGACGATGCGCGAGCTCGGGGTGGAGGATGCCCTGGCGTGGATCGGCGAATCGCTGGGGGAGGCCGTGGGCGTGACTGCCGCGAGGGTGCGCGACGCCCTGGCGCAGGGCGCATCACCGGCGGAAATCCTCGAAGGTTGGGCGGAGAGCTTCCGCCCGGAGCTGCTCTCCCGCGAGCCGGTGACGTACCTAGGCTAGCGGACCTCGCGGGAACAACGCACTCAAGAACGGCGGAACCGTCCGGAACGGGAGGGGGCGGTCGAGCGTGGGCTAGCGGACCTCGCGGGGTTTGAAGCGGGCGTCCACAACTGCGCCGCGCGCCTTGGCCGCCGCCTTCTGCGCGATCTTGGTGTTTTTGGCCACGAGCAGGCGGGCCTGGCGGGCGCGCTCCATGAAGAAGGTGCGGCGCGGGCCGGCGGTCCAGGTCTCGTCGATGATGCGCTTGGCGTAGGCCACCGAATCCGGGGAGCGGGTTGCCAGCTCCTCGGCGAGTGCGCGGGCGGCTGCGGCCGGGTCTTCCGCAACCTCGGAGGCGAGCCCCAGCTCTACGGCGCGGGTGCCGTCGAAAACCTCGCCGGTCATGGTCAGACGCTTGGCGGTATCGATGGGCAGCAGCTGCTTGAGGGAGAAAATCCCCGACATGTCCGGGATCAGGCCCCACTTGGCCTCCAACACGGACCACTGGGCGTCCGCGGTGGTGAAGCGGTAATCCGCGGCCGCGACGAGCTGCACACCACCGCCGAAGCAGAAGCCCTCGACTGCCGCGATGACGGGCACGGGCAGGCGACGGAAAGCCCAACACGCCTCCTGGAAGGTATTGGTACCGCGCCACGGCCGGGGAGCGAAGGCCTTGGCGATGCCCGCGGGGGTCTTCAACGCGGAGCCGAAGTCCAAACCCGCGGTGAAATTATGGTCTTCACCTGCGAGAATGACGGCCCGAATCGTGCGGTCGCGTCGGATCTTGTGCGCGGTGGCGACCAGGTCGTCGAGAACGGACAGGGTGAGCGAGTTCAGCTTGCCGGGACGGCGAAGGGTGACGTAGGCGATGCCGTCCTCGACGTTCAGCGTGACCTCGCCGTGGCGGGAGGCGGGGTCGTCGTTGTGGGCGCTGTCCGGTGCTGCGGCGGAAGAGTGTTCATTGCGGGCTGTCATGGGATCACGCTAACCCACGGGTGCGGTGCTGCGCGGGGGATTGCGGAAGCTGCGTGGCGAGGGCCCGGGAGGTGTTCTTCATCACGCGGTCGCGAGTGCGGCCGGGAGAGCTTTTGGCGGTAAAATTGCTCCATGAGTTCAGTTATCAATCTCGTGCTTGGCGTACTGCTGGTGTACGTCATTGTCGGGCCACTTCCCCTCGGCCTGCAGCTGCTCGCGACCTGGCTTGTGCAACGCCGTGAGCAGAAGAACGGGCAGGGTGTGGTGTCGAGTGGCGATCGGCGGAAGCTGCTTGGAACGGTGCGCGCTGGGGTGTGGGCCTTCTTTGCCGGGCTCGTGGTCTGGGTTCTTTTCCTCAGCTGGACCCCTGACCAGCTGGGCCTGCCAATGGGTGGCCCCTATGCAGATTGGCAAGTGGTTGCGTGCGGTGTCGGTGCGGTGTGTGCGGTGGTGATGCTTTCGCTGCGGACCCGCTGGCTTTTCGCCGGCGCGCTGGGCGTTGTGCTGGGTTTCACCGCGGGGTTCTCGCTCGCGTGGTCCTTTTGGGCTGCCGCCGATGATTCCTCGGGACTGTGGGCTGCGGGCTTGGTCTTCCTGCTCGTTGGTTGCCTGATCGGGCTGAATTTCGTGGGCCTGATGGTGGCGTCCGTGCGTGCGGAACGGGCGCGCGATCAGCAGGCTGGCAGGTAGCGGCGAAGTTTTTTGGGCAAAATAAAAGGACCCCGCGCACCCGTGAGAGCTCGTTGACCCTTGCTGCATTCCTGCCCTGGGGGAGTTCACAAGATGCACGCCACGCGGAATCCGCCTAAAGCATAACGCATCGCCACGGCCCTGGCCAACGCTCGATCGTGCGGGTCAATCTTTCGGGCGCTGGCTTGCGGGGACGTGGGGTTGATTCCAGTGGGGTTGGAGCCCGGCCTCACGGCGGTTCCAGGGTCGGCTGTGCGCTTCGCCTCGCGGGGTCGGAAATGCTGCGAGCGCTGGGGATTTTGTGCGCTTGGTGGGCCTGGGTATAGTAGTCAGCGGAGGATTCGACTAGCGGCCTATGTCACACGCCTGGAACGCGTGCGGGGCTCACGCCCCTCGAGGGTTCAAATCCCTCATCCTCCGCAGTTGGGAAACCCCAGGTAGTTCGCTACCTGGGGTTTCGTTCGTTGCGTAGGGGCACAGTGAACTGATCCGGTGGGAGCTGCTGGTGGGGGCTCAGCTTGTGTGCACAGACCAAGCCCGTGTCTGGGGCGCTTGTTAGAATCAAAAATGGTATTTGCCACTAAATTCTTTGAGCCCCATACGCAGGAGGCGCCAGCACCGTGCAGCTCGCAAACATCGACCGTGACCAGCTTCTTTCCCTCAAGCCCGAGGTTGAGAAGAAGTACGCAGATCTCAAGGCCCAGGGCCTGAAGTTGGATCTCACCCGCGGTAAGCCGTCCACCGAACAGCTGGACTACGCGGTGGACCTGCTCAGCCGCCCGGGCAAGAACTTCATCGCCGCTGATGGCACCGACACCCGCAACTACGGCGGGCTGACCGGCATCGCGGATATCCGCAATATCTGGTCGGAGATTATCGGCGTGGCCGCGGAGAACATCGTCTGCGGCGATGCTTCCTCCCTGAACATGGCCTTCGACCTGGTGGCCTGGGCATACACCTTCGGCACCAACGATTCCGTCAAGCCGTGGGCAGCCGAGGCTGCGAAGGCAGCGGAGAAGGGCGGGAAGCTCAAGTGGATCTGCCCGGTGCCGGGCTACGACCGTCACCACACCATCACCGAGCACTTCGGTTTCGAGATGATCACCGTGGACCTCCTCGAGGATGGCCCGGACCTGGATCAGGTCCGCGAGCTGGTGAAGGACCCGCTGGTCAAGGGCATGTGGGCTGTCCCGATGTTCTCCAACCCGACGGGCACCCTGTACTCCGAGGACGTCTGCCGCGAGCTGGCGTCCATGGAGACGGCGGCGCCGGACTTCCGCATCGTGTGGGATAACGCCTACGTCGTCCACACCCTGACGGACGAGTTCCCGCCGGTGTACGACGTCCTCGGCTTCGCCGCGGAGGCGGGCAACCCGAATCGTTTCTGGTGCATGTCCTCCACCTCCAAGATCACGCAGGCGGGTTCCGGCGTGGCCTTCTTCGCCTCCTCCGAGGAGAACCTGGACTGGTGGAAGCGCCACGCGATCGTGCGCGGCATCGGGCCGAATAAGGTCAACCAGCTGGCTCACGCCCAGTTCTTCGGCGATGCCGAGGGCGTGCGCGCGCTGATGCGGAAGCACGCGGGATCCCTGGCCCCGAAGTTCCGCGCGGTCGTCGAAATCCTGGAGGAGCGCCTCGGCGGCCTGGGTGTTGCGGAGTGGACCGACCCGGCTGGTGGCTACTTCATCAGCGTCAACGTGGTCGAGGGGACCGCCGGCCGTGTCGTTGAGCTGGCCAAGGAGGCTGGCGTTGCGCTGACCGGGGCGGGGTCGACGTTCCCGCTGAAGCAGGACCCGAAGGATCAGAACCTGCGCCTGGCACCGTCGATGCCGGAGCTGGAGCAGGTGCGCCTGGCGATGGACGGCTTCGCGACCTGCGTGCTGCTCGCCGCGATCGAGGCCGTGGAGGCCGGGGCCTAAGGCCTGGCCACGTCGGAGCTTAAGGAGGACACATGAACCAAGAGGAAACTTTCGCCTGGGTCGAGCAGCTGCTGCCCGAACCGCTTGAGGTGGACACCTACCGGGTTGGTGAGTCCTTCCCGGAGTTCGCCGCCGCATCCGTCGCCCTCGGTGGGGACGGCACGGCCGCGCCGGAGACCGTCGCGATGAGCCTGGACGCAGGGCGCATCGAGGTCGGCCTGGAGGCGGAACCGGGCACCGAGGTGCGCGTCGAGTTCGTCACGGTGGCTGCCGGTCACGACGATCTCGCGCCGAACCTGGTGGCTGCCGCCGCGACGATGGTCTCCCAGGACCCGGGTGTGTGGACCCCGCAGCCGGGCACGGTGATGCGTGGTCTGGGTGACCACGTGCGCGAGGGGCTGTCCGCTCGTCACGGGCTGCTGATCGTGCCTTTCCTCTGGGAGAAGGGTGTTCCGCAGGTCCACGAGATCGCGGGCGACGGCGGGGACGGCGCCAAGAAGGCCGACCAGATCGGTGAGGATGGCCCGGTCAGCGACAAGGGCTTCGACTACACGCACCCGGGCCGGCTGACGGTGCCCGCCCAGCTGGTGATGATCACCGACGCCGAGCTGGACATCCTCGACCGTGCTGCCGACGAGGGGCGCAACGGCGTGGACGAGCTCCAGAACTACTTGGTCGAGCAGCAGGTTAATATCAACGACCTGATGCGCTAGGCTGCGTCAGACTGCGAGTCCTGCGGCGACGGTCCCGCAAGCCCGCTGGTCGTTCCCGCAGGTGGCACATATAAGCCGAAGGATTGAGGATAGGAGGTGCTTGGAGGCGATGATGGCGAAGAACCCGTACTCTCACGGGCACTCCAATCCGCATGGGGAGGATCCGTTCATCGGCGACCCGATGGGCGGGCTCGGGGACTTCCAAAACCCATACAACCCCATCGCCGACGAGTACCGCGACCTCTACGACGACCTGCAGGCAGACCACGCCGCGAACAAGCCCGGGTACCCGAACAAGCCCCAGTACAGGTCCGGACAGCAGTACAAGCCCAAGTACCAGGGGTTGCCCGGATTCCCCACCGGCATGGACTATGCCGAGGGTGGCCGTCGTGGCGACACCGACTACGGAAGCGACGGTCTCGCCGCGTCCTCCGCGGTGCCCGGTTACCCGAGCCACGGTTCTCAAGATTTTGATGCCATGCGCTCCAGCTCCCGCAACTCGATCGTCGCTGCGGTGCTGGCGGTATTCCTGGGGACGCTGGGCGTGCACAACTTCTACCTGGGTTATCAGCGCCGGGCGAAGTGGCAGCTGGGGCTCACGATTTTCGGCTGGGCCACCTCCATCCTCCTCATCGGCATCCCGATCCTCCTCGCGGTGTACATCTGGTCGATGGTCGAGTTCATCATGATCCTCCTGGGCGCCGGCCCATATTTCGAGGACGGGGACGGCTACCCGCTGTTGTGACGCCGCGGGGCACGCCGCAGGTAATCCTGCCGGTCGCAGGGGCAACGACGTCGAGGGCGGTGCCGTGACAGTCCACCGTGACGGTGCGGGCGGCGTCGTCGTCATAAAAAAAGGGGAGGGCGGCCCCAAAGAAGTAAGCCGGACCGCAAAGGTACTGGGAGAGAAGGACCGAATTGGCGTGTCTGCCCCGCCGGGTAACCTAGGGGCGTGGCTTTATACCGGAAGTACCGCCCGGCCTCGTTTGCCGAGGTCGTGGGGCAGGAGCATGTAACCGAGCCGCTGTCCGTCGCGCTGGACAGTGGGCGCATCAACCATGCGTACTTGTTCTCGGGCCCGCGCGGTTGCGGTAAGACCTCCTCGGCACGCATCCTCGCGCGCTCGCTGAACTGCGTGGAGGGGCCGACGTCCACGCCGTGCGGGAAGTGCGATTCCTGTATCGCGCTCGCCCCTGGCGGCCCGGGCAGCTTGGACGTCACCGAACTGGACGCCGCGTCCCACCGTGGTGTGGACGACATGCGGGAGCTGCGCGACCGGGCGTTCTACGCGCCGGCTGATTCCCGCTACCGCGTGTTCATCATCGATGAGGCGCACATGATCACCACGGAGGGCTTCAACACCCTCCTGAAGATCGTGGAGGAGCCGCCGGAGCACCTCATCTTCATCTTCGCGACCACTGAGCCGGAGAAGCTGCTGGCGACGATCCGCTCGCGGACGCACAACTACCCTTTCCGGCTGCTCACCCCGCCGGACATGCGCGGCCTGTTGGAGCGCATCGTTGCCGACGAGGGCGCGGTGGTCGAGGACGCCGTGTATCCGCTGGTCGTGCGCGCGGGCGGGGGTTCGCCGCGTGACTCGCTGTCCATTATGGATCAGTTGCTCGCCGGTGCTGGCCCGGAGGGTGTGACTTACCAGCGTGCGGTGGCGCTGCTGGGCGTGACGGATTCTTCGCTGCTGGACCGTTCCGCGGAGGCGTTGGCTGCCCAGGATCAGGCGGGCTTGTTCGCGGTTGTCGACGACGTCATCAACGCCGGTTACGACCCGCGCCGCTTTGCGATGGACCTGTTGGATCGCTTCCGCGACCTGCTGATTGTCCAGGCGGTGCCGGATGCTTTCGAGCGCGGGCTGGTGGATGTGCCGGCCCAGGAGCAGGACGGGCTGCGGCAGCAGGCCGAGGCGCTGGGGCCGGCGACGCTGACGCGGTGTGCTGCGGTGGTCAACGATGGTCTCGCGCAGATGCGGGGGGCGACGTCGCCGCGGTTGCTGTTGGAGATTTTGTGCGCGCGGATGGCGCTTCCGGCCGCGGGTATGACGGTGGAGGCGCTCGCGCAGCGTGTTGAGGCGCTGGAGCAGGGCACGGGGGTGCGCGCTGCCGGGCCGATGGGGGCTAGCGGTGGGCTGGCGAGCCCGGCTGTGGGCGCTGGGGCGACCCCGCAGGGGGATGCATCCGGTCTGTCGAGCGGTAAGCGTTATGAGCGGCCGCGGCGCCGTAAGGCGTCGGCGGAGGCTGCATCGGTGGCGGCTGCGTCGGTGGAGTCGGGTGCTGTGAAGTCGCAGGACGCGGCGCCGCAGGAGGCGACGCAGCAGAACGTGGCGTCGCAGCAGCCAGAACAGCCGGGGAATGCTGCTGCTCAGTGTGGTCAGCCTGCACAGTCCGGTCAGCCTGGCGAGCAGACAGAGACGCAGAGCGGTGAGCAGAGCGCCGCACAGGGCGCTGCCCCGGCCGCCGCATCAGCAGGTCGGGAGGCAGCGCCCCAGCCGGAGAAGCCAGCCGTGCAGGAGGCCGCGGAGGCAGCTCGTGCCCAGCAGCCTGCGAATGACGCGCAGGAACAGCAGGGTGCTGCAGCAGCGGCGCAAGATGTGAATGATTCAGCGCAGGCTGCCGGGCAGGAGAACAGCACTGCCGGTGCTCCGGATGAAGACCCGGCGATCGCCCAGGCCCGCGAGGCACGGGAGATCATGGACCGCCGCCGTGCCGCCGCCCGCGCGAACGCGGGTCAAGCACCGCAGCCGTCTGCAGGTCAGGCACCGCAGCGGGCGGCTGCGGATCAGAGTCAGGGCGCTGGTGCTGTGTCGCAGTCGCAGGCCAGCCCAGCGACCAGCGGTGAAGAGACTCGTGCTCAGCAGTCTCAGCCTGGAAATTCCCAGGCCGAGAACCCCGAGCAACCTTCCGGGCAGCCGTCCGGGGAACCTGCTGAGGCGCCCGCCGAGGCTACACAACCCACCGAGGCTGCTGCGAACACCGAGGCTGCGCCATCCGGCGAAGCCGCGCACGTCGACGAGCAGGCCTGGCAACAGATCCTCGAAAAGGTGCGCGAGCACGACCTGAGCGCGTGGATCGCTGGCCGCGACGCCACCCTGGCAGCAGAGCAACCCACCGCGGATCAGATCGTGGTGGAGCACGCCACGGGCGCGCTGGCGAAGTTCGTCAACAGCGACCGCAACGCACCGATTTATAGCAAGGCGGCCGAGGAGGTCCTCGGCACCGCGCACACGGTGGTCGCCACCGTTGGCGGGACTAACCCGGGAAAAGCCCAGGCCGGCTCAGCTGAGGAGGCCCCGGCTGAGTCGGCAACACTAACCAGCACGACCAGCGGGAACAGCGCCAACGGTGCGGAGGCTAGCGAGTCAGCGTTAAGCCAGCCAACGGCAAGCCAGACAGAGCCCAGTCAGCACAGCCAGGCGGACTCCTCGCAGGCTGCGTCGCCTGCACCGACCGGTGTGAGCGATGCCGGCAGGCACGAGCCAGGCGAGGAGGCCGGTGCGGGCCAGGCTGCCCCGACGCAGTCCGACCAGTTCGCGCCGGGTGGAGAAGCTGGAGCAAGCCAGACTGCGCCGAAGCAGGCCAGCCAGCCAACTCAGCCGGCCCAGACTTCCCAGCCCAGCGCGGGCAGCAGCGCCCTCGAGCGCGCCCGTCGCATGGCCGAAGCCAGCGCTGCCCAGGCAACGGCCCCAACCCCAGCCCCCCAGGGGCCAAGCCATCAAGAAGAGGCCAAGCCCCAGAGCGGCTGGCGTGCCCGCGCCGCGAAATACGCCGCCAGCAGGGAATACAAGCTCGCCAACGGCTTCAACGGCGTGCCCCTCCCGGACGAACCTCCGGAGGACCCCTGGGACTCCGGCCCCGGCGGCTACCCCAACGGCCCCGCACCAGATGCAGGCAACGCAGGCCCCGGGCCGGCCGGCGGAGCCCCACAGGGCGACCAGTCGGGCGGCCCACACCCCGCCGGGCAGCCCAACAACGGTAGCGCTTTCGGAGGCCAAGGGGTTGACGTCCCAAATCAAAGGACCCAACCCACCGACCCAGAGGAAGCCCTCCGCAGGCAGCAAGACGAAATCATGGACGACCTCGCCACGGGTGAGGCCGGGAAACGCGAAACGCGGCCCGCCCTGGAGATCGCGGGTGAGCTCATCGAAAACATCCTCGGCGGCGAGCGCACACGCTAGGAAAACGCACAGGAAAATACACAGTGAACTGCCACCGACAACCTCCGACCGAATGGGTAAAGTGGCAGCCGAAGAAGAACAAAAACCCTAGAAACCGAGAAGCGAAGGAACAAGGAAAATGTCTCAGCCAAACATGAACGACATCATGGCCCAGGCCCAGCGCATGCAGAAGCAGCTGCAGGAGGCGCAGGCGGAAATTGTCGCGTCCTCCATCGTTGGTGAAGCCGGCAACGGCAAGGTCACCCTCGTGCTCTCCGGCGGCGGCGAAGTCCAGGACCTGAAGATCGACCCGGAGGTCGTGGACCCGGAGGACGTCGAAACCCTCCAGGACCTCATCATCGGCGCATTCCAGGACGCCAACCAGAAGCTGCAGGACCTCGCCCAGGAGAAGATGGGCCCGCTGGCTGACCTCGGTGGCGGCGGACTGCCTTTCTAACACTTCGAACCCGCGCGGCCCATGGGGGCGGGTGCGCGCGGGGCACGCACTACGGCTAAACGCCACAGACGAAACGGGGAAAGCTCACTTTGTTTGAAGGTCCGCTTCAGGACGTCATCGACGAGTTCGCCAGCCTCCCAGGCATCGGGCCGAAAAGCGCGCAGCGCATTGCCCTCCACCTGCTGGAAACCGCGACCGGCGAGGACATCGAACGTTTCCAAGCCGCGCTGGGGAATCTGCCCTCCGGCGTGGCGTTTTGCCGTATCTGCCACAACATCTCCCAGGAGGACGTCTGCCGCATCTGCGCGGATTCCTCCAGGGACGCCAGCCTGGTGTGCGTGGTTGAGGAGCCGAAGGATATTCAGGTCATCGAGCGCACCGGTGAGTACCGGGGCAGGTACCACGTGCTCGGCGGAGCGCTGGACCCGCTGAATGGTGTGGGGCCGGGGGAGCTGAACGTGACCGCGCTGGTGCAGCGGATCGGTGGCGTGCTGCCGGATGTGGCGGTGAGTGCGCCGCACGCGTCGGCCGGCGGGCCGGTGCAGGGGTCGCTGATGGACGGCGGCGCTGGTGGGGCTGGCTTGGGCCATGGGGGCGCGGGTGCGGGCGCTGCTGGTGACGGCTCTGGCACGGGTTCGGGTGCGGGCGGTAACAGCGCGAGTGTGGGCAGCCAGGGCGCTGGCTCGGGCGCTGCTGGTGGGGCCGGCGGCGAGAACACTGCCGACGACGTCGAGTACCGCGAAGCCCCCGAGATCACCGAGGTCATTATCGCCACCGACCCGAACACTGAGGGCGAGGCCACTGCCTCCTACCTGGGGCGGTTGCTGAAGGAGTTCCCAGGGCTGACAGTTTCGCGCCTGGCCAGCGGGATTCCCATGGGCGGGGACTTGGAGTTTGTGGACGAGCTCACGCTCTCCCGCGCGTTCGCGGGCCGCACCCAGCTGAAGCTCTAGCCCAGCTCCTCCGCGATCTCCCCAGCCACCTCGCGCGCGAAAGGCTGCACACCCATGATCGTGCCGGAACCGGGGCCCGTCGTCTCCCCGAGACCCACCAGGTAAAACCCGGATACAACGGAGCGCAACCGCCCCGCATCCGTCGTCCGCACCAGCTCGCGGAACGGCCGCACCGCCGGGCGGAAACCCGTGCACCACACGAGCTCATCGAAGCCCGCCTCCGTCAGCTCATCCAGCGAATCGAACATTGGTGTTGCCCGCAGCGCACCCGAATCCCGGGCCTCCAGCACCTTCGGCAACATCACGATCTCCCCGAGATTACGATCGCCGCCGGGGTCGTCCTCACCAGCAAAAACAGCCTGCGCGCGTTCCCGATTCCGGCGGAACAGGACGCGCCCGTCGACGTCGTCGGGCATCCACCGCGGCTCGTGGCGGGTGAACCAGGTGACCTCCGCGACGTCCGTCAACTCCGCCGCGATCTGCGCCCCCGAGTTCGCCGCGCCGACCACCGCGACCTTCTTGCCGCGGAACTCTTCCGGCCCCGGGTACGTCGCGGAATGCCGCTGCCGCCCGCGGAAGGTGCCGGGCAGGAAGGGGACGAATGGTGCCGACCACGTGCCCGTCGCTGCGACGACGGTGCGCGCCCGGAACTCGCCCTCGCTGGTGTCGAGGACGAAGCCGCCCGCGGTGTCTGCGTTTACTTTCAGGACGTCAACAGGACGCCGAATGTCGAAGCCATAACGTTGCTCGTACGCGGTGAAATAGTCGATGACGTGCTGGGCGTCCGGGTAGTCCCCGGGCCCGCGGTACTTCGGCATCAGCATGCCCGACATGTTGGAGAAGCCCGGGGTGGAGAACAGCGTCATGGAGGGCCACACGTGCCGCCACGCTGCGCCGGGGCCGGGCTGATTGTCGAGGATCACGGGGGTGATCCCGCGTCTTTGCAGGTAGAACGCGGTGGAGAGCCCGGCCTGGCCGGCGCCGACGATGATGCAATCGTGGATATTGGCGACCATGTGTATCGAATATACCGAGGGCGCGGACGCTCTCCCGCTGGCCGCCGGGGACCGGCGCGGGGCGGGCGCGCGAAGGGGTGCGCAAAGGGGTTGGCGCGTGAAGGGGCGTGCGGGCCGCGCGTGAAGGGGGCGCGGGGCTAGGCCCGGGGCCCGATGTGTTTTACTCTCCCCCTCCGCGTTTTGCAGAGTTTAATGCCGGAAATTGATCCAAAAGCGACAACAAACTCTGCAAAACGCATGAAGGTTGGCGCGCGTGGCTAGGGACGCGACGCTTGGGGACTAGCTCAGGCGCTCGCGGCGCAGCTGCTCCACCTCAGCGGTGAGTTGTGCCGCGAATTCACGGCCGTCCGGGCTCCCGGCACCAGCATCAGCACCTGCACCAGCGCCCGCCCGGCCAGCGCTCGCAGCGCGGCCCGCGCCGTGGCCAGCGTCCCCGGCCGGGACTCCCTCGAACTCCGCGATGCTGCCGGCACCCAGCTCCGGCAGCTCAGCCACGGTCGTCCCGAGCGCACGCGCGAGCAGCACGTCCGCGAGCTGCGGATTCCGCGCCAGCGCCGGCCCGTGCATGTACGTCGCGATCACGGAACCCTGCACCGCGCCCTCGTAGCGTTGCTGTTCCTCGCTGTTCTTCACGACGACGTCAGCAGCCTCAACACCGTGCGCGTCCGTGTTTCCGACCATCCCGCCGCGGGCCCGCAGGATGCCCAGCGGGCGCGCATCGGGACCAAGAATCGTCGCCCCCATGTGGTTGGCGAAGCCGGTGAGTGGCTCGGTCAGTTCGCTCAGGTCAGCGGCCAGCGACTGGGCGCCCGCCCCGTCGCCAGCATTCGCACCGTCAGCGCTGGTCCCCGCACCGGCACCCGCACGCGCACCCCGGTAAGGCTCCGAGTGCAGCTCGCCGATCATGCGCTCGCCCAGCTGGGATGTCGTCGCATCCAGCAGCCCGAGCCCTTCCGCAAGCTTTCCACCAGCGTGGAAGGACTCGCCGAGCACCTGCAGGCCCGCACAAATGGCGAGCACCGGCCGCCCCGACCCAACCGCGCGCACCAGACCACCGTCGGCGCGCAGGTGCTCCGCGGCCAGCAGCTGGGCGACGTCCTCGCCGCCGCCCAGGGTGTAGACGTCAAGCGTCTCCGGGACAGCCTCCCCGTAACGGATGGTGTGGATCTCCGCGGTGATGCCGCGCAGGCGGGCGCGTTGCCGCAGCACGAGTGCGTTGCCGTCGTCGCCGTAGGTGCCGAGCACGTCGGGCAGTACCAGGCCAATGTTGAGCTCTGCCATTATCGTGCGTCCTCCTCGGTCGCGGTGGTTGTCGCCTCGCCGGTGGTGCTGGTGGCGTCCGTGCCGTCAGCTTCAACGGCCTCATCAGCCCCGACGGTTGTCGCGCCGCGCCGCTCCAGCTCGCGCTTCAGGTCGCGGAAGGCGGTGTAGTTCGCGAGCGCCTCCACGCGCCCGGGCGGGCACGCGAGCACGGCATCGACCGTGTCCTTGATCAGCGTGTGCCGCACCCCGGCGTAGCCCAGCCGCACGGCCAGGTCGGTGCCGCGTTCACCCGCGGCGAGCACCTGCTGCCCCTCGAAGTCTTCGAAGCGGACGTCCCAAATCCAGGAGAGGTCCTGACCGTCCGCGACCTGCCCGTTCACGGCAATCACAACGGAGTCCACGTCGCGGTCAATCATCGACAGCGCTTCCTGCCAGCCCGCGGGGTTCTTCGCGAGCATGAGGCGCAGCGTGCGGCCCTCGAATTCGACAAGGGAGTAGCGCCCGGCGACGTCCGTGACCTCCTCCGCGGCGCGCAGCGCATCCTTGACTGGCACGTCCATGACGACGGCTGTCGCGATCGCCTGGGCCGCATTGCCGCGGTTGGCGCGGCCGGGGAGCTGCAGGTTCATGGGCAGGGTTTCCCCGCTCGCGTTTGTCGTGGCACCCGCACCAGCCCCGTCAGCGCCAGCGTCACCCGCACCAGTCCCGTCCCCAGCATGGCCAAGCCCTGCCTTATCAACCCACCAGGTCGGCTCGGGCCGGCGGAACTCGCGCCCATCCGGGAGCTTCTTCACCGCGTACCAGTCGTCCTCGGTGCGCACGATGTGCCCGCCGGTGCGCGGGCAGCTGGTGGAATCCCCGACGAAGCCGGCGCCGGCGGAGACCCACACGACGTTCGGCGCGTCCCACGCCACAGAGGTGACCTGGACGTCGTCGCAGTTCGCGATCACCGTCATGTCCGGCCGCGCCTCCACGCAGGCCCGCAGCGCGCGTTCGATCTTGTTGATCTCACCCACGCGGTCCAGCTGGTCGCGGGTGAGGTTGAGCAGGACGAGCACGTCCGCGTCCAGCTTCTCCGCGATATTCGGGACGTGGAGCTCGTCGACCTCGAGCGCGACCACCTCCTTGTCCCTTCCTGCGAGCAGCGCGGAAATGACGCCGGCGTCCATGTTGTCGCCGCCCTCGTTGGTGGCGACGCTGTAGCGGGACTCCAACGCGTGCGCGAGCATCCGGGTGGTCGTGGACTTGCCGTTCGTGCCGGTGACCAGCACGGTCGGGCGGCCCTGGCCGAGCTGCGCGAGGAGGTTCGGGTCGATGGCGTTGGCGATGAGCCCGCCGATCATTCCGCCCGCGCCGCGGCCGGTCTTTTGGGACGCCCACGTCGCGAGGTCTGCGGCCTGGCAGGCGATGCGGCTGCGCAGGCTCATGCGGCGGGTGCCGCCGTTGCCGTTCGGATTCTTAGTTTTCACGTTTGCCTACGTTAGTCTTGCTGCCTTGTCCGTTCGACCCGCGTCCGCCGCGGCCACGGCGGCGCCCACCGCGCTTACGTTTACGTTTCGGCTGCTCGGAGTTGTTTTTCCCCGTGTTCTTCGGGTTCTTGCTGTCGGTTTTCTGGGCACCGGAGTTGTTCTTCCCGGCGTGGCTGCTGCCGCTGCCGGAACCGTTGTGAGCGCCGTCGTTGTTACGGCCGCCGCCCTGCGAGCCGCCGCCACTACGACGACGTCCCCCGCGCGAGCGCTTGCGCCGGTTACCGGAGCCCGACCCCGAGCCGCCCGAACTAGACCGGCCGCCGCCGCGACCACCGGAGCGCTGGCCACCACCACGGCCACTACCGCCACGGCCGCCACCGCTCCCACTGCGCTGGCCATTCCCTCGTTGACCACCACCACGCTGACCACCCCGCTGCCCGCCACCGCGGCCCGCGTCGGTGTTCCGCGTCCCTTCGGCGACGTCCTCGAGCGCGCCCAAGAACTCCTCGTCGCTGAGCAGCGGAATGTCCTTCCGATCGGCGTGCATGGCCTTGCCGCGCAGCTCGAAGTTCTGATTGCAGACCACCAGGCTGGAGGTGCGGTTCAGCTTCTCGGAGTACACCAGCCCGGCTGCCACGCCCTGCTCGATGAGCTCGTCGGGGTCGCGGGCGACGTCCGGGCTGACCACGAATTCCATGCCCGCGACGAGCTGCCAGCTGCCGTCGTCGTGATCCGGGGTGCCGGGGTTCTCGAGCGGGCGCGGGGCATTGATGGCGTCCACGCGGATGGCGCTGCGCTGCAAACCGAACTGGTCCGCGGTCAGGTCCTCGGGGTCAAGGCGGACGACGTCGCCGCCGTCCTGGTCTGCCCGTTCCTGCTGCGTGGCATGCAGTGCCCCGAGTAGGCGGGCGTCGGCGACCAGGAGCTCCTCGGCAGGGGTTGCTGCCCGCTGGTCGGACGCCGCCGCGCCGAACTCCGGGAGAGCATCGGCCGGGGCGTTGTGTGGGTAGAGCTGCGCGACAGCCCGGGCGCGGGGGTCGACGGCGGGCATTTCCTGGCGACGTGTGGTGGCCAGGGTGTCGATCAGTGCCGCCGGTTCCGGGGTGGGGATGGCCTTGCTGCGGCCGCGCCCACGACCCCTGCCGGAGCGGCCACGCCCGCGGCCCCGGTTGGCGGCCCGCTGGGCCCGGCGGAACTCGTGGGTGATGAATCCCCAGGCGAAGGGGGCGTCGTGGAGGATCACCTCGCGGCCGTCGAGGGCTGCCTTGATCTCCGCGGCGGCGGTGGCGAAACCGATCTGCTGGGCGAGCTCGCCGGCGTCGAAGCCGTGCGTGTGCCACGGGCCGGGGTCCTCGCTGGGGTTGAGGGCCTGGACGAAGTGGCCGACCTCGGCGCCGTCGGCGTCGTAGTAGACTCCGGCTAGGGCGATGAGCCGGGCCGTGGTCGGGTGAATCCCGCTGGTGGTGACGGCCACCGCGACGGTGGGGGCGTCCGCAACGCTGGGCGGGATGGGGATGGTGTGGGCCGGGCTGGGGTGCTCGGAGGGTTCGGCGGCGTTGCCGGTCGTCGCGGCGCTCGTGCCTGCGGAGTTTGCGCCTGCGCTGCCGGAACCCGAGTGCCCCGGGCCGGACTGGTCGGAGCTGGGTTGGTTGGAGCCGGTCTGGTCGGAGCCGTCCCGGCTGGTCGTGGGGTAGCTGGCGCCGTCTGCGTCCGAGCGTCGGCTACCCGGGCGGAGCGCTTCGGCGGCCTCGACGGCGGATGCGGAGGCGACGGCTGCCGCCGACGGGGAGCCGGCGCGGCGGCTGACCCTGCGGCGGGCGCGGCGACGGGGTGCGGGGCGGTCTCCCGAATCCGAAAACTGCTGGTTATTCATTGGGAACCATGTTAGTCCACGCACCCCGCACCCACCCCGCGGGCGCGCGATCCCGGATAGCGCCCCGTGGGCTATTCCCCGCACCCACCCCACGCACGACGAAGGGCGGGGCCGGAACGCTACCAATGCGCCCGTGCCCCGCCCCGTCCCCCAGGAGCCTCCCTGTTAGCTATTCAGCGCGCGGTTGACCGCGGAGGTCACCGCCTTCAGGGAGGCGTAGGTAATTGAGCCCGCAATACCGGCACCCCAAACGCGCTGCCCGTTGACCTCGGCCAGCACGTAGGCTGCGGCTTCGGCGTCGTCACCGCTGGTGCGGGCGTGCTGGTTGTACTCCTGGACCTCCACGTCCACGCCCAGGGACTCCAGGGCGTTGCAGTAGGCGGCGATCGGGCCGTTACCGCGGCCCTTGAGGGTCTTCGCCTCGCCGTTGAACTCGATCTGGGAGGTTACGGCGGACTCCTCGCCCTCGTTCTGACCGCCGTCGACGGTCGTGGAGATCACGTCCACCGGCGCGGTGCGGTCCAGGTACTCGGTGGCGAAGATGTCCCACATGGCCTTCGGGTTCACCTCGCCGCCCTCGGCGTCGGTGACTGCCTGGACGATGCCGGAGAACTCCACCTGCATCGGGCGCGGCAGATCCAGGTTGTGGTCGGTCTTCATGATGTAGGCGACCCCGCCTTTACCGGACTGGGAGTTCACGCGGATCACGGCCTCGTAGGAGCGCCCGATGTCCTTCGGGTCGATCGGCAGGTACGGCACCTCCCAGGTGACGTTGCGGACGGCCTCGGTCAGGGTCTCGGAGTCCGCGTTTGCCGGGTCCTCCGGGGTGTCCTCGGCGGCGTCGCGTTCCGCCATGGCTGCCAGGCCCTTGTTGATGGCGTCCTGGTGGGAGCCGGAGAACGCGGTGAACACCAGCTCACCGCCGTACGGGTGGCGCTCCGGGACGCGCAGCTGGTTGCAGTACTCCACGGTGCGGCGGATCTGGTCGATGTCGGAGAAGTCGATCTGCGGGTCCACGCCCTGGGTCAGCATGTTCAGGCCCAGGGTGACCAGGCAGACGTTGCCGGTGCGCTCACCGTTGCCGAACAGGCAGCCCTCGATGCGGTCGGCGCCGGCCAGGTAGCCCAGCTCGGCGGCGGCCACGCCCTCGCCGCGGTCGTTGTGCGGGTGCAGGGAGAGGATGATGGAGTCGCGGCGGTTCAGGTTGCGGTGCATCCACTCGATGGAGTCCGCGTAGACGTTCGGGGTGATCATCTCCACCGTGGAGGGCAGGTTGATGATGATCGGGTTCTCCGGGGTCGGGTCGATGACCTCGACGACGGCGTCGCAGACTTCCTTGGCGTACTCGATCTCGGTGCCGGTGAAGGACTCCGGGGAGTACTCCCAGCGCCAGTTGGTGTCCGGGTAGTCCTGGGCGATTTCCTTGATCAGGTGGGCTGCGTCGGTGGCCAGCTTCTTGATGCCTTCCTTGTCCTTGCGGAAGACGACGCGGCGCTGCAGCTCGGAGGTGGAGTTGTAGAAGTGGACGATGACGTTCTTCGCGCCGGCGCAGGCTTCGAAGGTGCGGCGGATCAGGTGCTCACGGGCCTGGACCAGGACCTGGATGGTGACGTCGTCCGGGATCTTGTTCTCTTCGATGATCTCGCGGACGAAGTCGTAGTCCGTCTGGGATGCGGACGGGAAGCCGACCTCGATCTCCTTGTAACCCATCTCCACCAGCATGTCGAACATGCGGCGCTTGCGTTCTGGGCTCATGGGGTCGATCAGGGCCTGGTTGCCGTCGCGCAGGTCGACGGCACACCACTGTGGGGCGCGGTCGATGACCTTATCTGGCCAGGTGCGGTCCGGCAGGGTGATGTGGTCGACTTCCTCGAAGAATGGCAGGTAGCGGCGGTTCGGCATCTGCGAGTTCGCTGCTTGTTCCAGGCGGGCTGGTCGGCCGGGATCTCCCCGTTGGGGGTCTGGATCTGGGCTGGTGCGGAGATGAAGGAGTCGGTGTTGCTCATGGTGTCTTCCCTAAGTGTTGTCGGTGTCGTGCTGTGGCAATGAAAAAACCGACCGGCATGCAAAAACCCCGCGACGGGGAGCCGGTCGGTTTGGTGTGTCTACCTACTAGGCCCCGCCGCGGCTAATAAGGAGAATGGCGCCGCCGCTGCGCGGGTGAGGGGAAATCATGTGGCTCAGTGTAGCGTGAAACAGAACACATGTCAGTTCCATTGCCCGGGCGGGGGTGTTCACCTAGTGGGAAGTGGCTTCCGGTGGCGGGGCTGGTGCGACGTTAGAGCTAGTGCGGCGCTAGGGCTGGTTAGACGCTAGGGCAGCCGCATGATCCACGGGTCCAGGCCGCGCCGGGCATCGCGGATGGCGCGCTCGTTCACGGAGGAGCCTGGCGCGTTGAGGGCAGCGCGTTCCATGTCATTGGCCCAATTGGTCGCGGCCTGCTGCGCCGGGGTGAGTGGTCGCCCTGGCGCCGGGCGAGCGGGCGCACCCATGGTGCCGCGGAAGGCGCCGCGGACGTCGTTGGTCAGGGCATGCTTGTTGCCCCAGGTATTCGCGGAGACGGTGAAGTCCCGCCCGTAGGTCACGGAGGCGTGGACGCTGCGGCGGTCGTCCGACCAACCCCACTTCGTGCCCACCGCACCCGGCAGGACGGCGGTGCCGTAGTCCTGGGCGTAGCCGTCCGCGGCGCGCGGGGTGGCCTGCCGCATCGCGACGAGCACCGGGTCGTTGTAGTTGCGCCGCTTCTTGGCCTCCACGAACTTCATGGAGTCGTAGGAGGAGGTGCGGGCGTAGCCCCAGTGCGCGTTCGAGTGGGTGTTGCGCAGCCCGTAGGTCCGCGCGGTCGCGGAGATGGACTGCGGATACTTGCGGTAGAGCTGGGAGGCGATCGCGTCGTTGGAGGTGCGGATCATCTCGGAGGCGCGGGCCTTATCCGCGGGCGTGCCGTGCTTAAACACGTAATCCGCGATGTAGAGCTTCACGATGGATAGCCCGGGGCGTGCCTCGTGCTGGTTGCGGGTGCCGGCGACGAAGCCGGTGGGGGAGTGGGTGAAGCTGATCTGGGTGCGCGCCGGGGAGACGATGAAGCCCTGGGGGTCCTGCACTGGGCGGGGAGCGGCGGAGGCCGGTGCGGTGGCCAGGGTTGTGGCGGTGGCCACCGCCAGGGCGACTGCACCGGTGGTGGTGAGGCGGCGGGTAGTAGAAGCCTGAGAGGAAGATGAGCTCATGAGTTCATGATGCTAATCAAGGCACCAGGCAAAAGCCCGTTAACTCTCCGTGGTGTCCCCAGCGCCGGAGGTTGCGGGTTCCTCTTCGCCCTTCTGCTTGCGGAAGTTCTTCCACCACCAGCGGATCAGCAGCAACAGAATGATTGCCGCGGCGGCGAGGATGGCCCACATCCACCACTGCCAGGTGGTGCCCTGCCCGTCGAAGACCGATTCCTCCTGCGGGTCCATCGGCACGCGCTCGGCGGTGATAATCAGCCGGTGTGTGTTGACGCCATAGGGGGTGCAGGTGATGAGCGTGAGCAGGTCTTTGTTCGGCGTTCGGCGCAGCAGGCTGGTCTTATCCGGGGTGACGACCTCGATGTCCCGGACCTCGTACTTCAGCTTCTCGCCCGCTGCGGCGACGTAGACCGGGTCGCCCTTCTCGATCTGGTCGAGGTTGTCCCACAGGGTGGCGTTCTGCAGGCCAGTGTGGGCAGACAGTGCGGACAGCCGGCCCTCCGGTGGGGCGGGCGGGATGGAGCCATCCTCACCGAGCTCCCCTGGTGCGCCGACGGGTAGATCCGTGCCGTAGAGGTGGCCCACCCCGCGGGCCAGTACCCGGTCGGAGGTGCCGTGGAAGATCGGCAGGTCGGACTTGATGGAGGGCAGCACGATGCGGCCCATGGCCTCGGTGTCGTTCAGGACGGAGAGGTACTTCAGGTAACGCTGGTAGGCGGGGGAGTTCTCGTCATCGGAGCTGGTCCACGCATCGCCGGGGTCGATGTCCCCAAGGTTGGCGTTGTACTGCTGGGCCTCCTCCCAGGCCTTGTTGAGGATCTCCGGTGGGACACCCTTTTCCAGCTGTGAGTAGGCCTCGGCGGCGCGGGACTGCTGGTAGTTATTCCACTGTGTGGCGAGCACCGGATACAGCAGCACGCCCAGGCCAGCAAGGATGAGGACGACGGCGATGATCGCGTTGACGTTCAGTTTCTTGCCTCGGCGGACCGGGGGCGCGTCCGTCGTGTTCGGCGCTGGGGATTGGTCTGTCATTGGTCTTAACTTCTGTTGAAGGGGCTAGTGTTCGCTCCGGTTGAGCCTGGAGAACTGAAGTCTATTCTTCGCTGTGAGGTCCGGAAAGGCTCAATTTTTCCTGTGAGACCCTTATCGATTTGTACCCCAATTAGGGGGGAGGTTATTGCTTGTGCATTTATAAAGAAAGAATGTTCAACAGTCCAGGTAGGGTGAGTTTTATGTTGCGCCCGGTGGGTTCGTTTTGGGGGAGGAATAATGTATGCCTCAATACGTTTTAGCTGCGGGGATACTGGAGATGCGGCGTTTGTTATATGTTAAATGTGTGCGATCCACAAGGTGGGGATCGCGGGACTGAAACTCGAAAATTGGTGACACCACAACAAAGGTGATCTGTCAACAAAGGGGTTTTGGGTCCGTGTGACCACCAGCGAATTTTAAGGTGTCGTGGCCGAAAGGGCGGCAAGCTTAAAAGCAGCTAACCGGAGCGGGTCGCTGAACGTCGAGGGGCGCTGGGCGCTCCAGTCACTACTGATGTAAAGGAATTCACTCCAGTGAAGAAGAACTCTCTGACCATTCGTTCGGTCACTTTCGCCGCCATCGCTGGTCTCTCCTTGGGTATCGCTGCCCCGGGTTCGATCGCCGTTGCGCAGGACAGCCCGGCAGCTGAAGCCCAGGTCCAGAAGGGCAACATCGACTTCAGCAAGAAGGGCTCCTTGACTCTCTTCAAGAAGAAGGGTGCTGAGTCAAGCGATGCGGCCACCGGTAAGGAAATGCAGAACGTGCCGGGTGAGGCACTTAACGGCGTGACCTTCAAGATCACGAAGCTGAACTTCGACCTGCAGAACGGCGATTGGACGAACTTCCCGAAGACCGCGGCTGACGTCAAGGACACTGATAAGACCACCACGACCTATGAAAAGACAACATCAGGTCAGGGTGAAGCCAAGTTCTCGGACCTGCCGCTGGGTATCTACCTGGTTGAGGAGACCGATGCTCCGGCTGGCATTGTTTCCGGTGCACCGTTCATCGTTTCCATCCCGATGGTCAACGAGGCATCCGACGCCTGGAACTACGACGTCGTCGCATACCCGAAGAACACCGAGACCAAGACCGAGAAGACCGTCAAGGATGCCGACAAGAACATCCAGGACGCGTACACCTACACCATCAACGCGGACGCTCCGACCTGGGGCGAGGGCAAGAAGCTGACCGCCTTCCGCTTCGAGGATCAGCTGGACCAGCGCCTGGACTTCCAGAAGGTCACCGAGGTTAAGGCTGGTAACACCGCTCTCGGCGAGGGGGACTACACGGTCAACGACCCGAAGGCTAACGGCAACAAGCTGGTAGTCACCCTGACCGAACAGGGCCTGGCGAAGGTGAACTCCGGTGACAGGCTGTCCCTGACCTTCGAAACCAAGCGCACCACCGTCGGTGACACCACTGCGCTGAAGAACCAGGCTGACGTCATCTTCAACAACCCGAACACCGACAACGAGGTCAAGAACAAGACCAACGAGGTCGTCACTTACCACGGCAAGCTCAAGGTCGTGAAGAAGGATGGCGAGGAAAAGGGCAAGGTCCTCGAGGGTGCAGAGTTCGAGCTCTACCAGTGCACCTCCGCCACCGAACTGGGCGAGAATCCGCTGACCGTCAACGGTGCAGACAAGTGGACCACCGGTGCTGACGGCACCTTCATCATCGATGGTCTGCACGTCACCGACTTCGAGGACAACAAGGAAGCTCCCGCAACCAAGAAGTTCTGCCTGAAGGAGACCAAGGCTCCGGCTGGTTACGCCAAGCTCGACAAGCCGATTGAAATCAACTTCACCCGTGCAGAGATTTCGAAGACTGGTGAGGGCGACGACGCGGTAACCCTCGTCTCCGAGATTGAGAACATTAAGCGCGACACCCCGAACCTGCCAATGACCGGTGGCATGGGTGTCGGCATCCTGGCCGCCATCGGTGCCGCCATCGTGGCAGCCGGTGCATGGTTCGCACGCCGCGGCGCTAAGAACTAATAGCCCGCTGAACCGGTAAAACCTTCACCCAACGGACAACTCCACGGGTGAAGGTTTCACCCAAGCAAGCTCAAGCAGAACCAGCCCCAGGAGTACCCCGTGGATCACACCCTCAGCACCGACGCGGAACCGAAGAAGGAACCACGCCGTGCCAACAGCACCAAGACCAGCCCCGTGCTGGCCGCGGTGCTCGTGATCCTCGGGGTGCTCGTGATGCTGTACCCGGTGACGTCCACCCTGTGGAACAACTACGTCGCCACGAAGGTCGCGCAAGACTACGCGGAACTCGAAAAAAGCATCCCAGAAGAAGTCAAAAACACGCAGTGGGATAACGCCCACGAATACAACGAGAACCGAACCACCGGCCCCATCCTCGACCCCTGGCTCGCCCGCTTCGACGAGAACAACCCGGACTACCAGGAATACCTGGACCAACTCGACGCGAACGACGCGATGGCGCGCCTCATCTTCCCCAAGATCAAGGCAGACCTGCCGATCTTCCACGGGACAGATAACGACACTTTGCAAAAGGGATTGGGGCATCTCTTCGGCTCCGACCTGCCGGTCGGCGGTAAGGGCACGCACTCGGTGATCACTGGCCACACGGGCCTGGCGAACTCCACCATGTTCGATCACCTCAACAAGGCGGAGAAGGGTGATGCCTTCTACGTCCAGGTCTCCGGCGAGAAACTGAAGTACGTGGTCGACCAGATCAAGGTTGTGCTCCCCACCGAAACCGAGGACCTCCGCCCGGAGCAGGACAAGGACTACATCACCCTGATTACCTGCACCCCCTACGGGATCAACACGCACCGTCTGCTGGTGCGCGGCCACCAGGTTCCGCTGGACGAATCGGACCACGAGATCTTCGACAAGAACCACGGTGCTGGGTGGCAGTGGTGGATGTACGCCCTCGTCGCGGCAGCAGCGCTGGTGCTGCTCCTGCTGCTGCGGTGGCTGCTGAAGCAAAAGCGAGATAACGAATCCCAAGAAACGACAGAGACGATGAATAACGAAGGGGCTGGATCAGATGACTAGCCACGCACGCGCGGTGCGGATCAGCCGCAGCCTTGTGGTGGCCATCGCCCTCAGCGCTGGCCTGCTCGGCGGCGCACACGGTGCCGTCGGTATCGCCGATGCAGCCAAGGTTGCTGGGCTGAGCGATCAGCCCGGCGTGTCCCGCGACTACGGGACCGACACGCTGAGCATCACGCTCTCCCCGGGCAATGGCGATCCACTCAGCCCAGCCACGGGCAAGGTCGCGGGCGTGACCATCAAGCTGGAGCGGCTGAAAGGCATCGACCCGGAGAACGCTGCGGACATGGCGAAGATCCGCAATACCAGTGCTGACAAGATCGCGAACTGGCCGACCGACCGCACGATCACGGCCGTGACCAACGACGCCGGCCAGGTCCGCTTCCAGGGGCTCGAGAAGGGCATCTACCTGGTCACCTCCCAGGCGCCGACTGGTGCTGCGGCGGGGGAGTACCGGGAAATCGAGCCCTTCCTCGTGGCGGTGCCTTTCCACACCGTCGCTGATAACCCTCGCCCGGTGGAGGGCGTGATCGTGGCGAAGACGAATACGACGGTTCCGCCGACCACCCCGCCGACCGAACCTCCGACGACGCCGCCGTCGACCCCACCGGGGACGCCACCGTCGACGCCGCCTACCACCCCGCCCCCAGGGGACACCCCGCCGGGTGAGACCCCGCCACCAGGGGAGACCCCCGGGCCGGGTGATGAGCAAGAACGCGGACAGGGCGACCTGGCGATGACTGGTGTGCAGATCGTCGGGCTTGTCCTCGCCGCGGTGGCGCTGATGGGCGCCGGACTGTTGATGCTGTTGATCACGAAGAAGCGAAAGCAAGAAGGGTAGCGACAATGAAAACAAAGTTCATGGGTGTAGCGGCCGCGCTGACCGCCGCGCTCGCGCTGATTTTCGGCGTCGCTGTCCCGGGCGCGCTGCCGAGCCTGCCGGCCCCTGTTGCGCAGGCGCAGGCCACGGCGATCCCGGTGAGCCCACAAAAGCGAGACTTCAAAAACCTGGATACCAGAAAGTACAACCCGCCGTTCGAGTTCACGGTTGAGGAAGACGCCACGATCACGAGCCTTGATTTTCAAATTGGTGGATCTGGCTGGCTGCAGGCATACGAGCTGAAGGTCGGGAACACTACACTTTCCCCGAAAATTTCACCATCGGGCAGTGCACAGCAAGCTCCGTTGACGGTTACCCATGATGGTCTGAATATTGCAGTGAAAAAGGGCGAAATCATTAGAATTTCGCCGTACTTTACTGCGCCTAAAGTATCGGGAACGGTGTCCGTTAGCCCGAAGGGCACTTTGAGCGGCAGTACCCCTCCGCCAACCGAGCCGAACCCGGAGCCGCAGCCTGACCCAGAGCCAACTCCGGAACCGAACCCGGGGGCGTCCGTGACTCCTGCGGCGCCAACCGCAGTTGATCCAGCCACCGCGCCATCGTGTGTTGAGAAGGGCTACATCAACATTCCAGACACGAAGGGTGTCGACTACTTCATTGGTGGCGAGCGCAAGCAAGCCGGTCAGCACTTCTACGAGGGAAAAAAGGCCACCGTTAAGGTCACCGCCAAGCCCCAGGAGGGATACCAGTTCGCTGCCGATGCGGAGGCCGAGTGGTCCTTCGACTTCAGCGGCGCGGTGAAAGACTGCTCAGATGACCAGCCAACCCTGCCGGATGGCGCAACACGCGCATTCAAGGCGACCGGTCATGGCTTTGCTCTGCAAGGTGATCCCGTCGACCCCAAGAAGCCAAACAGCTTCACCGCGAAGGTTGGGGAAGACGCGAAGCTGAACTACATCACCGTGCGCATCAAAACCGACGCGACGTTCCTCGATCCGCAGCACTACCAGCTGACGGTCGACAAGATCGAAGACGGTGTGACGTTGCAGAAGCGCAACGTCAAAATCGGCAACGGCTACATCACAATGGACGTTGTGCCGATGAAGAGCGGCAAACAGGTCGACTCGGCGTTTCTTCCCAAGGACGCAGTGTTCACATTCACCAACAACCTCGCCCAGAACAAGAAGCTCGAAGTTGAGCTGGACGCTTACGGCACAAAGTCTGCAGATCCCACTGACCCACCCATCATTTCCCCGCCGGACGGAGCGGACTGGGTGCACGGGCGCGTAGCGAACCCTCAGATTCCCATGATCTGTGGCCTGCGCATTGCGGTTGTCGCTGACCTGTCGACGTCGTTGAGTCACGCGGACAATGCGAATGGTTTCGATGAGTCGAAAAAAGCGACAAAAGCCTTCATCGATGCTCTCGCAGGCACCCCCGCAGAGCTCGGTATTTACAACTTTGCGAGTAGCGCTCCAGCGAATGGCGCAGGATCGACCGTTGGCAACAA
This sequence comes from Corynebacterium sp. HMSC27B11, assembly GCF_001815985.1. Taxonomy (GTDB): domain Bacteria; phylum Actinomycetota; class Actinomycetes; order Mycobacteriales; family Mycobacteriaceae; genus Corynebacterium. The sequence continues at coordinate 186,077 of NZ_KV823538.1, read as the reverse complement.
CCCGCCCTACATTTCCATGCAGACAGAAGCAGGAGTCAACCAGGCAAAACAACTCGTCGAAAACTGGGCTTATAACCCGGGCAACAGCGGGACGAACTGGCAAGCTGGTTTGCAACAGGTCAAAGCTGGGAACTATGACGTCGTGTACTTCATTACCGACGGTATGCCTACGACATCGAGCACGATAAAAAGCAAAGGAATCGGTGCAGAGTTCGTCCAGGCAAGTGCACTCAACGATGCAATTGCCGCAGCGAACGAACTGAAAAAAGCTGGCACGCGCGTTGTCCCGCTCATGGTTGATCTGACACTTGGCGGACGAAGCAGCCAACGCCCCGTTGTGCAGAATGATCTTGTGCTCAAAGACGCCAAACGCATTGCCTGGACAGCAGATCCGGGACAAGCCCCAGGCATCTACTACAAAATTCGAAGTGATCACCCGAAGGCTTTGCACGCCAATTACATCAACACTGACACCTTGGCGAATCTGAAAATGGCGTACGACGCGGCAGGCAGCCAGACCTTGCAAGTGTTTGAGCGTATGCCCAATGGGAGACAGGAGACGATCACTCTCAATCAATCGAGGTGGACCTACGGTACACGTGACGTCAAGCAAATGGGTGAAGACATCTCGGGTACTGGGGACACGGTTCGCATCGAAGGCTATGGAAAACTGGCCGCACAGATGAAGTCGATGGCTCAGGACCTCACCAAGAAGTGCAACGGCGAAGTAATCGTCAAGAAGCGCATCGTCGATGAGAACGGCAAGGTTCTGTCCGACGGTGAACCCGGCTGGGAGTTCACCCTGTCGGCTAACGGTCAAAAGGTCATTGATCCCGGAAATGGTTCACTCGTCACGCAGTGGCGCAAAGTCACTTCGTCGCGGGACGAAGACCGAGGCACCGCACGCTGGGGAATCCAAAGTGAAGAAGAGCAAAAACTCACACTTGTTGAAAGCCAGCAGCCGGGCTACTCGCTGTACAAACGCGACAATGCCAACGCTGTCTGCCACGAAACTCGTGAAGGCAACACCGTACAGATTCCAGTCCAGAATGTCGGCGAGTTCGGCTTCACCGTGAACATGAGTGAAAAGGACAAGAAGCTGTCACGTGTGTCGTGTGTGGTTGACAACTACAAGACGCCGGAAGCGAAAGGAAAGCTGACCTTCAAAAAGGCCCAGTATAAGGACGGCAAGATCACAGAAATGCCAGGACTGGGCGGCGCGACCTTTGAGATCTACCCGGCTAAGGACGGCAAGCCTGACTACAGCGCTGGAAAACCGCTGTACACCATCAAGCCTGGCCAGGAATCGATTGAGGTCAAGACAACCGGCACGTTCTTCCTCGTGGAAACCAAAGCGCCGAAGGGTCTGAACCTGCTGCCGCACCCTGTCAAGTTCGAAATCGCAATGGATCAGAACACCGAGAAATACACGATTTCGGCTGGTACGAGCAACGGTCTGATCACAACAAGCGGCACGGGCGAGGCGATGATCCTGACGGTTGTCGATACCGCGTCCGGAACGCTCCCCAAGACCGGCGGCTACGGCGTGGGCCTTCTGGGGCTCATCGGTGCCGCGCTCGCAGGCGCGGGCCTCCTACTCGGCCGCCGCAAGACCGCCTAAAGGTCAAACCTAGGCAGGGGAGTGGCGCGTGCATCGCGCCACCCAGCTCAGGGGGTAGGCGCATAAAGAAGGGGCGGGCTCAGCACATAACGCTGAGCCCGCCCTTTCTGCTTTGCATTACATGCCGCGCCGGCAGGATCTCGATGCCAAGAACCGCTATCCCCGGGCGGGCACGAACCTCCGCCTCACACCAGAAGCAGAGGCAGGCGTTCAGAGGGGATGGGCGCCGGTTGAGGGAAACAAAGAAAAACCCAGGGCGCGGGGTCCGCACCCTGGGTTCACACTAGGCCGCTTAGCGCTGGTTCAGAACGTGCATCACCGCAGCGATCACCGCACTGATCACGCCGATCGCACCGAGCGCAATCAGCAGCTTGCGCAGGATCGAACCGTCCGCCGAGCCCATATCGGAGCCGTCCGAACCGCCCTGATTCTGATCGCCGTTGCCACCGTTATCGCCGTTGTCATCGTCGTTGCCGTCACCGGCACCGGGGGTGTCCTCAACCTCGATCTCGTGGGCCTTGACCTCCACGGTGAGCTCCTCGGAGGTGGAAGGCTTCAAAACAGCCGTGACCACGCCCTCGTCATTGACGACCTCCTGGCCGCCGAAGACCGCGCGCACCTGGTGCTCACCGCGGGTCGGGAAGCGGTACTCGAAGCGAGCCTCCCCGGTAGCCGGGTCAATCGGCGCGGTGCCCAGGAACTTCTCGCCGTCGAAGAAGGAGACCGTGGCTCCCTCCGTGATCTTTTCCTCACCCTGGACCGTCACCTTCGCGATGAAAGCCACCGCATCGCCGGTCAGCGGGGTTGCATCCAGGTCCACCGAGACACCCTCGCGGGTCAGCGTAGTCCCGGTCTCCACATCCTTGGCATCCAGAACCTGGAACGTGACGGGCTCTGCCACAGCCTTGCTGAAGATCCGGCCCTCCACTTCGCGCTCCCGAACCTCCGCGGTGATCTTCTGCGGACCCGCCTGATCGAAGACGTGCTGCACGCTCGCGTTGCCCTCAGCGTCGGTCTGCGCGGTGCCCACGCGAATCCCATTGGCGCGGAAGATCACCTCGGCGCCCTCGGGGGAACCCGCGGACACCTCGTAGCGAGCGCTCAGCGTCCGCTTCTCGCCGACCAAGGCCGGTTCGACCGAGCCCAGCTGCAGGGTCGTCTTCGACAACGGAGCGACCTTCAGCTCAAGCGTGTCCTCGGCGCCGGAGACCTCCTGGGTGTCGTTCTCGAAGTCCGCGACGACGGCGCGCAGCTGCAGCGTGGCCGGCTCATCCGGCACGGTGGTCTGCAGTTCCGCCACCCCGTTGGCGGTCTTCGCGCGGCCGATTTCCTGGTCACCGTTGAAGAAGACGACTTCCACGCCGTCCTCGAGGGTGGTGTCAGCGTCCGGGTCCGCTGCCGGATCAGCCAGCTCAGCGCCGACGGCCGCGCGCAGGTTCAGCGGCAGCTTGCCGTCTGCTGGGGCAGTAGCGTCGACCTCGCCTGTGAGGTCAACGGTGGCCTTCAGCGGGGTGCGCGGCTTCGGGTTGACCGTCACCGTCGTGGTTGCCTCCGAAGCACCCGTGCGCCCCTCGACTCCCAGGTAGCGGGCCACAACCTTGTGCTTGACGGACTCGCGGTCCGCCAGCTCGGCGTAGGTGTAGCGCAGCTCCGCGACACCATCGCGAACGTCCACGGTGCGGCGCTGACCGTCGCCCAGATCGAATTCGACCTTGCCCTCGGTGATGGGTTGGCCATCCGTGCCCTTGACGAGGGCCTTCAGGGTGACCTCCCCTTCGCCGCTGGTGATCTCAAGGTCGGTTGAGGTCTCATCAAACTCGGTCTGCGTATCGCGCAGGGCCACCGTGGTGCTGGTGAGGGTCTTGCCAGCGGCATCCGCGGTGCAGTAGACCGCGTCAGTACGGAGGGATCTGGCGAGCATGGAGAGCGTGTTGTCCCGATTCTCCTTGCTGGCGGGGCCCGCGCCGGTGCCTGCTGCTCGCAGGCCGGTCACGATCTTCGAACCGACCGTGGTGGGGGCGGTGACATCGAAGGCAATCCGTGGCAGGCGGAAGGACTTTTTCCTATCCACCGCCAGGCCAGCGCGACCGGTCCTCAATCCCCAGTTGTCGTTTTCCTGACCGCCGTTATTCACCGAGTGCGCGCCGTCCCAGATGCGGGCGAAAGCGCCATTGGCATTGGGCTTGCCCGAGGCGTCAACGCGCTGCACCACGGCTGCCGGGTTCGCGTTCAACCCGGAGGCCCCGCCATCGAGTCGCAGGTTGCTGATCTTCACCCCCTGGGGCAGCGCGATGTCGTACTTCATCCGCCCCGTGTCCTTGTCGCCGGTGCGCATCCCGCCTGGCTGGACCTTGACGGTGAAGGTCTGGCCCGGCAGCACGGTCTCCGGGTACTCGACGGCGACATTATCCGGTGAAAGCGTCAATCCAGAACCAGTGGACAAGGTTCCCTTGTCCTCAACGCACTGGTGGTTGACCCGCACCGACTTCTTGACCGGCGCGGCAGCACTCATGGGGGCAGCGGAAAGCAGCGTGAAACTCAGGGACAGGGAGGTGATGGCGCCCAGGGCGAGGCGGCCCGAGCGACGAGAAGGCAACAGAGTCATAGAAAAGTCCTTGCAGGAGTAGGAGTGGGGGAGGGCTTAGTCACGGGACGCGCTAGAGCTGCTGGAGGAGGAACCCCCACCGGAGAACAGCGAGGTCAGCCACTCCCACAGCATGCGGAAGAAGTCGATCAGCGGGGCGAAGGGGTTGGTCGCCGAGGAGCTGGAGCCACCCGGTGACACCTGGTTGTCATTGCCATCGCCGGGGTTCTGGTTATTCCCGTCGCCCGGCGTGCCGGTATCGCCTGCCACGGTCACAGTCGTCGCCGTGCGGGAGACCTCCTCGCCGGAGGCATTGTGGAAGACCGCAGTGAGCTCTTGCGCGCCGGCGCGGTTCCACAGCACGTCGAACTCCGCGATTCCCTCGACAACCGGGATGCGGGCAGGCTCGCCGTCCTTGGTGACCGGCTTGCCGTCGATGAGGATCTCCAGGAAGCCCGTCACGCTGCGCTGGCTACCGACCTCTGGGGTGAGGGTTGCGGTGTAGCTCGTGCTCTGGCCCTTCTCCGCGGCATCCGGCCCGTCGAGGGCGATCGCGACGTCGCTCGCTGCCGGGGCAGCCACGGTGATCGTCGTGGTGGTCGTCGCCCGCTTCGCGTCTGCCGGGTTAGCCGGGACGAAGGTGATAGGGACCTCGAATTCCCCTTCGCGTGGGAACACCAGCGGCAGGGTGGCTGTACCCGCGTCCTCCTGAACCTCCGCGGAGATGCGGCGCCCGTCGATCACTGCGGTGACGGTGCCAGCAGCCGCCGGAGTCACGGTCACGGTGGTCGGGGCCTCAACCAGAGGCTCGACGCCCTGCGGGGCGTCGACCTCCAGCTGGGTCTTGGTAGCGCCCTTCACCTGCACAGTCAGCACATCCTCGGCGGGGGTTTGAGTGTCATCCGCCGGGATGAACTTGGCCTCCACCGGGAAATCGCCTTCGCGGTCTGGGGTGAACTCCACGCTGGTGGCGTGGTCCTCCAGCGGGCGGGTGATCCGCTCGCCGTCGATGAGGAACTCCACGGTGCCTTCTGCCCGCTCAGTGTTCTCGGCAGGGGTGACGGTGGCGCTAATGTTGACCGGCTGACCGGGGCGAACTGGGCCGGTCTGGTCCGCGCTCAGCTCGATCGTTGTACCGGTGACCGCATCGATCGTGATCGGAGCGCTGGCCGTGCCCGCCGCGAATGCGCTGCGTGGCGCGGGGGTGAACTCCGCGGTGATCTCCTGCTGGCCTGGGTTCGGTCCGGTGGGCAGCTCAGCGGTGGCGACACCATCGTTGACCCTCGCCGTCACCGTCGAATCACCCAGGCGGAAGCGGACGGTGCCCTCAGCGCCCTGCGCCACGGTGGCCTTGACCTCCACGCGCGAACGCGCCGGGGCATTCTCGGGAACCTCGACGTTCAGGCCGGCGTCCTGGCCCGCGACCGTCACGGTGGTGGTGGCCGTGGCTGGCTTGAATTCACCGGAGTTCTTCGGCTGGAAGTTGGCCTTGACCTCGTGCTCGCCCGTGATGGGGAAGGTCAGCTCAGCGGTGGCCACGCCATCGACCACTGGGGCGCTGGTCTTCAGGGAACCGGAGGTGAACTCCACGGTGCCCTCGGCCGCAGGCTCGAGGCGAGCGCTCAGGGTTGCGGGCTGGCCGGCGACCGGAGTGCCGGTGGCTTCGAGGTTCAGGGCCACCTCGGAGGCGTCCTCAACGGTGACGCTCGCCAGCTTGGCGGCACGGGAGTCCAGCGGTGCGCCAGCGCTAGCACGGGGCGAGCACTGCACCGGGGCCCAGATGGTGCCAACCAAGGGGGCCGAGACCCTGCCCAGCATCGTGAGGAAGTTCTCGTCCCTGGCGAAGGTGCCCGCCTCTCCCTGGGTGCGAACGCCCAGCGCCTTCTCCCCGGCGGTCTTCGCCTTGAGGCGCAGCGTGATCTCCGGGAAGCGCAGGTCGATCTTGGAGCCATTCAGCGTGTACTTGATCCCGCCCTCGCGGTTGCGGGAAGAGTTCGGGCCATTGCCGATGGTGGCGTTATCGGAGCTGGTCACGCGGAGGAACTCTCCAGTAGAGCTAGGGTTGCCCGCGGCATCCACCTGGAGGATCTTCATGCCCTTCAGGTTGGACTTCGACTCGTCGATCTCTGCACCCAGGAACTCGACGCCTGCCGGCAGCGCCATGTCCAGCTTCAGGCGGCTAGCGCTCTCCATTTTCGCCCTCAATGGCAGCGAGGGCAGGTCGACCTCCACGGGGTCAATGGAGAAGCCAGCGCGGAACTCCTCGCCGATGCGAACGCTCTTCGGCGCATCGATATTGACGGTGACGTTATCCGTGCTGAATTCCTGTGGCCCTGCCAGGCTGGTAGCGGGGGTTGCCTGGCAGCTCAGGGACATGGAGGCGGAAGTAGTCTCCGCGAGGGAAGCCTGGGGAATGAACAACATACCGCCGCCCAGCAGTGCCAGCGTCGCGGTGGTGGAGATGACCTTCTTCATCCCACTCCTTTTTAAGTTAGTGAAAGTGAGTAGACCTCCGGCGGGCGCCGAAAGATTAGGAGGTAGTTAAGCAGGGCTAAGTAAGTTCTGTCAATTGCATGTCAAGCCCAAAGACGGAGGTCCGGCCTCATCCCCTAGGCCGGTCTCGTCCGAACTAGCGGCGCTCCAGCTCCTCCAGGATCGCGCGCATCTCCGTGCGGCGAACCTTACCCATCTGGTCTGCCGGCAGCGTTGCCACGTGGAAGAACTCCCGCGGCACCTTATAGCCAGTCAGCACCTTCTTGCAGTGCTGGCGCAGCGACTCGTGCAGCTTCTCGCCCACGCGGCGCGGCTCATGCTCCTCGCCCTCCGCAGCCTCCGCCAGCGTCACCGCAGCGACCACGCGCTCGGAGCCGTCCTCCTTCGATAGGCCCACCACGGCGGCCTCCTTGACCTCCGGGTGCTCCAGCAGAGCCTCCTCCACCTCGGCGGGGTAGACGTTGAAGCCACCGGTGACGATCATCTCCTTCAACCGGGAGACGATCTTCACGAAGCCATCGGCCTCCATCACGGCCATGTCACCCGTGCGGAACCAGCCATCGGCGAAGATCTTCTCGTTGAGCTGCTCCTGGTGCAAATAGCCGCCGAAGACCTGCGGGCCGCGCACCACCAGCTCGCCCTCCTCGCCGTAGTCCAGCACCTTCGTGGGGTCGTCCTGATCCACCACGCGGGCCTCCGTATCCGGGAACGGAACACCGACGTAGCCCGGGCGGCGGTCCGCGCTCATCGGATTGCCCAGCACGATCGGGGAGGTCTCGGTCAGGCCGTAGCCCTCCACCAGGCGGCCGTTGGTGAGCTTCTCCCAGTTCTCCACCGTCGCCACCGGCAGGGCGGAAGCGCCGGAGAAGGAGTTTCGCATCGTGGACAGGTCGAGGTCCTTCTCCTCCGCCAGCTTCACGATCGCCTGGTACAGCGCGGGCACGCCCGGCACCCAGGTCGGCTTCTTCTTCTTAATCACCTGCTGCAAAAGGCTCGGCTCCGGGGCCGGGAGCAGCAGCAACTCCCCGCCGATCAGTGGTGCCAGCGCACCGTTCATCGTCATGCCATAAGCGTGGAACATCGGCAGTGCGGCCAGCATCCGCTCCGGATCAGCCTGCTCGCCCAGACCCGGCACCCACGCCTTGCCCTGGATCAGATTCGCGCAAATATTCCGGTGGCTCAGCACCGCACCCTTCGGCGAACCAGTCGTGCCCGAGGTGTACAGAATCAGCGCCGGGGACTCCGGCCGCACCATCGGCAGGGCGTCCTGAATCGCGCGGCGACCCAACCCCGGTGCCATCGCATCGACGGCGGCGTCCCAGTCCTCAAACTGAGTCGGCCCACCCGTCAGCTTCGCCTTCGCCTTGCGCAGCGCCGGCACCGGCAGGGAGAGCGCGACCCGCTGCAGCAGCGGCATCGACTTAGTGACATTCACCGTGAACACCTTCTCCAGCGGGGTGGTATCCACCAGGTGCTGCGCAATATCGGCCGCGTTATCCCAGAACACCGCAACCTTCGCGCCGTGATCTGCGAACGGACCCTCCAGCTCGTGCGCCGTGTACAGCGGGTTGTGATACACCGCCGTGGCCCCCAGGGAGACGATCGCGTAGAACGCCACCAGGTTCGCCGGGCAGTTCGGGAGGACGACGGCCACCCGGTCGCCCCGCTTCACGCCGCTTTCCTTCAGGACGGCCGCGGCCTTATCCACCAGCTCCCCGAACTCGCTGTAGGTGATCTGCGTGCCCAGGAACCACATCGCATCCCGCTTGCCGTACTTCCGCACCGCGTCGCGGAAGATGCTGACCAGGGTGGTCTCCCCGTAATCCAGGTTCGGGACGGTCCCTTCCGTATAGAACTTCAGCCACGGCTTAGCCTGGTCAGAAGAGCTGTTCTGGGACGGTGCAGTGCTCACGGTGGGGTTCCTCCGGACAATTGAGGGCAGTAGTTGGGGGTTTGAATCAAGCCCGACTCACGATGATAAGCCAGCCACCCCGGCCCGCGTGGCTAGTTCCGCCTAGTCGGTGATCGTCTTCCGGGAGAGCACCACCGTGGAGACGATCATGATCACCAACGCGGCGGCCATGTAGATCCACTCGTAGCCGGAGACGTCGAACTTCTCGCCCAGGATCGTGTACCCCAGGGCGAAAGCGAAAATCGGCTCCACCACCGTCATCGCCGGCAGGGAGTTCTTCAACGGGCCCGCGTTGAAGGAGGCCTGCTGCACGGCCGTGCCGATCACAGCCAGGCCGATCAGCCCCCACAGCTCCCAACTGATCAGCAGATCCACCACTCCGGAGTGGGAGAAAATATTCGTCACAGCCTTGGACAGCACCGCCACATAGCCCATGATCCCGCCGGTGATCGAGCCCAAGATCAGCGCCCGATTCGAGCTCCGCGACCGCAGCGAAATCAGGTACATCACCGCGAAGATCACCACGCCGATGCCCAGCGCCGTCAACCACCGCGGCAGGGAAGGCTGCGCCACCCCGGCCTGCGGGCGACCCAAGACCACGATCACCGCCACCGCGACCGTGAGCAACGCCGCCCACGCCGTCTCCGACTTCGAAATCCGGCGACCAGAAAGCTTCGCCGAGAGCGGCAAGGTGAACATCAAGGAGAGCACCAGAATCGGCTGCACCACCAACAAGGTGCCGAATCCCAACGCCACGATCTGGAAGGCATAGCCCAAAAAAGACAGGCCCAACCCGGCCCACCACCGCACACGGGTGATCGCCGCGACCACAGAAGAGGTATCCGTCCCACCGGAATCCTCGGCGACCCGGTGCCGAACCACCGTGCCCCACGCGATCGTGAGCGCGGAGGCGAGGCCGAAGAGGATCGCCAGTGCGTTGCTATGCATCATCGGCCTCCACCCTAAACCAACAAGCGGTTGCCCCCGGCCAACGCCCTCCTATAGGGGAGCACTAGCCCCTGCTGTAATCTGTGTAACACGGAAAACGCCCCACAACGGCAATAAGAAAAACCACCCCAATCAACTCCGAGCATCCGGGAAGGCGGGCCAAAACTACATGGCACTCATCGTGCAAAAATACGGCGGCTCCTCGCTGGAATCAGCAGAGCGCATCCGCAGCGTGGCGGAACGGATCGTGGACACTAAAAAGCAGGGCAACGACGTGGTCGTCGTCTGCTCCGCCATGGGTGACACCACCGATGAACTCCTGGACCTCGCCGAGCAGGTCAACCCCGTACCACCGGCCCGCGAGATGGACATGCTCCTCACCGCCGGTGAGCGTGTCTCCAACGCCCTCGTGGCCATGGCAATCGCATCCCTCGGTGCCGACGCGCAGAGCTTCACCGGCTCCCAGGCCGGCGTGATCACCACCGAGCGCCACGGCAACGCACGCATCGTCGAGGTCACCCCAGGCCGCGTCCGCGAGGCGCTCGACGAGGGCAAGATCTGCATCGTCGCAGGCTTCCAGGGAGTGAACCGCGAGACGAAGGACATCACCACCCTCGGCCGCGGTGGTTCGGACGCCACCGCCGTCGCCCTCGCCGCGGCTCTGGACGCAGACGTCTGCGAGATCTACTCCGACGTCGACGGTGTCTACACCGCCGACCCACGCATCGTCAGCGATGCAAAGAAGCTGGATAACATCAGCTTCGAGGAGATGTTGGAGATGGCAGCCGTCGGCGCCAAGGTCCTCATGCTCCGCTCCGTGGAGTACGCCCGGGCCTTCGACGTCCCCCTGCGCGTGCGCTCCTCATACAGCAACGACAATGGCACCCTAGTTTCCGGATCGATGGAGGATATTCCAGTGGAAGAAGCAGTACTCACGGGCGTTGCCCACGACCGCTCCGAGGCGAAGATCACCGTCGTCGGAATCCCAGACGCGCCGGGCGAGGCAGCCCGCATCTTCCGCGCCGTCGCGGACGCCGAGATCAACATCGACATGGTCCTGCAGAACGTCTCCAAGCTGGATGACAACCGCACCGACATCACCTTCACCTGCCCACGCGAGGACGGCGCCCGCGCCGTGAAGCTGCTCAAGGGCATGCAGGAGTCCGGCGACTGGCAGAACGTCCTTTACGACGACCAGGTCGGCAAGGTCTCCCTCGTCGGCGCCGGCATGAAGTCCCACCCGGGTGTGACCGCCGACTTCACCGAGGCGCTGCGTGACGCGAACGTCAACATCGAGCTGATCTCCACCTCCGAGATCCGCATCTCCGTGCTGATCCGCGAGCACGACGTCGATAAGGCCGTCACCGCACTGCACGACCGCTTCCAGCTGGGCGGCGACGAAGAGGCCACCGTCTACGCCGGAACCGGCCGCTAAACACTACGCCCACAAGAACTTCTCTAAAACAATCTTTTAAGGACTGATTCCCCGTGACCACGCTTGCTGTCGTCGGCGCCACCGGCCAGGTCGGCCAGGTGATGCGCGACCTGCTCCAGGAGCGCAACTTCCCAGCCGACCAGGTGCGCTTCTTCGCCTCCTCCCGCTCCGCAGGCAAGGAGCTGGAGTTCGGTGGCAAGAAGATTGTTGTTGAGGACATCGCCGCCACGCCGACCGAGGAGCTCAAGGGCATCGATATCGCTCTGTTCTCCGCGGGTGGCGCGACCTCCCGGGAGCACGCCCCGCGCTTCGCGGAGGCCGGTGCGACCGTGGTGGATAACTCCTCCGCCTGGCGCAAGGACACCGAGGTCCCGCTCATCGTCTCCGAGGTCAACCCCGGCGATAAGACCGGTGCCGGCAAGGGCATCATCGCGAACCCGAACTGCACCACCATGGCCTGCATGCCGGCACTGGGCGCGCTGCACAAGGAAGCCGGCCTGACCCACCTGCACGTCTCCTCCTACCAGGCGGTATCCGGCTCCGGGCTGGCTGGCGTGCAGACCCTGATGAACCAGCTGCGCGAGAACCTGGACAAGATGGAACAGCTCGTCGAGGACGGCTCCGTCTTCAGCGCGGAGGATCTCGGCCCCTACGTGGCACCGATTGCCTTCAACTCCCTGCCGATGGCCGGCAACCTCGTGGACGACGGCACTGGGGAGACCGACGAGGAGCAGAAGCTGCGCAACGAGTCCCGCCGCATCCTGGGCATCCCGGAGCTGAAGGTCTCCGGCACCTGCGTGCGCGTGCCGGTGTTCACCGGCCACATGATGACCGTGCAGGCGGAGTTCGCCAACGAGCTCACCGCCGAGCGCGCCCGCGAGGTCCTGGAGGCCACCCCGGGCGTGAAGGTCGTGGACGTCCCGACCCCGCTGCAGGCAACCGGCATCGACGACACCCTCGTCGGCCGTATCCGCCAGGACCAGGCGGTCGACGGCAACCGCGGCCTGGTGTTCGTCGTGGCCGGCGATAACCTGCGCAAGGGTGCGGCGCTCAACACCATCCAGATCGCGGAGCTGCTGCTCGATAAGTAGCCCGCTGCCGGGGGCGGGCGAGCGCCCGGCCCTGCGCCATATCTGGCGTGTGCTCCGAAAGCATGCTCCAGTGGACGGCGCATAGCGAAAGGGAGCGACCTAGCATCACGCTAGGCCGCTCCCTTTGTCTTGCCCGAGAGCTATTCGCAGAGGCTAGGTGCGGTCCGTGGGAGTGCCCTCGACAGAGGCGATAACCTCGCCAGCATTCGCCTGCTGGGCGCCGTGGACCCCAGCGGCGTGGTTCGCAGCGCCGCTCCCGGCCAATGCCCCATTCTCGGCGGCCGCGTGATTCTCGGCGCCCGGGGCGGCCTCGCCGGCCTCCGCGCCAACGGGCTCGTCAGCGTTCTCGCCGAAGACCTCATGATCCTCATTGGTCTCCTGCTGGTCGCGCAACTGACCCACCGCGATCAGCGCGATGCCCAGCACCGACCAGGCCAGCAGCACCAGCAGCGGCTGCCACAGCGCGGCATCCGGGAAGTGCACCAGCAGCTTGTTCAGCCTCGTCGCGGCACCTGGGGCCAGCGCCTCGCCGAGGTTGCCCAGCGCGCCCAGGAACTCGCGCGGCTCGTTCGCCCCAGAGAGCGGGTAAGCCAGCACCGGGATCGCCACGCCGATCCACGCACCGTAGCTGCCCAGCAGGGCGCCCAGGCCCGCCACCGGAGCGGCGACAGCCAGGATGCCAAGGGTGAAGGAGAGCCACAGGGAGACCAGGTTGCCGTCCACAAAACCCACCGTCAGCACCGTCACGACAGCCGCGATCAGGCCGCCGAGCACCGAGCCCGCCAGCAGAGTCAGCACGCGCTGCTGAGTGCCGCGCAGCAGGCCCACCGACGCAAGCCCCAGCAGCAGACCGGCGAAGACCAGCGGAAGAGTCATCTTCCCCAGCGTCTTGCCCTGCTGCTCCTGCTCGGACAGCGGCACCAGGTCCTGGATATCCGGGCCAGCCATCGCGGCCTGCATGACCTCCGGGGAAGGCTGCTTGCCCTCGAGCTGCGCTCGCTGCGCCGGCAGCTGGTTGACCTCCTGGGCGAACTCCGCGATCGCCCGGGAGGGCTCCAGGCCATTCGCGGACGCCAGCAGCGCACGCACCTGACCCGGCTCATCCGAGATCACCAGCGCGCCCTGAACCTCGTTGTTCTTCACCGCGGTGCGCGCGGCGGCGGCGTCCTCGTAGCGCTCCATCGTGAAGGGGATGACGAGCTGGTTCTGTTCCGCGACCTCCTTCATCTGGCTGTCGAGCTCATTGAAGGTCTTTTCCGACGCCGCGATGCCCACCGGGATGTTCTGCGGTTCGGCATTCTGGGCGGGCCACAGGAAGGTCAGGAAGATCACCGCGATGGCTGCGATCGACATGATCGCCGTGCCGATGGACAGCGCCATCGGTCCCGCAGGCTTCTTCTGTTCCTGTTCCTCGCCCGGGACGACGCCCTCCGCGGTGCCGTCCGCAGGAGCCGCACCGTTCACCGGGGTAGCGCCATCGGCGACGGTGCCGTCAGCAGCGGTGCCCTGCGCGACGACGTCGTCGCCGGTCGGGACGTTCCCGTGAGCCACAGCGTCGTTATCGGTCGCTGCGCTGCCCTCGACTGCGGCGGCGCTGTCAGTTGTCGCGGCGCGATCAGCGTTCGCGGGCCCGGTTGCGTCCGGGCCCTCAGCCGGGTCGGTGGGGTCTTGGTTATAGGGATTCGCCATCTCGTGCGTCACGACCCTTTCATGACGGTTGGGGAAGGTTGACCTTCCCGATGCTAGCGCCTCCCGCCACCCGGCGAACAGGGAGTAGGCGAACCGTGCTTGCTGCGAGGCCTTCGCGGCCTCGGCCTCACGCGCCGCGGTTGGTTTAGCGCTGGGCCCCGCAGCAACCCGGTGCGCACGGCGCGCCGTCGCAGGTGCCGCCGAAATTCGGCACCGTCCCCAGCTTCTTCACCAGCTCCGCCGCGGCCCGCTGCGCCTCGGTGAACTCAGCGACCGGCAGCTCGCCATCAGCGACCTCCGCGACCAGGTCCACGATCATGCTGGCGAAGCTGGAATCCAGGCCCGGCGTGGCTGCTCGCACGAAGGGCACCCCGTGCTCCTCCGCGACTTCCCGGACCTCCGTGTCCAGGTCCCACAGGACCTCCACGTGGTCGGTGATGAAGCCCACCGGGCAGAGCACGATCGGGCGCTTATTACCCTCCGCCACGCGGGCCTCGAGGTGATCGCACACATCCGGCTCCAGCCACGGCACGTGTGGCGAGCCCGAGCGGGACTGCCACACCAGCTCCACGTCATAGGGAGTGCCCACGCCAAGGTCCACGCCAGCGGTCTCGCCCGTGTGCGCCGGGCCGTCCCCGCGGCCACCCACCGGCTTGCCCGCCGCCAGCTGGCCCGTCCACCCCAGGGAGGCACCCGAACCAGGCTGGCCCGCGAAGCTCGAAGCCTGCTGGATCAGGCGGGATGCATTGAGTACCTGCTCCGAGTACAGGTTGCCCCCGAAGCTGCGCGGCCCGCCGGTATCGTCCGCCTTATTGGGCACGGAGTGCGCGGTAAACACCAGGTCGGCGTCGTCCTGAACGGAAGCGGGAAGCTCCGCACGCGCCGCATCGACCGCAGCGGCGAAGGCTGCGATGAACGCCGGGTGATCGTGGAAGTGCGGCAGGCGCTGCACCCGCGGCGCCTCCAAGCCAGCCTCGCGCACCGCGTCGAGGGCGCGGCGGATGTCCTCGTTGTACTGGCCACAGCCCGAGTAGCCACCCCAGGCGCTGGTGACGAACACGTACACCGTGTCGAAGCCCTCGCGAGCCAGCTGCACCATCGTGTCCTCGACATACGGCTCCCAGTTTCGGTTGCCGAAGTACACGGGCAGGTCCACGCCACGGGTGGCAAGCTCGGCCTCAACATTTGCGATGACCTGCTTGTTCTGATCATTGATGGGGGAACGCCCACCCAGGGCGTAATAGTGCTCCCCGACCTTCTCCAGCCGCTCGCGGGGGATGCCCCGGCCGCGCGTCACGTTCTCCAGGAACGGGATCACATCCTCCGACTTTTCGGGCCCGCCGAAGGAGAGGAACAGCAGAGCCGACCGGCCAGCCGGTGCGGCAGCGAAAGCAGAATCCGTAGCGCTCATAACCTAAGACTGTAGTGCGCGCGCCGGGTTCTTCCCCAACTCGTGGCGCAGCGCGTCGGCGAGCTCCGGGGTGCGGAAGTCGTGCCCCATATCGGTCAGCACGGCGGGGCGGACGTTCTGGTCCGCCAGCGCCAGCTCAGCGGCACCATCTTCACCCAGCAGCAGCCGGGGCCCAGCAGCCGGAACCGGCAGCTGCATCTTAGACCGCAGGCCCCGCGGGAGCAGCGGGTTTCCGCCCACCTCCGCCAGCGTGGCCATGAACTCCCGGTTGCGCACGATCCCCGGCGCCACCGCATTGACCGGGCCGTGCAGCATCGGGTCGGTCAGCGCCCGGTGGTAGATATCCACGAGGTCATTCATCGCGATCCACGGGAAGAACTGGCGCCCGCTGCCGAGCGGCCCACCGCCCAGCTTGGCCTGCGCGGTCAGCAGATCCAGCAGCGCGGTGCCCGCGGCCATCACCAGCCCGGTACGCACCTGCACGACACGCAGCCCTGCGGCCACCGCGAGTTCCGTCGCGGCCTCCCAGTCCCGGACGATCCGGCCCAGTGTCGAGGACTCATCCGCCGGGGCGGCCTCATCCACCGGCTCCGGGGCATCGGCCCCGTAGAAACCCACCGCCGACGCGGACACGAAGGTATGCACCCGATCCGTGCGGGCCGCCAGCTCCGCGAGCTTCCGTGTTGGCTCGATCCGCGAACCCGCGACCGTCGCCAGGTGCTCTTCCGTAAACCGGCCCGCGATCGGGCTGCCAGCCAGGTGCGCCACCGCATCCACGTCGGCCAGCAGGTCCTCGGCCGGGTGCTCCGGATCCCACTGCCGGTAATGCACCGCCGCCCCACCGGGGCGCGCATTCGCCTCATCGATCAGCGGCCGCGGGTTCCGGCTCAGCCGGATCACCCGGTGCCCCGCCAACTGCAGCAACGCGCATAGCTGCGTGCCCACCGCGCCCGTCGCTCCGGTCACCGCGATCGTCATCTCGCCGGTGGACTCCCCGGCCCAGCCCCGGGCCTGTTGCAGGTGCTTCAGATCCCCCGCCAGCTGCGCTTGCCGGTAGCCGAAAACCCCCTTGAGCAGCTGGTCTGCCAGAAAACTCGGCGCGTTCGTGGTGATCCGATCACGCAAGATAGTCCCGCCGCCGGTAGGGACGTCCTGAAAAGAATGGACATGCCGCCAACCGAACGCCGAACCGACCCCAGGAGTCGCGCAGACGTCCGAAAACTGCGCCGGGGAGTCCACGTGCGCCGGTCGCCCACCGCTGGCCGCGACGAGCGGGCGGTAGAACCCCGGGTCGTGCTTGCCCTCCCACACCACGCCGCCGGGGAAACGCATGCGGGTCAGCCCGCTCTTTAGATTCCCAGCCTCCTGCAGCAGCCGCACACGCGTGAAACCAGGCGTCAGGCGGGTGACGATCCCCGGCGTCGCATGCACGCCCCACACCTGGTCAATGGGGTGATCTAGGGTCTGCTCGAAGACTGTCTCGCTCATGCCCCCCAGGGTACGCGCGCTAAATTTTTAGGACGTCAGGCTCGGGCGCTACGCCTGCCACAACCGCCGCCCCAGGCGGGTGGTCCCGGTGGCCTCGGCCTGCTGGCGCTCCTGGCGGGCCTGCTGCGCCTGCTGCATCTCGACCAGGTCGGCCCGCGCCCGAGCAACGCGGGAGCGGATGGTGCCGGTGCGCACGTTCGCGATCTTCGCGGCCTCCGCGTAGGTATACCCCAGCATCTGGGTGAGGATCAGCGCCTCCCTGCGGTCCGGTTCCAGGGAGTTGAGCATGTCCTGGGTGTCCAGCCACTCCGCCCAGCTGGAGCCACCCGTGGTCTCGGCGGCGGGGGTATCGCCGGCGGCGTCCTCCCACTCGGCGGCGGACTTGCGGGGGCGGGCCATGTCGTGGCGGATGCTGTCCACCCACACGCGCCGGGCCAGGGAAAGGATCCAGGTGCGGGCCGTGGAGCGGGCGGCGAAGCGGGGGAGTGCGGAGAGTACCCGCAGGTAGGTCTCCTGGGTGAGGTCATCTGCCTGGTCCGGGTTCGCCAGGTGTGCGAGCAGGCGCCAGACGTCGTCGTGGGTGGCGGCGATGAACTCGTTGAGAGCTGCCTTATCTCCCCGGGCAGCACGCAGCGCGAGGTCGGTGACGTGTGCGTCGACCTCGGCGGTGTGGCCGTGGCGGCCAGCGGGGGAGGGAGGGAAGTTGCTCATGTTAAAGACCAGCTTAGCAGTGGCCTGCGGTTTTCACGCTCCCCTACGAGCCGGGATGCGGGCGTGGCGCTCGTTGGCGCATCGATAGGTAGGGGCGATGGTTGCACGCCGAATCGATAGTATTTAACCTATTTAAAAGACCTTGATTGATAGGTAAAGGCTGTGGCGGCGTATTCGCCACTGTGGCAACCTGGGTGATGGAAGCCACATTCCCTAAGGAGGATCACCGTGACTAACCAGAAGAACACCGGCAACCTGACCGCCAAGGACATCGCATCCCGGGGCATGTGCCCCGTCACCGGTCACGCCACCCGAAACAACGGTGCCCCCATTACCACCCAGGAGCACTCCGCCACCGTCGGGGACCAGGGGCCGATCGCGCTGCACGACGTCTCGCTGGTGGAGAAGCACCAGTCCTTCAACCGCGAGCGCATCCCGGAGCGCAACGTCCACGCCAAGGGCTCCGGCGCGTTCGGTGAACTGACCATCACCGAGGACGTCTCCCAGTACACGAAGGCAGACCTCTTCCAGAAGGGGCGCGTCACCCCGATGCTCGCCCGCTTCTCCACGGTCGCCGGCGAGCTCGGCTTCCCGGACACCGTGCGCGACGTGCGTGGCTTCAGCCTGAAGTTCTACACTCAGGAGGGCAACTACGACATCGTGGGCAACAACACCCCGGTGTTCTTCCTCCGCGACGGCGTGAAATTCCCGGACTTCATCCGCTCCCAGAAGCGCCTGAACAATGGCCTGCGCTCTGCGGACATGCAGTGGGACTTCTGGACCCGCTCCCCAGAATCCGCCCACCAGGTCACCTACCTCATGGGCGACCGCGGCATCCCGGCCACCTTCCGCCACATGGACGGCTTCGGCTCCCACACCTACCAGTGGATCAACGCCTCCGGTGAGCGATTCTGGGTGAAGTACCACTTCAAGACCCGCCAGGGCTGGAAGACCCTCACCGACGAAGAAGCCAACAAGATCGTCGGTTCCGGCGACTTCGACCACAACCGCCAGGACCTCTTCGACGCCATCGAGCGCGGCGACTACCCGACCTGGGACGTCAAGGTGCAGATCATGCCCTTCGAGGAGGCCAAGGACTACCGCTGGAACCCCTTCGACCTGACCAAGACCTGGTCACAGAAGGACTACCCGCTGATCGACGTCGGCCACTTCACGCTGAACCAGAACCCGGAGAACCACTTCGCACAGATCGAGCAGGCCGCTTTCGCGCCGTCGAACATCGTGCCGGGCGTGGGCTTCTCCCCGGACAAGATGCTGCTCGCCCGCGTCTTCGCCTACCAGGACGTCCAGCGCTACCGCCTCGGCGCGAATAACTCCCAGCTGCCGGTCAACCGCCCGATCCGCAAGGACCTGAACCGGTACAACACCAAGGACGGCGCGATGGCCTATGAGTTCCCGCCGCGCGACACCCCGGTGTACTCCCCGAACCGCTTCGAGCGAGGCGAGGGCACCCAGGACACGTCCGACGGTTCCGGCGTGGTCCAGAAGGGCGTGGCTGCCGGCGAGTCCCAGTACGGCTTCGGCCGCGGCTCGGAGTCCGGCACCGGCCTGGCTGATGAGCTCGGCCTCTTCGACGAAAACTACGGCGGCGACCTGACCTTCGGCGCCTACCACCGCCACCCGGAGGACGACGACTTCGCACAGGCCCGCCAGCTCGTCCGCGAGGTCATGGACGACGAGCAGCGCGAGCGCCTGGCCAAGAACATCGCTGGCGCGATGGCCGGTGTCTCCGAGCAGGTGGAACAGCAGTGCTACACCTACTGGGGCCACGTGGACGAGAACCTCGCCGCTCGCGTGAAGGAAGTCTTCACCGCCAGCAAGTAAGTACACTCGGGCAGCAGAGCAAGGTTTGAAGCAACCAGCGAAGGAGTTTTCGATGAGCAAGGCGCTGTACAACGCGAAGGCACTGTCCACCGGCGGCGGCCGCGACGGCCACGTCGCCACCTCGGACCGCCAGATCGACCTGGACGTCCGCCCGCCGAAGGAGCTCGGTGGCTCCGGTGAGGGCACCAACCCGGAGCAGCTCGTCGCTGCTGGCTGGGCGGCCTGCTTCAACGGTGCGCTGCAGAAGCAGATGAAGGACAACGGCGTGGATCTTTCCAAGGCTCCCGAGGTTCTGGTGGAGTGCACCCTGAACTCCGTCGATGAGGGTTTCCGCATCACCTCCCGCATCGAGGCCACCCTCTTCGGTGTGGAGCAGGCGCAGGCCGATGAGCTCGTGCAGGCGGCCCACGCCTTCTGCCCGTACTCCAAGGCAATGCGCGGCGACACCGACGTGGAGGTCGTCGCCAAGGTCGCCTAAGCCGCTGACTAACTAGCGCACAGCGAAAGGCCGCCCGGAGGACATCCTCTGGGCGGCCTTCGCGCTATCTGGGGGAGGGGAGCAGCGGCGCTACTTCGCGTCTGGCTGGCGGGTACCACCGGACAGCGGCACCGTGTGATCCCAGTGGGTGGCGTGCAGCGCGCGACCCATGAAGAAGGAACCCACCGAGCTGATCACCAGGAAGGCCGTGATCGCGACGCAGGCACGGATCAGATAGCCCAACACGAAGCCCTCGGTGGCGAAGTGGAAGACCAGGTTCGCGCAGATCAGCAGCGGAATACCCACGCCCATTGCGGGGCCGGTCATGTTCAGCTGGCTCAGCGCATCTGGGGCCAGGTACATCGCGCGGGCGGATACCAGCACGAACACCGATCCGGTGATCGCCAGGATGCCGATCAGCACGACCGCGAACCAGCTCGGCTCCTGGTACTCAACCTGCTCGGATGCAGCCAACAGAAGCTCGTTCGTAGACGCAGCGGTAGCAGCGGTAGAAACAGCCATGGTTTAGCGCCTCCCTCGGGTGATAATGCGGGCCGCGGCACCAGTCGACAGGGCGGAAAACAGCCCGGCGAACATCGCGACCTCGTAGGTAATCGCCGTGTGGTTAAAGATGCTCAAGCACAGGAACAGCGCGATCATGCAGGCGAAAAGCATGTCGGACAGCACCGCGCGGCGCCCGTCGTTCTTGGTGGTCACCGCACGGTACAGCACCGTCAGCAAGCCAAGGACGATGATCGCCGCGGCGATGCCGACCAGGATGTAGAGCAGCGTTGTGGGTTCCATCTACTTTCCCTTTTTCTTCTTCTGGTCGCGGTACTTGTTCGGGTACAGGGGGTCGCGGAAGCCGTAGTCCTCGTGCTTCGGGGCGTCCGCCTTCGCACCGTCCTCGGAGTCCTCGCTCAGGACGGCGGCGACGTAGGCCGCGGCGTGCGGGGTGGAGTCCACCTTCTCCACGTCGAAGACCGTCTCGTCGGAGGCACGGCCACCGCGGGAACCACGGAAACCGCGAGGTCCCGGACGGCCCCGCTCCACGAGGGAGTCGACGTCGAAGTTCTGCTTGATGCCCTTCACCGACGGCACCAGCGTCTCCTCCATCTCGGCGAAGCCCTCCATCAGCTCCAGCGGATCCTGGCCGTACATGGCGTGGATCGCGAGGTAGCGCTGTGCGGTATCGCGGTGCTGCACCTCGTACTCGCTGGACTTGACCTCGAAGGCGTCGTTGAGGGAGCGCTCGCCGCGCTCCGCGTCGTAGTCAACCTCCTTCGGGCCCGTGATACCCAGGGCCAGCGTGCCCGGGGTGATGGTGATGGAGGCCGCGAGGGCGGCGATATTGCGTTCCTTACGGACCCGCAGCGGGTAGTAGATCACCACCGGTGCGATGCGGCGGCCGGTGCCGAAGGTATCGATCATCATCACGATCGACTCCTTGATCACCTGGCCGACCAGCCAGCCCGCGTAGAACAGGCAGTGGAAGGGGACTTTCCAGGGCTTCATTAGCGTGCTCCTTCCTGACCACCGGCATTATCGGCGGTGGCGTTATCGGCGGCGTCCGCATCGCCGTGGGCAACCTCGGACACGCCCTGCGGCTCATCCGCACCCGGCACGTGCGCCAGTCCGGACGGACCCGGGTCCAGCACCTGCCCGATCGGACCAGGCCCGCCCACCAGCTCGTCGGACTGGTTGGCGCCGAAAACGGTGCTGACGTACTCGGTGGTGTCGATGAGGTCCTCCGCTGCCCGGTTGGTGATGGAGAAGATTGGGCCCGCGGCGAAGAAGATCACCACGGAGACCACGGCCATCGCGGCAGACGGGAGCACGTACTTCGGCTTGATGCGCAGATCCGGGTCCGCCTCGTTGCGGTTCATCGGACGGCCCCAGAAGATCTCGCGCCACACGTAGATCATGCTCAGCAGCGCGCCGATGGAGGTCAGGATGATCGTGCCGATCGCCAGCCACGCCTTCCAGCTGCCGTCCTCGGCAATGCCGAAGACCAGCGCCAGCTTGCCCCACAGGCCGGAGAAGGGTGGGAAGCCCACGATCGCCAGCGCGCCGGCGGCGAACACCGTCGCCACGAAGGGGTCGCGGCGCATCAGGCCGTGCAGCGGGCGGAGCCTGCCGTGGCCATAGGTCTCCTCGATCGCGCCACCGGCCATGATGAGGCTGGCGGCGATCACCATGTGGTGCAGCATGTAGAACAGTCCAGCGCCCAGCACCAGGGTCGGGCGGGCGGTGAGGAAGGCCAGCGGGATCAGCATGTACGGGATGCCGTTGACCATCTGGTAGGCCAACACCCCGCGGATCGTGTTCTCCGACAGGCCTGCGAAGCCGCCAATGAACATGCCCAGGACCATGATGACGAGGATCGCCCACGCGTAGCGGGCGTCACCCTCGAAGACGGTCATGTAGACGCGCAGGATGCCGTAGACCGCGACCTTCGTGTGTAGGCCGGAGAACAGTGCCATCACGGCCGGGGAAGTGAACGGGTACGCCCGCGGCAGCCAGGTGTGCGTCGGGGTGACACCGGCCTTAACGGACAGGGCCAGCAGCACCATGCCGAGGGCGACCACCAGCTGCCACTGCGTGCCGTAGATGCCATCGGCGAAGCCTGCCTCGCCGCGCGGGCCAGCGGCACCAGCCAGAGCAGCCAGGTTCGTCGTGCCGACCACGGCGTAGGTCATCACCACGCCGGAGACCAGCAGCAGGGAGGTCACCAGGTTCACCACGATGAACGTGCGGGCTGCGGCCAGGCGACCCCAGGTTCCGGTCATCGCTACCAGCCCGAAGGACGGCATCAGCATGACCTCGATGAACACGAAGAGGTTGAACAGGTCCGCGGTGAGGATCGCGCCCCACGCGCCGCCCAGGAGCATCAGCACGAGGGCGGGGTAGAAGCGGGCGCGCATCTCGCCCACGACGAGGGCGAACCAGTTGGCCACCAGCGCCACCAGCGCGGTGGTGAAGATCATCAGGGCGCTCAGCGTGTCCGCGGCCAGCGGGATCGCCACGCCGCCCACGAAGTTACCGACGTTATCGGCGATGACCGACTCGTCGCCGCCGAAGCGGACCAGCAGCCAGCCGGAGGTCGCCAGCCCGAAGGCTGGTACCAGCAGTGCCAGCAGGTTCCGGGCCTTCGCCCAGGGCAGGAAGGTGCACAGGCCGGCGGCGATGAGTGGCACCACGATGAACAGGGCGAGCACCGCCCCGTCGGCGAAAGCGTCCGGGGACTGTGGGTTGTTAGCCGCAAGGAGCAGGGACGTCATTATCGCTCCTCCTTGCCGTTATTAGTGCTGTTCCCGGCGCCGCTACCGGCACCGTGGGGGCCGCCCTTACCGTAGGGTGCGCCCAGCGTGTCTGCCTGTGGCGTGTGCTTCGCAGCCGCCGCCTGTTCGGCGTCCTTGGCCACCTGCTCGGTGTCCGTGTGCCGCGAGAGGGTCGACAGCCCGCGGAACGTGCGTGCGGCGCGCTCCGGATCCTCCGCAGAGGCGGTGTCGTCGTCCCGCCCCACGGCAGCCAGCGCGAGCATGACGGCCGTCGCCGCCATGGAGATCACGATGGCCGTCAGCACGAAGGCCTGGGGGAGCGGGTCGCCGGCCTCGGCGGCGCTCGTGCGGTTCATCAGCGGTTCACTGCGCCACACCGGCACGCCGGCGCCGAGGATCATGAGGTTCACGCCGTGGCTGATCAGGGACAGCCCCAGAATCTGGCGGAGCATGCCTCGCTGGAGGATGAGGTAGACACCGCCACCGACGAGGATTGCGATGATTGCTGCAAGAATCACTGGTCGTCTCCTCTCCGCTTCTTTTCCTGGGGTGCTGGGTTTACTTGGCCTCGTTTGCTGCGCAGTTCGTCGAGTTCTCGGTCGAATGCGTCGTGGCCGGTGAGCCGCCGTTCTCGGCGTTTACGTGCCTTGAACTCTTCTTCGGTTTCTTCCCGGTGGTCGGGGGCTGCGTCCTTTGCCTTAACGACGCCACCGCGTTCTGCCTCGGTAGCGCGTTCCGCGGAGTCTGCCGGCCGGGCCTCCGGGATCGGGCTCACGGAGCCGGCGGGCCGCTTTGCGGACTCACGCTCCGAACGGTGCCGGGCTTCCGCTTCGCGGGCGGCGCGGCTGACCTCGGAGGGGTTGAGCACGATATTGGACCCACCGATGCGCACCGCGACGGGGGACTGGCTGAAGGCCTCGGCCACCGTGCGCTTCGCCGACTCGCTGGCCTGCTGTGCGGAGGCCGGGTGCGTCTTGGCCGGGATGTAGCGATCCTGGTTGGCCCGGGCGTACTGGTTGCCCGGGCGGTCACGCCCGCCGAGCTGGTTGATGACCACGACGATGAGCCCGAAGACCGCGAAGTAGATGCCGCCGTCGAAGAGCAGCGAGGTGGTCATGTGCTGGCCCAGGAACGTGCCGTGCAGCGGCGCCAGGAAGGAGCCCTGCAGGAAGCCCAGCAGGCCGGTGCACAGGGCCAGCAGCATGCCGATACCAATGAGCGTGTAGCCCAGGTTGTCGGAGCCCAGCTTCCGGGCGCGGGACTGCGCGAGGTACCAGAAGAACAGGCCACAGGCCGCGACGAGGGCCGCGAGGAAGCCACCGCCCGGGGCGTTGTGGCCGCGCCAGAAGGTGATCAGCGAGAGGATGACCACGATCGGGATCAGCGGGTACAGTGCCATGCGCGGCAGGATCGAGTTCAAGTGGGTGGAGCGCAGGTTCTTGGAGTAGAACGGTGCCAGCTCCGGGACCTTGTGGACATCCGGGAAGCGGGTTTGGCCCGGTGCGCGGAAAGCCTCGGAGGTCGAGCCCGGGCCGTAGCCCGGCTTCGGGGAGCGCGGCATGGAGGAGATGATCGCGGCGATGACGATGCCCGCCATGCCGAGGACGATCAGCTCGCCCAACGTATCGTAGCCACGGAATTCCACGAGGATCGCGGCGACGACGTTGTCCGCGCCGGTGGCGTCCGGGGTGTTCTCCAGGTACCACTCCGCCAGCTCCGGGCGTGGGTGGCGGCTCTGCAGCATCCAGACGCCGAAGAAGGTCACCAGACCCACGACCGTGGCGATCATGGTGGCGAAGCGGGCGCGGTTCTCGCCCTCGCGTAGGTACAGGCGCGGCTGGTGGCGGACCACCAGCATCATGATGACGGTCACGCACAGCTCGACCAGCAGGTTCGTCTGGGCGACGTCCGGGGCGCCGAGGGTGAGCATCATGAAGGAGACACCCACACCGACCATGCCGACGAGCACCACGGAGGCCAGGCGCGAGCGGGTGCCGAGCAGGGCGGTGAGTGCCGCGCCGATGATGAGCAGGCCGATCAGGTCGGTGACGCGGTCCGCGCCCTCCATGCGGGCCGGCAGATCGCCGAGGCCGTGCAGGCGGCCCGGTCCGATCAGGCTGAACAGCCCCAGGGTGATGAACATCGCCAGGATCCAGAACACGTGGCGGTTGGCGGCCATGGAGTTGGCCGGGGCGGCGACCACGCGGCCGAAGCGGATCATCCACTCGGTGACCAGGTGGATGATTTCCGCGCCGGTGTAGGGGCCGAGCGGCTGGTGCTGGAACCAGCGGAAGATGGCCTTGCGCTGGAAGATGCCGATCACACCCAGCACCATCACGATCACGGAGATCACGAGTGGGGCGTTGACGCCGTGCCACATCGTCAGGTGGGTCTGCGCCTCACCCACGCCGGTGGCCACGGCGATGTTATCCAGCCAGTTTTCCGGCCAGGCCAGGAAGAACACGGCGGGCAGGGAGAGCAGACCCGGCAGGGCGGCGGGCAGCCAGAGACTGACCGGGGCCTCGCGGGTCTCGGACTCGTCCGTCTTGCCGTCGACGAAGGCGCCGAAGACATAGCGGGCGGAGTACATGAACGTCGCCAGGGCGCCGATGCCAGCGACCGCCAGCAGCACCCAGACACCGGCCTGGGAGAACGGTGCCTCCTGGAAGGCGGTAAGCATGCCCTCCTTGGAAACAAATCCCAGGGTCGGGGGGATCGCAGCCATGGAGCCGGCGGCGACGACCGCGGACCAGAAGGTGAAGGGCATGCGGCGCCACAGCGAGCCCAGGCGTCGGGTATCGCGGGAGCCTGCCTGGTGGTCGACCACACCGACCAGCATGAACAGGGAGGACTTGAAGAGCGCGTGCGCCGCGGTGTGCACGATCGCCGCGGTGATGGCGAAGGGGGTGCCCACGCCGATGGTGGCCACGATCCAGCCCAGCTGGGAGACCGTGGAGTACGCGGTGAGCTTCTTCAGGTCCGTCTTCTGCATGGCGAACAAGGCGGCCATCAGTGCCGTGACCATGCCGATGATGATCAGCGTGTAGTGCCAGATCATTGTTCCCTGGAAGATTCCCGAGAAGCGCAGCAGCAGGTAGACACCAGCCTTGACGACCGCTGCGGCGTGCAGGAACGCGGAGACCGGGGTGTCCGCGGCCATGGCCTCGGGCAGCCAGAAGTGGAAGGGGATCTGCGCGGCCTTGGAGAAGCCCGCCATCGCGATCAGCACGGCGGTCACGCCAGTGAGCACTGCGTTATTGCCCCAGCTCGGGTTCGCGAGGATATCGGCCAACTGGGTGGAGCCGGTCACGCCGACCATGATGCCCAGCGCGGCGATGAGGAACAGGCCTCCCACGAAGGTCAGGATCAGGGTTCGGGTGGAACCGGCCTGGCCCGAGCTGCCGGAGCGGGCGATGAGGAAGAAGGACGCCAGCGAGACGAGCTCCCAGCCGATGAACAGCAGGGCGACGTCGCTAGCCAGCACCAGCAGCAGCACCGCGAGCATGAAGGCCGTCATCAACAGGTAGAAGCTGAGGATCTTCTCGCCCGGGTGCAGGTAGCGGGTGGAGTAGATGAACACCACTGCGCCGATGAGCAGCGCGAGCAGCGTGAAGAAGAGGCTGAGCGCGTCCATTGTCAGCCCGAAGGTGATATCCCCGCCAACGGGGTGCGCGGAGGTGGCGGGTAGCGCACCTTCAATCCAGGTTGCTGACCAGCGGTGTGCACCGCCCTCCATCGGGACGCGCGCGTGCTTGAGGACGTACCCCGCCAGCGCGACGAAGGTGATTGCTAGTGGCCAGCCCGCGTTTCGGTCGAGAACTTTGACCAGCAGTGGAACTAAAACGAGGGCCACCGCAACGGTGGCTGGGATCGCAAGCAGAGCCACGTGCTAAAAACACCCCAACTAAGGACTCGGTGTGCGGCCCCGGGGGACCCGCAGCCAGCGGCTGCTGGTCGCGGACCCTGGAGGCGCGGCGTGCAAAGGTCTAACGCACAGACCTGCGTTGTCCGGTGGCGGTTGTGGCGCGCGGGCGCCGGATGCTTTCCGCGGTGCGGCTCGTGGTGACGGCGCTCTGTGCGGATAAACCCGGGGGCTCGAGCGTCACAATGTGATGCGGATAGCAGTTATGCGACTTTCTCAGTCTATCAGCCAGGTTGTGAGATCCAACACGAGGCCCCTTTTGGCACTTTTGTCACACTCGCCACATGGGCAACAGGGTGATGTCGAGGTGCGTCAAGTCTACGGGTCTGGCGGCGGCCTGGTCTGACCTCATCGCCGTGCCAGGCACGTGCCAGACCCATGCCAGATCGTGCCAAAGGTGGGTGGTACTGCAGTCTGCCGTAGTCCGCGGAGCGAATTGCGGTGACTGGTGCTTGAGCAGCAGATACGAAGGAAGCCCCGGCCGAAAGGCCAGGGCTTCAATCACGTGGTCGGGATAACAGGATTTGAACCTGCGACCCCCTCGTCCCGAACGAGGTGCGCTACCAAACTGCGCCATATCCCGGTCATAGGCTGCGAGGGTTTTCCTGCCGGTTGATCCGGTTGGAAGATCTCCGCAACGGTTCCTTACTATAACGCGTGATCCCCGGAAGAGAAAAACCGGGGTGGGGTTAAGGGCTAAGAACGCAGGTCGTACCCGCTAGTCCTCCCGCTCCACCACGTGGATCAGAGTCGCGGATGGGCGGCAGAAAATCCGGAAGGGCACGTACTTCGAGTTCCCCAGGCCGTTCGTCACGTGTAGCCACGTCCGCTCCGTCCACCGGGACAGTCCCTGCGCGCGGGACCGGTCGATGCCGCAATTCGTGACGATCGCCCGGCTTCCCGGCAGGCACAACTGCCCGCCGTGAGTATGCCCGGAGAGCACCAGTTGGTAACCATCGGCCGCGAACTGATCCAGCACCGCCGGCTCAGGGGAGTGCGATAGCCCGATGCTCAAGTCCGCATCCGCATTCGGCGCGCCCGCCACCTGCGAGTAGTCCGCCAGGTCGTGGTGTGGGTCGTCCACGCCCGTGACCGCGAGCCGGATCATCTTTGGTTCCCCGCTTCCCACCGGCGCATCGGTCTCCAGCGGGAACTCCAGGCGGGCGTGGGTGGCGTCCTGCCAACCGTGCTCGATGAAGGCCGCGCGCATCCCGCGCCACGGCAACTGCACGCGCGATGGCTTGCGCTTCTTGCCCAGCAGGTAGATGAACGGGTTCACCGGCTTCGGCGCGAAGTAGTCATTGCTGCCGAACACGAACACGCCCGGGCGCTCGAACAGCGGGTCCAGTGCGCGCAGCACGCCCGGCACTGCCTCGTGCTCGCCGAGGTTATCGCCCGTGTTCACCACCAGGTCCGGGTCGAGCTCGATGAGGCCCGCGACCCACGATTGCTTGAGTCGTTGCTCCGCGAGCATGTGCAGGTCAGAGACGTGCAGGATACGCAGTGAATCCCAGTGAGAGGGCAGTGTGCCCGGCTCCAGCAGCGGGACGGTGACTTCCTTCAGCTCGAACTGCCGGATCTCGCGGTTCGCTGCGAGCAGCACGCCGACCCCCGCCGCGGCGAGCCCCGCCACCCCAGCGCCGATTGCCCCGACCAGGCGGGGTGCGGTGCGGTTGGCGTTCCCTGCCTTTTTCTTCAGGACGTCAACCCCCAGCGGGGCGTTCGGCTTCCCCGCTACCCACGGCAGTCGGGGCAGTCGGGCACGGAACTTCGAGGTCTTGCGCTTCAACACGGGTTTAAGTCTATCCACCGTGCGTCGGGGCCGGATATCCCGCCCGCTCTAGCCGGCCGTCTCCCAGCATCGCTCGGTCCCCGGGTGAGCGTCAGGCCCCGGGGCCAGCCCCGGACTAGCCTGGTTTAGCCTCGGCTAGCGCTGGGCGGCTGCCGCCCCACCGTCGGCGAGCTCGCCGGTGCCCTTCTTTTGCTTCTGCCGCACGGGCGGCAGCTTCTTGCCGCCGTAGGAGTTCGCAATGGGGCCGGCGGCGGTGAAGAAGCTCCGGGCGGGCTCGTTGCCGCCGTAGAGGTTGCCGGAGCCACACTGGCGAACCGGCGAGGTGCACAGGCTCGAGGCGGTGCCGGAGTCGTTGAAGATATAGCTGCTGCCGGCGACGTTCTGGGTGAATCCCAGGAATGCTGCGGAGTTGCTGGTCTCGGTGGTGCCGGTCTTCGCGGAGATCGGACCGCTCCAGCCGGTGGCGCGGGCGGCATCCGCGGCGGTGCCATTCGATACGTCGCCCGCCATGCCATTGGCCAGCGCATTGGCGACGGCCGGGTTGAGTACCTTCTCGCAATCCTTGCGGGGGATGTCCACCTTCTTCCCCGAGGCATCCGTCACCGAGGAGATGGGGGAGGGCTCGCACCAGCGGCCCTGGTCCGCGAGCGTGGCGCCGACGTTCGTTAGCTCCAGTGGGTCCACCGGGGTGGGGCCGAGCACGAAGGATCCGGTTTGTTCCTCCTTAATACGCTGCGCGATGGACTTATCCCCGGAGGTGCCCTCCTTCGCGTAGCTGCGCAGACCCAGTTTCACGGCCAAGTCGACCGTGCGCTCCAGGCCCACATCCTGCAGCATCGAAATGAAGGGCGTGTTCGGGGAGGTTGCCAGCGCCTCCTTCAACGTCATCGAAGGCTTATAGGGGCCCACATTTTCGACGCAGTACTTGCCCGGCGGGCAGCCGGAGGCACCACCGTTGCCGAGGCCATCGACCTCCACCCGCGGTGGGACGTCCAGCTTGGTCTCCAGCCCCATGCCCTTCTCGATGGCGGCAGCGGCGGCGAAGATCTTGAATACGGAGCCCGCGCCGTGCCCCTGCAGGGAGTGCGGCAGCGGCAGGACAGTCTCGTGCTTCTCCTGGTCCAGCCCGTATTTCCGGGAGGACGCCATGGCGATGACCTCGTGGGAGTCCTCAGTCGGTGCGATGAAGCTCAAGGCTTCAGACACCCCGGGCTGGCCGGGGGCCACATTGCTCTGGGCGGATTGCACGGCGTGCTGCTGTGCGGCCGGATCCAGGGTGGTGGTGATGGTGTAGCCGCCGCGGGCAATCTTTTCGTGGTCGAAGCCCTTCTCTGCAAGCCACTTCAGGGCGTAGTCGCAGAAGAAACCATCATTCCCGGCCGCGAGGCAGCCATTGGGTTCACCAGCTGGCTTCTCCGCGATTCCCAGCGGCTCGGCGGCCGCGCTATCGGCCTGTGCTTGGGTGAGGGAACCGTTATCGGCGCGCGCCTGGAGAACCTGGTTGCGGCGGGTCTTCGCGGCGTCCGGGTTATCCCACGGGTCCAGCGCGGAGGTGGACTGGACGACCCCAGCCAGGAGTGCGGCCTCGGCGTCCGTCAACTTCTCGGCGGAGTGGTCGAAGTAGGTGCGTGCGGCGGCCTCGACCCCGTAGGCGCCGCGGCCGAAGGAGATGAGGTTGAGGTAGCGGGTGAGGATCTCGTCCTTGGAGAAGCGCTCATCGAGATCGCCCGCGAGCTTCATTTCCCGCAGCTTGCGGGCCAGGCTGGTCTCGGTGGCGGCGGCGCGCTCGTTGTCGTTCTTGGCGCTGATCAACCACAGGTAGTTCTTGATGTACTGCTGATTGAGGGTGGAAGCTCCTTCAGCCACCCCGCCGCTGGAGAGGTTGGCGGCTAGCGCGCGGGCCGAGCCACGCAGGTCCACCCCGTTGTGTTCATAGAAGCGCCGGTCCTCGATGGCGACGATGGATTCCTTCATCGCGGTGGAGATCTTGTCCGCCGGGACGTCGAAGCGCCGTTGGTCGTAGATCCAGGCGATGGTGTTGCCCTCGCGGTCCAGGACGGTGCTGGCCTGCGGGAGGGACTTGTTGGTCTCGATATCCGCGAAGTTGGCGTTCATCGTGTTCGCGGAGGAGTTCACTACCGCTCCGCCGAGGCCGGCGAAGGGGAGCATTCCCAGGGCAAGGAGCATGGCGATGCCCAGTGTCGCGCCGATCAGCTGGAGGGCCGGCCTGGGCCGGGTGCGGTCGGTGGCTGCCGTGTTCTGCTCGTTGTTCTTCTCCACGCGACACACATTAGTCGACGTACCGGACACCCTCATTGCGCCTAAAGCGACCGTGGCTGAGCTGTGGGATGGCAAGGTGCGGCTGGGGTTTGTGCGGCGGGGGGGAGCTTACTACCCCCGCTAGGACTAGTTTTGAGCAAACAAATATTCGCCGATATTTGCCAGGTTTTCGGGGGACATTTATCACGTGCGGGCAAGCCCGGCAGAAAATGTGGGACGCATCACATTTTAAAGGTATTTAAAGAAAACTCTGTCCTGACGTGCATAAACCGGCTGCGATCTAATTTCATGTCATATGCAGAGTGTGCTTCCACGTCCTGGCGAGGCTGTTTGCGCGAGTCGTGCTAACGGTGCGCGGCCTATGAAAAGTTTTTCCTCACTTAAGCACCCCCGGCGTTGTGACGCATTAGACATCCAAAATGTGACCCCCGTAACATTCTGGGCAATGCTTCAGCAGGCTATGCAACACATCCTGTTGATCGCTGAGGAAAGAGCAAGCACATCAGTTCCCCAAAGAACATCGCAACGAAGAACGTTAGATCCAGCTTGGAGGCGAAGAATGGCTGAATCCCGCTCCCAATCCCGACCAGCAGCAAAGCCCGTGCGTCAGACCGTGAAGCAGCTGACGTCCCGCGAGTCTTTCAAGAACCGCGGTGAATGGATTACCCACGCGCACTGCCGCAACGTGGATCCAGAAGAGCTCTTTGTGAAGGGTGCCGCGCAGCGCAAGGCTGTCGCTATCTGCCGTCACTGCCCCGTCGTTCTGCAGTGCCGCGCCGACGCCCTTGATAACAAGGTGGAGTTCGGCGTCTGGGGTGGCATGACGGAGCGTCAGCGCCGAGCCCTGCTGCGCCGCCGCCCGGATGTCACCGACTGGGCCGACTTCTTCGCCGGCCAGCTCGAGGCTGCCGCCGCGCAGCGTGAGGCTGAGGGACAGGCCTAAGCCCTCTCAGTAGGGCCGTACCCGGCCCGCCCATCATTTCGCAGTAGCTGGTAGCTAACCGATGTGCCTGCAGCTCCCCCGGCGGGAGAGGTTCTAAAACCTCCCCGGCCGGGGATTTTTCTATCCGTAGCCCTCCAGCTTCCGCTCTCCATAACCTGCGCGCGATCGCTATGCTCGAGGACATGAAGAAATGGGAATATGTCACCGTGCCACTGCTCACCCACGCGACCAAGCAGATCCTCGATAACTGGGGCCAGGATGGTTGGGAGCTCGTCTCCGTCCTGCCAGGTCCGACCGGCGAGCAGCACGTCGCCTACATGAAGCGGGAGCTGGACTAAAAATGGCCGAGAAGTCTCAGGTTCCAGCCCGGCTCGACGAGCTCGGCATCGAGCTGCCGCCCGTCGCGGCCGCCGTCGCGTCTTATGTCCCCGCCGTTCGTTGCGGCGACGTCGTCTACACCTCCGGCCAGCTGCCTTTCGTCAACGGTGAGTTGCCGAAGCTCGGCCTCGTTGGCGAGATCGGCACCCACACGGGAGCCCAGGTCAGCCCGGAAGAGGCCTACGAGCTGGCTCGTATCGCCGTGCTCAACGCCGTGGCGGCCGCCGCCGCAGAGGTCGGCCTGGAGAACATCGAACGCATCGTGAAGGTCACGGGCTACGTCGCCTCCGCCACCGGCTTCGGCGGCCAGCCTGGCGTCGTTAACGGAGCGAGCGACATCCTCGGTGAGATTTTCGGCGACGCTGGCCAGCACGCCCGTGCCGCCGTCGGTGTCGCAGAGCTGCCACTGGGCTCCCCAGTGGAGGTCGACATCATCGTTCAGGTACGTCAATAGGCCTTTAGCCGCGAGTTTTCGTAGAATTAGAGTTATGCAACATCCCGCGTACAGTCAGCTGCGCCCGGTCACCGAGAATGTCGGTGTGGTGTTGGCGCCAAACCCCAGCTATGCAGCGCTCGAAGGCACGAACTCTTGGGTAGTTCGCGGTCCGGGCGACCCGGTCTCGGTCGTCATCGATCCGGGCCCGCAGGACGAGGGACACCTCAACGTCCTGCACAGCAAGGCCGTGGGGGAGAGCATCGGCGCCGGCACCAGCGACGAGGACGGCCCGCAGGCCACCATCGGCCTCGTGCTCCTCACGCACCGTCATAACGACCACTCCAACGGTGCCCAGCGCTTCCG
Source organism: Corynebacterium sp. HMSC27B11 (assembly GCF_001815985.1). Lineage (GTDB taxonomy): Bacteria > Actinomycetota > Actinomycetes > Mycobacteriales > Mycobacteriaceae > Corynebacterium. The sequence continues at coordinate 152,976 of NZ_KV823538.1, read as the reverse complement.
TCAGCTCTCCGGCGCCCCGGTGCGCGCCTTCGACGAGCACAACTGCATCGCCGCTGAGCCGCTGAAGGATGGCGAGATCATCCGCATCGAGGGGCTCACCCCGACGATCGAGGTCATGCACACCCCGGGGCACACCTCCGACTCCGTGTGCTTCCTCATCCACTCCAAGGGTGGATCCGATGATTCGGACGTGGAGGCGATTATCACCGGCGATACGATCGCCGGCCGCCACACCACCATGATTTCCGAGACCGACGGCGACCTCGGCCTCTACATCGAGTCCCTCAAGGAGCTGAAGCGCCGCGGCGCTGGCGTGCCGCTGCTGCCGGGCCACGGTCCGGACCGCGAGGACACCAGCGAGCTCGCCGAGCGCTACATCGAGCGCCGTGAGCACCGCCTCGAACAGGTCCGGGAGGCCCTGGCCAAGCTCGGCGAGGATGCTGACGTCATGGATGTTGTCGACGAGATCTACACGGATGTGGATCCGGTGCTGCGCGATGCCGCTGCACAGTCCACCCGCGTGACGATCGACTACCTGAAGAAGCAGCAGTAAAAACGGCAATGCCTAGCGAGTGGAAAACTCGCTAGGCATTCATGCGGGGTGACCAGCCATGGGCTGGTCTTTTTTATATTCCGGTTAGCGAGCGCGACGTGCGAGGCGCTCGGTGTCCGCGATGAGCACCGACTTGCCCTCCAGGCGGATCCAGCCGCGCTGGGCGAACTCTGCCAGCGCCTTGTTCACCGTCTCGCGGGAAGCGCCCACCAGCTGGGCGATCTCTTCCTGGGTCAGGTCGTGGTGCACGCGCAGCATGCCGTTTTCCTGGATGCCGAAACGGTTGGCCAGCTGCAGCAGCGACTTGGCCACGCGGCCCGGAACGTCCGTGAAGATCATGTCGGCCAAGCTGTTATTCGTCCGGCGCAGGCGGCGTGCCAGCACGCGCAGTAGCTGCTCCGTGATGCCCGGGTGCTCGGCGATCCAATCGTGCAGCATCTGGGAGGTCATCACGCCAGCGGAGACCTTCGTGACACACACCGCCGAGGAGGTGCGCGGGCCCGGGTCGAAGATCGAGAGTTCACCGAACATGTCCGAAGGTCCCATGACGGTCAGCAGGTTCTCGCGACCGTCCGCGGAGTGACGCGCCAGCTTCACCTTGCCGGAAGTGATGATGTACAGGGTGTCGCCCTGCTCACCCTCCTCGAAGATCGTGGTTCCGCGCGGGAAGTCGACGGTCTCCAGCTGCTCAACCAGAGCCTGCACGGCCTCGGGGTCTACCCCTTGAAAGATTCCAGCGCGGGACAGAATCTCGGTGTTCTCTGCCATCTGTTCCTTACACTCCCACTTGACGACGTTTAACCGGACTCACACTACAGTAGTAGCCATGCCGAAAACCTCAGCGCCTTGCTTGCCGAAACCTGGCAGCCATCGCGCCGCAGATCCTTCGCATGTGGAAACCCCGCTGGCGCTCAAGCGCCGGGCGAGGAAACTCAACCGCACTCTCGCGGTCGGCTATCCCGATGCTCATGCGGAGCTCGACTTTTCGACGCCACTGGAGCTTCTCGTAGCAACAGTCCTATCTGCACAGTGTACCGATGTGCGGGTCAATAGTGTGACGCCGGTCCTATTTTCGTTATATCCCACCGCTGCCGATTACGCGGCCGCGGACCCGGAGGAGCTCGCCGAGGTGATCCGGCCCACCGGTTTTTACCAGGCCAAGACCCGTTCCCTCATCGGGCTCGGCACCGCCATCGCTGAGAAGCACGGCGGTGAGGTTCCCCGCACCCTCGAGGAGCTCGTCGCCCTGCCGGGGGTGGGGCGCAAGACCGCGAACGTTGTGCTCGGCAATGCTTTCGGCGTGCCAGGCATCACCGTGGACACCCATTTGGGCCGCCTCGTGCGTCGCTGGAAGCTCACTGAGCAGGAGGACCCCGTCAAGGTGGAGCGGGAACTCATGGAGCTCATCGAGCCCAAGGAGTGGACCATGTTCAGCCACCGGGTCATCTTCCACGGGCGCCGCGTCTGCCACTCCCGCAAGCCGGCCTGTGGCGCCTGCTTCCTGGCCTGGCAGTGCCCCAGTTTCGGGTTGGCGGGCACACCCGACCCGGAGGAAGCGATGGCCCGCATCACCTCGCCAGACCGCGAACACCTGCTCGCCCTGGCCGGATTCGGAGAGGATTAACGCCATGGCCACCACCCCTCCCGGCTCCCATCCCAACGACGCTGGGCCAGACTACGACGCTGCGCCAGGCGACGGCGTTGCGCCCGGCCACGGCGGCCCCGACCAGGTCACCGCGACTTGCGAGGACGTCGACGTCGCCCGCGGTTCCGAGGACGGTGCAGGCGCGTCGCACCCGCGTGTCCTCCTGCTTGTTCTCGCCATCGTTATCGGCCTGCTTGTCGCGGCCATCCCGCTGGTCGCGGGCGTGATGAGCGGCGGTGATGATCAGCCCGGCGCACAATCCCAGCAACCGCAGCAAGCCGAACCGGGCATGGTGGGTGGCGCCGGCTCGGCGCCCGGCACTCCAGGCGAGTCAGACCGCGGCGCGGACGGCGACGCGGACCCAGGCCCCGAGCAGCCCGTCAGCATCACAAACCCCCGCAGCTGCCCCGCTCCGGAAGGCGCCACCCAGCCCGCCCCGGACTCGGAGCTCGCCGGCATCGAGCTGCCCTGCCTCACCAGCGGCAAAAACGAGACCGCCGACCTCGGCGCGGCCCTGGTCGGCAAGCCCACGATCATCAACGTCTGGGCCTGGTGGTGCGAGCCCTGCCGCCGCGAGCTCCCCCACTTCGACAAGCTCGCCAAGCAGCACCCGGAGTGGAATGTCGCTGGCATCCACCTGGACAAGAAGTCCCAGGCCGGGGCGGACTTCCTGGACGAGCTGAACGTCACGACCATGCCCGTCTACTCCGACCGCAGCCACCGCTTCGATACCGCAACCAGCCTGCCGAAGGTCGTCCCCATCACGGTGGTTTACCGGGCCGACGGCACCCGCGCGCAGATGTACCCCCAAGTGTTCCGCGACTACGAGGAACTCGAAGCCGCTGTAAACGCCGCCCTGAGCGGGCAGAATTAACACCATGCCCTATCCCTTCGAAGAGTGGCGCGCCGCCATCACCACCCAACCGCCACTCGCCGCTGACCTGCCCGAATGGCTCACCAGGCTGGCCACCGCCGCGCGCAGCGGCAGCGTGCACGCAGCACTCAACGACCCCGCGCGCCACGTCCCGGAGACCAACGAGGACGGCGTACCGCCGCGCTACTCCGCCGTGCTGATCCTGCTCGGCGGGGACCCCGACTACCGACCCACCGCGATCCACCCCTTCCCGGAGGACGCCACCGTCGTCCTGACCCACCGCGGGGTGGACATGCGCAACCACTCCGGGCAGATGGCCTTCCCTGGCGGCGGGTGGGAATCCCAGGACGCCACCCCGATCGACACCGCCGTCCGGGAGGCTGTCGAAGAGACCGGCCTCAACCCCGAGGGCGTGGAGCCCGTGGCCGTGATGGATCCGGTGTACATCGACCGTACGAACTTCGCGGTCGTGCCGGTGATCGCCTACTGGCGCGAGTTCTCGCCCGTCCACCCCGCCACGGTGGAAAACGACTGGGTTCAGCCCGTGGCCATCCGCGAGCTCGTCCACCCGGATTACCGCTTCAAGCTGGGCTTTGCCGGCTGGTCCGGCCCCGCTTTCGACGTCTCCGGCATGGTGCTGTGGGGCTTCACCGCCGGGGTGCTCGACGCCCTGCTGCGCCTCGCGGGCTGGCACGAGGACTGGGACGAGGAGACCCAATTCGATCTTTTCCGTACCCTGGAACAATCCCGTAACGGCGAAGCCCGCGACCTGCGCGCCCACTTCGAAGCCGAGAGTAAGAAGGACACAGGAGAGTAGAAACCCACACCCATGATCGTTGATATCGCGCTCGTGCTCTGCGCCCTCGCTGCCTTCTTCTCAGGGCTGCGGCAAGGCGGGGTGGCCGCGCTGCTGAGCCTGGCCGGTGTGCTGATCGGCGGCTATCTGGGGCTGCAGGCCGTGGGGCCGGTCGTCCGCCTCGTGCAGGACGAGGGCACGGAAGGCTCCCGCCTGGTCATCGCGCTGCTCACCCTCGCGGGCTGCGTGGTGATCGGCTACCTCCTGGGGTCCGGCATCGGGCAGCGATTCCGCGATAACATCCGCACGCGTCGGCTCTACCAGGCGGATTCCGCCGTGGGTTCCCTGGTCGCCGTCGTCACCGCCATGGTGGTGATGTGGATGATCGCGGTGCCGGTGGTCAGCAGCCAGGACTCCCGCATTTCCCGCGAGGCGCAGGACTCCCGCATCATTGCCACCATCGGCGAGGTGGCTCCCAACTGGATGCGCACCCTGCCCGCACGCATCAACGCCCTGATCAACCGCAGCGAGATCCCCGCGGTCACCGACCCCTTCGCCTCCGTTACGAAGCGCGAGGTCCAGCCGCCGGACCCCGCACTGCAGGACCTTCCGGACGTCGCCGCCATCGGGCCGTCCGTCGTCAAGGTCGAGGGTGTTGCGGAACAGTGCAGCCGGATGCAGCAGGGCACCGGATTCGTCATCGAACCGGGTGTGGTGATGACGAACGCGCACGTCGTCGCGGGGACGAATAAGGTCACCCTGTCCACGGTCAACGGGCCGGTGGACACGGACGTGGTCTTCTACGACCCAGAGCACGATATCGCGCTGCTGCGGGCCACCGGGGAGCTGCCGCTGCAGCCGTTGCGCTGGGCGGAGAGCCCCGCCGTCTCCGGGGACGACGCCATCGCGCTGGGCTACCCGCTGGGTGGGCCCTTCAAGGCGGCCCCGGTGCGCGTGCGTGAGCAGATGCGGATCGCGGGACCGAATATCTACGCTGACCAGCGGGTTGAGCGCGAGGCGTATTCGCTGCGCGGCAAGATCGTGCAGGGCAACTCCGGTGGGCCGCTGGTCGCCCCGAATGGCGAGGTGCTGGGGCTGATCTTCGGTGCGGACTCGAATGAGGCGGACACCGGCTATGCGCTGACGAAGAAGGAAGTGCTGGAGCGCGTGGGTGATACCGCCCGGTGGAGCTCGCCGGTGGATACGCGCAGCTGCGTGGCGGACTAGGGCGCAGCTGCTTAAGTGTTACTGAGCCGCTGAGCCACGCGGTTAGTTGGTGGTGAGCAGCTCGGCGCGGAGCAGTTCTGCGACTGTGACGGGGTCCTCGATGTGCGGGTAGTGGCCGACGCCGTAGATCAGCTCAGCCCGGGAGCCCGCCGCGCCGCGCTCCAGTGAGCGGGCCGCGAGCTCGGGGGAGTAGTTCGGGTCCATCGACCCGTCGATCGCCAACACCGGGGCCTCGATGCGGCGCGGGATCGTGCGGTCGAAGATCCGCCCCTCGGGGCGGAAACGGGAGCGGAACGCCCAGCGGCGGTATTCGCTGGCCAGGTGGGCGACCTTATCCACCTGCATCGCCTCGCGGCGCTTGATGGCGAACTCGCGGTAGATGGGGGTGTCGCGGAATCCCGGTGCCACACCGGTGCGGAAGATCTTCTCGGCCGTGGCGGCGCCGTCCTTGGTCAAGGCGCGTTCCGGGAGGCGGGGGAGCTGCGCAAACAGGGTGCCCCGCGTGTGCCGCCAGCGTTGCAGCGGGCGGGAGAATAGGAACTTCGCCTGCTCGGTGGGGTGGGCGGAAGAGAGTGTGACCAGCCGGTCGATGCGCTCTGGCTCGTGGGCGGCCATCGTCCAGGCGACGAGCCCGCCGTAGCCGTGGCCCACGACGTGCGCGCTGCTGTAGCCCAGGCGGCGGATCACGCCGGCCATGTCGGAGGCGGCGGTCGTCAGGTCATAGCCGCGGGGCGTTTTATCCGAGCGGCCGTAACCCCGAAGATCCACGGCTGCCAGGCGCAGCGGGGCGCCCTCCAGCTGGGCGAAGAGTGGTTCGAAGTCGAAGTAGCCGCCGCCGAAGCCGTGGATGAACAGCACCAGCGGGTTTCGCTCGGTGGATCCCTCGGGCTTGACCGGCCCCTGCAGCAGCACATGCAAACGCACACCCCGCGAATGCACGAACGTGTGTTGCGGGGTGTGCGGGGAGGGAGTGCTCACGGGAAGCTACGCGTGTGGGGGCCTAGGTGAACAGGCCCGGCTCCTTCGTGGCCACGGAGTTGCCCTCGGTGTAGCGCTCCTTATCCGGGGTCAGCTGCTTGAGCTCGCCCAGGGAGTCGATGGTCTTCTCCGGCTTCTTCGCGCCCTTGAGCTGCTTCACGCCGACCAGCGCCAGGATCGCGGTGAGCACAGCCATGATCAGGAAGACCACGAGGAAGGCCAGGGAGCGCGGCATGAAGTGATCCAGCAGCCACGCCAGGGCGAGGAAGAGGAAGAAGGAGGAGTAGGCGATGATCACGCCGGCCGCGGCGAACAGGCCCACGCCCAGGCCGACCTTCTTGCCGGACTGTGCGATCTCGGTCTTTGCGAGCTCCACCTCGGAGCGGATGAGGGAGGAGGCTTGTGCGGTGGCGTCCTTCACCAGGTCGCCGATGCTCCCCTGCCCCTTCGGGCGGGTGTCCACGTCGGACAGCGGGATAGCGTTGACATGAGGGTTAAAGCTATCGCTATCGGTGAATAGGCCTTCGCTCTTATTGCTCATGATCGATACTCCTGACAATTAACGGTCAATATTCTGCGCAGAAATTACTGCACACCATTTTGCCAGACCATTGGTCAGCGTGGGGCGGTGGGGTGAATTATTGTGGTTGCCATGTCTGCAGAAGGTCGTTTCACTACCGATCCCCTCGCCCCACTCGCCGAGCTGCCTGGGGTGCCCGAGGCCGTCGAGCGGGCCTCCGACTTCATCGCCCGCGCGCACCGCCACCCCGCCAACCTGCGCGGCTGGGACGTCACCGGCTCCGAGTCCGTGCTGCGCGGGGCGCGTGCTTCCGCCCAGCTGGACGGCGGCACCCCGCGGCTGCCCGAGGACGGCCAGGTGGAGGACCCGATCTTGGCTGGTTCCCTGCGCGCCGCGGAGCTGCTCGCCCCGGACGGCATCGCGGAGACCCGCACCACCTGGCAGCGCGCCCCGTTGCAGGTGATCGCGAAGATCAACGCGGTGGCTTCCCCGCAGATGTCGGATGAGAACTTCCGCGCGAAGGCTGCCCACAATGCGGAGTTCCTCGTGCCGGGCCGTCCGAAGCGCGCCACTGATGGCCGCCTGCAGCTGCTCGGTTCCCTCATCGCCGGGGGTACGAAGGTCAACTCCGTGGTGCTCTCCGCCATCATCCACGGCGAACTGCTCACCCTGGAGCCCTTCGCCGACGCCAACGGGGTCACCGCCCGCGCCTGCTCCCGGCTGGCGACCATCACCGGCGGCCTGGACCCGCGGGGGCTGGGCGTGCCGGAGGTGTGGTGGAACCGCCACCGCGATGAGTACCGCGCGAAGGCTGCGGCGTTCGCGAAGGGTGGTTCGGAGGCGATGGCCGAATGGATCATCTTCCACGCCGAGGGGCTGGCCGAGGGCTCGCTGGAGGCGAAGTCCATCGCCGACGCGAAGCAGTAGAAGCGTTAGCGGTAGCCGCCCCGGTGTCAGCTGGGCGCTGATTTTACTAGGCGCGGCGCGGCATGAGACGCGCCAGGAGCTGCGGGGTGCTGGCGGAACCGACGTCCTGAGCACGTTGGCGCAACCACAGGACTACGCCGGTGGCGGCCGCACCGAGGAACGCGAGTGTCCCCGCGCCTGCCAGGACCTTCCCCGGCTTGAAGAGGGGCTCGGGCTTGCTGAAGTACTCGATCGGCCAGTCCCGCTCGCGGGCGATCTTGCGCAGCTGGCGGTCCGGGTTGATCGCATAGGGGTGGCCGACCGCCTCAAGTAGCGGCAGGTCGGTGTGGGAATCCGTGTAGGCGTAGCTGCGGGAGAGGTCGTAGCCGCCGCGCCCGACCAGCTCCATCAGCTTGTCCACCTTCGCCTGGCCCTTGTTGAAGTGCAGAACCTTGCCGGTGTACGTGCCGTCGATCTCCTCGAGCTCGGTGGCGATCAGGTAGTCCGCCTGGAGCTCGCGGGCGATGGGGTCCACCAGGACGCGGGCGGATGCGGTGATGATGGCGACGTCGTGCCCCAACTTGTGGTGCTCGAAGATGAAGTCGCGGGCCTCGGCGTAGACGTAAGGGATCAGCACCTCCTGCAGGGCGTCCTCCGCGATGGCGCGCAGGGAGGCCGCGGGGCGGTTGCGAATCATGGAAGATAGGGCGTCCTTGGTGGCGTCCAGGTTCTCGTCCGTGTGGGTGGTCAGCATGTAGCTAAACAGCATCGCGCCGATGCGCAGCATTTCCCCCGTGGTGATGATCCCGCGCTTGGCCATCGGGCGGCCGTAGGCCATGGAGGCGCTGGTATCCACGATGGTTTTATCCAGGTCGAAAACCGCGAGCGTGCGCCGGGCCGTGCGACCTGGGGCTGTCCGGCGGCTCGCGATGCGGTTGCTGATCCTGGGTAGAGGCGTCACGGCATCAATTCTAGGTATCAATATTCACAAAAGTCCACAGTTTTCACAGGGTCGGTGGGTGGGGGCGGTCGCGTGATGGGGTGAATGGCGTGGCGGCGTGGCGTGTGATGGGGCGTGCTGAGTGGCGGCGTGGTGGGGGTGATGGGGTGAATGGCGTGGCGGCGCGGCGTGTGATGGGGCGTGCTGAGTGGTGGGCGGCGTGGCCGGTGGCGCGGCGGGGCGGGGTTATCCACAGAAAAACAAGGATTCGGGGGCCATAGCGGGGTGTGAACGGGGCTCGGCGGGTGGCTGTCCACAGGCTGCTCGCGGGTCTGTCGGTGCCCCGTGCCCGCGTGTGAAAGTGAAGCCATGAATGCATGGGGGAGCAAGCTACTTCGATCAGACCGAGCGCGGCACTCTGGGGCGCTGCGGGACATGCTGCGCACGCCGGTGATCGTGGACGTGGCCGACCACGATAGCGCTGACGCGGTGGCCATGGCTGTCGCGGCGACCGGGCGGGAGCAGCTGCGCCAGGACGAGGCGGAGTCTAAGTTCCCGAATGGTCACCACCGCAGGTTGCGGCGCGTCGACGACGCCCTCCTCGCGAGCCTGAGCGAGCCCGTCACCGCTGGTGGGGCGCTGGAACTCGCCGAAGAACTGGGGGCGATCGACACGCCGCGCATCCACGTCCACGGCGTGCAGGGAGGAGCGGGTGCGAGCAGCCTCGCGGTGCATCTCGCGCTGGCCCTGGCGCACTGCCTTTCTCAGGACGCCACCCCGGTGAGCCTCGTGGACGCCGATCCGGATTCGGTGGGGCTCGACCTGCTGTGTGGCTGGGAAGGTGTGCCGGGGCGGCGCGTGGGTGAGCGAGGTATCGGCGGTCACGAAGGCGAGGACATTCCGGTGGAGGGCTGGCCGGTCGCGCCGGGCGGGACGGGGCTGAGGTTCCGCTCCCGGCGGCTCGATGCTGTGGGTGGTCGTCCAGAACCCAACGCCGACCTCGTGGTGGATTACCCCGCTCCGGGAATCGCGGACTATCCCCGAGCAGGGGTCGTGGTGGTGGACCGCGGGCGGGTGGACCCGATGGCTGATGTTAGGGGCGTGCCACCTGCAGGGCAGGCCGAAGCACACAGCGCGGCTACGGATACCCCGAGCCCGGCTGCCCGGGCCGCTGACCTCGTGGTCTGCGTGTCTCGCCCGACCGTCGCGGGGGTGCATGCGCTGGGCCGCAGTCTGGCGGAACTGGACGCAGCGGATGTGCCGGCGGTGGGCGTCCTACGGGAGGAAGCAGGGCTGGAGACTCCGATCGCGCTGCGGCAGATGCTGGGCAGGCTACCGGTGGAGCTGTGGCCGTGGGACGGGGCGATCGCCGCGGAACCGCTGGACGGGTGTTCAGGCGAGGCGAGCGTCAACGACCTGCAGTTCGGCCTGCGCATCCTGGGGTATCTGCCGGGAGCGAGCGAGTGGGGGAGGGCTCGTGATGTGGATTGCTGATGGTCTCAACAAGCTGCGCCTGATCCCGGGCGGGGCCGAAGCAGGTGCAGCCGGGGAGCAGGGCGCTGCCACAGCGGTGGCCGTCGATAATTCCCTGCTGGATAAGGTGCGCCACGAGCTCGCGGTGCGGGGTGCCAGGCGGGCCAGCGAGGCTGAGATCCTGAGCGCGATGGAGGCGGTGACCGGGGCGACGTCGTACGACAACATCCCGGATACCGTGCGGCAACTGCGGGATATCCAGCGGGAACTGTCCGGCCTGGGCGTGTTGGCCGAGGTGCTTGCGGAGCCAGGCGTGACCGACGTGGTGGTCAATCCCGACGGTGCGGTGTGGGCCGATCGGGGGCGCGGTGCCGAGCGCACCCCGGTGAGCCTTGCGCCGCCCGAGGTGCGGGAACTCGCGGTTCGCCTCGCCGCGGTGTGTGGGGTGCGGCTGGACGATGCGCGGCCCTTCGCCGACGGCATCATCGACGACCTGCCGCCTGGGATTCCCGCGGCGGCCCTGCGGGTGCATGCGATGCTCTCGCCGCCAGCACGAGGTGGGGCGTGCGTGAGCCTGCGGACGCTGACGAGGGGGCGGCTGGGGCTGGAGGATCTCTGCGAGGCGGGGATGATGCCCGTGGCGGTGCGCGACATGCTGCGCAGGCTCGTGCTCGCGCGCAAGAATCTGCTGGTCACGGGTGGTACCGGCACGGGGAAGACGACCCTGCTCGCCGCCCTGCTGGGGGAGGTTCCCGAGCGCGAGCGCATCGTGTTGGTGGAGGACACCCCGGAGCTCATGCCGACCCATCCTCACGTCGTGGCCTTGGCCGCGCGCGAAGGGAATGCTGATGGGGCTGGCGAGATCGGGATGCAGCTGCTGCTGCGGCAGTGCCTGCGCATGAGGCCGGACCGGATCGTCGTGGGCGAGGTCCGTGGCGCCGAGGTCGCGGACTTATTGGTTGCACTGAATACGGGGCACGCCGGGTCGGCCGGCACGATGCACGCCAACTCGGTGGCCGCGGTGCCGGGGCGGTTGGCCGCGCTCGGGGCGATGGCGGGGATGAGTCCGGAGGCGCTGCAGGCGCAGGCCACCGACGGGATCGACGTGGTCGTTCACCTGGAACGCGCAGGTGGGCGGCGGCGTGTGGCCACGATCGCGGTCACGGAGAGAGCAACGGAGGAGATGAAGGACGGTCTAGCGGCGGGAACGTCGGGAACAGCGGCGGCGGGAACCAAGGCCCGTGGGCTGCGGCTTCGACCGGTGTGGGACGGGCGTCCCCTCGACGGTTGGGAGGGGCTGCCATGACCTTGTTGATCGTGTTGACGCTGACCGCCGTGGCCTCAATGGGGGCGTTCACCGGCTATCGGGTGGGCGTACGGATCCGCGACGGGCGGGTCCAGCGCCGGCAGCTGGAGCTGTTCCGGGATCTCGCGGACAGCTGCGCTCGGGAGGTCGCCGCCGGGGCTCGGGTGGCGGACGCGGTGGAGTCCGCGGCGGTGGACTGCGAGGACGAAGAAGCCGAAGCGGAGGGAAAGGTCGGAGATGCCGACGGGCGGCTCGGCGGGCAGCTGGCGCTCATCGCCGCACAGGTGCGCCTGGGTGCAAGCCCCGCGGCGGCGCTGCTGGATCAGGGAGCGACTAGCCGCGAGGGTGGCGAACCTCGGGCAAGAACGGGGAATAGCCCTGCTGAGCTGGTGGCCCAGGACGTTGAGGAGTTCTGCGAGCTCTGGGAACTCGCCGAACGCACAGGCATGAGTTTCGCACCACTGGCGGACAGCATCGTTGCGGACTTGGAGGCGCACTCCGCTCAGCAGGAGAAAACCGCAGCGGCGATGGCCGGAGCCCGGCTCACGGAAGTGTTGCTGCTCGCAATGCCCGTGGGGGCGGTGGGCATCGGCCAAAGCATGGGCCTGGATCCCGGCGGCACGCTCTTCGGCAGCGTGATCGGGCTAGGGCTCCTGCTCGTCGGGGCGATGCTCGCTTGCGCCGGTGTGCTGTGGACCGAGGCGCTGACCGCCAAGGTGCTGGGTGGGGTGGGCCGGCGCGCCGGGCCCACCGGTCAGGCTCTGGCTGTCGCCCGGCACCTGGACGTCTTTGCGCTGGCCCTGGCTGCAGGGCTACCGGTGGCCAAGGCATGGGGCGTGGCGGTCGGACCCGGGGAGGGGCCCGCCCACGATGTCGAGCCGCTGCTCCTGCTGGGGGCAGGCCCCGCGGCCTGGGAGCCACTGAGAGGCCACGAGCACTACGGCCCCGTGGCACGCCAGGCGGTTCAGCAAACCAGAGCCGGGACCAGGCTGGCCGAAGGTGCGAAGGCCCAGGCTCGGCGCATCCGCCAGCACAGCCTGAACCAGGTCGAGGCGGGTGCGGAGCGCGTGCTCATCGCTGTCGCCGCGCCGCTGACCCTGTGTTTCCTGCCGGCATTCGTGCTCATTGGCTTGGTGCCACTGGTCATCGGGCTGGCGGGGATCTAAGGCCGGCGGGGGCGACGTCGAAAAAGAAAAGGAGGGGGATCGCAGCGAGGGAAAGCAAGACCACGAGGGAAATCGGCATTCGAAAAACGCGACACAAGAACACCGAAGAAATGACACCGAAAGGGAGAGAACAATGACCATGAATACCAAGAACACTGCCACTCAAACAACGGAGATCGCGATGGCGGATACGTCCGGCGGGCTGAGCTTGTTTCAGCGCGCTGAGCTGTGGATTCGGGGTGCGGCGAGGGCGCAGTACGAGGACGAGTCTGGGATGAGCACGATTGAATATGCGCTCGGGTGCGTGGCGGCCGCGGCACTCGGAGCGCTGCTGTACACGGTGGTGACGTCGGATGCAGTGGAGAGCGCGTTGAGCGGCATCTTCGAGCGTGCTCTGAGCGAAGGAAATTAGATGAACACGGTGGAGGGGGCGTCCGTGCTGACCGCCATCGCCGTGACCGTCGGCCTGCTGGTCGCGGGGCTCAGCACGCTGGCGACCAGTATGGCGGCGCATTCGAGCGCCCGGGATGTCGCGCGCATGGCGGCCCTCGGGGTGGACGATGGCGAGCTCACCGGTCGCGAGGGGGAAGCGGTGGAGATCACGCGCTCGCCCGTGGGGGATACACCGTGGTCCATGGTGACGGTGCGGCTGACGAAGCAGGCCCCGCTGTTCGACGTCACCGTGGAGGAATCGATCCTGGAGGAGCCCAATGCCGACGGCAGCGGGAGTTAGCTCCATCCTGGGGCTCATCGCCCTGTGCGGGGTGATCGTGCTGGGGTTCGGGCAGGTGGACGCGCATCAGCGGGCGGTGGTGGCCGCCGACTTGGTGGCGCTGTCTGCTGCGCAGGCGCACGTGGCTGGGGACGCGGATGCCTGCGGGATTGCTGAGCTCCTCGCGCGGGCCAACGCCGCGGAGCTGGTGGGCTGCCAGGTGGGTCCGGAGGGGCCGGACACGGTGGGCGTGGAGGTCTCGGTGAAGGGGCGGCGCGCCTCGGCGGTGGCCGGCCCAATGTGATCCGTGGGACCCTACGGGCTAGGACTTCGCGGGGGTGGCCGCCGGATCCGCGGAGCCGAGCGAGCCGACGGGCCCCTGAGCGGCGTCGTCGTCGAAGATGGACTTCAGGAAGGGGGTGGAGTGAACCTGGGATGCCGGGACCGTGCCTCCGTGGTCGGTCGGGTACCAGCGGACCTCCACGCGCGCGTTGCGGGGGCTGCCGGTGAACTGCTTGAGCCACATCTCCGTGTTCAGGGAGAGGCCGATGGGGGTGGGGACGTCCATGTCCGCCAGGCCGTGGCCGAGGAAGACCGGCCGGTCGTAACCGGTGGTCGGGGTCGCCATGTACGCCCGCAGCGCCTCCGGCAGGCTGGGGACGTCCCGCAGCGGCTTCTTGAACGCGCGGGCGAGGTTGGTGCCGCGGACGGCGTCGGCGGTTTCCGAGAGGCAGCTCTTCAGGGAGGCGTCGACCATCTTGCGACCCTCCTCGGTGAGTGCGGAGTCCACGTCGATATCGGGGTTGGCCTCGCGGAATCCGGCGAGGATGTACAGCGCGTAGCTGTTCAGGCCCGCTGGCAGCGGGATAGCCGGGAAGGTGGGGCCGCCGGCGAGCACGATTTCCTCGATATACGCGGGGGCGCCGGTGGCGACGGTGCCCCGGAAGTCCAGGCCCGCGGGCTGGGAGCGGGACGTCGCGCCATGTGCCACGTTCAGTGCCGCGCCCCCGCCCTGGGACTGGCCGATCACGGCCCACTTCTTGGAGAGCACGGGCTGGCCCTTGCTCTCTGCGGGGAGTGCCGCCGAGAGGTCGGCCTTGTGGGCGGCGATCACGGAATCCACGACGGAATCCGCGGTGGCCTGGGAGTTGAGATAGCTCATGAGCCCCGGGGTGCCGAGCCCCGCATAGTCCGTGGCGACGATGGCATAGCCCTGGGAGAGCCAGTGGTTGAGGTAGGCGCTATCGCGCTCGCCGCGGTCGTTGATGCTGGGTGCGCAGACGTCATCCATGCCCACCGTGCCGTGCGCCCAGGCGAGCACCGGCCAGCCGCCCTCCGGTGGGGTGCCCTTGGGGAGGAAGATCGCGCCCGTGGAGGCGACGACCTTTCCGTGCTGGTCAGTTGTGGAGTGCGCGACGCGGTACTGGGCGCCCGCATTGGCCAGGCGCAGCGACTCATCGAGCGGGACCTGGGCGATGTGCTCGCCCGGGGTTGCCGGAACCGAGTCCCACTTGAGGCCGGAGTCTGCGGTGGGCTTGGTGTACGGGGCTGGGTCGCGCATCGGATCGCCGAGGTTAACCAGCGGGCGAGGAGTCGTGTCCGCGATGGAACCGAAGACCTGGGAGGAGCCTGCGTTCGGGTTTCCGCCTCCGCCAGTGGAGGAGCCAGGGGCAGCAGTGGCAGCGCCGCTACCAGCGGCAAGAACCCCAAATGCCAGGGTGGCGGCACTCAGCGCGGCGGTGGTTCGGCGGGTGCGAGTGTTCAGTGAGCGAGGAAAGGCGGGCATCGGCGTTCCTTCCAGATCATTAGCTTCGGGCGCAAAAATACTTGGTGATCATCACAGTAGCTGCCCCGGTCTGTCTGCTTCGCCGGTTTCGCTGAAAGGTTCGCGATGTCCGGTGGTTTCGCGCTGTGTCATTGCGCTGCGCCCTCGCGCTCTGGTCTGGAGCGCTGGCGCCGTGCATCGTGGGCGCTGGGCAGGTCGCAGAGGGAATTGTGGGGATTGGCGTAGGCCGCGCCGTCCCGCTAGGCCTGTCTGCGGCTTCTCCCCGGCTTCCCCTCGCTTCTCCCCGGCTTCCCTCAGCGTGTTTTGCAGAGTTTGATGCCGGAAATCGGGTGAAAAGCGGCATCAAACTCTGCAAAACGTATCGATGGGGCGTTCAGCGGGCCGGCTAGTCCCGCGCCGGCTAGTCCCGCCCCGCTAGTCCTGCCCGGCTAGTCCTGCCCCGCTAGTCCTGCGCAGTCGCGGCGGCCAGGAAACGCAGCAGCTCCAGCGCGCCCGTCTTGAACAGCGGGTCATTGCCATTCCCGCACTTCGGGGACTGCACGCACGACGGGCACCCAGCCTCGCACTCGCACGCCCCCACGGCCTCCGCAGTCGCGGCCATCCATCGGCCGAAATCCGCGAAGCCCTTCTCTGCGAACCCCGCCCCGCCGGTATAGCCGTCGTAGACGAACACCGTGGGCAGCCCCGTATCCGGGTGCTGCACGATCGACACTCCACCGATATCCCACCGGTCGCACGTCGCGATCAGCGGCAACAATCCGATCGCTGCGTGCTCCGCCGCATGCAAAGTTCCCGGCCACGTTGGCTCCGGAAGGCCCAGGTCAAGCAATACATCTGGCGCGATCGTGTACGCCACCGCCCGGGTGCGCAGCCGCTCCGGCGGGTAATCCAGCGGCACGTTATCGATGATCTCCCCACCCGGCAGCCGCTTGGTAAACCCGGTCACCGTGTGCGAAACCTCCACATTCAGGTCCGCCAGCCACACACCGTCCGCCAGCTGGCGGGTACCCCGGGTGCGCAGAATCTGGATATCCGTATCCCGCTTCACCCGCGTGCTGTACTCCGGGCTCGCCTGGTGCAGCCACGCCACACCCGCGGAAAGATCTAGGTCATCCACCAGGTAGGTCTCGCCCTGGTGCACATACACCGCGCCGGGGTGCACGTCCGACACTGCGCGGGCCTCATCCACCGTGCCGAGCATGCGCCCCGACTCCGACTCCACGATCGCCACCTGGCCCGCCGCCCCGCCGCGGATCGCCACCTGCCCGTGGATCTGCTCTGCTGCCTGCAGGTCCGCGAACACCCCGTGCGGCCGCCGCCGCAGCACCCCGCGCGAGATCAGGTGCTCGGCCACCGCCTCGCCGTGCCAGGCTGCGATCTCCGCATCGTTCAGCGAGCGCTCCGCAGCCGCGCACACCAGGTGATCGGCCAGCACATAGGGATTGTGCGGGTCGAAGACCGTGTTTTCCACCTCCCGGTCCAGCAGGTCCGACGGGTGGTGGATGAGGTAGGTATCCATCGGATCATCCGCGCCGACCAGCACCACCAGCGCCCCCTGCCCGCGCCGCCCCGCACGCCCAGCCTGCTGCCGGAAGCTCGCGATGGTGCCGGGGAATCCAGCGGCGACGACGGCGTCCAGCCCGCCCACGTCGATTCCGAGCTCCAGTGCGTTGGTTGCGGCCACGCCCAGCAGCTCGCCTTCGTCCAGGGCCTTTTCCAGGTAGCGGCGGTCTTCTGGGGTGTATCCGGCCCGGTAGGCGGCCACCCGCGCGGCATCCTCCGCCCGGCCCATCCCGCCGAGCTCCTCTGCGGCCGCCAGGGCCACGATCTCCGCCCCGCGACGGGAGCGGACGAAGCTCAAGGTTCGCGCGCCTGCGGCGATGACCCGGGCCATGACCTCCGCAGCTTCCGAGTTAGCGCTGCGCCGCACCGGCGCGCCGTGCTCGCCCTCCACGCCTTCCAGGAATCCGGGTTCCCACAACGCGATCGTGCGCTCACCCGCCGGCGAGCCGTCCTCTGTCACCGCCACGACTTCGACCCGCCCGGTCAGCCGACGCGCATGAGCCGCGGGATCCACACTGGTCGCGGAGGCCATGATGACGGTGGGGCCTGACGTCCCCAATTCCGCGCCACCCACCGACGACGGCCCAGCCAGCCCCGAACCGGAAGAACCAGCCCCCGGGGCGAGCCGCAGCAGCCGCCGCAGCACCATCGCCACGTGTGCACCGAAGACCCCGCGGTAGACGTGGCACTCGTCAACCACCAGGTAGCGCAGGGTTTTCAGCAGCCGTGTCCACCGCTTCGGATTGCCGAGGATCGAGGCGTGCAGCATGTCCGGATTCGTCACGATGATCCGCGCCTGCTCCCGGATCGCGCGCCGGGCCTCGGGCGGGGTGTCGCCGTCGTAGGTGGCGACCATGACGTCCGCGAGCTCTGGGGTCGCCGCGCACAGTCGGGCCAGGGCCTGCATCTGGTCCTGCGCCAGCGCCTTCGTCGGGGCCAGGTACAGTGCCGTGGCGGTCGGATCCTCGGCCAGCGCGGTGAGGATCGGCAGCTGGTAGCCCAGCGACTTACCGGAAGCGGTTCCGGTCGCGACGATGACGTCCCTGCCCTCCCACGCGTGCTGTGCCGTTTCGGCCTGGTGGGACCAAGGTTTTACGACGCCACCTCGGCGCAGCGTCTCCCTGAGCGAGGGGAGCGACCATTCGGGCCAGTCCGCGGGGGTGGACAAGCGCGCCGGGACGTGGCGGACGTGCGTGACGGTGGAGTCCGGCATGGCCGCGCGCAGATCCTCGATGAGTTCGGCGCCGAGGGAATTGGGCGCATGGTCGGCGCTGGGTGAATTGGGCGCACTGCCAGCGCTGTGGGAATCAGGCGCACTGCCAGCGCCGGAGGAGGGGGTGGAGGACTGCTCAGCCATGATGAGGGCAGTCTAGCCCGAGCACCAGACACACCGCGGGGTGGATTGACGAGGTGGCCTGATGGGGCGGTGCGTCGCGACCGGGTGGTGCGGCTTGGGGCGATTGCGTCGGCTGCCCGGGAGCGAGCCGGAAGCAGTCTCGGGGCGCTGCATTAAGCGTTCGACCGATTGTTCATCTTTAACCCCTATCGGTGGCGAAAGAAACATGGCACACTGGTGTGTGGTCCCAATCCCATGCGCGGTGTCAACCGTTGATGTGGCGGTGAAGGCCCTGCTCCGCCGAAAGTTGGCGGGGCTGGTACGCCAAGAAAGATAGGTTGTTTGAAAATGGCGCAGGGAACTGTGAAGTGGTTTAACGCGGAGAAGGGCTATGGATTCATTGCCCCAGAAGATGGCTCCGCGGACCTTTTCGTCCACTACTCCGAAATCCAGAGCAGCGGCTTCCGCACTCTCGAGGAGGATCAGAAGGTCGAGTTCGAGGTCGGCGAAGGCGCGAAGGGCCCGCAGGCTCAGAACGTTCAGCCGCTGTAAGCAGCGAGTATGAGCTGCAGCCGGCTGCCAACTAGGCAGTAGGCACAGCGAAGAGCAAACGCCCCGGGGCGGTGGTTTCCACCGTCCCTTTTGCTTTTCTCCACCCCCGTGTCTGCACCAACCGCTAACCTCAGTCCCCAACGGCAGCAAGAACCTGTCTCGGGCTTGCCGCACCATCCGGTGGGGTTGCAACAGGGGTGGGGAACTGCCTAAAAGGTGGGGATAACACACCGCCCGATTTCCACTAAGCAGGTATCACTTGCCTATTGTGGCAATCTAAGGAGCAAATCCATGCGGAGGTCACGTGAAGCGTTTAGTCATTGTCGAGTCTGCAACTAAGGCCAAGAAGATCGCCCCAATGCTGGGGTCCGATTACATCGTCGAGGCTTCAGTTGGACATATTCGTGACCTCCCACGCGGTGCTGCGGACGTTCCGGCGAAGTATAAGAAGGAGCCGTGGGCGCGCCTCGGCGTGAACGTGGACAAGGGCTTCGAGGCCCTCTATGTGGTCTCCCCGGATAAGAAGAAGCGCGTCGCCGACCTGCGCGCCAAGCTTAAGCAGGTCGACGAGCTGCTGCTCGCAACAGACCCCGACCGTGAGGGCGAGGCCATCGCCTGGCACCTGCTGGAGGTCCTGAAGCCCAAGGTCCCGGTCCGTCGCATGGTCTTCCACGAGATCACCAAGTCCGCGATCCTCGAGGCCGTAGAAAATACCCGCGAGCTGGATTACAACCTCGTTGATGCTCAGGAATCCCGCCGTGTGCTCGACCGCCTGTACGGCTACGAGGTCTCCCCGGTGCTGTGGAAGAAGGTCATGCCGCGCCTGTCCGCAGGGCGTGTGCAGTCCGTCGCCACCCGCGTGATCGTCGAGCGCGAGCGCGAGCGCATGGCCTTCCGCGCCGCCGACTACTGGGACCTGACCGCCGAGCTCTCGATCGACCCCGCCGCCCGGCTGGACGGTGATCCGGCATCCTTCCAGGCCAAGCTCGCCACCGTGGGCGGCCAGCGCATCGCGCAGGGCCGCGACTTTAAGGACGACGCCACCCTCAAGTCCAGCAAGTCCGGCACCCCGCTGGTCCTGGACGAGCAGCGCGCGAAGCAGTTGGCGTCCGGAATTAAGGGCGAGGAACTGCACGTCGCGAACGTGGAGGAAAAGCCCTACACTCGCCGCCCGTACCCGCCGTTCATGACCTCCACGCTGCAGCAGGAGGCCGGCCGGAAGCTGCGCTTCACCTCGGAGCGCACGATGCGCATCGCGCAGCGCCTGTACGAAAACGGCTACATCACCTATATGCGTACGGACTCCACGACGCTGTCCACCGCTGGTATCAACGCCGCCCGCGCGCAGGCCGCCCAGCTGTATGGCCAGCAGTTCGTCGCGGACGGCCCGCGCCAGTACACCCGCAAGGTGAAGAACTCCCAGGAGGCCCACGAGGCGATCCGCCCAGCTGGCGAGCGCTTCCAGACCCCTGGCCAGCTCGCGCAGAAGCTGGATGCCGAGGAGTTCAAGCTCTACGAGCTGATCTGGCAGCGCACCGTCGCCTCCCAGATGGCTGACGCCCGCGGCACCTCCATGAAGGTCACGATCGCGGGCACGTCCGGCGAGCCGGAGGCGGGCACCGAGGTGGAGTTCACCGCCACCGGCCGCACCGTCACCTTCCCGGGCTTTTTGAAGGCCTACGTCGAGGTCTCCCGCACCGCGGAAGGTAAGGACGTCGCCGATAACGCGGAGAAGCGCCTCCCGCAGGTCACCGAGGGCGTGTTCCTCACTGCGGAGGACGTCACCGCCGATGGTCACACGACGACCCCGCCGGCCCGTTACACCGAGGCCAGCCTCGTGCGGAAGATGGAGGAGCTCGGCATCGGGCGCCCGTCGACCTACGCGTCGATCATCCGCACCATCCAGGACCGTGGTTACGTCCTGCCCCGTGGCAATGCGCTGGTCCCCAGCTGGGTGGCCTTCGCGGTCGTTGGCCTGCTGGAGCAGAACTTCGGCGCGCTGGTGGACTATGACTTCACCTCCGCGATGGAGGACCAGCTGGACGCCATCGCCGAGGGCAACGAGGACCGCACGAAGTGGCTGGAGGGCTTCTACTTCGGCGGCGGCACCAGCTCCCAGAACTACGGCCTGAAGAATGTGGTCGCCCAGAACCTGGAGAGCATCGACGCCCGCCGCGTGAACTCCCTCCACCTCTTCGACGACGCCAACGGCGTGCCGATCGTCGTCCGCGTCGGCCGTTACGGCCCTTACCTCGAGCGCATGGTGAAAAACGATAAGGGCGAGGAGGAAGCGCAGCGCGCCAACCTCCCGGAGTCCATGACCCCGGATGAGCTGACCCTGGAGGTCGCCGAGAAGCTCTTCGCCACCCCGCAGTCCGGCCGCGAGCTGGGCCGCAACCCGGAGAACGGGCGCATGATCGTGGCCCGCGAGGGTCGCTTCGGCCCGTACGTCACCGAGGTGCTGGGCGAGGACGAGGAGGCCGAGGTCACCGCGAAGGCGGAGAAGGTCTTCCTCGCCGAGCGCGATGAGGAGGACGCCGAGCGCGCGAAGGAGGGCAAGAAGCCCCTGTCGCGCGAGACCAAGACCTTCGCGATTAAGAAGGCCAAGCGGATCAAGGAGATCCTCGACGAGACGCTGAAGCCGAAGACGGCCTCGCTGTTCGCCAGCATGGAGCCGGCCACCGTCACCCTGGAGGATGCGCTGAAGCTGATGAGCCTGCCGCGCGAGGTGGGCGTGGACCCCGCCGACGGGGAGGTCATCACCGCGCAGAACGGTCGCTATGGCCCGTACCTGAAGAAGGGCTCGGACTCGCGCTCCCTGGGCAGCGAGGAGGAGCTGTTCACCATCACGCTCGACGAGGCGCGTCGCATCTACGCGGAGCCGAAGCGTCGCGGCCGCGCTGCCGCGAAGCCGCCGTTGAAGCGCCTGGGGGACAACGACGTCTCCGGCAAGCCAATGTCCGTCAAGGAGGGTCGATTCGGGCCTTATGTCACCGATGGCACGACCAATGCGTCGCTGCGCCGCGGGGACACCCCGGAGACCCTGACGGACGCGCGGGCCAACGAGCTGCTCTCCGAGCGCCGTGCGAAGGACGCCGAGAAGGCTGCCGCCGGACCGGCAAAGTCCACCCGCAAGAGCACGAAGAAGACCGCGAAGAAGACTGCGAAGAAGGCGGCCAAGAAGGCCACGAAGCGCAGCACCAAAAAGACCGCGAAGAAGGCAGCCAAGAAGGCTTAAGCCTTATGGTGCTAGAGCACTGAAGTAGTGCTAGGCCCGGGTGGTGGCTCCCAGTAAGGGGGCTGCTGCCCGGGCTTTAGTTGTGTGTTGTGTTTGCTGGCTCCGGCATGTACTTCTCACTTAACTTCGTACTCATCTTCGTACAGTGAGAAGTAAGTACGAAGATGAGTGAGAAGATGCCCTGAGTGGCAGTCAAGCAGATCTAAGAAGCGCCACCGAACAGTGCCTGCTGCCTAGTGGCGGTCCGCGAGGGTGGCGCGCACCGGGCGGGCCAGCTGTGTCATCTGGCGACGGCCGCGCAGCTCCACGGACTTCAGCATGGTCCAGCGGCGCTGCTCCGCCTCATTGGCGAGCCGCACCGTCGTTGCGCTCGTCAGCACCCGCCCCGGGGTGTCCTTCGCCAGGTCGGTCAGGCGGGAGGCCTGGTTCACGGCGTCGCCGATGACGGTGTACTCGAAGCGGTCCTTCGCGCCGATGTGACCGGCGACGACCGAGCCCGCAGCCACGCCAACGCCCGCCTCGAATTCCAGATCCGTGAGCTTCGAGTGCATCTCCCGGGCGGCAGCCAGCGCGTGGCCAGCGGCGTCCTCAAGGGGCAGCGGGGCACCGAAGACGGCGAGCGCGGCGTCGCCCTGGAACTTATTAATGATTCCCTTGTGCTCGTGGACGACCTCCACGACGCGGTCGAAGAACTCGTTGAGCGCGGAGACCACGTGCTCCGGGGAGCGCTGCGTGGCGAAGCCGGTGGAACCGATGACGTCCACGAAAAGCACCGCGACGTCGCGGGACTCGCCGCCCAGCTCCGGGTCCTCCTCCAGCGCGCGGCGGGCGACCTCCGTGCCGACGTAGCGGCCGAAGAGGTCCGAGACCTGCTGGCGCTCCTGCAGGCCGCGCATCATCTCGTTGAACCCGGCCTGCACCACGCCAATCTCGGAGGAGTCGTAGATACGCACCGTGGTTTCCAGGTTCCCGCGGCGCACCTGGTTGATGGCGAACTGCAGCTCGCGCACCGGGTCCACCACGCTCATCGCGCTCAAGCGCGCACCCAGGAAACCGGTGACCAGGGCGGTGACTGCCAGGGCCACGAGCGCGGGGATCAGGTCCTCCATCGAGCCGTCGAAGAAGTTTCTGGCCTGCGCGAAAATCAGCAGCAGGATGCCCAGCACCGGCACCGCGTTGGTCAGCACCCAGGTGGCCATGAGGCGGGTGGACATCGGCGAAAGGTCGGACTGCTCCAGGGAACCCTGCTCGAGGGCGCGGGCGGCGACGGGGCGGACCAGCCGTTCGGCTTCCATGTACGTCATCAACGTCACCATCAACCCGCCCAGCACGGCGGTCACGGCAACCGTAATTGCCCACCGCGAGGAGAACTGCGCGGCCACCGTCGTGAAGATCACCACGCCGATGGCCCACAGCACCGCACCCGTCACGGACTGCAGGAAGGGGATGCGCAGCACCAGATGCCGGATCATGTTGGGGTCATAGGCATCGGGGTTGCGTTGCCAGCGGAGAACGGGGGCGAAGAAGATCAGCGTGAACACCACGCCGGCCACGATCGCGAAGATGAAATAACTCAAATAGGCAATCGAGGTGACGGTGTTTGGGCTGGTCAGCTCGCGTGCACCGCGCAGGGGGATGAGGAAGCGCAGGAAGGTCGCGACGGCGATCGCGCCGACCACGTTCGTCATCAGAATCATCGCGGCATACAAGGGCCAGTAGGTGCCCCAGACCCATTTCAAGTAGCGCGCGAATTGTTGCATGGCTATTACATTATCGAACCCGTCTACAGCGGGGGCTAGACTGTGCTTCGTGAACGTGGATAGCTCTGGATTCGACCCCCTGGCCGGCGGTGGCGTGTGGCGCAAGATCACCGCCCAGCCGGTTCGGGAGCTGCTCGCGGGTGCGGTGGCGAACCCGCAGGCGATGACGCACTCCTGGCTATTCACCGGCCCGCCCGGTTCGGGTCGCTCGATCGCGGCCAAAGCCTTCGCCACGGGGTTGGTGTGCCCGAATGGGGGCTGCGGGGTGTGCGAACAGTGCCAGTCCGCGGCCGCCGGCACGCACCCGGACATCGTGTGGATCGCGACGACCGGCTCCGTCATCCCCGTCGAGGACGTCCGGGAGGTCATCAGTTCCGCCGCGTCGATGCCCACCGTCTCCCGGTGGCGGGTCGTCGTGGTCGAGGACGCCGATCGCCTCAACGAGGCCGGTTCGAATGCGCTGCTGAAGTCCGTGGAGGAGCCACCCGCGCACACCGTGTTTGTGCTCTGCGCCCCGTCCACCGACCCGCTGGACATCTCGATCACGCTGCGTTCCCGCTGCCGCCACGTCTACATTCCGACCCCGTCGCCGCAGCAGGTGGAGGATGTTCTTCTTCAGGACGCCTCCCTGGGCATTACGCAGGAGCAGGCGCGATGGGCCGCTGGGGTTTCCGGTGGACACATTGGCCGAGCCCGGCACCTGGCCCGTGACGAGGCAGCCCGGACGAAGCGGGCGACGGCGCTGAAGCTGCCGCAGATGGTCTACGAGGGCGCGCGCCTGTTCAGCTTCACCTCCCAGCTGGTGGCGAAGGCGACCGAGGAGGTCGCCGCCCAGGTGGAGGCGGTCGAGGCGAAGGAACGCGAGGCGCTGGAGGAGTCCCTGGGCGTGGGGGCGAAGGGCCGTGGTGCTGCGAAAGCACAGCGTGGTTCGGCGGGGCAGATGAAGGAGCTGGAGCGGGAGCAGAAGAACCGCCGCACCCGGATGGTGCGCGACGCCCTGGATCTGGCCTTGATCGACGTTGTGGGTTTGTACCGCGACGCGATGCTGCAGGCAGCAGGTGCGGTGGAACCGGTGGGTGCTTCGGCTGATGCCGCCGAGGGGGCTGCAGATGGCACCGACGTCACCGCGGCCGCGGCCCATGGTCTGCAGCCCGTGGGTGGGTTCCAACACCCGGATATGCGCGCTACCTCGGGGGAGCTCGCGCGTCGGAACTCCCCGGAAGCGCTGGTCCGCTGTATCGACGCGGTGTCGGCCTGCCGGGAGACCCTGGGGATGAATGTGAAACCGGAGGTTGCGCTCGACGCGCTGGGCGGTGCGCTGCGGGAAGCGTGCCGGGTGAGCTAGCGCGTAGGTTTTGTGTCTTCGCGCTGCTGTCCGCTACGATGATCCTCCGTAAGAATGCTTGAGCTTTAGGCTCTGGGTTTTTGCGCGCCGCCTTAGCTCAGTCGGCAGAGCGTTTCACTCGTAATGAAAAGGTCGCGAGTTCGATTCTCGCAGGCGGCTCACCAAAAAACGGTCACTACCAGCGCAAGCGGTAGTGGCCGTTTCGCATTTCACCACTACACTATGCCCATGACGTCCATCTGGCCCAGCGCGCTGCCGCCCGCCAGCCCGGTCTGGTTCCCCTCGGTCATGGGTACGGCCATCCTGTCCTCCCTGCTCGGTCGCCAGGTCCCGGATCATGGCTGGCTCCTGTACCCGGCGACGGCGCTGATGGGCATCGCGATCGTCCTGCTCATCGGCCTGGGTGCCGGCTTCGCGGTCAACGCCCGCCGCAACCCCGGGATGTTCGCGAACACCTGGCGGGACATGTCAATCCTCCCGACCTGGGGCACCGTCTCCATGGGCATGACCGCGACGGGCTCGGCGATCCACAACGTCGGCCCGCTGCTGCCCTTCGGGACTGCGGCTGCTCACCGCGCCGGGTTGACGGACTCCGCCCCCGCCGACTGGGTCATCGCCGTGTCCGCCACACTCTGGCTGATCGGCACCCTCATCGGCCTGTTCACCACCTTCCGGGTCGCACTGCGGCTCATGGAGAAGGGGGCCAACCACCCCGTCCCGGCTTGGGGGCTGGCGGTCGTCCCGCCGATGGTCTCCGCCACGACGGGCGCGAGCCTTGTCGACGACGTCGCTTCCGAGCAGCTCACGGTGGTCCTGGTGCTGGCGGTGACCGCGTTCTTCTTTCTGGCGCTGTTCTTCGCCGTGTTGCTGTTCACGCTGGCCTATCGCAGCCACTTCTTCTATCACCCGCTGCCGGTGGACGCCTCCATCTCCACCTGGATTCCGCTGGGCGTGGTCGGCCAGTCTATCGCCGCAGCCCAGTCCATCGCCGCCCAGGCGGAGTTCGTGATGCTGCCTTCGGCGACCCCCGCGGTCACCTGGCTCGCCCACGCCTATGGCTGGGTGGCGCTGGTCATCGGCATTCCCGTGGTGGCTTTCGCGGTGATCCGCACGATCTACGGTTTCCGGGAGCGCATGAACTTCACCCCGGGCTGGTGGGCCTTGACCTTCCCGATCGGCACCGTGGCGCTGGGCGCGGCCATGATGGCGGAGACCATGTCCGGTCCGTGGCAGGTGATCCCGCAGGTGGTGAGCACCGGCAGCCTCATCGCGTTGTGCTGCACCTGGACCTTCTGCACGATCGCGACCCTCACGGCCATTATGAAGGCGCGCGCTACACGCTAGCCGGGGCGAGTTTGCCGTACAGCGCGGCCAGCTTCTCGACGTCGCCGCCCGGGACCTTGTCCAGGTCGGAGTGCGCGGCCGTGGCCCCCACCCGCAGCACCTCGTGGGCGACCAGTTGCGCGGCGGCGTGGTGATCCCACTGTTCCTGCCGCCACTCATAGGACTCGTTGGCGCACGCATTCGTCACGGCACGCGACTCGTTGAGCTCGTAGCGCAGCTCGCGGCGGTCCAGGATGGCGTCGTCGATCGGGCTGGTCCGTAGGCTGGCGATCATCTTTTTTATCGACGTCAGCAGGTAGGCGTAGTTGAGCTCGGCGGTCTTCTGGAGGTTATTGGGGCGGAAGAGCCAGATGGCCAGGACGGAGAGCAGGGAGGCGATCACCAGCTCCGCACCGCGGTCCATCGCCGTCTGGCCGATGGGGGCACTGCCCAGGCCAGCCATCATGAGTCCCAGCGGGGCGGTGAAGACCATCGCCAGTCCGTAGTTCGCGGCGATGAAAAGCTCCGTGCAGGCCATGGCCACCGCCAGGCCGATGAGGTCCATCAGGATGCCTGGGTGCAGCTGGTAGAAGGCCAGGTACAGCAGGATGCCGATGACGGAGCCCGCGATGCGGTGGATGCAACGCACCGTACCCGCCATGCGGTAGGGGCCCTGGCCGAGCAGCAGCATCACGGAGGTGATCGCCCAGTCCGGCCGACCCAGACCTAGCACCGTGGAGAGGATGGACACGCCCAGGCCCGCGAGCGCGACGCGCTGGGCGGTGACCATCGGGTGGGAGTCGCGGTGCCACTGCCGCTTCAGCTTGGCCCACGCGCCGGGGGAGGCGAGCGGGATGGTGCGCCGGTCGGAAGGGGAGTGGCGCTGCGCCTGGGCGTCCGGGTCGGCGGTGGCCCAGCGGTGTTGTGCGCTGAGCATGCGGTGCACGAGCTCCTCGCTCTTGGTGCCCCGAGCTTCCGGGGTGATCGTGCCGCCGTGGATGGCTCCCGCGTGGGCGAGCATTGACCAGGCGCGGTGGATCGCGCCGGCGGCGGTGAGCTTGAGCGATTCGTACTCGGCTGGTGCTTCCTTGGTCCGGGCCTCCAGGTAGTCGGCGACGGCAGCCTCGGCGTCCTCCACCGCCTTGCGTTCCGGGCCGTGCTTATCGACCAGCCAGCCGGACATGCTGATGATGAACCCGGAGACCGCGCCGATGATCGACCAGATCAGGGTGGCGGAGAGGGAGATGGAAATCTTGTTGACCATCAGCCCGCCGGTGACGAAGAGCATCAGATACGGCCCCGGCGGGGTGAGCCGTAGACACATCGTCACGTAGACGCAGACCACGCAGACGGCGAGGAAGAGCATCAGCGGTAGGTAGGCGATGAGCGCGCCGCGCGGGTTGGCGATGACCCCGCCGATCCCCTCGGAGAAGTCCATCTGGCCGTGGGAGTGGCTCCAGATGCCGAGCAGGCGGAAGCCCAAGGTCAGGCTGGTGAAAAGCAGCCCATAGCGCAGCAGGGACTTCCAGCGTTCGCGGTAGGGCTTGTTCTCACCGTTGATGAGGAGCACAGCACCCGCGGAGACGAGCAGTAGCTCGGAGCCGAAACCCAAAAGGTAGCCGATGATGCCCGGGATCAGGATCGCCAGCGCCGCGCGGGTGGCGCGGGGAATGTGGTGGCGGAAGGAGTTGAAAGTCAGCAGCATCGCCCGCATCGAGGGCGGGGAGGGGGCGTCGGGGAGGGCGCGGACGCCGAAGGAATCGGCATCCGTGCCGAAGATACGGTCGACTGAACTTTTGCCCGCTGCTGGCGGGTCCTGCCTATTCTGATCTCCCGAAACTGTCACTCAGTCGAGTCTAGCGCGCGGGTTGTGCGCGAAGTTTGCAGGGTGGATGCGGCCGCGCGACCAGTATTTTCTACCCGCTGGGGCGATTTTCCTGCTGTGCGAACCCAGCCGCGCGGCCTCCCCGCAGCACTGGGGTTAGTCCTCCCGCCAGCGGCCTGGCTGGCCGACCGCCGGGTCGGACTCGGCCTTGGTCACCATGTCCTCATAGCGCTGCATGAGGTTTACGGAGGTGATCTCCGATGGCACCCCGAAGGCGTCCACCAGCAGTTCCGACCAGGGGCCCAGGGAGTCCACCAGGTCGTTGAGCGCGGCACGTGCCGCCTTGGTGCGGGTGCCTGTGAGCAGGTTCTGCTCCAGGTACCAGCTGCCGTTGCGGACGATGAGGTCCAGGAAGTAAACGTCGCGGACCTGCTCCATCACATCGCGGGCCGTGTCACTGGTCAGCGTCGCTTCCGCCTCCAGCATGGCCTCGAGGAGGATGCGGTCCACGTGGGCCCACGCGACCTCCAGCAGGTGGTCCTGTGCCCGGTCGACGACCTTCGCGGCCTTCTCCACCGGCATGTCCTTGGCCACGCGCAGGCGGCGGCCCAGGGATACCATGAGGCGGCGCTCCCGCTCCGACACCAAGCGCAGCTGGCTACCCGGGTCGAAGAGGGTGGCCTCTTCGCTGTCGGAGAAGGTGTCCTTCAGGTTCTGGACCAGGGCATCCGCGGCGGTGCGGCGGCGCAGCAGGGTGGAGAAATTATCCAGCCCGAAGCGGACCATCTCCAGCGGGTTGAAGCTGCCGATCTCCTTGGAGAAGCCGGTCATCAGCTCCTTCCCAGCCAGCTGCATCATCACCACGTTGTCGCCCTCGAAGGTGGTGAAGATATCCGAGTCTGCCTTCAGACTGGTCAGCAGGTTCTCGGCCATGTAGCCGTAGCCGCCGCAGGCCTCGCGCATCTCCTGGATGGTGTCGGTGGCGTGCGCGGTATTCGCGGCCTTCAGGGCGGCAGCGTGCGCCTCGATCTCGCGCTGGTCGGCTTGTTCCTCCTTCGTGGCGTTCACGGGGTCGACGCCGCGTGCCTCGAGGTCGTGCAGCCCGGAAATCAGCTCGTTCGTCGCCAGCTGCAGTGCGTAGGCGCGCGCCACCCGAGGGATGAGGCGCAGCCGGTGCTTGCGGTGCTGGATGAGGGTATTTTCCGGCAGCTCATCGCTGGGCGCGAACTGCTTGCGCAGGTTGGCGTAGCGCACCCCGATATCCAGGGCGGTTCGCGCCGCAGCGCCGGCGGCGGCGCCCACCGTCACGCGCCCGCGGACCAGCGCGCCGAGCATCGTGAAGAAACGGCGGTTCGGGTTCTCGATTGGGGAGCTGTAGTTGCCTTCCTCGTCCACGTCGGCGAAGCGGTTGAGCAGATTCTCGCGCGGCACGCGGTAGTTCTCGAAGACCAGGGTTCCGTTGTCCACGCCAGGCAGCCCGCCCTTGTAGCCGTGATCGCCCAGGCGCACGCCCTCGACCGGGGAGCCGTCGTCCTCGCGGATGCGGGCGACGAGGCAGTGCACGCCGTGCGACTCCTCCACACCCGGGGTGTAGAGCTGCGCGAAGACCGCGGCGAAACGGCCGTCGCGGGCGGCGTTGCCGATGTACCACTTCTCCGAAGACGCGGTGGGGGAGTTGATGACGAACTCCTGGGTCTCCGGGTCGTAGGTCGCGGTGGTCTCGAGGTTCTGGACGTCGGAGCCGTGGCCGCGCTCCGTCATCGCGAAGCAGCCCAGCGCCCGCAGCTCGATCAGATCCTTGACCAGCTCGTGGTGGCGTTCGGTGCCGAGGTTGCCGACCGCGCCGCCGAACAGCCCCCACTGCACGCCGGACTTCACCATCAGCGAGAGATCTGCCATGCCGAGCATCTCGATGCTGGCCAGGGTAGCGCCGGTCTCCCCGGTACCGCCCTGCTCCTCGCGGAATGCGCCATGCGGCAGGCCGGAGTCCAGCACCGACTGCAGCTGGGCGGTAGTGCGGGCGCGGGCTTCTTCCAGGCTCAGCCCCACCGCGGGCCGGAACTGATCGTCCTTGAGCATCTCGCGGATGGCGTCGCGTGCCTCGCCGAACTGACCGTCGAGAGCCCGCGTGAGCTCCGGGAGGATCGCCGGGTTCGGGGTGGTCGGCAGGGTGTTGGGGGCCTTGGAGCGACGGGCGATGTCGGCTCCAAGCTGCTTGGTCTTTGGTGAGTTCTGTGCCATGACCCAAGGTTACGCAAAGTGGCGGGCGTCACAGCTATTTCGCGATAACTTTCTAAACCCCCCATTCCTGTCAGGCCGCACTCTCCGGAGGATTACCATGGGTAGCCATGTCGCAAAGCTCTGATACCCCAACCAATCTCAACATCGACTCGCGAAGCTCGAAGTACAAGGGCTCGCGAGCGTGGTTCATGGTTGCGTTGGCGGTATTTATCGTCGCGTGGGGCGGCAACGAGTTCACCCCGATGATGGTCTTCTACCGCGGGGAGGACGTCTTCTCCCCGGTGTTCGTGGACGCCCTGCTGGCGTTCTACGCGGTGGGCATCGCGGTCGGCCTGCTGGTCGCCGGGCCGCTGTCTGACCGTTATGGACGCCGCGTCGTCATGCTGCCCGCCCCGATCGTCGCGCTGATTGGTTCCATCCTCATCGCGATGGGCGAGACCAGCGAGCCGATCATCTTTGCTGGCCGCATGCTTTCCGGCCTGGCGCTGGGCATGGCGATGACCGCGGGTGGCTCCTGGATTAAGGAGCTTTCCAGCCCGGCCTTCGACCCCACGGCGAAGCCGAACTCCGGGGCGAAGCGTTCCGCGATGGCCATGACCGGCGGTTTCGCGGTGGGTGCATTGATCGCCGGCCTGCTCGGCGAGTGGGGCCCGATCCCCGGCCAGCTGCCCTACATGATTCACGTTGTCCTCTCGATCGTGACGATCGTGGGCCTGATGACGGTGCCGGAGACCCGCCAGAGCGCACACCTGAAGGTCAAGGGCTCGTTCCTGAGCGACCTGGCGTCCCCCTCCGCGAAGCACCCGCGCTTCCTGCTGGTCGTGCTGCCGCTGGCGCCGTGGGTCTTCGGCTGCACCGGCGTGGCCTATGCGATCATGCCTGCTCTGATCCAGAATTCTTATGGCAATCCGATCGCCATCACCGCGGGTATCACCGCCCTGGCGCTGGCTTTCGGCTTTGGTATTCAGCAGTTCCCGGACCTGTACTGGCGTAATAATTCCGCGTTCGGCCAGCAGATCGGTCTGGTCATCGTGATCATCGGCATGCTCGTCGCTGCCTGGACCGCAAAGACCGTCTCCCTGGCGGGCGCGTTGATCGTCGCGGTCGTCCTGGGGCTGGGCTACGGCATCACGCTGCTGACGGGCCTGACGGAAGTGCAGCGGCTGGCCAGCCCGGACGAGCTGGGTGGTCTGACCGCGATCTACTACGTGTTCACCTACGTGGGCTTCTTCTTCCCGATGATCCTGACCCGTCTGTCCGAGTGGTTCAGCTACCCGGTCATGCTTCTCGCGGGCGTGGTGGCTGCGGTCCTAAACCTGGCCCTGATCACGGTGTTCTCCCGGAAGTTCATCCCGGCGGAGAGCTAGGCCTTTTCTTTCACGACGTCGCCCTCGCCGGCCTCGGCTCGGCTGGGCCGGGTCGGTAGGTGCTGGAGTCGCCAGAGCTGGAGGGCAACGCCGGCCAGCGGGCCGATCCCGAGTGCGAGCACCGAGCGGAGCTCCGGGGTCGTGTCCACCAGTAGCAGGCCCACCGCCGCGACGGTGGCGATGGCCCAGCCGAACCAGTACAGGTCGTGGCGGCCAGCGGCGAGGGCCGCGGAACCCGTGACCATGAGCAGTGCGGTGCCGGTGGAGGCGAAGGTCAGCAGGCCGAGGGCCGCGGGGGAGACCAGGTAGGCCTCGTCGAAGAGCAGCGCCATGATCGGTCGGCCCACGAGGTAGGCGGCCACCCCGCCCACCGCACCGATGGCGATGATCGCCAACGCGGGAGCGGCCGCGGCGCGCAACACCTGCTCGCGGCGTTTGGTGAAGTGCACGATCAGTGCCGGCTGGAAGCGCTGCAGGGGGACCAGCAGCGGGGCGCGGGTGAGAGTGACGGCTGTGATCGTTCCGGCGAGCACTGCGCCCGCCCCGGCGGCTCCGCCAGCGGAGCTGAGCTCCTCGCCGGTGCCGCTGGCGCCAGCGAAGTCCAGGTCGGTGGTGGCGCGCAGCAGGACGGGGAAGCCGGTGATGAGTACGGCATTGGCGCCGGAGGCCAGCATGGCCTTCAACCCGCGTTGCACGAAGGCTCGGGAGGGGATGTCCGCGCGGTGGCCCAGCAGCGGCCGAACCCTGGGGAGCAGTGCGAATGCGGCCCAGGTGCCCGCGCCGATGACCGTGATGATGAAGAAGGAGACCACGCCCCAGCCCAGCCACCAGGCGAGCGCTGCGAGTAGTAGGCGGATCCCGGAGTCGATGCCGATGAGCCAGGCAAATTCGCGCCATCGGGAGGCCGCGGAGATCAGCCCGCAGAGGATGGCCTGGAAGGCGAAGCTCGCGAGCCCCGTGGCGGTGAGAATGGCAGCCCACAGGGGGTGGGCGGGGCTCACGCTGGTGGCCCACAGCGGGGCAGAAACCAGGGAAAGTAGCCCGAAGGCGAGGGCGAAGCCGCCCGCCAGAGCAAAGGGGCGGGCAGATCCGCGATCGGTGACCGTCTCCTGCGGTTCGGTGCCCTCGCGGTTGTGCCGGGCGGCGGTCACACCGCGGGCGGTCTCCTGCATGAGGCCGTCGATCAGCCCGGTGAGGGCGAAGAATAGCCCCCAGAAGACCATGAAGTCCACATAGCCTGCGGGCGGAAGGGCCTTGGAGGCGATCCAGATGACCAGGTAGCCCGCGGCGGCGACAACAACGGTGGCGATGCTCAGTGCGCGCATGATGGCCGCACCTCCCGCCGCGCGTTAAGCCCGCCCCTCAACAGGGCCGGGCGGTGTGGGGTTTTAGTTCCCGAAAGCGTTAGTTCCCGAAAGCCTTCTTCAGGACCGGCAGGTAGCCACGCAGGTCGTCCTGCCAGTAGCCCCACTGGTGGGTGCCGGTGTTGCGGAAGTTGAAGATGGCGTCCTTCTTGCCCAGGGAGCGCAGCTTCACATCCAGGTCGTGGGTGCAGTTATTGGTGGCGGCCTCGATGACGCCACCCTCAACAGCCACGGTCGTGGCCGCGGACAGGTCGCCGTTCACGCGCTCGGAGCTCAGCACGTCGTGCTTGCCAACCAACCCAGAGGCGTTGGAGACGTACAGGTTCGGCTGGCCGACCAGCTTCTTCGCATTGATCAGGGCGTCGTTGTGGCGAGCGGCCGGGGAGTGGGCGCCGTTCCACATCTCGTTGACGTTGGTCCCGCCGCGGGCCAGGGTGATGCCGATGAAGGCCGGGGCCAGACCCTTGGTGGTCGACGCGCAGCCGGAGAAGGAACCGACGGAGTCATAGAAACCCTGGTTGTGCGCGGCCAGGTTCAGCGAGGAGGTGGCGGACATGGACATGCCCGCGATGGCGCGCTTGCCGTTGGCCTTCAGCTCCTTCTCAATGGTCTGCGGCAGCTCCTTGGTCAGGAAGGTCTCCCACATCGGCTTGTAGCCAACCTTGCTGTACTTGTTCACCCAGTCGGTGTAGTAGCTGAACGCGCCAGACATCGGGATGACGATGTTGGCGTTGAGGTTCTTGCCGTAGAAATCGATGATGTCCGACTGGTTGATCCAGTTCGCCCGGCCCTCGCCGCCGTCGGCGCCATTGAGCATGTACAGGGTTGGCAGGCCAGCGGTTTCGCGCAGCTTCTTACCCTTCGGGCCGATGACGACCAGCGGGATCTCCAGGCCACCCATGGCCGGGGAGGTCGCGGTGGCATAGCTGACGTTGTGGCCCGCGCGCTTCAGCTCCTTAACCTTGTTGACCCAGCGACCGTTGGTGCTCGGGTTCACGGTACCCGGCAGCTCATCCCAGTACAGATCCGCGGCCTTCGCGTTGCCAGCGACGGCCTGGGCGCTCACCGGCGCAGCCGAGGCAGAGGATGCGGTGTGGGCGGCCATGGACAGTGGCATGAGAGCCGCGAGGGATGCGGCGAGGCCACGGGCGAGGTACTTCTTCATCGAATTTCCTTTGCGTATCAGCTGTGGTGATCGGCGGTTTCTCTGTCCCTACTCCGACCAGCGGCTGGGAATCTACCAGCTAGATAGTAGCCATGATTATGAGCTAAGGGAAAGCAAATGCCAGCTTTTCTTAGTATTTTTGCCCATAAAGCTGCTAGAACTAATGCAGGAAGTGGACAGGCTGTTCCCATTCCCCTGGCATCGCAGCACGTGAAGGCCAAAAATTTCGGATCTTTCCCTCGGATATTTTAAGGACAACCCGACATGCAGTTCATCGACCAGATCATCCTCATCATCACCGACTTCCTGGGCGGATTCGCCCACGGCAGCGCGGATGCTTTCTCCAGCCTGAAGCTGGCTCTGGGCTCGATTTAAATATAAGGTGGGGGCCGTGGCTGAACATTATGACGTAGTAGTAATCGGTGCAGGCCCTGGCGGTTACGTCGCCGCAATTCGCGCGGCGCAGCTGGGCCTCAAGACCGCAGTTGTCGAGAAGCAGTACTGGGGCGGCGTGTGCCTCAACGTGGGTTGTATCCCCTCGAAGGCTCTGATCCGTAACGCAGAGCTGGCGCACACCATCACCAAGGAAGCGAAGACGTACGGAATTACCGGCGATAACATCTCCATGGACTTCGGTGCAGCGCACAAGCGTTCCCGCAAGGTCTCTTCTTCCATCGTCAAGGGTGTTCACTACCTGATGAAGAAGAACAAGATCCAGGAGATCCACGGCCGCGGCGAGTTCGTCTCCGACAAGGAGATCTCCATCGTCGAGGGGGATGACGAGGGCAAGAAGATCACCTTCGATAACGCCATCATCGCCACCGGCTCGGTCGTGAAGTCCCTGCCGGGCGTGGAGATCGGCGGCAACATCGTCTCCTACGAGGAGCAGATCCTCGACGAGAACGCCCCGAAGTCCATGGTCATCATTGGCGCCGGCGCCATCGGCATGGAGTTCGCCTACGTGCTCTCCAACTTCGGTGTGGATATCACCGTCGTCGAGTTCATGGACCGCGTCCTGCCGAACGAGGACAAGGACGTCTCCCGCGAAATCGCGAAGCAGTACAAGCGCCTCGGCGTGAACCTCAAGACCGGTCACAAGACCACCGAGGTTCGCGACCTGGGCGAGGGCAAGGGCGTCGAGGTGGACATCGAGTCCGCCGACGGCAAGAAGTCCGAGACCATCAAGGCAGACCGCGTCATGGTCTCCATCGGCTTCGCACCGCGCACCGAGGGCCTCGGCCTGGACAAGGCCGGCGTCGAGCTGGGCGAGCGCGGCGAGATCGTCATCGACGAGCGCATGCGCACCTCCGCGAAGAACATCTACGCCATCGGCGACGTCACCGCGAAGCTGCAGTTGGCCCACGTCGCTGAGGCGCAGGGCGTCGTCGCAGCAGAGACCATCGCTGGTGCGGAGACCCAGGAGCTGGGCGACTACCAGATGATGCCGCGCGCCACCTTCTGCAACCCGCAGGTCGCATCCTTCGGCTACACCGAGGAAGCAGCCCGCAAGAAGGCAGAGGAAGACGGCCGTGAAATCAAGGTCGCGACCTTCCCGTACACCGCCAACGGCAAGGCGCAGGGTCTCGGCAACGCAGTGGGCTTCGTGAAGCTCATCGCGGACGCAGAGTTCGGCGAGCTGCTCGGCGGCCACATGGTCGGCCCGGACGTCTCCGAGCTCCTGCCGGAGCTCACCCTGGCGCAGCGCTTCGACCTGACCGCGGACGAGATCTCCCGCAACGTGCACACGCACCCGACCCTGTCTGAGGCCATGAAGGAAGCCGCCCACGGTATCGGCGGCCACATGATCAACCTCTAACAGGTCCCTGGGGCGCGAACGCGCCCTAACCGGCGGGCCACAGCGCCCGCCGAGAATCTCTGCAGCGCGCCCCCGAACCGGTCATTTTCGCCGGTTCGGGGGCGCGCTTTGCCGTGCTTAGACCATTGACCGTAAAATCCACCCCACCCAGCGCAAATACCGGTGATCTGGCACAGCCCGGACGCGCTGCGGGCAGTCCACAATCCCCCCCTGAGACAAGGAAAAACGAATCACCCATGACCACCCGCATCGGCATCGTGGCAGACCCCGGTCTGCCCGAACGGCGCGCTAAAGCGCTCTTCGCCGATCTCCAAGCAGCAGCCAAGGACCACCGCACCGGGGAGCCCGCCGAACTCTACTTGCGCATCGGCTCCTTCCCGATGAGCTCCCGTGGAACCGTGGAGCTGCACGACAACACCCTCGACGTGCTCGAGAAGTACCAGTGGGACCGGCTGATCTACCTCACCGACCTGCCACTCAGCACCCGCCGGCCGGTGATCAGCCAGTGCATCCAGAACGGCAAAGCCACCATGCTCTGCCTCCCCGCCTTCGGACTGCTGCGCGCGAAGCTCGGCCTGAAGCAAGAGATGACCCGACTGGTGCAGGGCAAAATGGCCGGTGCGGGCGTGCCCGAAGAGAACATCGACGGATACGAGGACATCGCGGGCGGCGACGTCCGAGCGGATACCACCCGCGTGCTGGAGGGCCGCGGCCGCACCCTCCGCCTGCTGCTCGGCATGATCCGCTGCAACCGGCCGGTGGCCCTGCTGCGGGCGCTCTCCGGGTCCATCGCCCTGGGCGTGGCCAGTGGCGCCTTCGGCGTGTTCTTCGGTTCGATCTGGC
The DNA here is from genome assembly GCF_001815985.1 of Corynebacterium sp. HMSC27B11. GTDB lineage: Bacteria > Actinomycetota > Actinomycetes > Mycobacteriales > Mycobacteriaceae > Corynebacterium. Next base: position 116,356 of record NZ_KV823538.1, on the reverse strand, counting down.
TGATGAGCTCTCTGATGCCGATCTGGCGGCTGATCCTCATCAGCATGCTCGCGATCTGTGGGATGACCTTCTGGCTGATCTACAACAACAGCCTGTGGAACCCCCGCTCCTCGAAGTTGCACTACGACTCGGTGGGGTGGTGGCGCGCCCGGTGGGATAACTACGCCACCCTTGTCACCGTGGCGATCTCCTCGCTGCTGATGTACCTGCTCCTCATCGGGGTGCTGCTCATGCTGGCGGCAGCGATCGTGCCGGTGAAGTATTTCAGCCTGCAGATTGGCCACCCGGTTCAGCCGTGGAACTACCTGCTCTTGGCGTGGTTCGCCGCCTCGCTCGGCATGATCGCCGGTGCACTTGGCTCCGGCTTCGACTCGGAGGAGGCGATCCAGCAGGCCACCTATAACCGCCGCGAGCTGGAACGCCGCGCGCAGATCGGGCTGTTCGACCGCGAGGAGCCGGGCTTCGGCTACTACAACACCGATACCTCGCTCGACATCACGCCACCGCGCCACTAGTCACACCATTAGCGACGCCACTAGCCACGCGGCGGCGCGAGCGTTGCTCCGGCAACGTCCTGGGCACAACGACATCCGCCCCTCGCGCCCGAACACCGCTAGTACGGCGAGACCGAGGAACGGTGGGCGTCGATATCCACCTGCCGGTCGATCGGCGGGAACGCGCGCTGCGGGCAGGTCATCCTCGGGCACAGGCGGCAGCCGGAACCGATCGGGGTGGCCGCGGAGGTGTCCTCCAGGTCCAAGCCATCGGCGTACACGGTGCGCTGCGCGTGCCGCAGCTCGCAGCCCAGGCCGATAGCGAACATCTTGCCCGGATTCCCCCACGCCGAGCGGTGGTGATTCACCGTCCGGGCGACCCACAGGTAGGTGCGACCGTCGGGCATCTGGGCGATCTGCCGCATAATCTTGCCCGGGTAGCTGAAAGTCTCATAGACATTCCACAGCGGGCACGTACCGCCCGAGCCGGAGAGGTGCAGGCCCGAGGCGCTCTGCCGCTTGGACATATTCCCAGCCCGGTCCACCCGCACGAAGGTAAAAGGCACACCGCGCAGGCTGGGGCGCTGCAGGGTGGACAGGCGGTGGCAGACCGTCTCGTAGCCCACCCCGTACTCGCGCATGAGGAATTCCAGGTCATAGCGGGATTCCTCCGCGGAGGCGTGGAACTGCCCATAGGGCATCAGCAGGGCCGCAGCCCAGTAAGTGGCCAAGCCACGGGAGGCCAGCCTGCGGGAGGCATCAGAGGTGAAGTTGCCCAGCTCTACCAGGGAGCGGATGGTCGGGCCGGCCTCCAGGTAGGCCAGCTCGGTGGCCAGGCGGAACGCGATCTGCCCTGGCCGCATCATGGCGGAGACGTACAGCCGCTTCGTCTCTGGGTCGAAGCTGTGCTGCGTGTCGCCCATGTCCCGGGAGTAGGTGACCGTCACGTTGTGCTTATCCGTGAGTCGGTCGACGAGGATCGCTTCCGCGTGGCGGATCTGCGTGGCCCCGAGGTTCAGCTTTTTCGCGAGCTTCTCGGCCTGTACGTCCAGGACGTCCACGTAGTTCTGCCGGGCGTAGAAGTAGTCCCGGACCTCCTCGTGCGGCATGGAGAAGGCCTCCGGCCCGGAGGCGCGCCCGAAGAGCTCGCCACGAGGGGTAATGGACAGCACCGCAGAACCCTGCAGGCGCTCCTCGGTGGCCAGCGTGAGCTTGTCAGAGACGTTCCGGTAGCGGCTGTGCATGTCCACCATGGCGCGGGCGATCGCGGGGTGGTGGCGCACCAGCTCGGCCAATTCGGTGACGTCCACCGGAGTGGGCCAGATATCGCGATCGGCCATGACATCCTGAACCTCGGCGAGCAGGCGGAGGGAGTCCTCGTTGGCGAAGAAGGTGGCGTCCACACCGAAAGCCCTGGTGATCTTCTGCAGCACCGCCAGGGTCAGGGGGCGCTGATCGTGCTCGATCTGGTTCACGTAACTCGCGGACAGCCCCAGGGTCGTGGCGAGCTGGGCCTGCGAGATATCCCGCTCCTTGCGCAGCTGGCGCAGGCGGGAGCCCACGAAGTTCCGGTTCGTCTCGTCCGGCGTGCGGGGGCTCTGGGAAGCTCGGGCACCCTGGGTGCTCCGGACACCCCGGGAACCGGGGGACGGTGCGTCTGCCATGCTGAACCTTTCTTCGTTGCGGAGGCGTTCTGTCGCGGAGACGTTCCGGTGCGGGGCGTTCCCCGGGCGCGTTCCTGCTCGAATGTCGAGCGCGGGTGGCGCTTCCTACTCCACGGATAGCCCGCGGTTGGGGTGGCGCAGGTTGTAACTGACCACCTTGTCCTCCCGGCCGCCGCTGACCCAGCGCCTGGAGCTCTCGGAGGAGATGCTCATCACCAGCACCAGCGCAACGGCCACCATGAAGAGGTTGCTGGCCACGTGGTGCTCGGAGGTTGCGGCGGCCAAGAGGTCGCCGATGGAGATCAGCGTGATCGTGACCATCAGCAGCACACGCGCCCACCGGATGCGCATGAAGGTCAGGACCAGGAGCAGCAGTGCCGCTAGCGACCCGACGAAGTGCCCGTAGAGCACCCAGGTCTGCTTCAGCGAGCCAGTCACCCAGCCGATGTTCGCCAGCTGGGTGCCGGAGCGCCACGCGGTGAAGATCGCCACGATGGCAGTCAGTGCACCGACGATATTCATCTCGGCCGGAGGCAACTCCTTGTCCCGCTTACGGTTGGCCTCTGCCTCCTCCTTGCGCGCCTGCACGCCGTCGCGCACCTCGGGAACGTCAGCAAGCCTTTCGGCCGCGCCGGTGACGTCGACAATCGGAAGGTCACCATCCGTGACGATCTTGTCCCCGCCGCCGTTGTGGCAGATGTACGGGGAGGAGAAGTCGGGAAGGATATTCACCGTGATCTCCGGGTCGACGTACTGCAGGGTGCCGATGAGGTAGTCGCGCTCGGCGTCCGTGTCCTCGTCGATCTTGTGGGTGACTTGCCCGGTGAAGCTGGACAGCCCCACGCCCCGGTCGTAAGTCGCGCCGGCCATCCAAGCGACCTTCTCGCCGCCCGGCAGCGCCCAATCATCCGGGGTGCGCCACAGCCGCACGTGGTGGCGCTTGGACGCGCTGCCGGAGTCCTCCTGCTGATAGGCGAAGGCCTGCGAGCGCTTGAAGATCACCAGCGGGCTGACCGGGGCTGCCGGGTAGGACTTCCGGAACACGCTGGATACGGCAATCTTCCAACTGGAGCGCAGCGTGATCTTGTCCGCCTTCGTCCAACCGGCGGCGAGCAGCACCGCGTGGATATCCTCCTCCGAGCCGTGCAGCGCAATATTCACCGGATCACCGAGCAGCCCATCCGAGGTGCGGGCGCGGGCGACGAAGTAGTCCGGCACGTAGACGAAGGTGAATAGCTGGTGCATGCGCGGCAGCGAAAGGTACGCGAGCACGAGGAACCACCAGATCACCCAGATCAGGCTCTTGGTTTCCATGTTGAAGCCGTTGAGGATCATCAGCGCCAGGTACCAGGCGGTCAGGGCTAGGGTGACGATAATGAAGAAAGCGTCGATGGCGGTGTAGACGGAGAGTTTGCGCTGCCCCTTCGTCGTATCGTTTTTCGGCTGATACTCCGGGTACTCCTCCGGTACCGGGTAGGGGTTCTCCTGGTCGCTGATCCGCGTCAGCTTTTGCTCGCCTGCCTGCTCTTTTTCCTGCTGGCTGGCCTGCTGCTGCGCCATCTTTGTGGTCCTTCCTTCTGTCCCCGGGGCGCTCTTAGTTTTAGGACGTCAACCTCGCCCTGGCGCCCGGCCTGCCGGTAGGGATTCGGCAGGGTGATGGTGGATATGAGTGTAGCGGGGAGGGGTGGATTATCCGGTTCGGGATAGCGAAAACCCCGGTGCGCTTGCGCGCGCACCGGGGGAAATGAGCCGATGACGGGAATCGAACCCGCGTATTCAGCTTGGGAAGCTGACATTCTACCATTGAATTACATCGGCAAATGTGTCCTGGACACTAGCGATTAAGTATAGGGCACGCGCCGGGGAGCAGCCAAAAGGCCAGGCCGTTAGCGTCGCGTCCGTCGCTGCACGGTGGTCAATGTCGAGTGTCACGCGGTGGCCCAATCAGAGCCCCGCTCAGTGGTGTGGGGGTTCGGCGCGGGTTGCTCGGTTAGACTGGGAGACGTGCTTCTTTCAGATCGTGACCTCCGTTCAGAAATCGCCGCCGGTCAGCTCGGCATCGAGCCTTTTGATGCCTCGATGGTGCAGCCCTCCTCTGTGGATGTGCGGCTGGATAGCCTGTTCCGGGTGTTCAATAACTCCCGGTACACCCACATCGACCCGAAGCTGCCGCAGGAGGAGCTCACCACCCTCGTGGAGGTGGAAGGCGAGGAACCCTTCATCCTGCACCCGGGGGAGTTCGTGCTCGGCGCGACGCTTGAGAAGTTCACGATCCCCAATCACCTGGCCGGCCGCCTGGAGGGCAAGTCCTCGCTGGGGCGCCTGGGGCTGCTGACCCACTCCACGGCGGGCTTCATCGACCCGGGTTTCTCCGGTCACATCACCCTGGAGCTTTCCAATACCTCGAACCTGCCGATCGCCCTGTATCCGGGGATGAAGGTCGGTCAGCTGGCGATTTTCAAGCTCTCCAGCCCCGCCGAGAACCCCTATGGTTCGGGTGCGGTGGGCTCGAAGTACCAGGGCCAGCGTGGTCCGACCCCGTCGAAGGCTTATCTGAACTTCCGCAAGTAGCGGCCCCGATCCGGCGTCGCTGACGCGCTGCCCGTCACGCAACCGAATCCGTGCGTATTGTGTGGGGCATGCGGATGACTGTTGTCGGCACCGGCTACTTGGGAGCAACACACGCAGCGTGCATGGCCGAGCTCGGCCATGACGTGCTGGGGGTGGATACCGATCCAGCGAAAGTCGAAAGGCTCAACGCTGGCAAATCCCCGTTCTATGAACCGGGATTAAAGAAACTTTTGAAACGGGGGGTCAGCGCAGGAAAACTGCGCTTCACCACCGACCCGGCGGAAGCCGCCGAGTTCGCGAAGACTCACTTCCTCTGCGTCGGAACCCCGCAGCAGGCCGGCGGTGCGGGTGCTGATCTGAGCCAGATCTACGCCGTCGTCGACGCCCTGGCCCCGCTGCTGCGCGGCGATCACGTCCTTCTGGGTAAGTCCACCGTCCCCGTCGGGACCACCCCGGTGCTGCAGGAACGGATGGACCGGCTCATCCAGGGCGCGGCGGCGCAGGCAGCAGCCAAGAAAGCAGGCAGCAAGAAGGGCTCGAAGGGAAAGAAGAATCCCGCCCCGGCCGCGAGCTGCACCGTCGCGTGGAACCCCGAGTTCCTCCGGGAATCCACGGCGGTGGACGACACCCTGCACCCCGACCGCATCGTCGTCGGGGCGCGGGACGAGGACCGCGGGAAGGTCGAAAAGCTCGTCCGGGAGATCTATGCCGAACCCCTGGCCGAAGGGGCGCCACTGATGATGATGGACCCCGCCACGGTGGAGCTGGTGAAGACGAGCGCGAACTCCTTCCTCGCCACCAAGATCAGTTTCATCAATGCGGTCGCCGATCTCTGCGATGCCTCCGGCGGGGACGTCACGGCGCTCGCCGCCGCCCTGGGGGCCGACCGTCGCATCGGAAAGTCCTTCCTCCACGCTGGTCTCGGATTCGGCGGTGGTTGCCTCCCCAAGGACGTTCGTGCGTTCATGACCACCGCCGAGGAGCTCGGCGCGACCGGGGCCAGCGGCCTGCTGAGCCAGGTGGACGCGATCAACAACTCCCGTCGCGACAAGGTGGAGCACATGGCCCACGAGGTCTTCGGCGGGGACGTCACCGGCCGGAGCATCACCGTGCTGGGCGCAGCCTTTAAACCCCGCAGTGATGATGTGCGCGAGGCGCCGGGAGTGGATATCGCGATGCGGCTCTACCAGGCCGGGGCGCACGTGCGCATCTACGACCCGAAGGCGAAGAAGACTGCCCGCCTGGCGGCCCCCGAGCTGCAGCACGCCCCCACGCTGCCCGAGGCTCTGCAGGGCACGGAGCTGGTGATCGTGGCCACCGAGTGGCCGAAGTTCCGCCGGTTGAAGCCGGCCGAGGCGCTGGCCGCCGTGCAGGCCGGCCCCGCCCCCGGGGCGGGAGTAGCGCCGGGGGAGAAGAAGAAAAAGAAGGCGCCCACCGTCATCGATGGGCGCAATTGCCTGGACCAGCAGGCCTGGGAGGACGCCGGCTGGCGGGTGCTGGCGCTCGGCCGCAGCCGCACGCTCGCCTAGAGCCGCAGCGGGGCGCGGGCGGCCCCAGGGTGCTACTGGCGGTAGCTGGCCAGGAAGTTCCCCAGCCGCTCGATGGCGTTCTCGATATCGCGGGCCCACGGCAGCGTGACCATGCGGAAGTGATCCGGGGTCGGCCAGTTGAAGCCCGTGCCCTGCACCAGGTGGATCTTCTCCGCGCGGAGCAGGTCGAACATCAGCTTCTCGTCGTCGTGGATCTCGTGGACGTTCGGGTCCAGCTTCGGGAAGGCGTACAGTGCGCCCATCGGCTTCACGCAGCTCACGCCGGGGATCTCGTTGAGCTTCTCCCACGCCATGTTGCGCTGCTCCAGCAGGCGGCCACCCGGCAGCACGAGGTCGTCGATGGACTGGCGGCCGGAGATCGCCACCTGGATGGCGTGCTGGGCCGGAACATTCGGGCATAGCCGCGTCCCGGCGAGCAGCGTCAGGCCTTCCAGGAAGCCCTCCGCATGCCCCTTCGGGCCGGTGATGACCAGCCAACCGGAGCGGTAGCCAGCGACCCGGTAGGCCTTGGAGAGGCCGTTGAAGGTCAGGCACAGCAGGTCCGGGCACAGGCTCGCGATGTTGATGTGCTCGGCGTCGTCGTAAAGGATCTTGTCGTAGATCTCGTCAGCCAGGATGAGCAGGGAGTGCTCGCGGGCCACGTCCACGATCTGCTGCAGGATCTCCTTGGAGTACACCGCGCCGGTCGGGTTATTCGGGTTGATCACCACGATGGCCTTGGTGCGCTCGGTGACCTTGGAACGGATGTCCTCGATGGAGGGGTTCCAGTTGTCCTCCTCGTCGCACAGGTAGTGCACCGGCTTACCGCCGGACAGGGACGTCGACGCCGTCCACAGCGGGTAGTCCGGGGACGGGATGAGGACCTCGTCGCCGTCGTCGAGCAGGGCCTGCATCGTCATCGTGATCAGCTCGGACACACCGTTACCCAGGAAGACGTCCTCGACGTCGAACTCCGGGAAGCCCGGGATGACCTCGTAGCGGGCGACGATCGCGCGGCGGGCGGAGATGATGCCCTTGGAGGTGGAGTAACCCTGCGCGTGCGGCAGAGCGGAGATCATGTCGCGCATGATCACATCCGGGGCCTCGAAGCCGAACTCGGCGGGGTTTCCGGTGTTCAGCTTGAGGATCCGGTGGCCGTCGGCGGCCATGCGCTCGGCCTCCGCGTTGACTGGGCCGCGGATCTCGTAGAGAACGTTAGCCAGCTTCGAGGACTGGTTCAGGTGGCGCAATTGGCTGGGGCGTAGGGGCTTACTCATTCTTCAAACCTTGCCAGGGTGGCAAGCGTTTCGCCAGAATTTCGGCTAGTTCCGTCCGCCGTTTCCGGTTTCCGCGCCGCCGTTGTTCCCGCCACCGCGGTGACCGCCGCCGGTGCCGCCGTCGCCGCCCGTGAGTCGGTCGATGACGTCGCCGGGGTTAGGGATGATGCCCTCGTCCCCGCCGTTGTTGCCGGTGCCGGGGTTCGGTTTCGGCTCGGTGTTGCCGTTATTTCCCTGGGCTGGTGGCTTTGGTGTGTTCGAGGAGGGCTTGCGCTTCGAGCTTGGGGCTTTGCTCGTGGTTTCCTCGGAGGGTTCCGTGGTGGTCTCCTCCGGCTCCGGGGCGGGCTCGTAGTAACCGGGGTCGACATACCCCGGGTCCACGTAGCCACCGTTGGGTGCGCCGGCGTTCGGGTCGCGCTCGTACTTGCTGGTGGTGGTCGCCGCTGGGCGGGACGGGGTGATCGCGCCGGTGGGGGACTCGTTAGCCTCCGCGGTGGTCTTCGCCTTGCCCATGAAGAGGATCCCGAAGGCGATGGCAGCGATCACCGCCACGGTCAGGATGATTGCCATCCAGCCCCAGGTGGGGAGCTTGCCCATGGGGGACTTCATGTCCGAGGCGAGGTTTTCGCGCCAGGGGCGGTCGTCCTCATCCAGTTCCTCGGGGTTCTGGTCGGCCTCGGTGCCATCCTCGTCCGTTGCCTCGGGGGAGTCGCCTGCGTCGGGGGAGGCTGCGGTATCGGCGTTCGCGTCCTCGCGCTCGACAGTGGTGCCGTTGTTCGGGTCGGTGTCGGCATCGCCCTGCGTGCTGTCCTGCGGGGTGTTTTCCGTTGGCTCATGCGGTGCTGGGGTGGCGCCGTCGGTCGTGGCCTCGGACATCTCCGCGTCGGTTGCGGGCGTGCTTGACCGTGCGACGTCTCGCTCAGAGTTGCCGGGGGTCGTCATTAGCTCGCCTTCTTACGTGGGGGGGGCGGCGGGGGTTAGGACTGAAGTTTATGTTCTTCGATTCAGTGCCGACAATCGTGCAGGTAGGTCGCTTATCGGAGGGCTGGCGAAAAATTCCAAATGTTACTGGTGTTACTCGTGTGACTTCTTTCCTGCTTGATGTAAGATGCGAGAATGCTGAAAAACCTTAAAAATCGCCGTGGGTTCAAGCGTGCCGCCGCCGTGGCTTTCAGCGGACTGCTGGCGCTGGGCTTGGGCCTGGGGGAACTGCCCACCACACCAAAGGCTGAGGCGCAGCTGCCACCGCTGCCAGCCGTCCCACAGTCTTCCGACTTCCAGCTCCCGCAGGTTCAGCTGCCGAACCTCGGGGACATCCGCCTGCCGAACGGCCAGCGGGTGCAGGACGCCCTCCCACCGGGCTCCAGCCTGCCGGGCGCGCCAGCACCGGCGCCGAAGGGTCGCCCGAATAACGCGAAGCCAGCGCCGCGCATCGGCAATGGCAAATCCATCAACGTGTACACCAAGTCCACCGGCCGCAACCGCCGGTATATCATGCACGTCCCGACTCACTACAACCCGAGCCGCCCCACCCCGGTGATCTTCGGCTTCGACGGCTGGCGCGATAGCCCGGAGAACTTCCGCCGCTACTCCCGCCTGCACGAGACGGGTGCGGCCCGCGAGGCGATCCGCATTTACCCGGAGTCCATCAACCACGGCTGGGAAGGCGCACCGTACGCCACCGTCCGTGGCGGCGAGGACCTGCGCTTCGTCACCCAGATCATCGACGAGGTTGACCGCACCTACAACGTCGACCGTCGCCGCATCTACGCGACCGGTCACTCCAACGGTGGCGGCATGACCGCCGTCGTCGCGTGCCACCTGCCTCACGTCTTCGCGGGTGTCGCGTCCGTGGGCGGTGCCTACTACAACCCGGTGAACTCCGGCTGCAAGAACCTGCCGATCCCGATCCTCGTGATGCACGGTACCGGCGACACGATGATGCGCTACCACGGCGGCACCCGCCACGGCGGGCGCCCGTACCTGAGCGTCCCGCGCCTGATGAACAGCTACAAGGCCCGCAATGGTTGCGCACCGCAGCCAGCGATCCACAACGTCCCGGGCGGCAAGCGCCACGTCTACCGCTGCGCCCGCGCTGAGACGCAGCTGATCACCAACCCGCAGAACCACACCTGGAACCGCGTTCCGGATGCCAGCCAGGAAGTCTGGAACTTCCTGAAGCGCCAGCGCCTCTAGGTCAGCGACCGGGGGGGGCGAGCCGGAAGACGCCCGCCTAGGGTGGTGGGCATGACCTTCCGCCTCGACTTCCATCAATCTGCCGAACGCACCGCACCCCTCCTGTTGGGAGGGGTGCTTCGTTTTGGGCAAGTGGCCGTACGCCTCACCGAGGTGGAGGCCTACGTGGGGCGCAATGATCCCGCATCGCACGCCTACAACGGCCCCACGCCCCGGTGTGAAACGATGTTCGGCCCACCGCAGCGGCTCTACGTCTACGCCAGCTACGGGATCCACCGCGCCGGGAACTTGGTGTGTCACCCGGAAGGCGAGGCGGGCGGAATCCTGCTGCGCGCCGGTGAGGTGATTGCGGGCAGGGAGCTGGTGCGGCAGCGGCGCGGGGAGAAGCATGCCGAGGAGAACCTGGCCCGCGGCCCCGGAAACCTCGGCCAGGCTATGGGCTTCGACCTGCACCTCGACGGTTCGCGGGTGATCCAGGTCGACGACGCGCTGGGCGTGGCTGACCCCGAGGAGGGGGTGCTGTACCTGCAACCGCCGGCGGAGCGGGCGGAGTTTGTCGCTGGGCCGCGTATCGGGATTTCGAAGAATGTGGCCGCCCCGCTGCGCTTCTGGATCCCGGGGGATCGGACGGTCACCTCCCCGCGCGGCCGGCCGCGGCGTTAGTCCAGCGCTTTACCGCTGGGTGGGGCGCTGGGCTGCGAACAAGGTTTCTAGCAGGGGCTGGAGTAGTCCGCGACGCGCTGGAGCTTGCGGGCGTTGCCCTCGCCGCGGTTTTCGGCGGCACACACGCCAGCCAGGTCGTTGCCGTATTTGATGTAGACGGGATAGACGTACGCGCCGTCGACGCGGCCACGGAAAGCCGCGCATTGGTCGGGGTAAGTAGCCTCTGCGCCGGGATGGGCCGCGAGGCTCTTGCGGACCAATGGCTTTGGATCCTGGCCCGGGGGCACCACGACGGAATCGACGATCAGCGCGTAGCTACCGTCGCAGGGCGGGTACGGCAGCCAGTCACCGCCCGGCGGGAGGTCGTCCGAGGGCAGCGCGCTGTTGTGCTGGGAGCCGGAGGCGGAATCGTCGCTGGAAGATGACGGAGTGTCATCGCACAGCAGGTGTCCCTGATACATCTTGTTCACCAGCCGCGGCGGCACCTTGTCCTCAACCAGGGTGTCGCGCTCGTAGCACGGGCTGAGGGCTCCGCTAGAGTGGCGGCCATGGTTTTCGTAGGTGCGCCAGGCATCGCCCGTCCAATAGAACAGCTTGGTGTGGTCGGTGCCGGTGTCACCAACGAGGGCCCATGTGCCATCGCAAAAGGAGCTGGTCGGGCGGCGCATTCCGGATCCAGAGATTGCTTCATCGCAGGAGCCCTTGCTCGGGGTGGTGTCCTCTGGGGTGCTGGTCGGTGACTCCGATGTTTCGGTGGTGGGCGTTGCGGTGGCCTCCGTCGACGCAGTGGAGGACGGTGCTTCCTGTGCCGTCGAAGTTTCCTCCGATGAGCTGCGTTGCTTGAGGTACCAGCCACCCCCGCCGACGACCGCGAGGGCGAGGAGCACGATGAGAGTAATGATGACCGGCTTCTTCGAGGAACCTTGTGGTGTTTCAGGGCCGTCGGATCCGCCGGGCGTCGGGGGCGGGTTGTTACCCCAAGAGCTGGTGCCTTGATTGGGGGACGGGCTCGGTTGCTTCCATGGGTTTTCTTCGGCCCAGGGGTTGGAAGGTTCCAATGGTGCTCCTCCATATAGTCATGTGATTACCCGCGGATCACATGTTTCAGGCTTCCTGCTTGCGCCGTAGATATTACATTTTCCGACACTGTGGAGATGGCGAAATGGGAGTTTCGCACCGGGTGTATCCGGCTAGGTCAACCCGAGGATAGTGGTTGGAAACGGCGGCAGGGGCGTGCAATGTGATGGGGCGCTATTTATCGAAGGGGATTGCTGCGGGGTGCCGTATAAAAAGAACCGCACCTGCTTCGGTAGCAGGTGCGGTTCTTCAGTTCAGAGGCGGTGCCTCTTGGCCCGGCCCTTAGGCGTTAGGAGTGCCTGGGGCGCCCGGCGCGCCCGGGGTGTTGCGGGTCAGCTTGATGACCCCACCCTCGGTGGTCGCGCCACCGGCCGGCTTATCCGCCGCCGGAGTGGCGGGAGCCTCAGCGGCCTTCGGTGCTTCCTCGGCTGGGGTCTCTTCAGCGCCAGCCTCCTCGGCTGGAGCCTCGGCCTGCTCTTCGGCCGGGGCCTGTGGCGCTGCTGGCTCCGCCGGGGCAGCTGGTGCAGCAGACTGCGGGGCAGCAGCCGGTGCGGCAGGAGCCGCGGGAGCGCCCGGTGCACCCGGAGCGCCCGGGGTGGAGGCAGCGAGCTTAATCACGCCACCCTCTTCGGTTGCGCCCGATGCTGGTGTAGCAGACTGCGGTGCCTCAGCTGCCGGTGCGGCAGGAGCCTCGGCTGGCGCCTCTGCCTGCTCGCTCTGCTCGGCTGCTGGGGCGGTCGGAGCCTCAGCTGGTTCAGCCGCTGGAGCTGCTGCAGGGGCAGCTGCCGGCGCAGCCGGTGCACCCGGAGCTCCTGGTGCGCCCGGAGTGGTGCTGCCCAGCTTGATAGCGCCGGACTCGGTCTTCTCCGCAGCCGGTGCTGCTGCTGGCTTCTCAGCTGCAGCGGAGCCCTCGCTTGCCGGAGCTGCTGGAGCAGCCGGAGCCGCTGGAGCGGAGGCACCCGGGGCTGCCGGTGCGCCTGGAGCACCCGGAGCGGCAGGAGCCTTTGGCGCAGCTGGGGCGGAAGCGCCCGGAGCCGCCGGAGCACCCGGGGCGCCTGGAGCACCAGGAGCGCCCGGTGCAGCAGGAGCTGCTGGGGCCGACGGGGCACCTGCAGACGGTGCAGCAGGAGCGGCTGGGGCACCTGGAGCTGCCGGAGCACCCGGAGCAGCAGGAGCCTTCGGTGCAGCCGGGGCGGAAGCACCCGGAGCCGCTGGGGCACCCGGAGCTGCTGGAGCGCCTGCAGACGGCGCCGCCGGAGCACCCGGTGCCGCCGGAGCACCTGGTGCCGCTGGGGCAGCCGGGGCGCCCGCAGCAGGAGCTGCTGGGGCACCTGGTGCGGCCGGAGCAGCAGGAGCACCTGGAGCAGAAGGAGCAGCCGGAGCGCCACCAGGCGCGCCCGGAGCGGCGGCAGCGGCACCCGCGGCGCCAGCTGCTGCGGCACCACCGGCGGCAGCGGCAGCCTCCTTCTTCTTCTTGTCCTCGGCAGCCTTGGCCTCCGCCTTGCGCTTCTTCTCCTCTTCAGCGCGGCGCTTCTCTTCCTCAGCGGCCTTACGCTCGGCCTCCTCGCGGGCCAGCTTCTCCTCGTCGACCCAGCCACGCTCAGGGGCGGCCAGGAACTCAGGGGAGCGTGGTGCCGGCAGCTCGCCGTCGACCAGGATGGACTCGCGGAACATCTGGGCGATGTCCAGAACCTGGGTGCGCTCGCTCTTGTCCTCGATGTCTGCCTGACGGTTGTTCACGCCGTCGTTGATCATCGTCTTACAGAACGGGCAACCAATCGCGATGGCGTCCGCGCCGGTGGCCAGCGCCTCGTCCGTGCGGTTCAGGTTGATGCGGGAACCGAGGTCCTCTTCCATCCACATGCGGGCGCCACCGGCACCACAGCAGAAGCCGGTGTTGCGGTTGCGCGGCATCTCGGTGAGCTCAGCACCGGAGGCGCCGATCAGCTCACGCGGGGCGTCGAAGACCTTGTTGTGACGGCCCAGGAAGCACGGGTCGTGGTAGGTCACGGTACGGCTGGAGTTCGGCGTGTTCACCGGCTCCAGGTAGCCCTTCTGGACCAGCTTGTTCAGCAGCTGGGTGTGGTGGATGACCTCGTAGTTACCGCCCATCTCCGGGTACTCATTGCGCAGGGAGTTGAAGCAGTGAGCACAGGTAACAACGATCTTGCGCTGCTTCGGCGGCACGCCCTCGAAGGCGTTGTCCAAGGTCTCGATATTCTGCTCAGCCAGCATCTGGAAGAGGAATTCGTTACCGGCGCGGCGGGCGGAGTCACCCGTGCAGCCCTCGTTCTCACCCAGGACGGCGAACTTCACACCAGCGGTGTACAGCAGCTCCGCGACCGCGCGGGTCGTCTTGGTGGCGTTGTCGTCGTAGACACCGGCGCAACCGACCCAGAACAGGTACTCGGTGTCGTCGAAGTTCTCGATGTCCTCGCCGAAGACCGGGACCTCGATGCCGTCGGCCTTTGCCTTCTCGATCCAGTCGGAACGCTGGCTGTTGTTCTGGCCCCAAGGGTTGCCCTTGGTCTCCATGTTCTTGAACAGGCCACCCAGCTCGGTCGGGAACTCGGACTCAGCCAGCACCTTGTAGCGGCGCATGTCGACGATGTGGTCGATGTGCTCGATGTCCACCGGGCACTGCTCGACACAGGCACCACAGTTGGTGCAGGACCACAGGACGTCCGGGTCGATAACACCCATCTCGCCCTCGGCGACCAGCTGCAGCAGCGGCATGTCGGAGTGTGCCTCGGCTGCCGGGTCCACCTCGGTGGCATCCCCGGTGAACAGGCCGCCACCGGCAGGGGCGGAGGCCTTCTCCAGCAGGTACGGGGCAGAAGCGACCGCGTGGTCGCGCAGGTCCATGATGAGCTTCTTCGGGCTCAGCGGCTTCTCCGTGTTCCACGCCGGGCACTGCTCCTGGCAGCGGCCACACTCGGTACAGGAGGTGAAGTCCATCCAGCCCTTCCAGGTGAAGTCCTCGATGGAGCCCGCGCCGATGTTATCCGTGTCCGGATCGGCGTTTTCCATGGTCAGGATGCGCCCCTGGGAAGTCATCGGCTTCGCCGCGCCGAGCGCGTTACGGCCGTCGGAGTTGCGCTTCAGGAAGATGTTGAAGAACGCCATGAAGCGGTGCCATGCGACACCCCAGGTGATGTTCTGACCCACGATGAACAGCCAGACCATGCCGGAGAGCAGCTTGATCAGCGCGAAGATGGAGACCATCAGCGGGGACTCCGGCAGGATCTTCGCGATCTGCATCGTCAGGAAGTCGGTGGCGGCGTGGCCGCCCTCGTAGCTGGCGAAGGTGGCGATCTTGCCGGCCTTCACGAACATCATGCCCAAGCCCTCAAGCAGGACCACGATCTCGACGAAGTACGCGGCCTTGGCGTTGGAGCCGTAGAAGCGGGCCTTGCGCTCCTTATCGCCGATGTTCTGGCGGATGATGATCAGGGCGATGATGCCCAGCGTGGTGCCGATACCCAGGATCTCGTCAACGAAGTGGTAGACGGCCCAGTTGCCGATGATCGGCCAGCCACCCTCCGGGTTGAAAGTCTGAATGTAGGCCTCGAACCAGACCAGTGAGCCCAGGAGGAAGCCCACCATGACGAACCAGTGGGCGATCGCAACCCCAGGCTTCTTGGCCATCTTCGTGTGGCCCAGGATTTCCTTGATCAGGTTGCCGAGGCGGGCGCCGGGGTTATCCGTGCGCTTCAGCGCCGGCTGGCCCAGGCGGATCGTCTTGAAGATCTGCAGGGCACCGCGGATGAAGAAAATCCAGGCTGGGATGGAGAGCAGCGCGCCAATGATCCCCAGGGGGACCGTGACATTCCACGGAATGTCAGTGCTTGTCGCCTGCCCTGCTGCAAGCAGGTACATGGAGTACTCCTTTATAAGCCAGTCTCGGATGAGCTGGATACCTATAATTCCGTTACTTCATGGGTACGTTAGCAGCTTAACCGCAGGTATATACACTTTTTCGGCCTCGCCCCGGGGGCGAAATAAGCAATAGAAATGTTGCTTAAATTGTGTGCTGGCTCACGAATCGGCGCTCTACCACTAGTGATGCGGAACACATCGCCATCGGGGTCGCGCTTTAGTTCCCCTGCCCTTGTGCGATGCGGATCATCTGACGGCGGTCGCGGCGCCCCTCGCTGGTCCGGTGCAGGTGGTACATGTAGACGGTTCCTTCGACGCGTGTGACCTCCACCGCCACCTCCGCGTTCTTTAGGTCCTTCTCGAGTCGCCGCGCATCCCGCATCGGCTGGCTGTGCCCACCGACGAAGACGTGGAAGGCGGAACCCGCCCACTGGCGCCACTCCTGGCGTTCCATGACGCCGGGGTTGACCTTCGCGTTATTCAGCTGGCCGCCGGCCCAGCGGTGGGAGACCTCCTTTAAGTAGGACGCCACCCTTCCCGTGTGTTCCTGCTGCCAGCCGCTCGCGACGAGGTCGTACCAGGGGTCGACGAGGATGACGTTGGCGGGGCTGGCGTCCGGCAGGAATGCCAGCAGGCTGCCGAGGGCGAGCGCTGCTCCGGAGCCATCGGCGATGACCGTGATGTTCTCCGCCCCGTGCTCCTTCAGGAGATCCTGGTAGGCCCGGCGTACCAACGGCACGGCTTCCCGGGCGGTGTAGTCCGGCAGTCGGCCGGAGAGGGGGATGTCAACGCGCAGGCCTGCGTCCACCAGGTCGGTGACGAAGCGCCAGGCGGCGGTGGGCATGTAGTCGGAGAAGTCGCCGCCCGGAATGTAGAGGACGGCGCGTTTGGCGGTCTGCTGGGGCGTGAGCTCGTCGAGGGCTGGTGCGTTCGGGTCATACTCCTGCGCCTCGGCGGATTGAGAGTCTCCGAAGATCATCTGGGTGATGGAGTAAATGGGAAAGCCTGAGTGCCAGTGCTCGAAGACGGCATAGTGCTGGCGCACCTCGTGGGGTGGATCCGGCACGATGGCAGTCTTCCGGGCAATGCCGGTTTGCTTCTTGGCGCGCTGAACGCGCGGGTCCGGAAAGAGTGCGGCGATGTGCATCGACAGGCTCATGGCTGTTTAGCCTAGTCTGCGCTGCGGAAATCGTGGAAGCTGAGCGCATTGCACTCAATTTGGCTTGACCGGGAATGAAATCTCTGGATACTTGGTTACAGAAGTTGAGGCGCTGGCACTCATGCAAGGGCCTCCGAGGCTGCCGAAGGGCTCAAAACAACTGAAAATCGCTGGCTTTCGGAGATGGTTAAAAGATTTTCCGAACGCTGGGAATAAAACTTGAGTCTAGGGCGCTAAGGCTTAGTGAGAGGCTCGCAAGGGCCAGCACATAAAACCCACAACAAAAAGGAGAAAAGACAATGGGACGCGCAGTAGGTATTGACCTGGGAACCACGAACTCTGTGGTGTCGGTGCTCGAGGGCGGCGAAGCAACCGTTATCGCCAACTCCGAGGGCGCACGCACCACGCCTTCCGTCGTAGCCTTCGCTAAGAACGGCGAGGTTCTGGTCGGTCAGTCCGCAAAGAACCAGGCGGTCACCAACGTTGACCGCACCATCAGCTCCGTCAAGCGCCACATCGGCGATGACAGCTGGAACGTCGAAATCGACGACAAGAAGTACACCGCACAGGAGATCTCCGCACGCACGCTGATGAAGCTGAAGCGCGACGCCGAGTCCTACCTGGGCGAGGATGTCACCGACGCGGTCATCACCGTGCCGGCTTACTTCAACGACTCCCAGCGCCAGGCAACCAAGGATGCCGGCCAGATCGCAGGCCTGAACGTCCTGCGCATCGTCAACGAGCCGACCGCCGCAGCGCTGGCATACGGCCTGGAGAAGGGCGACAAGGAACAGACCATCCTGGTCTTCGACCTCGGTGGCGGTACCTTCGACGTCTCCCTCCTGGAGATCGGCGACGGTGTCGTCGAGGTCCGTGCAACCTCCGGTGACAACAAGCTCGGCGGTGACGACTGGGATCAGGCGATCGTCGATTGGTTGGTCGAGAAGTTCAAGTCCGCCAACGGCATCGACCTGACCAAGGACAAGATGGCCCTGCAGCGCCTCCGCGAGGCTGCTGAGAAGGCGAAGATCGAGCTCTCCAGCTCCCAGCAGGCAAGCATCAACCTGCCGTACATCACCGTCGACGGCGACAAGAACCCGCTGTTCCTGGACGAGACGCTGACCCGCACTGAGTTCCAGCGCATCACCCAGGACCTGCTGGACCGCACCAAGAAGCCTTTCCAGGCCGTCCTCAAGGACGCTGACGTCGATATCAACGAGATCGAGCACGTCGTCCTGGTCGGTGGTTCCACCCGCATGCCAGCCGTGACCGACCTGGTCAAGGAGCTGACCGGCGGCAAGGAGCCGAACAAGGGCGTGAATCCGGACGAGGTTGTCGCTGTCGGTGCGGCGCTGCAGGCTGGTGTTCTGCGCGGTGAGGTTAAGGACGTCCTCCTGCTCGACGTCACCCCGCTGTCCCTCGGTATCGAGACCAAGGGTGGCGTGATGACCAAGCTCATCGAGCGCAACACCACCATCCCGACGAAGCGTTCCGAGACCTTCACCACGGCTGAGGACAACCAGCCTTCCGTGCAGATCCAGGTCTTCCAGGGTGAGCGCGAGATGGCGCAGCACAACAAGCTGCTCGGTTCCTTCGAGCTCGGTGGTATCGCTCCGGCACCGCGCGGGGTCCCGCAGATCGAGGTGACTTTCGACATCGACGCCAACGGCATCGTGCACGTCACCGCGAAGGACAAGGGCACCGGCAAGGAGAACACGATCAAGATCCAGGACGGCTCCGGCCTCTCCCAGGACGAGATCGACCAGATGATCAAGGACGCCGAGGCTCACGCTGAGGAGGACAAGAAGCGCCGCGAGGAGCAGGAGGTCCGCAACTCCGCAGAGTCCACCGTCTACCAGACCCGCAAGTTCGTCGAGGACAACAAGGACAAGGTCTCCGAGGACATCCAGAATAAGGTCGAGGAGGCGGCCAAGGCTGTCGACGAGGCCCTGAAGGGTGAGGACATCGAGGCCATCAAGGACGCCATGGAGAAGCTCTCCGCGGAGTCCCAGGAGATGGGCAAGGCCATCTACGAGTCCGAGGCAGCCCAGGCCGGCGAGGCAGGCGACGCTGAGGACGCAGGCTCCGAGGATCCGAACGTCGTCGACGCTGAGGTTGTCGACGAGGACGACAGCGAGGATGAGAAGAAGTAATGACGAACGCACACACCTCCGGCGAGATGCCGGATAACCCAGGTGATCCGGCGGTCACTGACCCAGAGGCGGATGCGGCCGTCGACAATGCCGGCGAGGCGCCGGGCGAGTCCCCCGAAGCGGCCGTGAAGGCCCAGGAGGACGCCCAGCGCGACGCCGCCGAGGCGGCAGCCGACGACGCTGCGGCCGACCTGGCCGACGGCGACGACACGGTTGACCCTTCGGTGGACCCGGAGGCGGCGGCTAGCCCGGCTGAGGCCGAGCTGGCCGAGCTCACCGAGGATCTGAAGCGGGTCACCGCCGAGTACGCCAACTACCGTCGCCGCGCTGAGCGCGACCGGGTGGCAGCAGTGGAGGCAGCCAAGGCCAGCCTGGCCACGGACCTCCTGCCGATCCTGGACGACCTGGATCTGGCCGCCGAGCACGGCGACCTGACCGGGCCGCTCAAGGCGATGTCCGACAAGCTGAACACGGTTCTGCGCGGGGCTAAGGTGGAGGTCTTCGGCGCCGAGGGCGATGCCTTCGATCCGGAGCTTCACGAGGCCGTGCAGGACATGTCCTCTGGCGACGAGAAGGCTGTCGGTACTGTGCTCCGCAAGGGTTACCGCATGGGGGAGCGAGTGCTCCGCCACGCGATGGTTGTTATCGCGGATCCGCAGTAGCGGCGCAAAGTAGTGCCGAACCGGGCAGGTCGGCGCACCGGCCAGCGGAGCTGGCTCTGGGACTTAGCCCCCGGGGCGACGGCGTGACCGCTAGATAGACACAAGAAACCCCAGCACCGCACGGTGCTGGGGTTTCTTGTTGCCCCAAGGAGGGCAAGCAGCCTTTGGGTGTCGGGGCAAATTTTCCTGAATTACCTCTGGAATGGAGGCTTGACACCTGGAATGAGCCCCAGGAGGAAAGCGGCGACCCCTCCAAGTACCCCGAAAGTGACTAAGGCTCCAATGATGCCAGCGATGATGTCTCCGAACGTAGATGGTTCAGTGGGGGATGGTTCAGTGGGGCTCTCGTTCGGATCCTTCAGATTTGCGAGTCTACCTGTATAGATCGTCATTTTGCCATCAATCAGGTCGAAGCTCCCATCGACATAAGTAACCCTCAGCTGATAATCGGCCTTGAAATCCCTCGGGTAGCCATACCGTGACTCAAGTGAAAGCTCCGTGTAGTAGTTGCCGAAAATATCTTGCTGAATCGGCTTCCACTTTAGGCCTTCAACTTCGGGAGTGAGGCTCTCAAACCGTACGTGTCTTACTAGTTCTGGATCGAGATGCTTAAACGTACTTAGCTTGAGAGGGATATAGGCTTTGCTGAAAGTCAAGCCAACATTGTGATAAGTGTATGGGCTTATCGGGTCATAGAGATCGGAAATTGCAGGCTTATCCTGGGCTACAGCTTCCGGGATGCCAGCAACACTCGAGAGTCCCACGGCGAGAGCTGCCGTGGTGGCGATGAGGGCTTTCTTCAACCTTGCTCCTTGAGGGAAAACCGAATTTATTTCGGAGTGAAAACTTAGATACACCTTAGCGAAGGGGTGGGTAAACAGTGGCTCTAGATGCAAAAACGCCCCTGTTAGGGGGTGTCTCGTAGAATGTCTGGCACTTAGATCTTCATGGGGTGGAACATATCTGAGCAGTGCTAGCCCCGAATGCGGGGGTAAGGCTGGTTGGCTTGGGAGCTGACCCTTGAACCCCTCACGGCCTAGGATTAAACCAGTCCAACTTTCGGGGGCTAGTTCAGGTGCTGGGGCTTCTTGCTACTCCGGGTCGGTGCGGTCCCTGGGTCGTAAGCCGGGGGCGAGGCGCTATGCGAACGTGGCAGCGCTAAACCGAGCGGAGCTGAAGGTGGGGTTGGTGCTAGCGCGGTCCACCCGGGTTCTCGAAGCCGCCGAAGCCACCATCGCCGTCCAGGCCATCGCTGATGCGTCCCATCAGGTACGGGGTGGGCTTGACCTGGATCTCCACCTGGCGATCCTTATCGCCCCACACGACGTCCGTGAACGTGGTGACCTCACCCATGTGCAGCAGGTGCAGCCGTGGGCTGATCTGGCCTGGCTGCGAGCTGTATTGCTCCGCCGCCATCGTTGCCATCAGCCCAATCGAACCCATGAGGTCGTTGCCATTGGTGACCTCGCGCGCCAGGGTCAGGTGGCGGTGCGGGCTGGCGAAAATGATGCCCGAGCTCAAGTCCACATCGGGGCGATGACGGGCGAAAAGCTCCTCCAAGAACAGCGGGGAAGAGCCGGCGTAATAGGAGCTGGACTCGATGGACCACACCATCTCCGGGTCCTGCTCGCCATCGTGGGGCAGAACGCCCGAATCCGAGCGCACCTCCCGGAAACGCAGGTCGGACTCGATGAGGTCCTGCCACAAGTTGCGGTATCCCATCCGGTAGAGGTGCTCCACCAGGCCGCGGTCGTCGAGGTCGCGCTCCGTGAGCGCTCGAATCCCGCTGGGGCGGTCCAGGCAGAGGCGCACGATGAGGTCATCGGCGTAGGGGCGGACGGGGGAGTCCTTATCGAACTGGAAGGAGCCCTTCGGCGCCACACCCAGCTCCTTCTTTACCGGCGCCAGGCGCACGCGCATCGCGGCATAAAAATCCGCATCGCGCATCTGGGAGACCGGGACCTCGGTGGGGGCCTGCGGGGTGACGTCCTGCGGTGCCGCGGGGGAGCCGTCCGCCTCGCCGTTCGGGCTCGCGGCGTCCGGAAAAGCAGCAGCGTCGGGCTGCTGGACCGGGGCGCTTTCCGCACCGCTGGCGGCGGTGGGTTGGCCGAAGAGCCGTTCAAACCAATTGGGCTTCCGAGAGGTCATAGCCTCCAGCCTAACCGTTCGGGCGGAAAACCCCAGAAGAAGGAATACTTTGCCCGCAGAAGCGTTAAGGCAGAATGGAAGCGCAAAGTTCAGCGCGGTAGACTCAAGGTTGAGTTGCGGGGCGTGCCCTGAGCAGCGCCGAACGGCAGCGCGCAATAGCGCAAAAAATTTAGAAAAACAGCAGATGAGAGCGAAGGCAGAAGACAATGAACCGTGAATGGATAGACAAGGATTATTACAAAGACCTCGGTGTGAGCGACAGCGCCAGCGCTGAGGAGATTAAGAAGGCCTACCGCAAGATCGCGCGGGACAATCACCCGGATAAGCACCCCGGGGATACCGCGGCCGAGAACCGCTTTAAGGCTGCTTCCGAGGCCTACTCCGTCGTGGGTGATAAGGAGAAGCGCAAGGAATACGACGAGCTGAAGTCCATGGTCGCCTCCGGCGGCATGGGTGGCGGCTTTAGTGGTGCCCCAGGTGGCTTTAGCGGCTTCGGCGGCGGTGCTGGCGGCCGATTCGGCGGCTTTAGCGGTGGCACCGGGATGGGCGAGGAATTCAATATCTCGGACATCTTCGGCGACGTCTTCGGCGGTGCAAGTAGCGGAGGCAGCGGCTTTAGCGGCTTCAGCGGCGGTGGCGGACGGCGCCAACGCAAGCGCAGCCGGGGCGCGGACGTAGAAACCGAGATCACCCTCGAATTCCGGGAAGCCACCAAGGGCGTGACCGTGCCCATCCGGCTCACCAGCGCGGCCCCCTGCACCAACTGCCACGGCTCCGGCGCGAAGCCCGGCACCAGCCCGCGCACCTGCGGGACCTGTAGCGGCAACGGACTGGTCTCCGAGGACCGGGGCGCCTTCGGCTTCTCCCGGCCGTGCCCGGACTGCTCCGGCACCGGCACCCGCATCGAGGATCCGTGCCCGGACTGCTCCGGCACCGGCCAGCAGCACCGTCCCCGCACCATCACCGTCCGCGTCCCGGCCGGCGTGGTCGACGGGCAGAAGGTCCGCCTGGCAGGGCAGGGTGCCGCAGGCGAACGCGGCAAGCCCTCCGGCGACCTCTTCGTCACCGTCCACGTTAAGCCGGACAAGGTCTTCACCCGCAGCGGCGACGACCTGCAGCTCACCGTCCCGGTCAGCTACACCGAACTCGTCCTCGGTGGGGCGGTCACCGTCCCGACCCTGGACTCGAAGGTGCGCGTGCGCATCCCACAGGGTACCGCGGACGGCACGACCCTCCGGGTGCGGGGACGCGGCGTCCACAAGCGCAACGGCAACAGCGGCGACCTGCTGGTCACCGTGAAGGTCGAGATCCCGAGCAAGCTCGACGAAGGCGCGATGAGCGCCCTGCGCAGCTACGCCGAGGAGGAGAAGCGTTCCGGCTTCGACCCTCGCGCCAATTGGGCCGGTCGGGACTAAGAGCGAAGAAGTGGAGGTGAAAGCCAATGTCCGAGGCAAGCAAGAAGCAGGAGCCTAAAGAGCAGGCCGGGCCGGAGTCCGGCGCTGCCGGGTCCAGAAGCAAGGGGGAGGAGCAGGAGGTCTTCGTGATCTCCGTGGCCGCCGAGATCACCGGCATGCACGCCCAAACCCTGCGCACCTACGACCGCATGGGGTTGGTCACCCCACAGCGGACCCGCGGCGGCGGGCGGCGCTACTCCCGGGAGGATATCGCCCAGCTGCTGGAGATCCAGCGGCTCTCCCACGAGGAGGGCGTGAACCTCGCGGGCATCCAGCGCATCATCGAGCTGGAGGAACGGCTGCAGGCCGTACAGCAGGAAAACGCGGTGCTGCGCCAGCAGCTCGCCAATGCCCGTGGTGGCGAATCGCGAGGGCGCAGCCGCGGCGAGATTGTGCACGTGCCACGCTCCACCGCGGTGGTGCTGTGGGAACAGCGGCGCAAGCGCTAGCGGTGTGGCCAGCCAGCCTGCCTGTGAGACTATTCAGGCCCGCTCCCTAGCTTGGGGCAGCGGGCCTGAAGCGCATTATTGGCGGTTTAGAGCGTGATCTCTCCGGTGAGGATGAGCCAGAGCCCCGCGATGGAGGAAACAGTCACAATGGCAGCGATGAGCCATTCGAAGGCATTGAAGATCCGCTCGTTCGCGGAGATCCGGGTGAAGATGTAGATGATCATGCCCGGCATCACCAGCAGCGTGCCCAGCAGCACGAAGCGCAGGTCGGCGGCGTAGAGCAGCCACAGCGAGTAGATGAAGGCCACCCCGCCGAGCAGCAGGTGAACCCGGTTGGTGGACTTCGGGATCTCCGGGCCGGAGAGGTTGAACAGGCGGCCGGCATCTGGGTGGGCGATGCCTGCGCCGCGGGTGGCCAGGAACAGCAGGTACAGCGAGCTGAAGACGTAAGGTAGCAGGTAGAGTGAGGTCGCCAGCTGCACCATCGTGGAGTAGGTGGACTCGTTGAGGTAGAAGATCACGATGAACACCTGGATGATCACCGCGGAGAATAGCTGGGCGGTGACCGGGGCGCCCTTCGGGTTCGTCTTACCAACGAACTTCGGCAGCAGGCCGTCCTGGGCCATCAGCATGATCGGCTCGGCGCACAGCATCTGCCAGGAGACGTAGGCGCCCAGCACGCTGATGCATAGGCCGATGGAGATCAGGCCCGCGCCCCACGGTCCGACGACGAGCTCCAGGACCTCTGCCATCGAGTTATCACCCATCGCGGCGAGCTCCTCGCGGCTGGCCACACCGAAGGATAGGAAGCTGACGAGCACCAACAGCAGGAAGACAACGAGGAAGCCCAGCAGGGTGGCCAGGGAGACGTCCTTGCGGTGGCGCGCCCGCTTGGAATAGGTGGACGCACCCTCCACACCGATGAACGCCCAGACGGTGAAGAGCATCATGCCCTTGACCTGGTCGGCCAGGCTGCTGACCTGGTTGCCGTCCTCACCGAAGGTGGCGGCCTGGCCCCAGAAATCCGCAGTGAGGACCTCCGGCTTGAAGCCCACGAAGGCCACCAGCACGAGGAAGGCGATGATCGGCAGGATCTTCGCGACCGTGGCGACCACGTTCATGATCGCTGCCTGGCGCACGCCACGCGAGAGCACCAGGAAGATCATCCAGGTCAGCGCGGAGACCGCGAGAGACTGAACCAGGGGGTGATCGCCACTGAAGATCGGGAAGAAGAAGCCCAGCGAACTGAAGAACAGCGTGGCGTACCCCACCTGCGCGATGATTGTGCCCAGCCAATAACCCCAGGCCGAGGCGAAACCAATAAAATCGCCCAGCCCGGCGCGCACGTAGCTGTACACGCCCGAGTCGAGGTGCGGCTTGCGCTGCGCGAGAGCCTGGAAGACATAGGCCACACAGAGCATGCCGAGGCCGGTGATGATCCAGCCGATCATCGCCGCGCCTGGGGAGGCCACCAGCGCGATGTTCTGCGGCATAGCGAAGATGCCGGCGCCCACAGCGCTGCCAATGATCAAACTGACAAGGGTGCCAAGCCGGACGGTGCGCGGGTCGTCGGCGACCAAGACCTCCGGGGTGGACGGCTGAGCGTTAGTCTTCATCTTTCGTAGGCTACAGCGAAGAAAGCACCGATGCGAATAAAACCGAAAAGGGGGTATTACCTGGTGAGAAGCCTATTCGCGGAGGGCTGCCACCACCGCCGGATCGTTGTAATAAGCGCTGTGGGAACTCGTCTCTCCACTAAGGGCGAGCCGCGCGTCGTCGACTCGGTCGATCCCGTACTCCAGAAGCTGAGAAATGCCAGCACGCTCGTCGTTGCCGCCCGGGTTCAGGAGGTCATCGGCCCCGAAAAGTGGGGAGGTGGGATCGGCTCCGTGGATGCCCTGGTTCTTCGGGAGGACGGCGGCGGGGTCGGACGCCAGCTTCCCGACGGTGGCGGCGGAGCTGATGTTTTCGATGAGGTCGCCGGGTTCGGTGTAGGCCTCGACCCGAGCGCCGGGGTTGAGCCGCAGCTCGCTGGCGTGGTTGACGGGGACGCCGGGGCTGCCGAGGAAGGTGATGCGGTCGGCGTCGAGGTGGCCGTCGGCCGCGCCCTGACCGACGACGACGGAGCCGTAGCTATAGCCACTGACGTGCAGCGTGGCGTCGGGGTTAATCCGGCGCAGGCTGTCCTGGAAGGCCCGCAGCCGGGCGCCACCCGTCGTGGCGAGCTCCCCACTGGCACCGCTGATCAGATTGCTGGGGGCGTGGTAGCCGTTCCAGGACACCACCGCGACCTTTTCCCCGGCGAGTTGCTGGGCGAAGCGCACCTGCTTCGCTTTGGCGGCGTCCCCGCGGGACCCCACCCCGCCGACGAGGGTGATGACTCGATCTGCGCTGGCCACATCGCCGACCACGGTTGCGGTGCCGTAGGGCAGGTTGATGCTCTGGGCGGGCATCACGGCCGCCCCACCTGGTTCGGCCCCACCCCAGCCGACCACGGGTACCGGGTGGACATGGGAGGCGAGTGCATCGACGGCGGATCCGGTCGCAGCGTCGACCGCCCGCACCAGTGTGAGCGCGGACTGCGCGATACTGGTGAGCACGCCGGTCAGGGGCTGAAGTGCGGGCACCTCCGTGCGTGCCACACCAGCACTGTCGATGCGGATCATGGGCTCAACCCAGCGCAGCGCTTTGAGGATGCCCTGAGCGATCTGCAGTGTCCGGGCGTAGCCGCTGGTCGAGGTGCCGCACAGGCCGGCTGCCCAGCCCGTGGAGTCCGCCTGTGTGAGCGCGGTGCTCAGCCGGTGGTGTGCCGCGTCCGCCGCCGCGCCCTGCCACACATCCGGTTCGGTCATCCCCAGACCCCGGCACTCCGCGGCGAGTTCGGAGATGTGATTGCCGGCATCCGACCAGGTACGTGCCTGCTCAAGAATCTCGCCGGTGGCGGCGTGCTCCACCGCGGGAACCGTCACCCCGCTCATGGCAGCTCATCTCCACCGGTGGGAGCTAGGCACCGTGCAGCCACCGAATCGGCCGCGGTGTTGGCGTCCTTAAAAGACGAGATATCGGCGCACATCCGCTGCCACTGATCCAGCTGGGAACGCAGGGCGGCGGGGACGGCGGCGTTGGCGAGTTCCACTGCCGTGCCCATGCGTGGCCCGGGACCGGGAATCAGCCCTGGGCTGAGCCTTCCGGCCTGCTCGGAAGTCTGCGCGTGGAGTTTCTCGCTAGCCATGAGGACGTGCTCCAGGGCGATGGGGTCGAGGTTGAGGACGTCGCCGTAGTTCAGCTCTGTCTTGTTGTTTCCTGCTTCGCGTGGCTCGCCGGACTGGCCACCGGGGTCGGGGGAGGTGAGCCCGCGCAGGCTGCCCTCCACCTGGTCCGTGAGTTCTGCATGGTTGGTGAGCCCCAACCGGGCGCGTTCGGCCCCCGCCTGCACAACATCTTCGGCAGTCTGGTTTGCCGTGCTGGATACTGTGTCTCCGATGCGGCCGAGGATCTGCTCGATCCCCGGTGCGAGCGTGGTGGTCTCTGGCATTGTTCCCCCTTCGTGTTCGGTGGCCTGGTGGCGGGTCTGCTTTGCCGCCTGTGGCCGGTGCGTTTAGGAAAACACCGCCGGCGGGGAAGTCATAGGGGTTGCGGCCCCAAGAGAGATTTCTGTGGATAGTCACGTCGGGGATATCCACAGTGGCCGCGGAAGTACCCCAGACCTATTCCCTCCGAGCGGCAGCGCGGGGGCTGGTTTCTCGTTACCCTGGTGGCATGCGAATCTCCGTGATCCAGATGAGCGCCCAGCCGGATGTTGAGGCGAACCTCGCCCTCATCCGGAAGTACATCGCTGGCTCCGCGCAGAACGGTGCTGACCTCGTGGTTTTCCCCGAGGCTGCGATGTTCCCCTTCGATTCCGGGCGCCTCGACACGGTCGCCCAACCCCTCGACGGTCCCTTCGGCCGGGCCATCAAGGCCACTGCTGAGGAGCATGGGATCGTCGCCGTCGTTGGTATGTTCACCCCGGCGGATACGGTTTTCCGGCTGCCCAATGGGGAGCTATCCACCGAGCGTCCGGACGATAGCGGTGGCATCCAGGAGTTCCGCCGCGTGACCAACACCCTGCTGGTCGCGGGGCCAGGAATCTTCGCGGGCTACGACAAGATCCACTGCTTCGACGCCTTCGGCCACCAGGAATCCGCCACCGTGCGCCCTGGCAACCGTCGCGTGACTTTTGAGCTCAACGGCGTGAAGATCGGTCTGGCCACCTGCTACGACATCCGCTTCCCTGGCCACTTCATCGCCCTGGCGCAGTCCGGTGCGAAGGTCATCGTCGTGCCCACCAGCTGGGCCGATGGGCCGGGCAAGCTCGATCAGTGGCGCGCGCTGACCTCCGCCCGCGCCCTGGACTCCAGCTCCTACCTCGTGGCCGCGGGAATGGCTCGCCCCGGAAGCCCCGAGGATTATGGCAAGCCGGAGGGTCCCACCGGTATTGGGCACTCCGTGGTGGTGAGCCCGCAGGGAGCCAAGCTCGCGGAGACCGGTTATGCCGCCCAGGTGGTGACGGTGGATATCGATCCGAATTCCGTGGATCACGTCCGCAAGGGGCTGCCGATCCTCGGCGGCCACAACCTCGACCGCGAGATCACCGAGACGATCCACATCGAGCCAGAGGACTAGCTAAGCCTTATCCACGCTGAGCTGCTCGGAATCCGCGCCCGCTGCCAGCAGCGCATCCACGCTCGCGGTGGCCTGCGCGTGACTCCCGGCGACGAGCACCCGGGCGCTCTGCCACGCGCCGTCCCGGATGGCGGCGTTCACGGCATGGCCGACCCGCAGCAGTCCGTCGAGCTCTGCCGACGCCCCCGTCAGCTCCTCGATCCCAGCCGCCTCCGCCGCCACGGGCACCACCCGCAGCCAGTCCCAGGCGCGCGCAAAGCCCAGCAGGCTGGGAAGCTCGTAGAATTCGGCGACGCTACCCGCTCCGACATACAGCGCGGTCTCCGGTGGTTCGGGCCGCTGCGCGAGCTCCAACAGCAGGGCCCGCAGTGGAGCCAGGCCTGTGTCCTGCGCAATCATGCACACCGGGCGCTCGTCCTCCGCATCCACACTGAGGAAGCCGTAGCTCGCCCCGAGCGCCCATTGATCACCGACCTGGGCCTGCGCGAGGATTGCGCGCCGGGCCTCGGTGTCCCCGCGCACGTGGAACTCGATCAGCCCGTCCGGGTTCGCGGGCGTGGCGGGGTGCAGGTATTGCCACTGGGTGTCGCCGTAGGGGGTGCGGATGTCCAGGTACTGCCCGGTCCACCAGGGTTGCGGTGAGTTTTCCTGCACGCGAATGACGCCGATCGCGGGCCGTCCGGCGGCGTCGTCGCCGGGGTAGGCTTCCGCTACGTCGAGGACCTCGGCGGTGCGCGTCGCGGTCGCGGTGCTGCGCTGGGCGCCGAGGGCGAGCAGGTGGCAGGTCAGGTCTGCGGCATCCTCCAGCGTGGCCTGTGCTTGCTCATCCAGGGTCAGGACGTCGACCCCCGCCTGGCCGAGCGCCCGGGCGAGCGCACCGTAGTGCTCGGCCTCCAGCCCGTGCTTGCGCAGGTCGTGGCCGAGGGCAAGAAGGAAATCGGCTTCCTGGTGGGGGTATTCGCCGGTGTAATCCCCCGGGTCCTGAGCTAGCCCGAGGCTGGTGAGTAGTGCCCGGATGCTCCGTGCCAGGAGGGACTGGTCTGGTTTCAGATCCGACCACGTGCTCGGGGAAGCGTCTGGGAAACCCCCGGTGCGCACTGGCTGGGCGGTGGGAGCGAGCGCGGGGCCCTGGGTATCGAGGATGTCCCGGACGCGTGCGCTCAGGGGCCCGAGGTGGTTGAGGATGGGGGAGAGCAGGTCAATGGAGCCGCGGTCGCTGGGTGCTGCGTGATGTGACATTGTGTTGGGCTCCCTTCCTGGGCAGCTGCCGCGGAGGCAGCGGCCAGCTGTGATGCGGGCTCATTGTCCCATAATTCTTTAGCCCAAGGCCATCATCGGGGGCTGCGCGGCGTGGCCGGGGCAGGGAAGGGTAAGAGTGGGCCGGGGATCAAAAAATATTTTAGGTTGAGTGGAATAGACTCAAGGCTGGCGTGGTTGAGTCTAGTGAACTCAATTAGGATAGGTAGCAACAAACCTCACCACAGAAAGGTCACGACATCATGAGCTCCTTTACTCCAACCACCATGACCCGCGAAGCAATGCAGACCGCCCTGCAGGACGCCTCGAACCGCGGGAACCCGGACATCCGTCCCGGCCACCTGCTGGTGGCCCTGCTCGAGCAGCAGGACTCCATTACCCAGCCGATCCTCACCGCAGCTGGCGTCAACGCCGACGCCGTGCGGACCCAGGCGAAGTCCCTCGTGGAGGGCTACCCCACCGCACAGGGCTCCGGCATGGCCAATCCGCAGTTCAACCGCGACGCCCTAAACGCCATGACGGCCGCCCAGGAACTCGCCGGGGAACTCGGCGACACCTACGTCTCCACCGAGGTGCTGCTCGCCGGCATCGCCAAGGGCAGCTCGGACGCCGCCACGATCCTGCACAACCTGGGTGGCACTTTTGACGCCCTGCGTGGTGCTTTCGAAAGCGTGCGTGGCAACCGCAAGGTCACCACCGAAGAGCCGGAAGGCCAGTTCCAGGCCCTGGAGAAGTACTCCACCGACCTCACCGCCGCCGCCCGCGCCGGGAAGATCGACCCGGTCATCGGCCGCGACCAAGAGATTCGCCGCGTGGTCCAAGTGCTATCGAGGCGCACGAAAAACAACCCCGTGCTCATCGGTGAACCGGGCGTGGGTAAGACCGCGATCGTCGAGGGGCTGGCCCGCCGCATCGTCGCGGGTGACGTCCCCGAGTCCCTGAAGGGTAAGAAGCTGGTCTCCCTGGACCTGGGCGCGATGCTCGCCGGTGCGAAGTACCGCGGCGAGTTCGAGGAGCGCCTCAAGGCCGTCCTCGACGAGATCAAGGAAGCCGACGGCGAGATCGTCACCTTCATCGACGAGCTGCACACCATCGTCGGCGCCGGTGCCGGTGGCGACTCCGCGATGGATGCCGGCAACATGATCAAGCCGCTGCTCGCCCGCGGTGAGCTGCGCCTCGTCGGTGCGACCACCCTGGACGAGTACCGCCAGCACATCGAGAAGGACCCGGCCCTGGAGCGCCGCTTCCAGCAGGTCTACGTCGGCGAGCCGACCCCGGAGGACACCATCGGTATCCTCCGCGGGCTCAAGGAGCGCTACGAGGTGCACCACGGCGTGCGCATCCAGGACTCCGCCCTGGTCGCCGCCGCCAGCCTCTCGGATCGCTACATCACCAGCCGCTTCCTGCCGGATAAGGCCATCGACCTGGTCGACGAGGCCGCCTCGCGCCTGCGCATGGAGATCGACTCCCGCCCGGAGGAGATCGACAACGCCGAGCGCATCGTCCGTCGCCTCGAGATCGAGGAGATGGCCCTGGCAAAGGAGACTGACGCCGCCTCCAAGGACCGCCTCGAGCGCCTGCGCTCGGAGCTGGCCGATGAGAAGGAAAAGCTCGCCGGCCTGACCGCCCGCTGGGAGAACGAGAAGTCCAGCATCGACTCGCTGCGCGGAATCAAGGAGGAGCTCGACGCCCTGCGCCGAGACTCCGAGATCGCGGAGCGCGACGGGGACTACGCCAAGGTCGCTGAGCTGCGCTACGGCCGCATCCCGGATGTCGAGCGCCGCCTGGAGGAGGCCGAGCAGGCCCAGGCCAAGGCGCAGGCCGGCAATCAGGAGATGATGCTCACCGAGGAAGTCACCCCGGACACCATCGCCGAGGTCGTCTCCGCGTGGACCGGCATCCCGGCCGGCAAGATGCTGCAGGGAGAAACCGAGAAGCTGCTGGAGATGGAGAGCGTCCTGGCAGGTCGCGTCGTCGGCCAGAAGGATGCAGTCAACGCGGTCTCCGACGCCGTGCGCCGCGCGCGTGCCGGCGTGGCCGACCCGAACCGTCCGACCGGCTCCTTCCTCTTCCTCGGCCCCACGGGCGTGGGTAAGACGGAGCTGGCCAAGGCGCTGGCGGAGTTCCTCTTCGACGACGAGCACGCGATGGTCCGAATCGACATGTCCGAGTTCGGCGAGAAGCACTCCGTCGCCCGCCTGGTCGGTGCCCCTCCGGGATACGTCGGCTACGACCAGGGCGGTCAGCTGACCGAGGCGGTGCGCCGTCGCCCGTACACGGTCGTGCTTTTCGACGAGGTGGAGAAGGCCCACCCGGACGTCTTCGACATCCTGCTGCAGGTTCTCGACGAGGGCCGCCTGACTGATGGCCAGGGACGGACGGTGGACTTCCGCAATACGATGCTGATCCTGACGTCCAACCTGGGTGCTGGCGGTAACCACGAGCAGATCATGGACGCGGTGAAGGCCCACTTCAAGCCAGAGTTCATCAACCGCCTGGACGACGTGCTGATCTTCGACCCGCTGTCTGAGGAGCAGCTGGAGCACATCGTGGATATCCAGATCGGCGGGCTGGCGGATCGCCTGGCCTCCCGCCGCCTCACCCTGGATGTCTCCCCGGAGGCGAAGGCCTGGCTCGCCAAGCGCGGCTACGACCCGGCCTATGGTGCCCGCCCGCTGCGCAGGCTGATCCAGAAGGCCATCGGCGATGCCCTGGCCAAGGAGCTGCTCTCCGGCGCGATCCGGGATGGCGATACCGTCCGCGTGGACGTGGACCCGCACGAGGTCGATGGCGTGGACAGCCTCTGGATCCACCGCGGCGAGTAAGCGCTCTCGCCTGGGGTGGGCGGGGATCCTCGCCCCGGCAAAGCCCAAGGCCCGGCGGCACTCAGCATCTACTGAGTACCGCCGGGCCTTTCCTCTGCTCGCTGCGTTAATGCAGGGCGCAGCGGCTTAGTAGTTCGGGTTATAGACGGCCTTCGGCAGGCGCTGGGAATCCAGCTCGCCGCCGTCAGCCCCGATCACGCGCAGGGTCTTGCCGTCGATCACGATGGTGTTCGGTGCGGCGGGGACGCGGAACTTGCCGCGGGCCACGTCCGCGGAGGCCATGTCGACGTCCTCCTCGTAGCCCATGCCGTCGCTGTAGCCACGGTAGTAGTAGCGGCCGTTATCCGGGTTTTCGCAGATCGAGACGTAGGTGGAGCCGTTGGTCGCCGCGTATACCCACTCGTCGGTGGAGTTGCAGCGGGCGTTACTGCTGACCTCCCAGCCGTTGGAACGCAGCCCGGAGGGGTAGTCGGACGGCGACGAGACCGCCTTCGGGCCGTTGGAATCTTCCGGCTCGGAGGTCTCGGTGTCCTCGTCTTCGTCCTCGTCGTCCTCCTTTGTGGTCGTCTTCTCCGAGGAGGGTTCGTCCTCGTACTCCGTCTCGTAGACGGTGACGGGCTCATCGTTGGAGCCACCCTCCTTGGAGCCCGCGAGGAACCACCACAGGCCACCGCCGATCAGCGCGAGGATGAGGAGGAGGATGAGCGCGATCAGCCAGCCCTTGCCCGATTTCTTTTCCGGGGCTTGCTGATAAGGGGCCTGCTGTTGTGGCCCCTGGGCGTAATTCTGCTGGTATCCACCCTGCTGATAAGGACCTTGCTGGTAAGGGGCTTGCTGATAGCCCTGACCATTCGGCGGCCCCTGCTGGAAACCTTGCTGATAGGGGCCCTGCTGATGCGGCCCCTGCTGGAAGCCCTGACCGTAGCCCGCCGCCCCTGCCGAGGTCGCGCCCCGCTGGTAGTTCGGTGGCTGCGGCGAGTTTACCAGCCCAGCCCAGTCCTCCTCCGGGTGCGACGAACGCAGGTCCGGGTCGGTGCTCTCCTTGCCCGAGTCCCGCGGCGCGTTGGGGGACGCCGGCGTGGGCTGACCAGCACTCGGTTGGTTGCCGCTCGGCTGGTTGGTGCCTGGTTGGCTCTGCGCCCACGGATTATCCGAGGGCTGATTCCATGGGTTCTCCGGCTGGCCGTCGCCGGAACCAGACGGCTTCTTCTCCCACGGGTTTTCAGACATCCACTGCTCCAGTCTTTGAGGGGTAGAAAGCTAACCTAAAAAGCATATAAGAAAGCGCGCCTGAGCGGGGCGTAGACCCCGATAGAAGATGCTTCCACGGGGTCCTGTGTGGGCGAGGCTGAGCAATGGAAACCTCCGGCGCGCACAATCTCTAGGATGGTGACCATGAGCCAAGCAACTTCCCGGCGCGTGCACGACACCTTCTCCAAAATTCCGGGCCCATTCATCAGCGGTGAGCATCTTTATGAGGCCTATCGCCTCGGCGAGCGCATGACCATCATCGACTCCCACTGGGCCAAAACCGAGAACAGCGCGTGGGAAGCCTACGTGGGCCAGCACCTGCCAGGGGCGATGTTCTGCAACCCCCTCCAACACCTGGCCGGCACCCCCTCCCGCGCACGGGGCCGCAACCCCATGCCGGGCCTGGCCGCCCTGCAACGCAGTTTCTACAACTGGGGCATCACGGAGGGCCGCCCCGTCGTCATCTATGACGCCGGGCGCAATATTTATGCTGCTCGCGCCTGGTGGATCCTGCGCTGGGCTGGCGTCGAGAACGTGAAGATCCTGAACGGTGGCACCTCCCAATGGGAGAAGGCGGGCGGCGACGTCGCTGGCGGAATCGGTGCTCTCCGCGGACGCGGGGACTTCAAGATCCGACCCCGCTCCATGCCGGAGCTATATATCGACGAGATCGACGTCTGGTGCCGCGACCGAATGCTGGTCGACTGCCGTGACCCGGAGCGCTTCCGCGGCGTTCGCGAGCCCTTCGACCACCAGGCAGGTCACATTCCGAGCGCGGTGAACATCCCCGTGGCCTCGCTGCTGGATGAGGAGGGCAAGGTCCTGGGTGGCGCCCAGCTGCGTGAGATTTTCGCCAGCCACGGCATCGACGAGGACACCGAGCTGACCGTGCACTCCGGATCCGGGCTGGACTCCGCCTT
Source organism: Corynebacterium sp. HMSC27B11 (assembly GCF_001815985.1). Classification (GTDB taxonomy): domain Bacteria; phylum Actinomycetota; class Actinomycetes; order Mycobacteriales; family Mycobacteriaceae; genus Corynebacterium. Next base: position 82,063 of record NZ_KV823538.1, on the reverse strand, counting down.
GTTCCTGGCCGCGATGGAGGAGGCGGGCCTCCCCGTCGGGCGGCACTTCGTGGGTGGTTGGTCACAATGGTCCGCCTCCTCCTCCCGCAAGATCGCGCGCGGTTAAGCTGGGGAAGCATGACAGACGGGCACGATTTTGAAGACCTCGGCAGCGAGGGGGATGTAGGCGCTGCAGGCTTCGGCGCTGCCGACGTGGATGCCGTCGCTACAGGCCGCGGAGGAGCTCCGGGTGCCGAGCGCACTCCGGTGGGCGCGCCACTCGCCGGAACGACCGCGCCGCTGAATGCGGTGCCGCACCCCGTGTTCGCCTCCGGCTCCGCAGGTGCGGGCGTTGCCGTGATTCCGGACCCCGACAAGGAGATTGTGGAAGTGCAGTCCCCGGTCGCGGGAACCCTCGTGCGGATGCAGCCCCACATGTTCGTCGTGGAGCTGGAAGACGGTAGCGCCCGCGTGTTGGTGCAGATGGGCATCGATACTGATCAGCTCAACGGGCAGGGCTTCGCTACCCGCTGGGTTGAGGGCTCGACCGTGCAGGCGGGAGCCCCGGTGGTCACCTACGCGCCCAAAGAGGTCGGCCGCCTCGGCTACGACCCGATCGTGCTGGTGTTGGCGCTGTCCCACGGGGCGGAAGAGATCGAGTTTCCCGTCGCGCTGAGCGGCCCGTGCGCGGCGCAAGACGAGCTGTTTAGGGTCTAGACGCATGGCACGGCGCCTATTGAATCTCGTCGCGATGCTGTGGATGCTTACCGCGTTGACGGGCTTTCCGCAGTTGCTGGACACCGACGTGCTGCGCCGGGTGGCGACCTATTACTTCCTGGGGCTGTTTGCGCTGCAGATCATCCCGTTGGTGATGACCTACAACGGCAGCTTCGGCCACCGGCTCCACCCGATCAACGTGGCCTATATGGCGCTGGCCTCACTCGGGCTGGTCGGCAGCGTGATGCTGGCGATCGTGTTCGTGGTGCACGGCGGCCCGGCGGTTACCATTCTCGCGGGCGCGCTACTGTTCATGGGGGTTGTGGGCGCGACGGTGCTCGCACTCTTTGCCCAGCCGTGGCGCGACTGGGCCTTTAAGCAGCGTGAGAGCGAATATCTGGAGCGGATGAATCACCGCTTAGACGTGCGCGCGGAGGCACGCTCCGAGCTGCACTCTGCCTTTGGGGAGAGGGCCTTTGGGGAGCGGGATTTTGGGGAGCGGGCTTTTGGGGAGAAGGCCGCTGGGGGCGAAGGCGGCAGGATACCCGGCGAGGAGGACTAACCTGCCGGCCCGAGATTAGTCTGCCGCTTTTAGAGGCCGTGTTTGGCGCGCATGATGCGCAACATCGTCTCCCGCGGCACGAGTCGCTGCAGGATATACGGCACCGGCGCCAGGGAGCCCCGGGCGTACACCGCACGCGGGCGCGCTTCTGCCACCACGGTGCCCACCAGCTCCGCGACGTCCTCAGCGCTGATGCCCTTGGCTTCGTTGTCGTTGAGGGTGTCGAGCATCCGGTGGAAGTCCCGCGAGTACGGGCCGGCGTCGTCGACGTAGATGGTGCGCCGCGAACTGAGCCCCGTGGCGATCGCGCCGGGCTCCACGGTGGAAATGCCGACCCCGAACGGCGAAAGCTCGCTGCGGGCAGAGTCGGCGAAGCTGCGGATCGCTGCCTTCGAGGCCACGTAGCTACCCCGGTAGCTCAGCGGGAAACTGCCCAGCATGGAGCCGATCATGACGATGCGGCCGAAACCCTGCTCGCGCATCGCCGGCAGGAACTTCTGGGTGAGCTCCACGTGCCCGATGACATTGACCTGGAACAGCCGCTCCAGCGCCTCCCGGGGTAGTTCCTCCAATGGGCCGTTCTGGCTCTCACCTGCATTGTTAACGAGCACACCCGGCGCGCCAAGTGCCAGGACGTCCTCGGCGAAGGTCTCAATAGAGGCCGGATCTGCGAGGTCTAAGGCTAGGTACTCCACATTCGGTACCGGGTCGGTGAGCGTGGCCGGGTTACGTGTGGTTCCGACCACCCGGAATCCGGAAGCCACGAAGCGGGCTGCGACCGCCTTGCCGATCCCGCTGCTCGCCCCGGTCACGACGGCGAGGCGGCCGTCCGGGACCTGGGGCAGGGCTGGGGGCAGGAGCCACGAGCTGAGGGAATTCACAGAAGTCTTTTTAGGCACAAAAGGAACCTTACCCCTGAAAACGTGACCCCGGCCACTATTGTCTTTAGCCTCCGATAGGATTTAGGCGGAATAAGCACACCACAAACCGGAAAGTTTGAGCTTGATGGCTACTGATCACGCAGCTTTTGTCCACCGCCACATCGGGCCCAACGGCAGCGATACCCAGGAGATTCTCGACTTCCTGGGCTATGATTCCTCCGCTGCGCTCGCGGAGGCCGCCCTTCCTTCCTCCATCGTTCAGGAGGGGCCGATCGGCCTGCCTGACGCGCTGACCGAAACTGATACTCTCGCCGCGCTCAAGGCGATGGCGTCGAAGAATAAGCCGATGAAGCAGCTCATCGGTAACGGTTACTACGACACGATCACCCCCGCGGTGATCCGCCGCAACGTGGTCGAGAACCCGGGCTGGTACACCGCCTACACCCCGTACCAGCCGGAGATTTCCCAGGGTCGCCTGGAGGCGCTGCTGAACTTCCAGACCATGGTGCAGGACCTCACCGGCCTGCCGATTGCGGGCGCATCCCTGCTGGACGAAGCCACCGCCGTCGCCGAGGCCGTGCAGCTCATGGCTCGCGGCAATGCCAAGGCCGCCAAGCAGGGTGGTGTGGTGCTGCTGGACTCCTCCCTCCATCAGCAGTCCATCACCGTGACTGAGGCCCGCGCCGAGGCTGCGGACATCCCGGTCAAGGTCGTCGATTTTAAGGACGCCACCGCCGCTGATTTCGCCGCCGCCGCGGGAGACACCCCGCTGGTCGGTGTTGTGGTCTCCAACCCGGGGTCCACCGGCCGGATCCGCGACCTGAGCGGTCTGATCTCCGCTGCGAAGGAGGCCGGCGCGCTGGTCACCGTCGCCGCCGACCTGCTGGCCCAGGTCCTGGTGACCTCCCCGGGCTCCCTGGGTGCGGACATCGCGGTGGGCTCTGCCCAGCGTTTCGGTGTGCCGCTGTTCTTCGGCGGCCCGCACGCCGGCTTCATGGCCTGCGTCGATTCCCTGCAGCGCAAGATGCCGGGCCGCCTCGTGGGCGTGTCCAAGGACGCCGAGGGCACCCCGGCGTACCGCCTGGCTCTGCAGACCCGCGAGCAGCACATTCGTCGCGACAAGGCGACCTCGAACATCTGTACCGCCCAGGCCCTGCTGGCCGTCGTGGCGGGCTTCTACGCCGTCTGGCACGGCCCGGCTGGCCTGCGCCAGATCGCAACCCAGGTGCACGGCCGCGCCGTCGCTCTGGGTGTGGGTCTGTCCGAGGCCGGCCTGACCCTGGCTCACGACTCCTTCTTCGATACCGTGACCGTGGATGTGTCCAGCGTCGGTGGCGCGGACGCCGTCCTGCAGCGTGCGTTGGACGCGGGCTTCAACCTGCGGAAGGTCGACGAGGACCACGTCGGAATTTCCGTCGGCGAGTCCACCACTGACGAGGACGTCGCCGAGCTGCTGGCCGTCGTCGCGGAGAAGAAGGGCGCGACCGCGGATACCGCCGGCTTCGAGCTTTCCGCCGGCCCGCTCGCCGACCTCGGTGTGCTGCGCGAAGACGAGATCCTGACCCACCCGATCTTCACCGCCATCACCTCCGAGACCCAGATGATGCGCTACATGCGCAAGCTGGCGGACCGCGACCTGGCGCTGGACCGCACGATGATCCCGCTGGGCTCCTGCACTATGAAACTCAACGCCGCCGTCTCCATGGAGCCGATCACCTGGCCAGAGTTCGCGGGTATTCACCCGCACGTCCCGGCCGATCAGGCAGCGGGCTGGCTGGAGCTCATCGATGACCTGGAGGAGCGCCTGGCCAAGATCACCGGCTACGCGAAAGTCTCCGTTCAGCCGAATGCCGGCTCCCAGGGCGAGTTCGCCGGTCTGCTGGCGATCCACCGCTACCACCTGTCCCGCGGCGATGACCAGCGTGACAAGGTGCTGATCCCGACCTCCGCGCACGGCACCAACGCCGCCTCCGCGGCACTGGCCGGCCTGAAGGTCGTGGCCGTGAAGTCCGCCGAAGACGGCTCGATCCTGCTGGATGATCTGGACGCCAAGCTCGAGAAGTACGGCCCAGAGGTCGCCGGCATCATGATCACCTACCCGTCCACCCACGGCGTGTTCGAGGAGCACGTCCGCGAGGTCTGCGACAAGGTCCACGCCGCGGGCGGCCAGGTGTACATCGACGGCGCGAACCTCAACGCGCTGGTCGGCCTGGGCCAGCCGGGGCAGTTCGGCGGCGATGTGTCCCACCTGAACCTGCACAAGACCTTCACCATCCCGCACGGCGGTGGTGGCCCGGGCGTGGGGCCGGTCTGTGTGGCCGAGCACCTCATCCCGTTCCTGCCGACCGACGCGACTGTCGAACAGTCCGAGGATCCGAACACCGGCCTGCCGGTGTCCGGCGCACGCTACGGCTCCGCCGGTGTCCTGCCGATCACCTGGTCCTACATCGCGATGATGGGTGACGAGGGGCTGACCGAGGCCTCCCGCATGGCCCTGGTCAACGCGAACTACATCTCCCGCAAGCTCGCCGACCACTTCCCGACGCTCTACACGGGCAAGAACGACCTGGTCGCCCACGAGTGCATCCTGGACCTCAATGCCCTGACCAAGGCCTCCGGCGTGACCGCCGAGGACGTCTCCAAGCGCCTGATGGACTTCGGTTTCCACGCCCCGACCCTGGCCTTCCCGGTGCCGGGCACCCTGATGGTCGAGCCGACCGAGTCTGAGGACAAGGGGGAGCTGGACCGCTTCATCGAAGCGATGATCACCATCCGCGGTGAGATCCAGGAGATCATCGACGGCAAGGTCACCGTCGAGGAATCCGTGCTGCGCCACGCGCCGTTCACCGCGTTCAGCGTGACCCGCGACGACTTCGAGGAGGCCGTCTCCGGCGGCAAGTTCTCCCGTCAGCAGGCTGCCTTCCCGGTGGATGGCCTGCGCCACACGAAGTACTTCCCGCCGGTGCGTCGCATCGACAACGCCTACGGCGACCGCAACCTCATGTGCTCCTGCCCGCCGCTCGAAGCTTTCGCTATCGAGGACTAAGACCCAGCACGTTTGAAGGAAGGTTTTGCAATGACTGATTCTGCAAGCATCCCGAAGCACACCGCCCTGCACCACGTGCACGAGCAGCTCGGTGCCCGCTTCACCGACTTCGGTGGCTGGGACATGCCCCTGAAGTACGGCAAGGAACTCGACGAGCACCGCGCCGTCCGCGAGACCATCGGCGTCTTCGACCTCTCCCACATGGGTGAGGTGGAGGTCTCCGGCCCGCAGGCCGCGGAGTTCCTCGACTACGCCCTGATCTCCCGCCTGTCCGCCGTCAAGGTCGGCAAGGCGAAGTACTCCATGCTGTGCACCGAGGACGGCGGCATCGTGGATGACCTGATCACCTACCGTCTCGCGGAGGACGACTTCCTCGTCGTCCCGAATGCCGGCAACGCCCCGCGCGTCGCCGAGGCCCTGGCGCAGCGCGCCGAAGGGTTCGACGTCACCGTCGTGGACCAGACTGCGGACAAGTCCCTCGTCGCGATCCAGGGTCCGAAGGCTGCCGAGGTCATGCACGCGATCGTCGAGAACGTCACCGACGCCCCGGAGGCTTCCGGCGCGACCGAGGACGTCAAGGGCGCGGTCGACGGCCTGGGCTACTACGCCGCATTCAAGGGCATCGTCGCCGGTCAGCCGGCGCTGATCGCTCGCACGGGCTACACCGGCGAGGACGGCTTCGAGATCATCGTGGACAACGATGCCGCCGAGCAGGTGTGGAACGTCGCGCTGGGCAAGGCCACGGAGCTGGACGGCCTGCCCTGTGGTCTGGCTGCCCGCGACACCCTGCGCCTGGAGGCGGGCATGCCGCTCTACGGCAATGAGCTCAACGACGAGCTCACCCCGGTCGACGCGGGCCTGGGCATTCTCGCTGCGACGAAGTCCAAGGATTCCTTCGTGGGGCGCGATGCGATCGTGACGGCGAAGGAGAAGGGCGCGGCGCGGGTGCTCATCGGCCTGCAGGGTGAGGGTCGCCGCGCAGCCCGCAGTGGCTACGCGGTCCTGGCCGGCGCGGGCGAGGATGCCCAGCCGATCGGAGAGGTCACCTCGGGCGCGCTCTCGCCGACCCTGGGTTACCCGGTCGCGATGGCCTACGTGGATAAGGCCGCGACCGAGGAAGGCGGGGCAGCGGCCGTGGGGCAGACCGTGCAGGTCGATATCCGCGGCAAGCAGTACCCGTACCAGGTCGTGGAGATGCCCTTCTACCAGCGCGAAAAGTAGGGCAGCCGGGGCCTCACCGCCCCGCCCTACCCCTATTTCAGGTTTATTTCACGTTTTGCAGAGTTTGACGTCGGAAAACCCGAGAAAAGCGGCATCAAACTCTGCAAAACATGAAATGGGGGTGGCCCAGCCGGCCCCGGGCCAAGGTATCCCCGTGATATTCGTCGCAGCGGGCTGGCTGTGTAGTACAGTTTGCCGTGTTCGATGTGGTGGGGATTACACCCTAGGCCCATGTCACGCCCACTGTTTTTGAAGATGATCGTGAGGAGCGACCATGACTGCTTTGCCTACTGACTTCCTGTACTCCGAAGAGCACGAGTGGGTTAACACCACCGACATCACGGAGGGTGAGGTCGTTCGCGTCGGCATCACCCACATTGCTGCAGAGGCTCTCGGCGAGATCGTGTTCGTCGAGCTCCCGGAGGTCGGCGACGAGGTTGAGGCCGGTGAGCCATTCGGCGAGGTCGAGTCCACCAAGTCCGTGTCCGACATCTACGCACCGGTCTCCGGCGAGATCGTCGCCGTGAACGAAGAGCTCGAGGATAACGCCGGGATCATCAACGAGGATCCGTACGGCGAGGGCTGGCTCTATGACGTCCGCGTCTCCGAGCCGGGCGAGCTGATGGACAGCGCCGACTACGCTGCTGCCAACGAGTAAGAGGCGCTGACGCGCCTATCGGGCGGGGAGTGAGGCTGGCTGCCAGGCTCGCTCCCCGCTTTCTGTTGCTGTACGGGGAGGCGGACTAGGCTGAACGACATGAGTGGATCGATTGTTGCCCTGCTCATCGGGCTGATTTTGCTCGTTGTGGCGGTGTGGTTGCTGAAGCACGCGAGCTCCCAGGGGGAGTCTGGCGGTGCTGCGGCAGCTAGGCAGTCGGTTCCTCCCGCTTCTTCCCTCCCGGACCCCGACTCCACCGACGACGACGGTGACGCGAACGGCGCGGCGTCGACCGCTGGGGCGGTTCCTGGCGCTGCCGATGGCGGCGGGTCGGCCGACGAGCGGGCCGACCGTGCGGGCGAGGGTGCTGTCGCAAGCCCGGTTGGGGAGCAAGCCCAGCCAGAGGACGCGCCGGAGCTGCCCCCGGAGGACGCACAGGCCCCGGAGGAGGGGCCGGATATGGTGGCCGCCGAGACTGCCCAGGGTGGGCTGTTTGTCTCGATCCGCCGCCGGCGCCGCCAGTGGGCTGCCGCCAACGGGGCGGAGTTCACCCGTGAGGATCTCGATTTGCCGCAGGAGTGGCCGATTGCCGCACTGCACGCGGTGAGCGTTTCTCCCATTCGGGCCCTGGCCAAGGATGTGGTCAGTGGCTTTTGGGAGGGGCACGAGTACCACGTGGCAGACCTGGGGGAGGGCACGCTCATGGCGATGCGCCGGGCGGCCGCGTCCCCGGTGACGGTGCACTACTCCCGCGAGCAGGGGGTGACGGAGGGGCTGCGCCGTTCCGAGCTGCTGGATCAGCCGCCTTATGCTGCCTACACCTCCGATGTGCGGGCGCTCGACCGCATGCTGGATGTCCGGGTGGAGGATAGCCTCGCAGCGCTGAGCCAGGTCGCCTCCGACGTTATCTGGGGCGGCGACTGGGTCATCTTGAGCATTAGCCGGAAGCTGGACTTCAGCATCTGGCTGCGGATTCTGCCGGAGCTGCTTTCCCTGGCGCATGCGGCGATGGTTCTTCCGCCGCGCACGATGAGTGTGGTCCTGGAGCTGGAGAACGCGGACCAGACGCGGGCGCTGCCGGGTACTGCGGTCTCCCTCAGCCCCGCCGGTGCGGAATCTGCTGATTGCCAGCAGGGCGAGGGGGCGTTGCAGGAGAAGATCGGTCGGGGGCGTGGCGAGGAAAACGCGAGCCCGGCGGGGGAGAGGAAGTCACGGCCGGGCTACCTGCGTCCCGTGGGGCAGACCCCCGCCGCGCCCGTGGAGGCGGGGGAATCAGGGGAGGCTGCCGTGCCGCCGAGCTCGGTATCGGACGCCGCGGAGGTTTATGCCGGCCAAGAAAGTGACGAATCAACCTTCTCGGATCGTCCGCATATTGAGCGGCCGGCTAATCCGGTGGAATTCCCGAGCCGTTTCGACCGGGGTCGTGAGGCGGACCCGGCTGATGATTTCAGTGACTCGGTGCTCGAAATGGATTCAGAGAATATCCCCCTTATTGGGGAGGATCCCGACCATATATCTGCATCAGTCGGCCAGCGCCCCCAAGTTATTCGTGCGGATATTGAGAGGGCGCCCACAATCTTTAGCGACGAGCTGTCCGCCACTGCTGCAGAGCGACGGGGGCAGCGCCGCCGTAGCGGGCGTCACCGCGCCCCGGATGCGCGCCATGCGCTCCCTTCCCCGATTGAGCCAGTAGAGGCGGAGATTGAGCTGGTAGAAGCGGAAATCGTCGAGCCGGGTGATGACGAAGATTGGCGTTCGGAGGGGCGTTAAATTCTTTAGGTCGAGGTGGTGTCCGGAACTTCCTGACGGCGAGGACAATGATCGAATTATTCGAGCCTGAATTGTTGAAAGAGATATCTCGGCATAAGGAATTCACTTCCCTTTAGAACATAACTCCCGTTATGCCCACTAAAATAGGTGATTGATCAATTGCGGAAACAATACGGGCATATTGGGTTATTTGTGATATTGGGCATAAATCATTGCAATTGCCTTAACGGGAAATGTAAAAATGGACACCATGAACACTGTTAAGGGTCAAGGCGCTACGGCGTCCGGACGCATGCTTCCAGTCAAGCCTGTGTCCCACGGCAAGGCCGTGCTCATTCTCGGACTGGGTACCGCATTCCTCGCTTTCACTCCTATCTGGGTGAAGGCCTCCAACATGGATCCCGCAACGCAGGCATTCCTGCGTGTGTTGATTGGCTTGCTCGTTCTGCTGCCATTCGGCTTCTGGGAGATCAAGCGTAAGGGCTCCCTGCCCAAGGCGGGCATTATCATGTCCCTCGTTGCAGGCCTGTTCTTGGGTGTTGACTTCACCTGTTGGAACTACTCGATCTTCTACGTTGGCGCCGGCATCGCGGCCATCCTGCTGAACCTGCAGGTGATCGTCGTTCCGATGCTGACGGCGATCTTCGATAAGTACAAGATCCCGCCGGTCTTCCTGGTGCTCGTGCCGATCATGATCGTCGGTGTCATGCTCACCGGTGGTGTCTTCGAGGGCAGTGGCGAGTCCACCGGCCCGGAGCAGATCGCTGGCATCAATACCGCAACCCTGGGCACCCTGCTCGGCCTGACCTCTGGTATCTGCTACTCCTTCTACCTGTACTTCTCCCGCAAGGCTGGTACCACCGCCCCGCGTAAGGATCTGTACGTCCAGCCCATGATGTACACGGCTATCTCCCAGCTGGTTGCCCCGGCTCTGTGGGCATACACTGGCTCCCCGCGCGGTGGCTTTGACTTCACTCACGGTGTCCTGGTCGATGGTCACCTGCCTGCCGTGAACCCTGAGTCCGCTCTGGGTGACGAACTGACCACCATGAACTGGATCTGGCTGATCATGCTGGCCACCCTTGGCCAGGCAATCGCGTGGACCTTTGTCCAGTGGGGTTCCGTCTGGCTGGATCCGACGCTGTCCGCCGGTATCCTGCTGCTCTCCCCGGTCTCCTCGGTGGTCATCGCTTGGCCGCTGTTCGGTGAGGTTCCATCCCTGCTGCAGTTCCTGGGTATTATCATGATTCTGGGAACGGTGATGTACCAAAATGGCCTCTTCGATAAGTGGCTAGGAAAGAAACAAAAGACAGGCGATGTCGGTAACCCGGAGGACACAATCGAAGATGAACTCGTTCGAGAAGGCCTCGCTCCGGGGCACGATCCAGATGAGGCCAAGCCCCTGCGGGACTAAAACAAGCCCCTCCCGGGACTAAAAGAAGACTGTGATTCCGCTTCAATCGGAAGTGTGACCACGAAAAGCTAGCGTGGTCTGACCCTTCCACGCGGCAACCCACCCAATGAGCCCTCGCTGAACGCGAGGCCCACTGGGTGGGTTTTGTTTTTCCTGCGGTAACTTAAAGAACAGCAAAGCTTTCATCCCCTCCTTCGGAAGGAACGCATCCCATGGCACAGGAAACCCCCTCCGTCGACCGCGCCGCCGCTGCGCGACTCGCAGAGCTCGTCAAGGAGCTCGCCGTCGTCCACGGTAAAGTCACCCTCTCCTCCGGCAAGGAGGCTGACTACTACGTCGACCTGCGCCGCGCCACCCTTCACGCGGAGGCCTCGAAACTCATCGGCCAGCTCCTGCGCCAGCTGACCAGCGACTGGGAGTACACCAACGTCGGCGGGCTGACCCTCGGCGCCGATCCGGTCGCCACCGCGATCATGCACGCCGGCGAGGGGGTCGATTCCTTCGTCGTCCGCAAGGAAGCTAAGAAGCATGGCATGCAGCGCCGCATCGAAGGCCCGGACATCGCAGGCAAGAACGTGCTCATCGTCGAGGACACCACGACCACCGGCAACTCCCCACTCACCGCCGTGGCTGCCGCCCGCGATGCCGGGGCGAACGTCGTCGGCGTGGCCACGGTCGTGGACCGCGACACCGGCGCCCGCGACGTCATCGAGGCAGAAGGCCTGGAATACCGCCCGCTGCTCGGCCTGGCTGATCTCGGCCTGAACTAGGCCTGCCCGCCGCCGCGGTGAAGCGATGGCCGCGCCGCGAACCCACAAGGAGACCCCGATGCGCAGCACCCTGACACAGAACCGAATCCTGAGCCACGTGCTGGAGCGAGCGGCCGAAGGCGCCCACGCCCTGCGCGCCGCCGCCCGCCACCCACACCCAGGGCGCATTGCCTACCTGGCGGCCGGTGCCGTCTCCGTCGCCGCCGCGGCCACGCGCTCGGATCGCATCACGCGTGCCGTGAAGCCAACACTCATGCCCCTGCTGGCGAGCACTGTGCTCGTGCCTGGCGCCACCGCAGATAGCCCGCGCTCCTGGCGCACCATCCGCACACCCAACGCGGACCAGGCGCTTCTACTCGCAGGTCTTGTGGGCGGTTGGCTGGGGGATATCACCCTGATGAATACCCAGTCTCGCAGCTCGGAGCCAGGTGAGCGGGCCACAAACCTCAACCGGGGTGCGGCGTGGTTCAGCGCCAACCAGCTGGCCTATATCTGGCTGCTCGCCAAGCGGGGCGCCCGGCCCTCCCCAATGGTCGCTGCAGCCCACCTACCGGCGCTGGCAACGGGGCTGGGGCTGGCCAGCTGGAAGCTGCCGAAGGCATTGCCCGCTGCTGGCGGCTACGGCTCCCTCCTGGGGGCAACCAACGTGCTGGCCCAGGACCCGTCTCTCCTTCGCAGCACGCCAGAGGAAACCCCGGAGGACTACGGCCACGCCCTCGGCGGAACGCTCTTCCTACTCTCCGACGCCCTGATCCTCAACCGCCTCACCCTGTTGAAGCACGCGCAGCGCCCCACCGCGCCAACGGCCCTCAAGATTATCGACGCGCTTACCGACGGCGCGGTCATGGCGACCTACGTCATTGCGCAGCTGCTGCTCGTCGACGGGATCAATGGCACCCTGCGTCAGAAGAAAGAAAAGACCGCGTAGTGAGCCACGAAGAAAAGCCGGACACCATGCACCCAGGCCATCAGCCGGCCCAGCAATCGGAAACCAACGGACACTCCGGAAAGGGACCGACCGAGTGGTTCGAGGCCCGCGTCGGCGTCGGCCCCTGGGAGCAGGAGTATCCGGGGGTGCCGCTGCCTACGGAAGAACACTTCGACCCGGAACTGCTCGCACACGGTGACCGCCGCAACGTCGTCGACGCCTACCGCTACTGGACGATGGACGCCATCGTCGCGGACATCGACTCCCGCCGCCACGAGCTGCACATCGCCATCGAAAACTTCGAGAACGACGCCAACATCGGCACCGTCGTCCGCACCGCCAACGCCTTCGCGGTGGATACGGTCCACATCGTCGGGCGCAAGCGCTGGAACCGACGGGGAGCGATGGTCACCGACCGCTACCAGCACCTCGAACACCACAAGACCGTCGCCGAGGTGCTGGAGTATGCGGCGGAGCGGGACCTGGCGGTCGTCGCCGTGGACAACACCCCCGGTTCCGTGCCCCTGGAAACTGCCGAGCTACCGCGCCGCTGCCTGCTGCTGTTTGGCCAAGAAGGGCCCGGCGTGACGGAGGAGGCGCAGCGCGGGGCGCGGATGACCGTCTCCATCGCGCAATTCGGATCCACCCGCTCGATCAACGCGGGCGTGGCGGCGGGGATCGCGATGCACGCCTGGGTCCGGCAGCACGCGGACCTCTCCCAGGCCTGGTAAAAGCTGCAAAACTTCGCGAAAATCGCCCGGATTGGGCAGACTTAAAGGCGTGCATGAACGTTGGGATCACCGGGCCGATCTGGCCCAGCAAGCAATCACGGACCGCCACGCCTCGAAAGTATGGGGTGTGCCGCGGACCAATCTTGCCGTGATCGCCTGGCCGCCCCTGGCGCGGGATAAGGCCTTTTACCGGTGGCACTACTGGTGGCAGGCCCACTACGTGGACTGCCAGGTGGACGCCACGCGCCGTCGCCCATCCAAGGCCCGCCAGCGCGAACTGCGGGCCACGCTGCGTGGCATGCGGCTGCGTAACCTCGCGCCGCTGACGCGGAATAACTACTACGACGACAAGGCCTGGCTTGCGCTGGCCTTGTGGCGTGCGGAGCAGTACACCAAGGTCAAGCGCGTCTCTGCCCGCAAGGACTTGGAGGAGAACATCCTGGAGGGCGTGGATTCGCTCACGGGGGTGCTGCCGTGGCGCAGCAACGAGACTTTCTACAACGTCCCCACCAACGGGCCGGTCGCGATCATGGCGGCCCGCACCGGGCGTCTCGACCTGGCTCGCCAGCTGGTCGACTGGATCTGGGAGAACATGATCAACGAGGACGGCCTGGTCATGGACGGGCTGTGGATGCGCATGAACGGCCCTGTCCCGGAGCCCACGATCCACAGCTACTGCCAGGGCGTTGCCCTCGGCGCCTGCGTCGAGCTGGCGGTCGCTGAGCGCGAGCAGGCCCGCGTTGGGGACGATGAGGTCTCCGAGGCCGGGATGGACTATATCTACCGCGCTTGCGGACTCATCGACGCGATCTCCGAGCACCTGACCAACTCCAACTACGTCATCACCGCGCCCACCGCTGGTGGCGACGGTGGCCTGTTCAACGGCATCCTCGTCCGTTACCTGGCGCTCGCGGCGGAGAAGCTGCCGGAGCTGGGGCCGCGCACGCGCAAGGCCCGCTCCCAGGCGCGCCGGATCGTGCTGCACTCCGCGGAGTCCGCCTGGCGCTACCGCCTGGAAGTCGATGGTCTGCCGGTGTTCCCGTCGCGGTGGGATCGGGACGCGACGTTGCCGCATTCCGGTGGCCTGGTTGGCGCGACGATCGCCGGGGCGGTGGCTAGTTCAGACATCGCCGAGCGCGATCTTTCGGTGCAGCTTTCCGGGTGGAAGCTGATGGAGGCTGCCGCGCGCATCACGGGGTTGGAGGCCGCCCAGCGCGAGCAGGGGAACTAGCGCGCCACCTTTTCGGGAATCCCTGGTCGCAAGGGTTCTTTGCCACCTGCCCGTGCTGCTTGCCCCCTCAAACGGGCGGGGACCGGCGGGGCTGCCGACGCGTAGAATGAAGTGCAGGCATAATTCAGGTGAGTAAATCATGCTGAGCGGGTGGCCCATGCCGCCCCGAAGCGGCACTTAGGAGGCATCAATGGCAATTGCAACCCCGGACGTCTACCGCGACATGCTGGACAAGGCTAAGGAGGGTGGCTTCGCGTACCCGGCGATTAACTGCACCTCCTCCGAGACCATCAACGCAGCCCTGAAGGGCTTCGCGGATGCCGAGTCCGACGGCATCATCCAGTTCTCCATCGGTGGCGCGGAGTTCGGTTCCGGCCTGAATGTGAAGAACATGGTGGCCGGTGCGGAGGCTCTCGCGGCATTCACCCACGAGGCCGCCAAGCACTACGGCGTGAACGTCGCCCTGCACACCGACCACTGCCAGAAGGAGAAGCTGGACACCTTCGTCCTGCCGCTGCTGGAGATCTCCCGCAAGCGCGTCGAGGCCGGTGAGAACCCGCTGTTCCAGTCCCACATGTGGGACGGCTCTGCCACCCCGATTGACGAGAACCTGCAGATCGCCAAGGACCTGCTCGACAAGTCCGTCGCCGCAAACATCGTCCTCGAGGTTGAGATCGGCGTCGTCGGTGGCGAGGAGGACGGTGTCTCCGCCGACCCGAACGCAAACCTCTACACCACCGAAGAGGACTTCGAGAAGACCATCGACGTCCTCGGCCTGGGGGATAAGGGCCGCTACCTGCTGGCCGCAACCTTCGGCAACGTCCACGGCATCTACAAGCCGGGCAACGTGAAGCTGCGCCCGGAGGTCCTGGACATGGGCCAGAAGGTCGCGGAGAAGAAGCTGGGCCTGGCTGAGGGGGCCAACCCATTCGACTTCGTCTTCCACGGTGGCTCCGGCTCCGAGAAGGAGAAGATCGAGGAGTCCCTGCGCTACGGCGTCATCAAGATGAACATCGACACCGACACGCAGTACTCCTTCACCAACCCGGTCGCGCGCCACATGTTCGAAAACTACGACGGCGTGTTCAAGATCGACGGCGAGGTCGGCAACAAGAAGGTCTTCGACCCGCGCTCCTACCTGCGCAAGGCCGAGCAGGCGATGTCCGAGCGCGTCGTCGAGGCCTGCCAGGACCTGCGCTCCGCAGGCAACACGCTGGGCAAGTAACACCCGCTTCAGGTGGCGCGGGTAGTGAATGCTCCCGCGCCGATGCAATAACTGATCAGGAGGAACGACCAATGGCTGAACAACTGCGTACCGGCCGTGATCTCTTCGGTGCCGAGCACCCCGAGGTTCGCCTGCCGGAGGAACTGACCAGCGCCGTCACCGCCGATGACGCGGGCGCGGACCTGGACTCGCTGGCGAAGATCGCGAAAGCCAACCCGAAGGACTCCGGTGCGTGGGCCGCGCTGGCCTTCCGCCTGATCGAGGCCGACGAGCCGGTCACCGCCTACGCCTGCGCCCGCACCGGCTACCACCGGGGCCTGGATGCGCTGCGCGGCAACGGCTGGCGGGGCACCGGCCCAGTGCCGTGGAATCACGTCCCCAACCAGGGCGTTCTCCGCGCGATCGGCGCGCTCGTCGTCGCCGCGAAGCGCATCAACGAGGACGACGAGGTCATCCGCTGCCTCAACCTGCTCAACGACTGCGACCCCGCAGCCGTGCCGGCGATGAACCTCGAGGACGTCGACAAGCTGTAAGGCGGGCCCTCTAGCTCTCAGCCCTTCGTGCCCGGGGCCACAGGCGGACGTGGCACACTGAAGGGCATGAGCACGCATCGGCCGAAAGATATCCCGCTGGGGGAGGACCTGGGCGAAATCCTCGATAAAGAGGAGGCCCAGTCCCGCCCCGCGCGAGCCCGGCTGCGTGCCCTGATCCGCCGCCGGCCGGGCATCGCGGCCGCGGCGCGCAGCATCCGAGACATTGCACCGAAGCAGCGCCTAGCGCGCGTGCAGGTCTCCATCATCTTCGCCTTCCAGTGCGCGCTCGCCGCCGCGCTGGCGTATTTCATTGCGATCGAGGTTTTCGGCCACCACAACCCGTTCTTCGCCCCGATGGCGGGCATCATCACCCTGGGGGTCAACGGGGGCAAGCGCCTGCGCCGCGCCTTCGAACTGGTGCTGGGGGTCAGCCTCGGCGTGGGCATCGGCGACCTCGTGATCCGGGAGATTGGTGCTGGTTATTGGCAGATCGCCGTGGTGGTCTTCACCGGCATCGTTATCGCTAGCTTCGTCGACCGCAGTCCGATGGTCGCGATGCAGGCTGCCAATACCGGGGTGCTGATCGCCACCTTGTTGCCTCCCGGCTCCGGGGGTTCTACCGACCGCATGGTCGACGCCCTGATCGGCGGGGTGATCGGCATGCTCGTCATGGCTATCGTTCCCCGCTCTCCGCTGCGCGCCGCCCGCCGTGACCTGTCCTCCCTGATCTCCAAGTCCGCGCTCGTCCTCGATGAGGTTGCGGCGGCGATGGAGCTCGGCGACGGCGACGCCCTCGCTGAGGCGCTAGAGACCGCGCGCGGCACCCAATCCACGGTGAACTCCCTGATGGCGGAGTCTAAGGGTGGAGACGAGATCGTCACCATCTCTCCGCTCTACTGGTCCGCCCGGCGCCACTCCCGCTCCATGCAGCGGGCGCTCCTGCCGGTGGATAACCTGGTCCGCAACATCCGGGTTCTCGCCCGCCGGGCGGAGATCATGGTGGAGGATGGCGAGCCGGTGTCGGAGGAGCTCGTGGAGGTCGTCCGTGACCTCTCCGACGCACTCGGCCACCTGGGCGCGCTGTACACGATGGGTGGCACCCGTGGCAGCCGCCAGGAGCTGGTGGAGATCCCGGAAGTGATCCGTGCGCTGCAGAAGCTCGCTTCGGAGGCCAAGCCGGAGATCATTCCAAACCAGGGGCTCTCAGGTCTGGTGATCGTGGCGCAGGTGCGCTCCGCGATCGTGGATGCGCTGATGGTCTGCGGCTACTCCCGCCCCTCCGCGATGGCCTCTCTGGCGCCCACGGTGAAGAATCCGTGGCACCCGCCGGAGGTCTGGGGCGAGGACCCAGATTTCGACGAGGACTGATCGCCACCGCTGCTAGCGGCGGATGAACTGCCCGTCGCGCAGGTGCCGGTAGAAGGTCACGGCCTTCAGTGGCCGCGGGTGCGTGACCGTATCGCGGGTGACCGTCATCTCCCGGGCGCCGGCCTGCAGCGCCCGGCCCTTCAAGATCGTGGGCTCGGCCGGCGGTCGGAAGCCCGCGGTAAACCTCGCCCACCAGCCACCCGAACGGGCCTTTTCCAGGTGCTTGACCTGCTCCGGGCTCGGCAGCTGCACTGCGGCGATCCCCGGCGCCGACGGGGTCGGCACCAGCCGGACCCCGTGGGTGAAGTCCCCGCGTGCCCCGCGGTCGTGGTGGTAGAGCGTGTCGGAGTCCACGATGACCTCCCCGAAAAGCTCCCCGCCCTCCGGCCCGGTCAGCTCCGCGCTGCCCAGCACCACGATGGAGTGGTCGTCGCGGATGACGGGCGTGGGGACCGGCGGGGCGGTGAGCGCGAACTCCAGTGCTGCGCCCGGTTCCTCGGGCAGTCCCCAGCTGTGTGCGATGTCGCTCTCCCCGCCGGTGGGGACGAAGGCCAGTTGGGCCCACAGCGCGTCGATGCGCATGAGCTTGGAGGCCACGGCGGCCACGGTGGCGTCCTCACCGATGACGACCACCCGCACCGGCTCACTGGTCACGTGCGGGGCGGGCTGCGGCTCGCCCTGGTGGGGCACGTCCGGTTGGGCCGCGATCTCGTCGAGCGTGGGGGTGGGCTCGGTGACCAGGCTCGGCAGCGGGTTCAGAACCTTCAGCTCGCGGCGGGTCGGGATCGTGGAGACCTCGTGAAACTCCAGCTTCTCCGGGCTCTCGCCGACGGCAGCGCGGACGTCCTGGTCCGTGAAGTTGGATTCTGGAGTGAGCAACACGACTATCATGGCGTTTAGCTTAACCCGGGTGGCCACCACCGCGAGAGAGTGAGCCAAACGCGATGACAGCCGCCCGTGAGAACCCGTAAGAGAAGAAAGGTGATTTATTCACGTGGATGGCTTCACACCCTTCGACGTCGTGATGGATATCGGCTGGATTTCGGTGCTGCTCATCGTAGGCAACCTCATGCGGCGCTTCATTCCCTGGTTCCAGAAACTCTTGATCCCCGCCCCGATCACAGCGGGTCTGCTGGGTCTGCTGCTGGGGCCCAACGGGTTGGGGCTGATCCAGTTCAGCGAGCACTTCGGGGACTATGCGACCATCCTCATCGCCGTCGTCTTCGGTGCGCTGCCGTTCACGATGAATTTCGACGCCAAGGTGCGCCAGGGCGCGCGCACGATGTGGTCCTACTCCGTGGGCATGTACCTGGCGCAGTGGGGCTTCTTCGCACTGTTGGGTGTGCTGCTGTTCGCCCCACTGTTTGGGACGCCAGACTGGTTCGGCATCATGCTGCCCGTCGGCTTCGTCGGTGGTTTCGGCGTCGCGGCCGCGGTTGGTGGCGCGCTGGACTCCGCGGGCATGACTGAGGCCACGAGCCTGGGCTTCACCGCCGCTGCGGTGGGCATGTTCTCCGCGATCATTGGTGGTGTGATCTTCGCCCGGTGGGGTTCGAAGCGGGGCCACACCAATGAGCTGCCTCGCCTGGACCAGCTGCCGGAGGATATGCGCACCGGCATTATTTCCCTGCCCGGTCAGCGACCGAGCGTGGGGCGGGCGACCACGAGCCCATCCTCGATTGAGCCGATCGCGCTGCACATCGCGGTGCTGACCGTGACGATCTTCCTGGCGAATATCCTGACCAACTGGGTCAACGAGACCTTCCCGGCCTTGAGCTTCCCGCTGTTCGCGATGGCCTTCCTCGTGGGCCTGGCCGGAGTGGGTGCGCTGCACCTGCTCAAGGCTCCACACTATCTGGACACGAAGCTGATGGGCTCAGTCTCGGGTGCGTCGACGGACTTCCTGGTGGCGGTGGGTATCGCGTCCATCATCCCGGCGGTGGTTGCGAGCTACATCGTCCCGCTGATCATCCTGTTCCTGGTGGGGCTGGCGTTCTGCCTGTTCCTCTTCTTCTACATTGCACCCCGCACCTTCGACCACGGCTGGTTCGAACGCGCGGTGTTCGGCTGGGGCTGGGCCACCGCCTCGGTGGCCACGGGTATTGCCGTGCTGAAGATCGTCGACCCGGAGATGCGCTCCGGAACCCTCGAAGAGTTCGGTATGGCCTACGTGGGCTTCGCCCCCTTCGAGATCGCTGCGGCGATCCTCGCACCCATCGCGATCATCGCGGGGCTGGTGTGGCTCTTCGGCGGAGTCGCCCTCATCGCCGGGCTGGTGATGCTGATCCCGCCGATCATCGCGCTGAAGAAGAGTCGGGCTGCGACCTCGTAGTATGATCTTTAAGTTGGACTACCCCCAATAAGCGAGGACAAGAGAAGTCAAATGGCAGCAATCATCGTTGTCGGTGCCCAGTGGGGCGATGAGGGCAAGGGTAAGGCGACGGACATCCTGGGTGGCCAGGTCGATTACGTCGTGAAGCCCAACGGCGGTAACAACGCCGGCCACACCGTCGTCGTGGGAGGGGAGAAGTATGAGCTGAAGCTCCTGCCAGCCGGCATCCTCTCCGACAATGCGACCTCCATCATTGGCAATGGCTGCGTGGTGAACCTGGAGGCCCTGTTCGAGGAGATCGACGGCCTTCAGGCCCGCGGTGCGGACACCTCTCACCTGCGTGTTTCCGCCAACGCTCAGCTCGTCGCCCCGTACCACGTGGCGATCGACCGCGTCTCCGAGCGTTTCCTCGGCAAGCGCGCCATCGGCACCACCGGCCGCGGCATCGGCCCGACCTACCAGGACAAGGTCGGCCGCGTCGGCATCCGCGCCCAGGACCTGCTGGACGAGTCCATCCTGCGCCAGAAGATCGAATCCGCGCTGGATAAGAAGAACCAGATGCTGGTGAAGATGTACAACCGCCGCGCGATTGAGCCGGAGGAGGTCGTGCAGTACTTCCTGTCCTACGCGGACCGCCTGGCTCCGATGCTCATCGATTCTTCGAAGGTCCTCAACGAGGCCCTGGATCGCGGCGAGCGCGTGCTGATGGAGGGTGGCCAGGCCACCATGCTGGACGTGGACCACGGCACCTACCCGTTCGTGACCTCCTCCAACCCGACCACCGGTGGCGCCTGCGTGGGCTCGGGCGTGGGGCCGACCCGCATCACCAGCTCCCTGGGCATCATCAAGGCCTACACCACCCGCGTTGGTGCCGGCCCGTTCCCGACGGAGCTCTTCGACAAGTGGGGCGAGTACCTGCAGACCACCGGTGGCGAGGTCGGCGTGAACACCGGCCGCCCGCGCCGTTGCGGTTGGTACGACTCCGTCATCGCGCGCTACGCCTCCCGCGTCAACGGCTTCACGGACTACTTCCTGACGAAGCTGGACGTCCTGACCGGCATCGGTGAGATCCCGATCTGCGTGGCCTACGACGTCGACGGTGTCCGCCACGACGAGATGCCGATGACCCAGACCGAGTTCCACCACGCCACCCCGATCTACGAGACGATGCCGGCGTGGGACGAGGACATCACCGGCTGCCGCACCTTCGAGGAGCTGCCGGAGAAGGCGCAGGACTACGTCAAGCGCCTGGAGGAGCTCTCGGGCTGCCGTATGTCCTACATCGGTGTGGGCCCGGGTCGCGATCAGACCATCGTGATCAATGACATCCTCAAGGACTAACGGAGAGCACGAGCCGGGCGAGGGGTCGGGCAGCGCGCTGGGAGAGGCTCCTACGGGAGAACGCGGCGGCGAGCCCGTCGGCAATCCCAGCCGGGAGACCGACTGGGTCTTCGCCGCCTCTAATGGCTTCGCCCACCGGGTGGGGGATCCCGAGGAGCTGCACCAGCTGCTGGCTGCCGCGCTTCAGGCGCCCCCGGCGGCCTGCCTGGAGTGGATCCAAGTGCAGCACGCGGTAGAAACGCACGTCTACGTGGCCTTCGACGCCATGGACGGCACGGACGCCGCGACCGTCACCGACGGCGCCACCGATGCCGCGGATCCCGTCGCGACCGACGCCGCCACTGACCCCGCCACAGGCACCGATTCCGGGCAGCAAAAATGGCGGGTCAGCGCCGATGAATCGACTCGACCCGCCATGGGTAAGGCCGCCGGTGCCGTGCTGACCCCGGATGAGGCCACGCAGCTCGCCCGGCGGCTGCTCTAGTTAGCTCAGCTTGAGATCAGTGACACACGTGGCGCCGTTTGCCTTGGTTGAAAAATCGGCGCTGCCGGTTTTGCCCTCGTGGGTGACCTCAATCTTGCCTTCGATATTCCGCGGCAGCCATACGCCGTAGAAACCGTTATCGAAGGTCTTTACGCGCTCGTCGACCAGTACTCGGTTCGAGCCTGATTCCGTAATTTTGATGTGGATCGGTGTGTTACGCATTTCCCCCTGGCACGTTGTCAGGCTGTGGAACGTGCAGGGGTGAGTGCTATCAACGTAGGGCGCGAAGGACACGTACGTCTTGTCTTTGGGCATATCCATAGCGGCGCTGCCCTCGTTGGTGCTCAGTTCCAGCTGATCGATGCGTACGGAGGCTATGAGGTCCTTCGGCCGTTCGTTTACCGGCATCTGATCCAGGGCATCGACCACATCGTCGACGTTGCGATCCTCCAAGGAATATGGGGCGAGGATGTCCGCAGGGGTCATCTGGGAGTTTTCCTGGCTCTGGGTTTCGACGGCGCTCGTCGCAGTATCAGTCGACGGGTCGCCACTGGAAGCACATCCGGCGAGCCCGAGTGTTACGGCAGCGAGGAGGAAGGGGAGCTGGGTTTTGCGCACGTTTAACGCGGACCTCGTTCTTCAACTGAGTGGGTGATGGAACGTGTCCAGCATGGCACAATGCCGGGGCAAAATGCCCCGGCATTGGCGTGGAGTCCTCTGTGAATCCGTTGATAGCAGCCGGAACTTGAATTGCAAAGAGCCTTGTGTGCTCTAGATGCAGTTTGCCCGGCGGCTGCTCTAACTAGTACTTGCGCAGGTGCAGCCGCGGCTGGTTGCGGAACTTCGCGCGGAGGAAGTTAGCGACCTCCGTGTTCAGCAGGTACAGATCCTCCGTGAGCGTGCCGAGGGAGCGCAGCGCGAGCCCCGGCCCGTCGATGAGGGTGATCCCGAAGCGCACGGTCTCCTTGAACTCCACGCCCGTGAGGTATTCCCGCAGCTCGTCGAGCAGCGCGGCGTCGATGCGACGGTCCACGGCCAGTAGGGAGCCCACGTGGGTCTGATCCTCCATGTAGAGGATGGAGTCCTCGGTGAACTCGCTGGAGCCCGGCAGGATCAGCAGGTTATCCAGCACTGCCAGCTTGCCATCCACCTCGACGGTGGTGTGCAGGCGCACGTCCTGGAACTTAAAACGGGTGCCGTCCGGGGACCAGCCCGGTGTGACGATCTCCGCGGTGACCAGGGAGGCGCTGGAGTCCATCTGCACGTTCATGAACTGCGCATAGGAGGCGTCCTCGTAGGCGATCAGCTGGTCGGGCAGGTACTCGAAGACGGCGTCCTCGCCCAGCACGACGTGGACGTCCTGCAGGGAGCGGTCTTCCGGCGTCTTGTAGATCTTCGTCGCGGACTGGTCGCTCAGCAGCAGGCTCGCGCCCTCGTCCACGCGGACGGTGATGTGGTAGTCATCGCCGCGCAGGTAGCCGCCACCCGGGTTGACGATCTGGTAGTAGACCTGGCCGGAATCGTCGAGGTAGTGGGGGCGGATGACGCGCAGGGCGTTGTGGTAGTACTGCCGCTTCGAGTAGGACTTACCGTCCCGCTGTGCGATGTGCAGGTCGAGCCTGCCGATGGGGTCGCGCAGCGAGTGATACCGCTTTGGTGGGGTGTCGATGAACGGGGAGGCTTTCACGGATTAGCTCTCCGCCAGGTCGCTCATCAGGACGTCTTCGCGGATCCAGCGCAGAACGCCGTCCAGGCCCTCGTCGGTCTTCAGGTTGGTCATGACGAAAGGCTTCTCGCCGCGGAAGTTCTTGGAGTCGGCCTCCATGACGGACAGGTCGGCGCCGACGTAGGGTGCCAGGTCCGTCTTGTTGATGACGAAGAGGTCGGACTTGATCATGCCCTGACCAGCCTTGCGCGGGATCTTCTCGCCCTGCGCGACGTCGATGATGTAGATGGAGAAGTCGACGAGCTCCGGGGAGAAGGTTGCGGAGAGGTTATCGCCGCCGGACTCGACGAAGACGATGTCCAGGTTCGGGTGGCGCTTGACGATCTCCTCGTAGGCCGCGTCGTTCATGGACGTGTCCTCACGGATAGCGGTGTGTGGGCAGCCACCGGTCTCGACACCGATGATGCGGTCCTCGTCCAGCACGGAGTTGCGGGCCAGGATCTTCGCATCCTCGAGGGTGTAAATATCGTTCGTGATCGCGGCCATCTCGATCTCGCCGTCGAGGGCGCGGGTGATGCGCTCGATGAGTTCGGTCTTGCCGGAGCCGACCGGGCCGCCGATACCAATCTTGATAGGTGCCATGACTGTCTAGGCCTTCTTTCTTGTCTTCTTTTCTTCTCTAATATTTTCAGCGCGCCGCTGGTCTTGGGTATTCCCCAGCTAGGGGAGCAGCGGGGCGCGGTGCCCTTGTGTCCCGCCAGAGGGCCCTTGGACGACCGGCGGGCACGTGCCCCAAGGGCTAGGACATAAACATGCGGGAACGGTGCGTCTCGTGCTGGATCTGCGCGATCTCCAGCCCGGGGGAGGACATACCCAGGTCGATCATCCCCAGGGTCTGGATCTTCTCCGCAGTGCGGTTGATCACCGGGTACATCGCGGAGAGCACGCGCTGGCCGGCGTCCTGACCGATCGGGATGCCACGGATGCCGTTCTGCGTCAGCGAGACGGTCAGCTGCATGAGGTAGCTGCGCACCGCCTCGACGATGTCCAGACCCAGTACACCGAGCGCAAGCCCGTGCACGGTGGCGGGACTGCCGTGCAGCTCACCCTCGCGGACGTCCTTGCAGTAGCGCTGCAGGATCGGGGACTCCGGCACCGCGACGGGGCCGATCTTGGCCATGCGCGTGCCCATCGAGGAGTTCGCGTCGCGGACCTGGCGTGGCACGAGGGAGACGTGCGCGAGCTGGTCCAGCTCAGCCAGGCGCGCGTAGGCGGTGTCCTCGTCGATGTCCTTGGTCTTGACCTGCGCGCCGACCTCTGCGGCGTAGCGGCAGATCAGGCCGTCGTTATACGCGGCCTGGCGGAGGTAGGCCCGCAACCAGGTCGCGAAGGTCTCCGGGTCGTGGACATCATCGCGCTGCAGGTAGGTCTCCATGCCGTAGGAGTGGCTGAAGCCACCGGTGGGCAGCGCGGAGTCCGTGAAGTGCAGCATCGCGAGCTGCGCGCGCACCGCGGAGGGGACGTGCTGGGGGCCGGTTTCGGCCTGCTCGGCCTTCTTTCCGTTCTTCTTGCTCTTAGTGGGAGTGTTCTGCATGGCGGAATGCCTCCGGCATAACTCGGTCTTCGCGCGTGTACTGCGCGTCGACGTGCTTGAGGTGGTCCTCGACCGTGTGGTCGTACTGGAGCACCATGACGGTCTCGCCGTATTCGGAATCCTCACCGAAGAACTGGGCCTGGAGGTGGCGGTTGCCCAGGGAGTGGGCGACCTTGCCCATCTCCAGGGTGTTGCGCGGGCGGTAGACCAGGACGTCGGTCGGCAGTACCTCGACGGTGATCAGCAGGCCGTCGTTCTGGTACAGGATGTCGCCGTCCTTGAGCTCCTTGACCTCCGACGGCAGGCGGAGGCCGATCTCGCGGTCAGCGTCGGTGGTGACGCGCTGGATGCGCTTGACCAGGTCGAGGTTCGGCAGCTTGACCTTTTCCTCGGTGTACTGGCCGATCTCATCGGTGGAGAGCTGTGCGCGGTTCCCCAGAATCTCGGTGATAATCATTTCCGGCTCCTAATAAATGACGTTGCTCAATTGACTGCGTGTTTATTTGCGCAGCCTCAAGTCTAACGAAAAAGAATGCACCGCAATGGCGGCAAAAGCCGCCGGTCGCGGTGCATTAGATCACAGAAGCAATACTGCCTTTGGCTTTAGAAGAGGAAGAACTTCTGGCCCATTGGCAGGGTCTCGGTCGGCTTGGAGCCCTCGACGAGCTCGCCGTCCAGACGAACCTGGTAGGTCTGCGGATCCACCTCGATCTTCGGGGTGGCTGCGTTGTGCTTCAGATCCTTCTTGGTGACCTCGCGCATGTCGCGCGCCTCGAGCAGCGCACGACCGCCACGCAGCTTGTCTTCGACGCCGGACTGCAGTGCAACACCCGGAACGAAGGTTACCGCGGAAGTCTCGGCGGCTGCGCCGGTAGCACCCCAGTTGCGACGGTAGGTCACCGGCTGCGGGGTCGGGATGGAACCGTTGGAGTCGCCCATCTCGGAGTATGCAGCCTGGCCGGACTTCAGGACCACCTTCGGCTTCACGCCGAAGAAGCGCGGCTCCCAGAGCACCAGGTCAGCCATCTTGCCGACCTCCACGGAACCAACGAGGTGGCTAATGCCGTGAGCGATGGCCGGGTTGATGGTGTACTTGGAGACGTAGCGCTTGATGCGGTTGTTGTCGTTGCCCTCGGAGTCGCCCTCCAGTGGACCGCGCTGCTGCTTGTTGATGTGTGCGACCTGCCAGGTGCGCAGGACGACCTCACCGACGCGGCCCATGGCCTGGGAGTCGGAGGAGGTAATGGAGAACACACCGAGGTCGTGCAGCACGTCCTCAACACCAATCGTCTCGCCGCGAATACGGGAGTCCGCGAACGCGACATCCTCCGGGATGTCCTTGTTCAGGTGGTGGCAAACCATGAGCATGTCGAGGTGCTCATCGACGGTGTTCTTGGTGAACGGCAGAGTCGGGTTGGTCGACGCTGGAATCACGTTCTCCTCGCCAGCGATGGCGATGATGTCCGGAGCGTGGCCACCGCCAGCACCCTCGGTGTGGAAGGTGTGGATCGTGCGGTGGTCGATGGCCTTAATCGTGTCCTCGAGGTAACCGTACTCGTTCAGCGTATCCGTGTGGATAGCGATCTGGACGTCCAGCTCATCGGCAACCTGCAGCGAGGTGTCGATGGCGGAGCGGGTAGCCCCCCAGTCCTCGTGGATCTTCAGCCCGATGGCGCCGGCGCGGATCTGGGCCTTCAGGGGGCCTGGAACTGCCGCGTGTCCCTTGCCGAGGAGGCCGATGTTCACCGGTGCGTCGGAGGTGGCCTCGATCATGCGGTGGATGTGCCACTCGCCCGGGGTGATGGTCGTGGCCTTGGTGCCATCAGCCGGGCCGGTGCCACCGCCGATGAAAGTGGTGGTGCCGTTCGACAGTGCAGTGTCGAACTGATCCGGGGAGATCATGTGAATGTGGGTATCGATCGCGCCCGCGGTCACGATGGTGTGTTCACCGGCGTAGGCCTCGGTGTTGACGCCGACCGGGATGTCGATATCGTCCTGGATGTCCGGGTTGCCTGCGCGACCGATGCCGACGATCAGGCCGTCGCGGATACCGATGTCGGCCTTAAAGATGCCGGAGTGGTCGACGATGATCGCGTTGGTGATGACGGTGTCCACGACACCCTCGTCGCGGGTCATGCGGGCGTTCATGCCCATGCCCTCGCGGATCACCTTGCCGCCACCGAAGCCAACCTCGTCGCCCTTAGCGGTGAGGTCCTTTTCGATGCGCAGAACCAGGTCGGTATCAGCAAGACGAATGCCGTCACCCGTGGTCGGGCCGTACAGCTCCCCGTACTGCTGACGAGAAATCTCGTAAGCCATGAATGCTCTCCTTAGGAGTGAAGTGTGAGAAGTTGTTCGCTGTTTTTAAACGGCTTAGTCCAGCGGGCCGTTGACCTGCTGGTTGAAGCCATAGGCCTGACGGTGGCCACCGAAGTCCACCAGGTCCACGGTGCGCTTGTCGCCTGGCTCGAGGCGGACAGCGGTGCCAGCGGGGATGTCGAGGCGCTTGCCGTAGGCAGCGTCGCGGTCGAACTCCACAGCCTTGTTGATCTCGTAGAAGTGGAAGTGGGATCCGATCTGGATCGGGCGGTCGCCGGTGTTGGTGACCTCGATGGTCGTGGTCTCGCGACCCTCGTTCAGAATGATCGGCTCGTCGCCGATGAAGTACTCACCGGAAATGGTCATTGAGAAAATCCTCTCGAAGCGTGCCGGTTGCGTGGCCAAACGTGAAGGTTTGGGCGCTACTTAGCGGATCGGGTTGTGGACAGTGACAAGCTTCGTGCCGTCCGGGAAGGTGGTCTCCACCTGGACGTCGGAAATCATCTCCGGGACGCCTTCCATGACGTCGTCGCGAGTCAGGTACTGCTGGCCTTCGCTCATGAGCTCGGCGACGGTCTTGCCGTCACGCGCGCCCTCCATGAGCTCGGCGGTGATGTACGCGACCGCCTCTGGGTGGTTCAGCTTAACGCCGCGCTCCTTGCGGCGACGCGCCACGTCGGCGGCGACAACAATGAGAAGCTTCTCCTGCTCTCGTGCTGTGAGGTGCATGTCTCTCCTGTGGTCAAAGAATGATTGGGTGAACCCTTATTAGCTCACCGCTCTGCCGATTAATGCCTATTGCTAATCATTAATGCGGCAGGAGCCATGACACCCAGAAGTCTACCAGTTTTAAGGAGGGGGTAAGGGGGTGATGTGAAGCACTAAAGTAATGGTCAAACACCTAAAAGACAGTTCGTGTAATGGGGATGTTGAAATGTGATTAAGGCCATTAGTTTCTTGATGGTGATTGATATCACCAAATACATTCCTTGCTTTGGAATAGGTAATTCAAGCAATAAATAAAGGCCGACGCGGACGTATCCGCGCCGGCCTAGCCGGAAGCCTATTTTTCCAATGCGCCCAGGTAGTCGGCGAGCAGCTGGCCAGCAGTCACGAGGTTCTCCAGGAACCACTGTGGATCCTCTGCGCTCTCGCTGTAGCTCACCAGGTACTCGATGTGCTCCTGATCCGGGGTGTAGTTCACACCGAAGCCCTCGGCGACGCTCGGGGCGAAGGCGTAGCGAATCAGCTGATCCGCCGAACCCACCGATGTCGTGGAGAGGAAGTCCCGCAGCGCGAGCGCTACCCCCTCGTCCTTGAGTAGGGCGATGCCGTCGGCGTCCTCCTCGGACTTCCGGGCGGTGAAGTTCAGTGCCCACAGGTGGCGGTCGATCCCCGCGCCCGCCTTGCAGCTCTTCACCCACCCCCGGTGGGCGGCCAACACTGCGTCCAGCTTCTCGCGGAGTTCCGCATCTGCCGCAGCGGACTCCGCGTCCTCGGCCTTGATCAAGGCCTTAGCGAAGGCCACTGCCTCCGGAGTCGCAGCGCGCAGGCATTCCGTGCGTCCGGCCTTGTACTCGCGCATGTCCACGGCCTCGTAGACACCGCGGGTGCGGCCAAAGGTCAGCTCCTGAGCCAGGGTGAGGATCAGCTGGCTCATCGCATCGGCACTGAACTTGAAGGGAATCTCATCCTGCGGCAGGCGAGGGGCATCCACGATGCGCAGCTCCGGCTCCGCGCCAACGCTCGCCCCGCCCGGGGTTCCCACGCTCGCCAGCTCTTCAGGCACCCGAACCCAGGTCAGCTCCTCGGGGCGAGCCAGCGCGGGCGAGCCCGGGGCCTCGTCCTTGACCTTGACCTCCTGGATGCGCCGCAGCGCCGTGACCAGGGTCGCGCCGTCCACCGTGGAATGCTCCACGTGCATGGCCTGGAAGTTCTGCACCGTGCTGATCACGTAGGTGATCGGCTTGTAGACCCAGGCCAGCCCGGTGCTAAACGCGGCGCGGCGCAGCAGCTCCTCCTCGGAGCCGCGGGTCGAATCGAGAGAGACGTGGAAGAGCTGGTCACGCAGCTGGTCATAGGTCTCCGCGTTGTCGCGGTCGCGGATCATCTCGTTGAAGGGCTCCGCCAGCAGACCCGAGCCCAGGTAGCTCATGTCCGCAAAACCCGGGCGCGCGGCGAGCGCCGCCTCGCCATCCGCCTCAGCCTCCGGGGCTGGAGCATCGACGATCTTGCCGAGCGCGGCGCGGATCGTGGAGATGGACAGAGCATGCCCGCTGCCGTCCGAAATGGGAACATTCCACATCCGCCCCTCATGAAGCACGCCGATCCGGCGGCTGCGCGCCCCCTTGGTGCAGCGCAGGATCTCGTCGCGATCCACATTCGGGTGGCGCAGGCCGCCGTTGAAGCAGCGCCACTGCGTCGAGCTCAGTGGGTTATCGCGGAAGTCGCGCTCCTCCGGCATCTGCCCGCGCGCCTGCATCAGGTGCACCTCCGCAAGGCGGCGGATGACGCGAGCCACCCGATCCAGACCCTCGCCGGCGACGTCGATGCGTGCCTGGAAGCCGACGTTCGTGGTCACCGGGAGGGAGGTGCGGACGTCGAGGTAATCATCCAGCCACTGCTCGGCCAGCCAGCTGGAGTTTTCGGCCTCCTTCTCCTCGGCGAACTCCCGCAGCTGAGCCTGCAGGCGCGGGCCCTCCTGCTGCTTGAAAGAGGCGATGGCCTCGTCGGTGTGGACCAGCTGATCGTTGCTGGCCACGGCACTGACCACATGCCGCAACCGACCCAGGGTGTCCTCTAGCTCCGGCAGCGGCAGAGGCTTCAAAATTGCAGCATTGGATACCGGGTTATTCGTCATGAATTTAATCCTAATGGCTGTGGATATGCGCGTGCCCCGAATCCCTGCTGTTTGGGTCCGCGGTCACAGCCGCGATGGCGGTAGTCAGCGGAATCGCGAGCAGCAACGCGATCGCGCCCGTGACGGAACGCAGCAGCTCGGTGGCCATCACGTCCGAAGTCAGCACCTGCTCGATCGGCCGACCGGAGATGCTCAGCAGCAGCATCATGGGGATCGCCACACCCGCGTACCCCAACACCAGGGTGTAGACCATCGAAGCGATGTGATCCTCGCCGACCCGCATGGCGTTGCGGAAAAGCTGCCAGGCCGAGGCGTCCGGCTCCGCGCGCTTGAGTTCAGTGATCGTAGAGGCCTGCGCGATCGTGGCGTCGTTGAGTACGCCCAGCGCGCCGATGATCATTCCGGCCAGCATCAGCCCGGTGATGTCGAGCTCCGGCAGGTAGAGCAGGATCTGCAGATTCGATTCATCCCCCAAACCCCGCAGAGAGGTGGAGTCGATGGCCAGCCCCGATAGCGCCGTGGCGATGGCCACCGCCACCAGGGAACCGCCCATCGCGGCCGCGGATTTCCAGTTCACCCCGTGGACGAGGAAGACGACGAGGAGGATGACGGTCGCCGCCGTCGTCACCGCCAACCACAGCGGGGAGCCACCCCGCAGCAACGCGGGCAGCAGGAAGGCGAGGATCATGACCATCGTGATCGCCAGTCCCACGAGGGCCCGCAGCCCGCGCCAGCGGCCGACCGCGATGATCAGCACGATCGTGGCCAGCACCCACGCCCACAGTGGGCCTGTGCGGTCGTAGTCCTGGAAGGCGTAGGTGCCGTGGCTGTGGATTAGCTTGATGCTATCGCCCTCATGTAGCTCCGGTTCGCCGGGCATGTGGCGGGACTCTAGTGCGGTGTATTTTCCCTCGTCGGCGCCGTCAGTGAGCCGGACGATGACCTGCGTGCAGTGCTTCTCCGCGAAGGGGTTCTTATCCTCCGGGATCGCTTCGCTGGTCACGCCGATCTCGGTGGCCCCGCACTTCGCGGCGCGGGTGAAGAGCACCTCGCCGCTGGTCAGTGGCCCCGCGTAGCCGGAGTTCTGGTACGCCGGGGTGACCTTGGGCTCCTCGCTGCTGTGCGGCCACTGCACGACGAGTCCGGCGAGGGTGGCGATGGCGAATACCGCCAGGCCGATGGCCAGCATCCACTGGGGTGTGCTCCACCGCTGCGTCGTGTTCTTATGGTGCTTGGCCACGGGTTATCCCTCGCTCAATGTGGCGCGCGGGCGATCGCGCGCCGGGTAAAAGAAAAGTATTACCAATAACTTTGGTGTACCTTACCCGGCGGTCGTGGTGATCGGTAGCGTGAGAGTTTGTGAGCACACCTTCCTTGACAGTCGTGGCCGACGTGGACACCGGCATCGACGATGCCCTGGCCCTGGTCTACCTCTACCGGTTGCATCTGGCCGGGCGGATTGACCTCTCGGTGACCACCAGCGCCGGCAACTGCACCGCCGATGACGCCGCCCGTAATTCCGCAGAAGTTCTCCGGGTCGCCGCCCAGCAGTGGGGACCTTCTTCTTTAGGACGTCACCGCGCCCAACGCGGTGAGGAGTCGGATGCTGTGATCCCGAAGATCACGATCGGCGCGGCGCACCCGCGGGTGCTGCCTTTGGTGACGACGCCGGAAACCCATGGGCCGCGGGGGCTGGGGTACTGGCTGGGAGAGTCCGGCGACGCCCGGCGGGGGCAGGCGGAGGGATCGCCAGGGCAGGCTGAAGCGCCCCTCGCGCCGGGCGGCAGCACACCGGATGGCACCGCGGCTGCGGCGGTGGCCCACTGGGCGGATGCGCAGCCCACCCACCTGCTGGTGTGTGGGCCTGCGACGAACCTGGCCTGGGCGGTGGAGCACGCCCCGGAGGTGCTGCGGGGCTGCCAGGTGGTCATCATGGGCGGGGCATTTGGGTATCCCGGCAACACCACCCCGGTCGCGGAGTGGAACGCGTGGGTGGACCCGCACGCCCTGAAGTATTCCCTGCAGCACTGGCCCGAGGGCGCACCCCTGCCCGTGATCGCCCCGCTGAACATGACCGAGCAGGTGTTGCTCTCCCCGGAGCGGCTCCGCGACTGGGTTGGTGGGCTCGATGGCGCCCAAGCAGGTGCCCATCGAGGCGGCCGGGAGGGCGCGCAGGCGGAGTCGCAGCTCGGCCAGCTGCTGACCGCCGCTATTGAGTTCTACTTCGAGTTCCACGAGCAGGTCGGGGTTGGCTATCAGGCGCAAATCCACGACCTTGCCGCCGCGATGGTGCTGCTGGAGGACGTGGGCTTCGAGGCAACTGAGTTCCACGTGGATGTGGAGGCCGACTCCGAACTCACTCGGGGTGCGACCCTGGCCCTTGATCCGCAGCCACCCTTCGGCCCGCAGCTCACCCCGAATGCGCGGGTGCTGGAGCGCCTGGACGCGACTCGGGTGCTGGAGCGCTTCGGCGAGCTGTTGGCCGGCGAGCCTTGAGCCTTCCCCGGCGGCGCGTCCGGGGCTCTTGTTAGACTTTCCACCGCGAAGTATCAGGTCGCTTGTAGCCAAGGGCAACGCGCTGAGACGCAAGAACGCGTGTTCAGCGGCGAGGGCACGGCTGAGAAGAGACACGGACGAGAAAACACGGTGAGGAGCAGCCCCTTAATGCGAGTAGGTCACAAAATTGCAGGAATGCTGGGAGGCCTCGGACTACTCAGCGCCCTGGTCGCCCCGGCAGCGACCGCGGAGACACAGCAACTTTCCTGGGGCGATTGCCCCGCGGACGTCTTCGTCGCGAAGCGGGCGAAGTGCGCGGAGTTCCAGGTGCCTATGGACTACTCGCAGCCCGATGGGCAGAAGATCACGCTCACGATGAGCAAGATCCCGGCGACCGGCGCCAAGCGCGGCGTCATCGCCGGTAACCCGGGCGGCCCGGGCGGCAGCGCGCTGGAGATGTTCGCGGACAACGCCGCCCCAGACAAGCTCAACGGGCAGCGGGTCAAGCTCCCCGCCGACGTGCAGAAGCACTACGACCTCATCGCGGTCCAGCCCCGCGGCCTCGCCCACGGGGAGGCGCTGAAGTGTAGCTTCGGGCACCTCGCCAGCGGTGTCATCCCGACCCTCGCCGCCGGGCTCTTCCGCGACCTGTGCAACCTCGAGCAGCCCGGCTACTCCCAGCAGGTCACCACCGCAAACACCGCCCGCGACCTCGACCGAGCCCGCCAGCTGCTGGGGGAGGAGCGCCTCAACCTCTACGGCGTCTCCTACGGTGGGGTTCTCATGGGCACCTACGCCACGATGTTCCCGCAGCACACCGGCAAGGCGCTGATCGATAGCTCCGCGAGCCCGGAGAGCCTGTGGTTCAAGACCGGCCGCGACCGCGAGTCCTGGCGCCGCGACGGGCTGCACGATGTCTTCCAGTGGATCGCCGACCGGGACGATGAGTACCACCTGGGCACCACGCCGCTGCAGGTCTACCAGCGCTGGTCGGCCGTCATTGATAAGGAAAGCGGCGCACCCGCGCAGGTCACGCCGCCGCCGGCTGAGATCGGAGACCTCCCAGCGGGGTTGAAGGAGCACGCCAATATCGCGCTGCCCGTCGCGAACCAGGCTTTGCCGCCCGCGTGGCGACTCGGCTCGGCCATGGTCACGCTCGCCAAGGGCAAGCAGCAGGCCACGCTGGCCTCCCCGCTGTTCACCTTCACCTACTTCGGGGCGCTGTATAACCCGGAGATGCGCCCGAAGCTCGCCGAGTACATCCGCACGGGCAAGCCGCCGAAGATGGCGGGCCAGGAACTGGGGCCGAACGGTCGGCCGATCAACCCCGTGACTGGCAAGGAGCTCTCCGAGGAAGAAACCATGGGCCTGCTGGAGCAGATGACCTCCCTGGGCTCCGTGGAACTCTCGATCGTCTGCAACGACAACGCCACGCCGACCAAGCCCGAGATGCTGCCGCAACTGTTCATCGACCAGCTCACCGGCGGCGACTCGATCTCCGCGATCGAGGGCAACCTCGGCTCGGGGCGCGTCTGCGCGGGCTGGCCACTGCCGCACCCGGGAGCGCCAATCAACGGCGAGAAGCTGGAGACCAAGCCCCTGCACGTGGGATTCACGAATGATTCGGCGGTCACCGGCGACGCCATCTGGAAGATGCAGAAGGCTCTCGGCGGCGAGGCCGTGCAGGTGCCGGGCCACGCCCACGGTGTGATGCTCGTTGCACCGGAGAAGGTCGCCGGCAAAGTCAGCGCCTACTTCAACGGCTAGCCATACGCTCTAAAGCATGGCAACGGCCCCGCGCCGCAGAAAGTTTCTCCTGCAGCGCGGGGCCGAATGCTTAACCCAGCGCGGGGTCTAGAGCGCGGTTTTTAGAGGGTGGCGCGCGCCTTCTTCGCGGCGTCGACCAGCACCTCGAGGCTGGCGGTGGTCTCCTCCCAGCCACGGGTCTTCAGGCCACAGTCCGGGTTGACCCACAGCAGCTCTGGGGCGACGTTAGCCAGCGCATCGGCCAGCAGCTGGTCGACCTCCTCCTGCTTCGGGACACGCGGGGAGTGGATGTCCCACACGCCCGGGCCGACACCCAGGTCGTAGCCCGCCTCGTGCAGGGCGGCGAGCACCTGCATGCCGTTGCGGGCAGCCTCGATGGAGGTGACATCCGCGTCGAGGTCGCCGACCGTGCCGATGAGCTCGTTGAACTCCGAGTAGCACATGTGGGTGTGGATCTGAGTCTTCGGCGCCACGCCGGAGGTGGCCAGGCGGAAGGAGCCCACGGCCCACTTCAGGTACGCCGGCTGCTCAGCCTCGCGCAGCGGCAGCAGCTCGCGGATGGCCGGCTCGTCGACCTGAACAACCTTCGCACCAGCGGAGACGAGGTCGTCGATCTCGTCACGCAGTGCCAGGGCAACCTGGTCGGCGGTCTCGCCCAGCGGCTGGTCGTCGCGGACGAAGGACCACGCGAGCATCGTCACCGGACCGGTGAGCATGCCCTTGACCGGCTTGTCGGTCAGCTTCTGGGCCTCCTCGAACCAGGAGACGGTCATCGGCTCCGGACGACGGACGTCGCCGAACAGGATTGGCGGACGGACGCAGCGGGAACCGTAGGACTGCACCCACGCGTGCTCGGTGGAGTGGTAGCCCTCCAGCTGCTCGGAGAAGTACTGCACCATGTCGTTGCGCTCCGGCTCACCGTGGACGAGGACGTCCAGATCCAGCTTCTCCTGGCGCTCGATGACGTCCGCGATTTCGTCGCGCATCGCCTGGGTGTACTGTTCCTCGGTGATTTCACCCTTGCGCAGCTTCGCGCGCGCCTGGCGGATCTGAGTGGTCTGCGGGAAGGAACCGATCGTGGTGGTCGGCAGTGGCGGGAGGTTCAGCTCCTCCTGCTGGGCCTTGCGGCGCTCCTCGATATCACCGCGGTGGCGGTCTTCCTCGGTGATCTTGGCGGTGCGCTCACGGACCTCGTCGTTGTGGGTCAGCTTGGAGGTCGCGCGGGACTGCACGGCTTCGCGGGCCTCGGCCAGCGCCTTCTCGTCGGCCTCGGTGCCCTCACCGCGCAGGACGCGGGAGAGGAGGGCGACCTCGCGGATCTTCTCCTCTCCGAACGCCAGCCAGCTGCGCAGCTCGTCGCCCAGGGTGGTCTCGCGGGCCAGGGTGTACGGCACGTGCAGCAGGGACGCGGAGGTGGAGACGGCGACCGGGCCACGCTCGGCCAGCGCCTTCAGGGTCTCCAGGGCCGCGTCCAGGTCGGTGCGCCAGATGTTGCGGCCGTCGACGACACCGGCGACCAGCAGCTCCTCGCCGGTCCAGCTCGGCAGCTCCTTGCCACCAGCGACGAGGTCGGCGCCGAAAGCGTCGATGCCCAGACCGCTGAGGGTCTTGATGGCCTGGTCGGCGTCGCCGTAGTACGTCTGGACCAGCAGCTTCAGACCGGCGTCGTGGGCGACCTGGGTGAGCTTCTTGTAACCAGCCTTGACGCGGGACAGGGTGGCTGGATCGACGTCGGTGACCAGGGAGGGCTCGTCGAGCTGCAGCCAGGTGACGCCACGGTTAGCGATGCGCGGCAGCAGGCGGCCGTAGGTCTCGAAGAGGGACTCCAGGTGCTCCAGCGGGTTGGAGCCGTCGGTGGAGCGGGCCAGTGCCAGGTAGGTGAACGGGCCGACGAGGACCGGGCGGACCTTATCGCCGTGGCGGTTGACCTGGTCGCGAATGTCGTCCAGCCAGGCGCCGTCCTCGAGGCGGAACTCCTGGTCAGCGGACAGCTCCGGGACGATGTAGTGGTAGTTGGTGTCGAACCACTTGGTCATCGCGGAGGCCGGCAGCTCGGCGGTGCCGCGGGCGGCGGCGAAGAGGCGGTCGATGAACTGCGGCAGGCCATCGTTCTCGTGGTCGCTGATCTCGGCAACGCGCTCCGGCAGTGCGCCGAGGATCGCGGAGGTGTCGAGGACGGCGTCGTAGTAGGAGCGACCCTGGAAGGGAGCGGAGTCGAGGCCCTCGTTGACCAGGCCGTCGGTGTAGTCGTTGACCAGGCGGGTGGCGGTGCCGGCGAGGTCGCGGCCCGTGGCGGAGTCGCGCCAGTAGGCTT
Source organism: Corynebacterium sp. HMSC27B11 (assembly GCF_001815985.1). GTDB lineage: Bacteria > Actinomycetota > Actinomycetes > Mycobacteriales > Mycobacteriaceae > Corynebacterium. The sequence continues at coordinate 45,856 of NZ_KV823538.1, read as the reverse complement.
CGAGTGCTTTCTTGAGCTCGCGATCAGGTCCGATGCGTGGGACCCCGGCGGTGGTTGCGTGGAAAGTCATGTTTTCCTTCTTCGTGGTTGGTGTTTGGTGACTCACACAGCGGTCGTGCCCAACCCGAAGGCGCAAGAAAGCATGAAACCCCGGGTGATATTTCCTAGCGGCTGTGGCAGTGGTGACCCACAGACTGGTGGCTAGGCGAATATCTCAGGCAAAACCAACGGTTCCTACCGACCGTGTCCGGGGCTCCAGGGGTCGGCAGGTGCTCGCGGCGAACCGTTGTGCGTTGAGTGATATAAAACACTAGACAGCTTGGTCTGTCAATTGCTGTGTAAGAAACAGTGCTCGACCAGTCAGGTTGAGTGTGGCGTCCACCCCGCCCGGCCGCGCGGGAAACCCGGCGTGATCATTTGACGAAACTTAAGTCCATCGACCAGGATGTTTGAGCAACTTTCCACGTTTCCCGCGCCGAGGTGACATAGGCTTTTCGGGGATCACTTCAACCCTGTTTGGAATAGCTATGTCACGCATGCAAAAAAGCCTTCTCGGCCTGGCGGTTCTCATCATCGCCGCGACGTGGTTGACCCTCGTCATCTCCCAGCCCACGGACTCGAATTGGGAGTCGCTGGCTGACTCCCGCAGCTCCACGATCGCGCTCGTGGGCTTCTTGGTTCCGGCGATTCTTGCCCTGATCGCGGTCGTGCCGCAGCTGCCGGTGCGCACCCTCTCGCTGATCCCGGTGGCCCTGGCGCTGAACATCATTACCGGCCAGGTCATCGGCACCATGGGCCTGCCGCTGCCGCTGTACCTGGACTCCATCGGCACCGTTTTGGTCGGCGCGCTCGCCGGCCCCTGGGCGGGCCTGGTCACAGGTGTGCTGAGTTCCCTGGTGTGGGGCACCTTCAACCCGACCGTCGTGCCCTTCGCCGCCGCCTATGCCTTCGTCGGCGTGGCCTCCGGTCTGCTGCGCAAGCTCTTCGTCGGCACGTGGTGGCGCGTGGGTGGGGCGGGCCTCGTCGTCGGCTTCATCACGGCGCTGCTCTCCGCGCCGGTGGCTTCCTTCATCTTTGGCGGCACCGCGGGCACCGGAACCGGCCTGCTGGTCACGGCTTATCGCGGCCTCGGCTTCGACCAGCTGACTGCTGTGTTCCTGCAGTCCTGGACCTCCGATCCGATCGATAAGCTCATCGTCTTCACCATCGTGTGGCTGGTGCTGCGCTGGCTGCCGAAGCGCACCCGCGTGACCTTCAGCCCCGAGAGCAAGTGAGAAAACTCCACCCCTATACGCCGCTGACCGCCGCCATCTGCGCGGTGGTCGTGGTGTTGCTGGCCCACAAGCTGGTTGTCTCGCTCACCGCGCTGGGGATCGCCGCCCTGCTCGCAGCCTTTTTCCGGACTGCTCGTGGCCCGCTGTTCGCGGCGGTGCTGCTCGCGATCCCGACCACCGTGGGCCTGTTTTTGATGCACGCCCCGTTTGGTCAGCACCCCGTTTTCGGTCCGCTGACCTCCGACGGCATGCAGCTTGCGGGCTTGCTCTCCCTGCGCCTCTTTGGTGCCGCGGCGATTGGTTTGACCCTGGGTTCCTTCGTGGATGGGGACCGGTTGATGCGGGCGATGCAGGAGCAGTTCCCCGCGAAGATCGTTTACGTCGTGGGCTCGACCATCCGGCTGTATCCGATGGCCCGGGCACGGGTGGAGACGCTGCACCAGATGTTCACCGCCCGCGGGGTGAACACCGCAGGGGTGCGCGGGAAGCTGAACTTCGTGATGCCCCTGATCGTGGGGCTGGTGGACGATGCCGCGCAGCGCGCCCGGCCCCTGCAACGCACTGGGATCGGGGACCCCGGCCCGCGCACCGTGCTGAACCCGGTTGCGAACCCGGTGGGGCAGCGCGTTCTGCGCTGGGGAATGATCGCCGCCACCTGCGCGGCCATCGTCTGGATTGGAGTGAGCTAGCGCCATGCCAGTGACCCGTTTTATCTGGGGCGATGGGCTATCGGACCACGCCTGGGAAGCAGCGGAGGCGACGGGGGCCGCCTGGGTGGGGAACAACGCCTCCGCCCACATTTCGCTGCTGCGCGCCACGGTGGCCGAAGAGCTGGCCTTCGGCATGGAGCAACAGGGCGTGTCGCGGGAGCAGATGCGCCCCCGCGTGGACCAGGCCCTTCAGACCTGGAGTTTGCAGCACGTCGCGGGCCAGGACCCGATGCGGCTGTCCACCGGGCAGACCCGCCGCATGGCGATCGCCCAAGCGCTGTTGACCCGTCCCGGGGCGCTGGTTCTCGACTGCCCGCTGGACGGGCTGGATACCGCTGCGGTCAACCAGCTCGCCGAGGTGCTAGACGCCTATCCCGGCGAGGTGACGGTCTACGATCGCCGCCCGTCCGCGGTATCCGAGGCAGCAGTTCAGCAGTTCCAGCTTTCCGACGGCGAGTTGCGTCAGCGGCCGATTCCGGAGTTCGACCTGCCGGTTTTCCCTCCCCGTACCCGCTCCGACGAGGCCAGTGCTCACGCCAGTGCCGACGACGTCGCCGCGCAGCGGGTTGCGTTGTCTGCCCGGAACGTCCAGGTTCGTGGCCTGGGGCCGTTTACGGTCGACGCCCCGGCTGGCCAGGTCACCCACATCGCCGGGCCCAATGGCTGCGGCAAGACCTCTTTGATGCTGGCGGCACTCGGCCTGGTGGACTACGAGGGCACCATCACTGCCGGTCGCTGCGGCTGGGCGCCCACCGCGCTGGACCAGTCCTTCCTTCACCGCCGGGTGATCGATGAGGTCGCTGGCGACCGGAAGGCGCTGGAAATCTTTGGCCTGGAGAAGTGGGCCGAGGAACACCCCCTGGACGTTCCCACCTCCGATCGCCGGCTGGTGCTCGTGGCTGCGACGATGGCTGGCCAGCCGGACGTCCTGCTGCTCGACGAGCCGACGGTGGGCCTGGATGTGGACGGCCACCGCAAGCTGCTGGAGGGCATCGACGCCTTCGTACGCCAGGATCGGAAGCCCGCGGTGCTGTGGACCTGCCACGACCAACGGGTGGCGGACGCGGTGAGCGACCGCTCGATCGTCATCGCGCAGGATTAAAACACCCAGGCCACGGCCCTGGGAGGGGTCGCGCTAGTTGATGACCTCGACGGCGTCCTCGTTGACCTGGACGTCGCGGGCCAGGGCCATCGGGTCGCGGGAGGGCCCCTCCACCACATCACCAGTGGCGGTGTCGAAGACCGAGCCGTGCTTTGGGCAGATCGCGACGGTCATGCCCTCCTGCTCGGCGATCTCGTCGATGCGGCCGCGGGCGTGCGGGCACTCGGTGGAGTAGGCCATGAACTTATCCTTCTCCGGCTGCGCGATGATCCAGTTATCGATGATCTTCGCCCCACCGACCGGAATGTCGGTTTTCGCGGCCTTCGCTACGGTCTCCTCACCAGCGCAGGCGGCGAGCAGCGCGCCCGCGGCCGTGGCTGCCGTGGCCAGAGCCGCACCGCGCAGCAGGCTGCGGCGGGAGCAGGAGAACTGGCCGGCGCCGGTGGCCGAATCAGAAGTGGGCTGGGGGTTCGAAAACTGCGAGCTCATGGCTCCATTATGGGCGCCTCAGAACGGCAAAGCCACTTGTGCGTTGCGCCCGTGTTAGCGGTCGGGTCTGCGCAGTTCGCAGGTCCTGGGATCGCTGCCTGGCTGCGTGATGATCTCGAAAGCGGATTAGACGCGCCCGCATTGCCAGCTAGAATTGCGCTTCATGTACACCCCACAAGCGATCGGCACCCCCAACAGTGACTGCGCGACAGTCGTCATGATCCTGGGGGCCGGTGAGCTCGGCCGTGAGTTGACCATTGCCCTCCAGAGGTTCGGCGTGGAGGTGCACGCCGTGGATCGCTACCAGGGCGCGCCCGCACACAACGTGGCCAATCACGCGCACGTGTTGGACCTCATGGACGGCGAGGCACTGCGCGAACTCATCACTGAGGTCCGCCCGCACATCGTGGTCCCGGAAATCGAGGCGCTGGCGGTGGACGTCCTCGCCGAACTGGAAGCCGAGGGGGCCGTCACCGTCGCCCCGACGGCGCGGGCAGCGCAGCTGACGATGGACCGCGAGAAGATCCGCACGATGGTCAGCGAGGAGCTCGGCATCCCCACGGGCGTGCACCGCTTCGCCGCCACCCCGGAGGAGCTGCACGCCGCGGCCGAGGAGATCGGCTTCCCGTGCGTGGTCAAGCCGGTCGTGTCCTCCGCGGGGCGCGGCCAGAGCTACGTGGCCAGCGCCGACGAGCTCGACGCCGCCTGGGACTTCGCGCTCTCCGATGTGCGCGTGAACTGCGAGAGGGTCATCGTCGAGCAGTTCGTCCCCTTCGACTACGAGATCACCCTGCTCACGGTGCGCAGCATCGACCCGGTCAGCGGCCAGCCCGCCACGTGGTTCTGCGAGCCCATCGGCCACCGCCAGGACCTCGGCAAGTATGTGGAGTCCTGGCAGCCCGCGACGATGGGGGACTCCGCGCTGGATAATGCCCGCTCGGTGGCGGCACGCGTGACCAACGCCCTGGGCGGCCGGGGAGTGTTCGGCGTGGAGCTGTTCATCAAGGGCGATGATGTGTACTTCTCCGAGGTCTCCCCGCGGCCGCACGACACGGGCATGGTGACCATTGGCACGCAGCGCTGCAGCGAGTTCGAGCTGCACGCCCGCGCGGTGCTGGGCCTGCCGATCGATACGACCCTGATCTCCCCGGGAGCATCCGCCGTGATCCTTTGCGAGGACCTGCCGGAAGGCGCTGCGGTGGAGTATCACGGCCTGGCGGAGGCGCTCGCCGTCCCGGAGACGAAGGTCCGCCTCTTCGGAAAGCCGGTCGGCTACAGCCGACGCCGCATGGGCGTGGCCGTCTCCACCGCGGAGACGATCGAGGACGCCCGCGACCGCGCCGCCGATGCCGCCGGGGCCATCAAGATGCGGGTAGCGGAGGCCACCCACGAGGACCGCACGACTGCCGAGGATGCCGGTCACTCGACCGAGGACGAGGCCGACCTGCCGACGGGCGAGCAGCCTGCGGTGGACTAGCCCGGCACCGTTGGTGCAGCTCCCGGCGGTTTAGGGCGTCCCCGCTGGTGGGGCTACACTTTGAGGCATGGCTGTTAGCGCGACCGACCTCAAAGAATCCCGCATCCTGCTGTACTACTGGTTCACACCCATCGCGGACCCCACGGCGATCATGCTGTGGCAGAAGCAGCTCTGCGAAAACCTCGGCCTGACCGGGCGCATCCTCATCTCCGAACACGGCATCAACGGCACCGTGGGAGGATCCTTGCACGCCTGCAAGCAGTACGCGCGCCGCACCCGCGAATACCCCGGCTTCAAGGGCATGGAGTTCAAGTGGTCGCAGGGCGGGGCGGAGGACTTCCCGCGCCTGTCGGTCAAGGTGCGCGACGAGATCGTCGCCTTCGGAGCGCCGGGCGAGCTGAAGGTGGACGAGAACGGCGTCATCGGGGGAGGGACCCACCTGAAGCCGGAAGAGGTCAACAAGCTGGTCGAGGAGCGCGGCGACGACGTCGTCTTCTTCGACGGACGCAACGCGATGGAGGCCGAAATCGGCCGGTTCAAGAACGCCGTCGTCCCAGACGTGGAGACCACCCACGACTTCATCAAGGAACTGGAGAGCGGCAAGTACGACTGGATGAAGGACAAGCCGGTCGTTAGCTACTGCACGGGCGGAATCCGGTGCGAGGTCCTCAGCGCGCTGATGAAGAACCGCGGCTTCGAGGAGGTCTACCAGATCGACGGCGGCATCGTCCGCTACGGCGAGAAGTACGGGGATAAGGGCCTCTGGGAGGGATCACTGTACGTCTTCGACAAGCGCATGCACATGGAGTTCTCCGAGGATGCGAAGCAGCTCGGCTTCTGCAAGAACTGTGGGGCGGCGACGAATACCTTCCACAACTGCGAGAACTCCGAGTGCCGCGAACAGATCCTGCTGTGCGAGGACTGCGCGGCCGACCCGGCGGTGACCTGCGGGGAGTGCTAGCCGCCGGCTAGTCGAGCTCGAGCTGCATCTCCACGTGGTCGATGCCCTCGACGTCGAAGGGCTCGCCCACGGTAGCGAAACCGTAGCCCTCGTAGAAGGGCACTGAGTGGCTCTGCGCCTCGATCTTCACGATCGACTTCTGGGTCGTGGGATCCAGGGCTGCGGCGCGCTCGCGGACGACCTCCAGGGAGCGCGCGAAGAGGTTGTGCGCGATCCCGTAGCCGCGCAGGTCCGGGTGGACGCAGAGGCGGCCGATGTGCTGTTCCTCCGGCGGTCCGAAGACCCGCACGGTGCCCACGAGCCGCATGGGGGAGCCGGGGTCGGCGGTGCCCCACGGGTAGTCCGGGCCGCTGCCGGGGTGGACGTAGGCCAGCAGGTGGTGGGTCTCCGGCAGGGCGTCCTGGTCATCGATCTCCGGGAACGCAGCGCGCTGTTCGTTAACGAAGACGTCCACCCGCAGCTTGTAGAGGGCGTGGACCTGGTACGCGGGCATGGACAGCAGGGTTCGCCCGGTGATGTAGACCTTTGGTGCTTCTTCTACGGCGTCGTTTTCCAGAGTCATGAATCGCATGTTACCTAAGCCACAAGGGCTCTGAAGGGGAAAGGAAACCCCCACGCAAAACGGGGGTAGAGCTGTGCCTTTGCAGTAGGAATGTTAGTTTTTGCTAACTACTGGGCCTGGGCTCTCCCCGTGTGCGTGGGGGTGCGGTCGGCGTGGCCTTTGCTGCCGCTCCGACCAGGGGATGCTTACTCCCCGGTGTACTTAGAGTGGTGGTGCATCTCGTCCCACTCGCGGACCTTCTTGCGCTCGCGGCCCTCGGCCTCGCCGAGTTCGCGCTCGTGCTTGTCCAGGGCGTACCAGCCCTCCCAGTCGGTCCAGGAGATGTTCTTGGAGCGCAGCAGCTCCTCGACGCTCTCCAGCTCCGGCTTTGCTGGCTGGAAGCCGATGCCCTTTGCGACGTCGGTCAGCAGGTTGTCGACGGCCTCGTTGGCGTCGCCCTTGGTGTTACCGATCAGGCCGACGGGGCCGCGGCGGATCCAGCCGGTGGCGTATACGCCTGGCAGGGTCTCGCGCTTCTCGGCCTCCGGGTCGGCGCTGCCCGGCACACCTGCGATGCCGTCCGCAGTGGGGCCTTCGGTAAGCACGCGACCGCCGACGTTCGGCAGGACGTTCTCCTTCTCGTCCCACGGCAGGTCGGCCTGCTGGTCGGACTTGTAGCCGACGGTGCGGTAGACCGCGCCGACCGGCCACTCGCGGGTCTCGCCGGTGGTGGAGACGGAGCCGTCGCCGTTGAGCTTCGTGCGCTCGGTGACCAGGGCGGTGACATTGCCCTCAGCGTCCGTCTTGATCTCCTTCGGAGACTCGAAGAAGTGGATGTAGACGCGGTGCGGCTCCTCGCCCGGGTCGGCGATGGCGTACTGCTCCAGCAGGGAGCAGACCATGTCGGTGATCTTGGAACCGCGGCGGGCCTCCTCGGAGGCGGCGTCGTACTGGATGTCCTCCGGGTCGACGATGACCTGGATGTTGTCGGAGTAGCTGAGCTCCTTCAGCTCCAGTGGGGTGAACTTCGCCTGGGCGGGGCCGCGGCGGCCGAAGAGGTGGACCTCCTTGGCCTTGTTCTTCTTCAGGGACTCGTAGACGTTGTCCGGGATTTCGGTGGTGAGCAGTTCGTCGCCGGTCTTCGCGATGACACGCGCGACGTCGAGGCCGACGTTGCCGACGCCGATGACGGCGACGGATTCGGCGTCCAGGTTCCAGTCCTCGGAGAACTTCGGGTTGGCGTCGTAGAAGCCGACGAACTCAGCGCCACCGTGGGAGGCTTCCGCTCCCGGCAGGTTGAGGTCGCGGTCCTTGGTCGCGCCGGTGGCGTAGATGACGGAGTCGTAGTGCTGCTTGAGCTCCTCGAGGGTGACGTCCTCGCCGATGTTGACGTTGCCGAACAGGCGGATCTGCGGCTGGTCGAGGACGCGGTGCAGGGAGCGGATAATGCCCTTGATGCGGGGGTGGTCGGGTGCGACGCCGTAGCGGATGAGCCCGAATGGGGCTGGCATGCGCTCGAAGATGTCCACGCTCACGCCGTCGAAGGTGGTGTCGCCGTTGCCCTCCGGGATGGTGGCCTTGGCGAGGGCGTTGGATGCGTAAATGCCGGCTGGGCCGGATCCGATGACCGCGATGCGGAGCGGACGAGTGGTCTTTGCTGCGTCTGACACTTTTATTCAGGGTCCAATCGTTGGTTCTAAGTGCATATTCTTCACCCACCAAGCTAATCCCACCGTGAGGGGATTGCGAGATTCTGGGGGGTGGATCACAACAGAGTGTAGACAGCATTGTCTATTTTACGCAATTGGCTTTGCTGAAATTGCTTGCAACTTCCTGTCTCAGGGGTTTAGTGTGTCCAGTTATAGACCGCACGGTCTGTCTAGTGTAGGTTGATCTGCAGCCCGCGCTGCGGATCCAGGCAAGACCGCCACAACGCACGATTAACTGGAGAAATTCACCATGACTGCAACTACCACCACCCGACCGAGGCCGAAACGTAAGCCCCGGCCGCAAGGCCAGTGGCTCGTCGACGGCACTACTCCGCTCAACGACGACGAGAAGATTAAGCAAGAAGACGCCGGCCTCGGCGTCATTGACCGCATTCGCGGGACCTACGCGAAGCAGGGCTTCGACTCCATCCCGAAGGAGGACCTCGCGCCCCGCTTCAAGTGGGTCGGTCTTTATACCCAGCGCCGCCCTGGCCTCGACGGCGTGGCCACCTCCACGCTGAGTACCGAAGAGCTGCAGGATAATTACTTCATGATGCGCATCCGCCTCGACGGCGGACTGGTCAGCAGCGAGCAGTTGCGCGTCATCGGCGAGATTTCCAGCGACTACGCCCGCGATACCGCGGACTTCACCGACCGCCAGAACGTCCAGCTGCACTGGATCCGCATCGAGGACGTCCCGACCATCTGGGACAAGCTCGAGGGCGTCGGGCTGGACACCAACTTCGGCTGCGGCGACGTCCCCCGCGTCATCCTGGGCTCCCCGGTCGCCGGTATCGCTGCCGACGAGATTATCGATGCCACCCCGGCCATTCACACCATCAAGGAAGAACTACTTACCAGCGGCGAGTTCGACAACCTGCCACGCAAGTTCAAGTCCGCGATTAGCGGTAACTCCCGCCAGGACGTCACCCACGAGATCCAGGACCTGGCGTTTATCGGCTCGAACCACCCGGAGCACGGCCCCGGCTTCGACGTCTGGGTCGGTGGCGGGCTGTCCACCAACCCGATGCTCTCCCAGCGCCTCGGAGCCTGGGTGCCCCTGGACGAGGTCCCGGAGGTGTGGGCCGGCGTGGTCCGCATCTTCCGCGACTATGGCTACCGCAAGGTCCGCAACCGCGCGCGCCTGAAGTTCCTCGTCGCCGACTGGGGTATCGAGAAGTTCCGCAAGGTGCTGGAGGAGGACTACCTCGGCCGCAAGCTCGTCGACGGTCCGGACCCGGGCGAGTACCCCGGCTACCGCGACCACATCGGTATCCACGAGCAGCGGGACGGCAAGGTCTACCTGGGGGTCAAGCCCACGGTGGGACACACCGACGGCGCCCAGCTACAGCGTCTCGCGGAGCTCGCCGAGTCCTATGGCTCCACGCGGCTGCGCACGACCCCCGATAAGGAGCTGCTCTTCCTGGATCTGACCCCGGAGAATGCAGACAAGCTCGCCGCCGAGCTGGAGAAGGAAGGCCTCTCCGCGAAGCCTTCGGCATTCCGCCGCGACATCATCAGCTGCACCGGCCTGGAGTTCTGCAAGCTCGCGCACGTCGTGACGAAGCAGCGCGCCATCCAGCTGGTCGACGAGCTGGAGGAGCGGGTCGGCGACCTCGACGTCCCGCTGAAGATCTCCCTGAACGGCTGCCCGAACTCCTGCGCCCGTTCCCAGGTCGCGGATATCGGTCTATCCGGCAAGGTGCTGACCGATGAGGACGGCAACCGCGTCGAGGGCTTCCAGGTGCACCTGGGCGGCAAGGTCGGCCTCGAGCCGGGCTTCGGCCACAAGCTGCGCGGCAACAACGTGTTCTCCGAGGACGTCGGCGACTACGTGGTCCGCGTCGTTGAGAACTTCAAGGAGCAGCGCGAGGCCGGCGAGGAGTTCAGCTCCTGGGTGGCCCGCGCTGAGGAGGAGGCCCTGCGATGAGTGTTCCCGATACTGATTCCCTGCCACCGGTGAACCAGGCGATCGGTGGGAAGTCCGGCCACAGCAATGGCCGGCGTGCGACCGTGAACTTCTGCCCCTACTGCATGGGGGAGAACCTGTTTCCGACCACGGAAACGGATAATTCCTGGCAGTGCCGCGAGTGCCGTCGCGAGTTTTCGGTGAAATTCCACGGCCTGCTGGCCTGATCGGGTATTCCCTGCTCGGCCGGCGTGTGGAATACGGCTAGCCGGGACGCAGCTCACAGTAGGATAAGCGACATGCAGGAGCTCGGAAGCCCAGGATTTGCCGTTCTCGACGTCGAGACCACCGGTTTCAGTACCGCCCACCGCGTGCTGGAAATCGGGGTCGTCCTACTTTCTGCCACCGGTGATGTGGAGGGCCACTGGTCCAGTCTGATCAACCCGGACCGCGATATTCCCAATAGTTCGATCCATGGGGTCTACGGCCGACACGTGAAAGACGCGCCGGCTTTCACCCAGATTGCGCGGGAGCTCTTCGGCCTCCTAGACGGCCGAGTGCTGGTCGCTCACAACGCGCGCTTCGACGCCCGGATGCTCTCGCAGGAATTGGCCCGCGCGGGCCTGGCTCCGGAGGAAACCCTCCCCGGGTATGTCTGCACCATGGAGCTTTCTAAGCGGCTTTTCCCCGGCATGCCCAGCAAACTGGGGGATGTGCTCACCCGCGCGGGTATCAGCAACCGGAACGCTCACACCGCCCTGGCGGATGCCGAGGCCACCGCGGCGCTTTTCCAATACTTCCTTCGGAACGGAGTGACGCTCCCCGGGGCTGCGTCTATCACCATCGACGCCCGCCCGCTGAGCCAGTTGACCGCCAATTCGGCTGTGCCGTTGACTCGCGAGGCAGCAGAGGCGGCTCATTACGAACAGGAGCAGGCCACTACTGAGGAGACCCAGCCGTTGGAACTGCGTCCGGGTGACCGGGTGACCTTGACCGGGGAGATGAACAGGCCCCGATCCGAGTGGGAGAAAGAGATCCGAGAGCACGGGCTCATTCCGGGGTCCTTGACGAAGAACACTCGGGTGTTGGTTGCCGCCGACGTGGACTCCTTGAGCAGCAAGGCGAAGAAGGCGCGGCGCTATGAAATTCCAATCCTGGCCGAGCAGGAGTTTTCTGTGCTGCTGGCGGGCATCAGTGATGAGGAGGAGCGGATAACACCCGAAGCAACGGTGACTATTCCGCCCGAGGTCGAGACACCGGACTATACCCCGGAGGAAGACAGCGCTTATATGGATGATTTCTACTCGGGAAGCTCTGATTCCGCGTCGGAAGTCTTTTACGAGGAGCCCAGTCGCGAGTCGCTGATGGCAGCACTGAATGTTGCGCAGGATGCCCTGGGGCTGATCGCTAATCAACACCGCGGCCTGGATAAGGCTCTGCTACCCGACTCGGCCAACGGGATGCTCAGTGGCCGAGCTGCCGACGTTTTGGCTCAGCTAACCGACCCGGAGGGGGACTATCAGCAGGTGAAACTCCTGGTGCGGGGGACAGCGTCTTCCGCGCTGGCGGATTTTTATGCCGGTTTGGACACACGTGAGCAGCTCATCGCCCGGAAGAGGCTGGGCACTACCTCGCCGGCCACCCTGGATACGCTCGGTCAAGAATTGGGCTTGACCCGTGAACGCGTACGTCAGCTACAGAGCCCGCTCGCGAGTCGCCTGGAGGAGCTGGCCAATCGCGGGGCAGTGGCTGAGCTTCGGGAGGCGATGGCAGCCCATGCTTTCCCGGTGGCGCGCATCGGTGGGATCGTCGAGCAGCTCCCAGAGCTGCGAGATGAGGTTCCCGGTTGGGGCCTACGCCTCGCGGAGATTATCGATGCGGTAGATGATTCCTTCGCAATTGAGGAGGACTGGGTGTGCTTCCCATCTCTGAAGGTGGCTCGGGAGCGGACCGAAAATCTACTCAAGCAGGGCAGCGATGACTATGGGGTGGTTCCGTTGGACTGGGTGGAGGAGCGCACGGCACTAAGCCCCGCTGACCTGCGTGACTGGCTCGATGACTGTGGGTATCGATTGTTCGAGGGGCACGTGCTCACCCAAACTCGTTCGCTCCCTGCTCTTGGGGCGGGGGTTCTCTCCATCCGTGGCGAGCCGCAAGATCTCGATTCGTTGTATGAGGCGATTGGACAGGGGAGGACGAATCGTTCCTTGGCGAATTCCTTGAACGCTTCCGAGGGGATCGTGAGGGTCAGTGCGACTAAGTGGGCGCTGCCGGAGTGGGGGTATGAGGAATACAGCACGCTGGCGAAACTTATTGAGCGCCGTCTCGTCGCCGCGACTGACGCGGGAGATGAGGGGGTCCCGCTGACCGCCTTGCTGACAGAACTCCCCGCCAAATTTGACGTCGCGGAAAATTCGGTGCGGACCTATGCATCAACCGGCCAGTTCGAGCTGGTTGATGGAATCGTCAAGTGGCGTTCGGCGGCACCGGAAAAGACCTCCACGCCGGAGGACTCTCGCGGCATGTATTGGCGTGATGGCAGGTGGAAGTTGCTGATCACCGTAACCAGTGACCACCTCCGTGGCTCCGGCAGTGGGGTTCCCGGCGGAGTGATCCATATGCTGGGGTTGAAATATAACGAGTCGGCCGAACTGCCCAGTGAGATTGGTACGCAGCGAGTGACCTGGGGGCCAACCAGTAACACCCTGGGAACCATTCGACGTTTGCTGGAGCATCAGGGGATCGGTGAGGGAGAGCGGGTTTGGCTGGACTTCCACGAGGGCGAATACTTCTCCCTGGAGCGCGCCCGGCCACAGCAGGGAGCCGAGGGGTTAGCCGCGCTCGCTGAACACGTGGGTGAGGATCCGGAAGGCGATGATGAAGCCCTGCGCTCTGTGATTTCTCGAGCCTTGGGGCTGGGGGATAACGGGGCGAACCGCCGTATCCTTAGCCGCTTCCGCGCCCGGCAGGATGGCTTTGCTGTCCAACTGCTCGAAGACCTCTGGCTCTAGCGCTGGGGGGAAGGGTTCGGAAGTCCGGGCACAGCAACGGTCGGCGTGTGACCGTGAACTTTTGCCCCTACTGCATGGGGGAGAATCTGTTTCCGACCACGGAAACGGATAATTCCTGGCAGTGCCGCGAGTGCCGTCGCGAGTTTTCGGTGAAATTCCACGGCCTGCTGGCCTGACCTAAAGCGCTGGGCACACGGTGAATCCCCGGCCTTCGGTACTTATACCGCGGGCCGGGGTTCTTGTTTTCGCCCCCTGACACGGCCGAATGCATCTGGTAGGCAGGGGCCATGAGCACTTTTGCATTGCAGAACCCAAGTACTGGCCAAGAAGAAGAGCAGTTCAACCGCATCGATGATGCCGACCGCGATGCAATTCTGGATCGCGCCACCGCCGCAGGCGAGCAGTGGCGCAAGACCCCCATCGCGCAGCGCGCGGACGTCCTGCGGAAGACCGCGAAGCTGTTCCAGGAGAACAAGAAGCAGCTGGCGGAACACATCGGGCGCGAGATGGGCAAGCTGACCCGCTGGGCCGAGGCGGAGATCGACATCGTCTCGGACATTTTCACCTGGTACGCCGAGCACGCCCACGAGCTCCTGGCAGATGAGCAGCTTTCCCAGCAGGGCGCACAGCAGACCTGGGTGCGCAAGGAGCCCCTGGGCGTGATTCTGGGCATCATGCCGTGGAACTTCCCCTACTACCAGGTCGCCCGCTGGGCAGCACCGAACCTGCTGCTGGGCAACACCCTGGTTCTGAAGCACGCTTCCATCTGCCCGCTGTCCTCCCAGGCTTGTCAGGACCTGCTGGAGCAGGCCGGGCTGCCGAAGGATGCTTTCATCAACGTGTACGCCTCCGGCTCCCAGATGGATGCCTTCGTGGCGGATAAGCGCGTGGCGGGTGTGTCCCTCACCGGCTCCGAGCAGGCTGGTGCCGCCGTGGCGAAGACCGCCGGCGAGCACTACAAGAAGTCCCTGCTGGAGCTGGGCGGCAACGACCCCTTCATCGTGCTCGACGATGAGAACCTGGACTGGGTGCTGGAGCAGTTCACCAAGATCCGCATGTACAACACCGGCCAGGCCTGTAACGCCCCGAAGCGCCTGATCGTCATGGACGAGTTCTATGACCGCACCGTCGAAACGCTGGAGAAGCGCATCGGCGAGATGAAGGTCGGCGCATTCGACGACGAGAACGCCGATGTCGGTCCGCTGTCCTCCATCGGTGCCCGCGATGAGATCGTCGAGCGCCTCGCCGAGGCGGAGAAGAACGGTGAAGCCACCATTCGCGTCGGTGGTAAGGCCATCGACCGCGAGGGCGCCTTCATGGAGCCGACCCTGCTGGTCGACGTGGACCCCAAGGCGGACGTTGGCTGCAACGAGATCTTCGGGCCCGTGGCGATCGTGTACCGCGCTAAGGACGCAGCGGAGGCCATCGAGATCGCGAACGATTCCGACTACGGCCTCTCCAGCTCCGTGTGGAGCACCGACCTGGACGCGGCCCGCGAGGTCGCCGAGCAGCTTCGCGACGGCATGACCTTCATCAACGAGCACGCTGTCACCGGGGCGGGCCTGCCCTTCGGCGGAATCGGTCGCTCCGGCTATGGCCGCGAGCTCGCTCGCTGGGGCGTTGGCGAGTTCGTCAACGAGCACCTCTACCGGGTGTCTGACCAGTCGGGCGCAGGTCTTTCCCCAGCGCTGTAATGGCTGAGTAATAACTCAAGAGCGCAGTGGCTGCGGGTTCTCCCCGCGGCCACTTGCTTTATATAAACGAGGCTAGCCCTCGAGCAGCTCCTCGCCGCGGGCGATGTAGCTAGCCATCTCCTCTTCCGGCACCATCGCCCCGCCCGTGATCCAGGCCAGGTGGGTGCCCGCCCGGCCAATGGCACCGGGGCCGAAGAAGCTGGTCGCGGAGCTCGGCTCGCACTGCACATCCTCGGAGCGGTCGAAGAGCGCAACGCCCCGGAACATGTTCTCGTCGCTGACTGTGTAGTAGCCGTCGATGAGGTACTGCATCCGCTCGCCGACGAAGCCGGAGGGCCGCCCCACGGCAAGCCCATCGGCGGCGGTGATGTTGTCGATGCCGAAGTCCTGCACTGCCAGCTGGTCGTGGGCGCCGGTGTGCACCCCGATGAACATGGCGGGGGAGTGGGTGGGCTCGGCGAAGTAGCAGCGCGCCGCGTCGCCGAAGATGGCCTTGATGCCGAAAGCGACACCACCCGGGCCACCGCCGACCCCGCAGGGCAGGTAGACGTGGAGTGGTTCCTCCTCGGTGATACGGACGTCCATGGCCTGCAGCTGGCCGGCCAGTCGCGCCCCGGCGACCGCGTAACCGAGGAAGAGGGAGACGGAGTTCTCGTCGTCCACGAAGTAGACGCGGTCGTCGTCCTCGGCGGCTTTGCGACCAGCGGCGACGGCGACGGAGTAGTCCTGCTCGTACTCCACGACCTCCACGCCGTGGGAGCGCAGCAGGTCCTTCTTCCACTGCCGGGCATCCGCGCTCATGTGGACCGCGGCTTGGAAGCCCAGCTTGGCGCTCATGATGCCGATGGACAGCCCCAGGTTGCCGGTGGACCCCACGGCCACGCGGTGCTGGCCGAAGAGCTCGCGGGCCTCGGCGGAGTCGAGGAGCCGGTAGTCGCTGTCCGGGGTGATCAGGCCGTGCTCCAGGGCGAGGGCCTCAGCGTGCTGGAGGACCTCGTAGATCCCGCCGCGGGCCTTGATCGAACCGGAGATCGGCAGGTGGGAGTCGAGCTTCGCCCACAGCTGCCCCTCGATTCGCTGCCCGGTGAGGTCCTCGATCGCTTCCTTCATCGCGGGCACGTGGCGCAGCGGGGATTCGATGACGCCAGCACTTGGCGCGGTCTCCGGGAAGACCTGCTGCAGGTAGGGGGCGAAGCGCTTTAGTCGGTCCGCGGCGTCCTGGATCTGGTCAGGGCCGATTCCGACGTGCGCCAGGCCCTCTTCGGCGCGGGGCAGGTCGGGCTTCAGCCATAGGGTCTCCTCGAGCGCGACGAGGCGCTCAAGGAGGGGGTAGTCGGTGATCCACTCTTGCGGGGTTCGGGTTGCCATGGCGCCCAGCTTAGTGAGCTTGCCGGGCGTTCTCTGCCTAATGTCGCTGCCTAGCTGAGCCCGTACTCCCGCGCGGTCTGCTGCGCCTCGGCGACAATCCACTCCACCATCTCCTGGGTGGGGGCGCCTCCGGAGGCGCGGTTGCTGGGATTCTGCATGACGCGGCGCACCACGCCTTCGCAGATGATCGCAACTTTCCATAGCCCCAGGACGTGCCAAAAAGCCAATGCCTTTCTGTCCCGTCCCGTGGCGTCTAGATAGCGCTCGGCTAGTTCTTCACCCTTCGGGAATCCGTCGAGGAGGGGTGCTTCAAATCCAGGGAGGACCAGTCCGTCCTTGACCGGCCAATAAGCAAGCATGGTTCCCACGTCAGCGAGGGGGTCTCCCAGCGTGGTGAGCTCCCAGTCGATGACCGCGTTGATGGTGCCGTCGTCTGGGTTGGCTATGACGTTGCCGACGTGTAGGTCGCCGTGCACCAGCACCGTTTCCTTTTGTTCCGGGGTGTGTTCCTCCAGGAGAGCCGTGAGTTTATCGAGCGCAGGCAATTCCCGCGTCTTGGTCTTATCCCATTGCCCGGACCAGCGCTTGAGCTGTCGTGGGGCGTAGGGGTCGTGGGATGCCAGCGTGTCCAGTCCGGTGGATGCGAGGTTGACGCCGTGGATGTGGATCATCGCGTCCAGCATGTTGGTGGCGATTTTGTGCCGGATGTCCAGCCCCAAAGGGGAAGCGGCTTCTGCAGAGCTAATGGTCACTCCGTCGACCATGCTCATCGCCACGACGGGGGCGTCGGAGACAGATTGACCATGGTCGGCGAGCTCGTCGGTGCTGCCGTAGATCACCGGGACGGGCACCTCGGTGTCGTGAAGGGCCGCCATGATCTTTCCTTCGCGCACGACGTTGTGGGCGCTGGCGGCAAGTTTTCCCAGTGGCGGGCGGCGGACGATGCAGCGCGCGCCAGTGGTGTCTTCGACGAGGAACGTGAGGTTGGACTGCCCGTTTCCAACGCGGTTGAGCGCGAGATCACCGTTCAATGGGGTGATGCGGGTGAGCCACGTCTTCAGCTCTTCCATATTGAACGGTACGGCCGGGTTCTTCGTGGCTGAATTGTGGCTGCCGGTTGTTGGGTCGTTCACCGTGGCTCCTTCGATAGGTCTGTGCTGTGCCGGGGTTCTACTTGTATTTGCGCAGTTCTTGTCGGGCGATGGTCATGCGATGGACCTCATCCGGGCCATCGGCCAGCCGGAGTGATCGCAGGCCAGCCCACATGTGAGCCAGCGGGGTATCGGAGGTCACACCCTCGCCACCGAATACTTGGATGGCTTCGTCCACGATGCGGAGCGCGACCTGTGGGGCAGCAACCTTGATGGCAGCAATTTCCTGGCGAGCAGCCTTATTGCCGACCGTGTCCATCATCCAGGCGGCCTTCAAAGTCAATAGCCGGGCCTGCTCGATGTCGATGCGGGCGTTGGCGATGCGTTCTTGGATCGTGTCGCGCTCGGCCAGCGCTTTGCCGAAGGTGCTTCGAGACAAGGCTCGTTCGCACATCAGCTCGAGTGCGCGTTCTGCCATGCCGATGGCACGCATGCAGTGGTGAATCCGACCTGGTCCCAAGCGGTCCTGGGAGATCCGAAAACCCGCTCCCTCCTCCAGGAGGATGTCGTGGTCGGGGACGAATACGTCCTTAAATTCCAGTTCGGCGTGGCCTTCGCGGTCGTGGAAGCCGAAGACGGGAAGGTCGCGAAGGATTCGGACGCCGGGGGCGTCGGCGGGGACAACCAGCATGGACTGCTGGCGGTGGGGCTCAGCCTCTGGGTTGGTCTTGCCCATGACGATGAGCACCTTGAGATTGGGCCGCATGCCGTTCGAGCTAAACCACTTCCGCCCGTTAAGTACATACCCATCGAGGGGCTTATTCGAGCCTTCCGCTGTGTAACCGGTAACCCGTTCCATGCGCATGGACACATTGGTGGCATCTGAGGAGGCGACTCCAGGTTCGGTCATGGCGAATGCGGAGCGGATTTTACCGTCGAGCAGCGGATTCAGGTACTCCCTGCGGTGAGCATCAGTTCCATAAAGCTCGAGAACCTCCATGTTCCCCGTATCCGGGGCGTTGCAATTGCAGGCTTCGGGGGCGAGTTCGGGGGAGCGACCCATGATTTCTGCCAATGGGGCGTAGTCGACGTTGCTCAAACCCGGGCCCGTGCCGGGGTGGGGGTGGAAGAGGTTCCATAGGCCCTGCTTCTTGGCTTCGGCTTTGAGGTCTTCAAGGATCGCTGGGTGGTGGTGCGGATCGCCGGACTCGGTCATCTGCTGGTGATAGATCGGCTCGGCCGGGTAAACGTGTTCATCCATGAAGCGAAGGAGCTGTTCCTGATACTCCTTCGAGCGCGCGCTGGGTGCGAAGTCCATATCTTTCCTCGTTCTGGGCTGTTTGGGGTGCTGTTGCTTGGGTGGGTGATCGGACTTAGGGCTGGACGAGCATGCCGCCATCGACAACGAGGTTTTCACCAATGAGCCAGGTCGTTGCGGGTGCTGCGAGGAAGGCGATAGCAGCGGCGATGTCTTCGGGCTCGCCAATCCGCTGCGCGGGGGTGATAGCCGCGACGGCGTCTTCGTGTTCCTTCCACAGCGCTTCGGAGAGCTTGGTGCGCACCACGCCTGGGGCGATCGAGTTGACGTGGATGGTGGGGGCGAGCTCGTTGGCCATCTGGCGGGTCATGTGCAGCAGCGCAGCTTTGGTCCCGTTGTAGACGCCGAGCTTTGCTTCCTCGGTGAGAGCGCCGATGGAGGAGAGGTTGACGACCGCGCCCTTGCGGTCGGTTCCCATGCCTGCGTCCTTCGCGGCGGCGGTCCAGATGACGGGGCCGATGACGTTGACTTCGTAGGTCTTCGCCATGGCTTCGGGGCTCTGCTTGTGGATTGGTCCGTAGGCGGGGTTGGTTCCGGCGTTGTTGATCAGGACGTCAATGCTGCCGAATTCTTGAACCGTGGCCTCGCAGGTCCTTCGGGCTGCATCGGGGCCTGCGACGTGAGCAGCGATTCCGATGACGCGACCGGCGTTGGGGCTCAGCTCGGCAGCTTCGGCCTGAATGGCTGCAGCAGCGGGTTCGACGGTTTCTTGTTTGCGGCCGGTGATCGTTACGTTCGCGCCACTGGCAGCCAATAGTCGAGCCGTGGCGTATCCGATGCCACGGGTGCCACCGGTCACGATCGCGTTGTGACCGGAGTAGTCGTAGGTGATCGGCTTGTTTGCTGGGGTGTGGTGAGACATGAGGCCCTACCTGCCACTGTGTGTTGTTTCGGTGAACAACGTTGATCCTAATGTGAGTTGAATCACGATTCAATCGTTTCGGGGATTTCAGTCCTGGCTACCTTTTCGGGGGAGTTGGAGGCGACCTGCGATGGTTGGGGCCTGGCCCTTTTTTGGTGACCTAGAGGCCTAGTGTGCGAAACCAGATGTCGTTGACGGTGCTGACGATGCGCTCAATAGTGCGCGCTTTATGTTCCTCGGCCGTGGCGGCACCGTCTGCCTCGCCGGCATCGGGGATCATGTTTTCAACGAACACTGAGTAGCACAGTCGCGAGACCATGATGGACAAGCTGAGGGCGAGCATTTCGGCGTCCCGGTCGCTGGCGAGAGTGCCATCGTCCTGCAATGACTTGATGAGCCGTTGGTTCCGGGAGGTGAATCCCCGCGCCCGCGACGTGCGCAGTTTGTGCATTTCGGGATGGGTTTGCGAAACCTGCTCCATCAGCGCGAGTTCCGGGGCATTGTCGGCGTAGCTTTCGACATAGGCGCGATTGGCGGCGCTGATGAGTTCGCGGGGGTCATCGCTGGCTATTCTTCCGCTGGCGCTGCGCATCTCATGTTCAACTTGTTGCAGGACGGCTGTGAAGAGATCTTCGCGGTTCTCGAAGTAGGTATACAGCGTTCCCGCTGCGCATCCGGCCTCTTTAGCAACATCGAGGAGCTTTGTCGCGGTATAACCATCGCGGACAAAAACTTTCCGGGCAGCGGTGAGGATTTCCTCGCGCCGGGCGGCGGCTCTGGGCGATAGCTTCTCAGTTTTCTGGAGTTGCTCCTGGGGTGGATGTGTGGCCATAGACTTGATCCTAAGGCACCTTAGAATGCCCGATATCTCAGAAAGTTGAATTTTCGCATGACAGGAACGATCTACCTGCTCCGGCATGGCCAGGCGGATTCTGCTGCTGCAGGGCGGGGGCAATGGCAGCGGGGAATGGAGGAGCAATACGATCGCCTCACCCGCGTTGGGCATCGGCAAGCGCGGCTCGTGGCTGCGGAGCTGCAGCGAAGGCTCAAAGGGGGTGCAGCTCTTGTATCGGGACCCTTGCGTCGCCAGCGCGACACCTTGGCTCCGCTCGCCGAGTCGCTCGACATTGATCCAGCCGTCATGGAGGGGTGGTGCGAGTTCAACTCCGATTCTGTCGTGATGCCCTATCTTGACGAGCATCCGGAAGAGCGTGACCGCTTGGCGGAGGTTTATCGGCAGGCGGCAGACGGCGGGGATGGGGAGCTGCTCGTCGAGGGGCATCGCCTGCTGGGGGTTGTGTTGGATCGGGCGCTGGATCGTTGGGTGGAGGCTCCGGAGTTTCAAGATTTCCGCAGGGAGGTGCTCGGTGCGTTCGCGGCTGTAGTAGATCTTGCTCAAGGGAGGGATGTGGTCGTGGCGACGAGCGGTGGCCCGATTAGTGTGATTGTGTCTTCGCTCTTTGGTTCCAATTTCCGTCACCTAATTGGGCGTACCTACACCGCGTCTTTGACTGTGCTTAGGGTTCTCCCAGAGAGGTCGGGAGCTAATGCTGATGGGTGGGTTGGAGGTGCTCGCCAGCTGGAGGTGGCGCCGTTCGATGGAGCGGGCCGAGGCGTGGATGGGCTTACTCCGGTGCGTCTCGTGAGCTACAACGAGCACTCGCACCTTTTCGACGGAGCGGAGCGCTTGCTTCACTTGCGATAGTCCGGACGGGGTCGCTGATGGGGCGACCGGCGATGGGTAGCCGCCCGCGTGGTTGTTTTTCGAGAAAAACATTTGCCAGGGAAAGGGCTTCTGCTAACCTCGCGCTTGTGACCTGAATCACGTTTCAGATTTCCACTATGGGTCACGCTCCGCGGTTCGTTGATACGCCGAAAGGATTACCGCTATGCCCATCCCAAGCCCTTATCCAGACGTCACAATCCCACAGATTCCTCTTTATGACGCCATCTTCGGCGACCTGTCGGGCGGGCTGGCAAACAAAACTGCGCTCATCGACGGTTTGACCGGCGATGAGATGACATTTCAAGAATTGAAGGCGAGTTACGAGCGCATGGCAGGCGCTCTCGCCGCTCGCGGGGTCGGGAAGGGGGACGTGGTTGCGCTGCACTGCCCCAACCATGCCGCGTTTGTCATCTCCTACTTCGGCATTCTTCGATCCGGGGCCACGGTGACGACGCTAGGCTCCTTGGCGACTGCTGAGGATGCTGAAAAGCAGTTGCGGGCGGCGGATGCAAAGATGCTGCTCACCACAGATCTGCTGGGCACCGCAGGCATGGAAGCTGCGCAGGCGAAGGGGATTCCGGCTGAAGGGGTTATTAACCTCACCGATGCCGAGGCTGGGCTCAAGGCGCTTCTCGCTGAAAATCACACTGCGCCTGAGGTTGAAATCAACGCGGACGAGGATATTGCTGTGTTGCCGTTTTCTTCGGGAACCACAGGGATTCCGAAGGGTGTGAAGCTGAGTCACCAGAACCTGGTCGCCAATCTCTTCCAGGTGTCCCCGTCCATGCAGCACAATGGCATGAAAACCGGCTCGGTGGTCTGCGGCGTCCTTCCCTTCTTCCACATTTACGGTATGAACTGCCTGCTTGGGGCGGCTCTGTTTCAGGGCTGCACAATGGTCACGCTGCCGAAGTTCGAGTTGGAATCCTTCTTGTCAGCACACGAGCGATTCAACATTGACTGCACCTTCATCGCGCCGCCGATCGCTGTTCTACTCGCGAAGCACCCGGCGGTGGAATCCTATGACCTGAGCTCTCTGCGCGCTATCCAGTCCGGAGCTGCACCCCTCGACCGGGAGCTTGCCATCGCGGTGCAGCAGCGGCTCAGCGTGGATATCTACCAGGGCTTTGGGATGACTGAAACCTCCCCGGTTACCCATAACTCTTTGGTTAACGTGACGCCTCTAGAGTCCGTTGGCGCTCCGTTGCCAAATACCGAGATCAAGATCGTTGATATCTCCAAGGATGATCTGCCGGAGATTCCCGCGCCCACACAGTCGGGCGAACGATCGGCGGTTGGTGAAATGTGGGTCCGCGGTCCGCAGGTGATGAAGGGCTATCTCAACAACGAGGAGGCCACGGCCCGGACTCTGCTGCCGGATGGTTGGTTGCGCACCGGCGACATGGTCGCCGTGGATTCGGAAGGTAATTGCTACGTCGTTGATCGCGCGAAGGAATTGATCAAATACAAGGGCTACCAGGTGCCTCCGGCAGAGCTGGAGGCGCTGCTCCTGACCCGGGATGACATTTCTGACGCCGCGGTGGTCGGCTACGTGCGCGAGGGGGATGGCGAAGAGATTCCTCGAGCTTTTGTTGTCCCGCAGCAGAATTCCGCTGGCGTTCCGGCAGAGATTGACCCGGAGGAGCTGAAGGCGTGGGTTGCGGAGCGGGTGGCGCCGGATAAGAAGGTTCGCATCGTGGAGGTTGTGGACGCTGTTCCAAAATCTGCCACCGGAAAGATCCTGCGCAAGGACCTGAAAAACCGTCAGCTCGACGCGCAGTTGGTGTCAGCGCCACAGTAGACAGTGGCATTCGCTTTTGCTGGCTCCAGCTCTAGCACTTGTGCCTCGTGAGTCCCCGGTCCTTTGGCCGGGGACTCTGGCGTTCTGGACCGTGGTGTGGGGTGTACACGTCAGCTCATGCTTCAGTAACGATGTCTCAGCGCTGTTGGGGGTGCGTCGTACCTCCCGCGACCCTCTCTGCCAGTCGCGCGATCGCCGCGTTGACCTCCTTCGGAGCCTCCAAGGGGAGCATGTGGCCCGCGTTGGCGACCTCGATCAGCTCCGCGCCCGGCCACGCAGCAACGATCTTTTCAGCCTGTTCGCGTGAGGTGACGTCGTCGTTGTCCCCGACGAGGACGATCCCGGGCAGACCGGAAAGATACGGGACGGCGTCGTATTCATCGTGCCCGCGCAGGTCATCGAGGAAGCCTAGGTACGTGTCCAGTGGCGTTTCGTTGATCATGTAGGCGTGCAGGTCGATGACCTGGCGGTTCGTGGGTCGGGAGAACACCGCGATCGCGAGCGCCGGGGCGATCAGGCCGGCGATCTTGTCGCGCAGCTTGCGAACCCGCTTCGGCGAGGCCTTCAGCAGCCCGGCCAGCCAGCCGACACTGCGCAGATTCAGCAGCTCCGGGATACCGTTCGCGGCGAAGCGGTCGATGGCTGTGGATACCAGCACGAACCCCGCGATACGCTGCCGCACGTCCTCCGGTGCGCGCCGTAGCGCGGCGAATGCGATCTGCCCGCCGAGGGAGTGGCCGACGAGGATCAGCTTTCCGGCCGGTGCGCGTTCGGCGACGACGGCCAGGACGTCCTGCGCCGCCGTGTCCGTCGAACACGACGAGGGTGGCACCGCGCCGGTCTTGCCGTGACCGCGCAGGTCAAGGGTGAGGAGACGCACGCCCGGCAGCTCCTTACGTAGCCCGCGGAACTGGCGGTACCAGGAGTCCGCGCCGAGGGTGAAGCCGTGGATGAAGACGATCGTCAGCGGTTCCGCGTCGCCCGTCTCCGCGGCAGAGTCGCCGCTGGGGCCGACCTCGTACCAGTGCAGGGGGATGTCCGTGCCGTGGTCCTGGACGGTGAGGACGCCGGTGGCATCGAGGTCGCGGATTCCCGGCCTGACCGGGCGTGGTGCTCCGGGCTTCGGGGCGAGGCGGGCCTTCTTCTCCTTGATCCGCGAGCGGACCTCCGCGGCTAGGCTGCTGACGGAGTTGCGCGCGATGCGGGTGAGGTTTTTGGCGTGCTTCATGGGTCTGCGGTTCATGCTGTGTGGGCGGCCAGCGTGCGGGCCAGGTTCTCGGCCGTGGATTCGAGGTTGCCGGCCGTGCCAGCGATCGCGGCATGGAGCGGCTCCGGGCGCTGGCCGATGGTGAAGACCGCGGTGATCCCGGCGTCGTAGAGCGGCTGCATGTCACTCGCCGCGCCGCTGTTGTTCTCCGTCGCGCCGACGGATCCTGCCAGCACGAATACCGGGATGCCGCCCGCGCGCCGGGCGATGCCCACCGGCACTTTCCCGGAGAGCGATTGGCCATCGATCTGGCCCTCTGCGGTGATGACGGCATCCACCCCCGCGGCGAGGGAGTCGAAACCCACGGCGTCCAAGAGTGCGTCGATGCCGGGGCGAATCTTCGCTCCCAGGGTTGCTACGAGCCCGCCGGCGAAGCCACCGGCTGCACCCGCGCCGGGCAGGTCCGCGATCGATGTCCCGCAGCTCCGGGCGAGAACCTTCGTCAGGTGTTCCGCGCCGCTTTCCAGCCGGGCCACGCACTCGGCGTCCGCACCCTTCTGCGGGGCGAAGATGGCTGCGCAGCCACGGGGGCCGAGGATCGGGTTATCGATATCAGCGAGAACCGTGATCGAGGCCGCGGTGATGGCGTCCGGAATGCCGGAAAGGTCGAGAGAATGGACATCAGCCAGCGTGGCCCCGGTGGGGAGGACCTCCTCGCCGGACGCGTCGCGGAACACGGCGCCGAGCGCGGCGACCGCCCCGCAGCCCAGGTCGTTGGTGGCGGAACCACCCGCTCCGATGAGGATGCGCGTCGCACCGTTGTCGACGGCGTCGCGGATCAGCTCGCCGACACCGTAGGTGGTCGAGTTCTCGACGTCGCGGTTCTCGCCCATGAGCGGCAGTCCTGCGGCGGCTGCCATCTCGATGACGGCGGTGGCTTCGTCCAGCAGGGCGTAGGTCGCCACCACGGGTGGGGCGGTGGGGCCGTGGGGGCCGGAGACCTTGCAACTCACGCGGCGCGGGAAGTCATTGGTGCTTTCTCCGGCGTCGCCGTGCTCACCCTGGTGGGCCGCGAGCATGGCCTCGACGGTGCCCTCCCCGCCGTCGGCCATGGGGATGGTGCTGATCTGGGCGTCGGGTATCGCCCGCAGGAGCCCGCGGGTGATGGCGGCGGTGGCCTCGCCGGCGCTGAGCGCTCCCTTGAACGAGTCCGGCATGACGGCAAATTTCATGGCTTCGAGTGTAAATCCTTCGTTGGGCATGGTGTGGAAAGCACGAAGCCGAAGCCCCGAAGGGCCTCGGCTTAGGGAAACTTTCGTGGTGCTAGACGATAAACAGGCTCAATACCCACACGAAGAGCATTGCGGTGACGCCCATGAGGCCAGTCACCACGGTCTGCGAGCGGTAGGCCTGCTGAGGGGTCATCTTGGAGAAGTTCGTGACGACCCAGAAGTGCGAGTCATTCGCGTGGGACACGGTCAGGGAGCCGGCGGAGATCGCCATGACGGCGAGGCCGACCTGCAGTGGGGTCTCCAGGCCAAGAACGGGCAGGAGCGGGGCGACGATGCCGGAGGTCGTGACCATGGCAACCGTCGCCGAACCCTGTGCCGTCTTGAAGAGGGCGGCGACGAGGAACGGGAAGAACAGGCCGAGGCCTGCCAGTTCGGTGGCGTTGTTGGAGATGAAGTCGACGACATCCGTCTCGGCGATGACTTTGCCCAGCACGCCACCGGCTGCGGTGATGAAGATGATCGGGCCGACGATGCGCAGGCCCTCCTCGGTGAACTGGTGGAAGCGGTCCATCATGTGGGTTTCAGCCAGCAGGATCACGGCGAGCAGGAAGCCGATCGCGAGGGCGAGCATTGGGTTGCCCAGGAAGACGATGAGGCGTCCGAGCCCCTCGGTCCACTTGAACATGTTTGCGATCGAGCCACCGGCCATGAGGATGATCGGGGCGATGATCGGGAGCACCGAGGTCAGGGTGCTCGGCAGTCGGGTGTAGGAGTTACGCAGCTCCTCGTAGGCGGCTTCGACGTCCTGATCTGGGATGACCTCAGACTCCGGCGTGGTGATCTTCTTGCCGATGTACACGGAGAAGAAGTAGGAGACGATCAGCACCGGGATGGACACGAGCATGCCCAGGCC
Source organism: Corynebacterium sp. HMSC27B11 (assembly GCF_001815985.1). Classification (GTDB taxonomy): domain Bacteria; phylum Actinomycetota; class Actinomycetes; order Mycobacteriales; family Mycobacteriaceae; genus Corynebacterium. The sequence continues at coordinate 19,461 of NZ_KV823538.1, read as the reverse complement.
GATGACGAGCAGGAGGTTATCCTCCAGGCCGAGGTTGGAGGCCGAGGCAATGGGGCCGGGGGTTGGTGGGATGAAGACGTGGGAGGTGAAAAGTCCCGCCGAGAGGGCGATGGCCATCGCTACGGGGGAGGCGCCGGTGCGCTGCGCGAGGGCTCGGCGCACCGGGTTGAGGATGACGAACCCGGAATCGGAGAACACCGGGATACACACGATCCAGCCCATCAGCTGAATGGCCAGCACTGGGTGCCTCTTGCCGATGAGGCGCACGAGTGCGTCGGCGAGCTGGAAGGCGGCGCCGGTTTTCTCCAGGACGTAACCGATCAGCGTGCCGAAGATGATGACGAGGCCGAAGGACTTGAAGGTGCTGGAGAATCCTTCGCCGATGAGGCTGGTGATGCCGGTGGTGATGACTTCACCATCGGCGTCCTTCGCATCGAGCAGTGGCACGCCTCCGATGAGTCCGAAGACGAGGGAGACGAAAAGCAGCGACAGGAATGGGTGGATACGCAGCTTGGAGATCATCAGGATGAGCGCCACGATCGCGAGAACGAAGACGCCCATCAAAGGCAATCCGGTCATGTGATTTCTTCGGTGGTGAGGGGGGTATTTGTGAGGTTGATGCTATCGGACGGGGGATTACTTCGTTATTGGGGCTATATTTTCGTCGTTTAGGGCTGGGAAGTAGACCAGGCGGTCTAAGTAAAAGTGCAGGTGGTCGCTCTTTTCTCGGGCGGGCTTTTGCGCTTCTATTGCATGTGTCACAATTCCCGCCTAGTATGTGCCCTAATCCTAGACCGAGCGGTCTGTCTGGCTTTCTACTCCTCCGAGGGGAAGCCGGGCTCACCACACGGCAGAACAAACGACGACAAACACGACGACAAGAACGCAACGAGGAGCCGCAGTGCCGGAGCGCAATTCCCAGGCAGGCATCACTCAACAGCCTCAGCCCCTGTTGAGCCTCAACACCCACAACGACAACTGGCGTGCCCCCGAGGTCAGCCCCGCCCAGCCAGATGGGCAGCCTGCCCAGACCACAACCACCCCGATCCCCGACGACCGTCGCAGCTACCACGAAGAGCTGGTCGCCACCTGGAAGGACAAGCTGGAAAACGCCAGCGCCGCAGAGATACTCTCCTGGGCAGCCGAGCAGCTGGACGGGCCCGTGGCCATCACCCTCAGCATGCAGGACACGATCCTCGCCGAGCTGGCCCAGCGGGCATTTGATGGCCAGCAGGCCGATGCCGAGCTCGTCTTCCTCGACACCGGGTACCACTTCCCGGAAACCCTCGACACCGCCGCCGCCGTCGAGGAGCGTTACAACCTTCCGCTGCGCCGCATCACCCCGACCCTGAGCCGCGCGGAGCAGGACGACGTGTACGGGCCGAACCTGTACCAGCGCAACCCCACGGCTTGTTGCCGAATGCGCAAGGTCGAGCCCCTCGCGAGGATGCTCGACCCCTTCGAGGCCTGGGTCTCCGGCGTCCGCCGCGTCGACTCCCCGCTGCGTGCGAACACCCCCGTCATCGAGGTGGACCGCACCGGTCGGCTGAAGCTCAACCCGATCGCGGCATGGACCGACGACGACGTCCAGCGCTTCATCGAAGACAACGACCTCATCATCAACCCACTGACTAAGCAGGGCTACCCGTCCATCGGCTGCGCCACCTGCACCCTGCCCGTCGCCGAGGGGGAGGACCCCCGCTCCGGGCGCTGGGCAGGAACCAACAAAACAGAATGCGGACTACACGTATGAGCACCACGACTATCAACGCAGAAGAGACCAACGCACAACAGAACACCGAGCTCTCCAGCCCGCACCTCGCGGAGCTGGAGGCCGAATCCCTCCACATCCTGCGGGAGGTCGCCGGCCAGTTCGACCGACCGGCACTGCTTTTCTCCGGAGGCAAGGACTCCGTCGTCGTCCTGGAGCTAGCCAAGCGGGCCTTCCACCCCGCGCCGGTTCCCTTCGAGCTGCTGCACGTGGACACCGGCCACAACTTCCCGGAGGTTCTCGAGTTCCGCGACCGCATCGCTGCCGATCCGCGCATCAACCTGCACGTCGCGCACGTCCAGGACTGGATCGATAGCGGCGCGCTGCAGGAGCGCCCGGACGGTTCCCGCAACCCGCTGCAGACCGTCCCCCTCGTCGAGACCATCCAGCAGCGCGGTTACGACGCCGTCCTCGGCGGCGCTCGCCGTGACGAGGAGAAGGCACGTGCCAAGGAGCGCGTGTTCTCCATCCGCGACGGCTTCGGTGGCTGGAACCCCCGCCGTCAGCGCCCCGAGCTGTGGGGCCTGTACAACGGCAAGCTGCAGGCTGGCGAGAACATGCGCGTCTTCCCGATCTCCAACTGGACTGAGGCAGACGTGTGGCACTACATCCGCGACCGCAAGCTCGAGCTGCCACCGATCTACTACTCCCACCAGCGGGAGGTCTTCAACCGTGGCGGCATGTGGCTCTCCGCCGGCGAGTGGGGTGGCCCCCGCGAGGGCGAGGAGACGGTCACCAAGACGGTCCGCTACCGCACCGTGGGCGACATGTCCTGCACCGGCGCGGTGCTTTCCGACGCCACCACCCCGCAAGAGGTGATCGAGGAAATCCTCACCTCCACCACCACCGAGCGCGGCGCGACCCGCGCCGACGACAAGCTCTCTGAATCCGCCATGGAAGACCGCAAGAAGGAAGGCTACTTCTGATGACCGCCCCGACCACCCTCACCGAATCCACCACGACCACCGGGGCCGAAAAGGTGAGCGCAACCACGGCGACGTCCTACGAGGAAGCTCCGACCCTGCGCCTGTGCACCGCCGGCTCCGTCGACGACGGCAAGTCCACCTTCGTGGGCCGCTTGCTGCACGACACCAAGTCCATCCTGGCCGATCAGTTGGAGTCCGTGGAGCGTGTCTCCGCCGCCCGTGGCCTGCAGAACCCCGACCTCTCGCTGCTGGTCGACGGCCTGCGCGCCGAGCGCGAACAGGGCATCACCATCGACGTGGCCTACCGCTACTTCGCCTCCGACCGCCGCAGCTTCATCCTCGCGGACACCCCGGGCCACGTTCAGTACACCCGCAACACCGTCACCGGCATGTCCACCTCCGACCTGGTGGTCATCCTCGTCGACGTCCGTAACGGCGTGATCGAGCAGACCCGCCGCCACCTCACCGTCGCCGCCCTGCTGGACATCCCGCAGGTCGTCGTCGCCGTGAACAAGATCGACGCGGTGGACTACTCCCAGGAGGCCTTCGAAACCACCGCGGGCCAGGTGCGCGAGCTCGTCGACGAGCTGCGCGGCGCCTTCGGCGAGGAGAAGCTGCCGGTCGTGGACATCGTCCCGATCAGCGCGCTGGTGGGCGATAACGTCGTCTCCAAGTCCGAGAACACCCCGTGGTACGAGGGCGAATCCGTGCTGACGATCCTCGAGGACGCCCGTCCCGCCGCCGTGGCCGCCGAGGAGTTCCGCTTCCCGGTGCAGTTCGTCATTCGGGACCACGCCACCGACTACCGGGGCTACGCCGGTCGCATCACCTCCGGCGAGGTCGCGGTCGGGGACGCGGTTCATGCTGGTTTCCGCAGCTCCCGCGTCGCTGGCATCGATACCCCGGACGGCCCGCAGCAGCGCGCCACCGCCGGGCAGTCCGTTACCCTCCGCCTGGAGGATGAGCTGGACATCTCCCGCGGCTCCATCCTTTCCGACGAGACCCTGCCCGAGCCGGTTACCCAGTTCTCTGCGCTGGCCTTCCACCTGGCGGACGCGCCGGTGCGCGTCGGTTCTAACCTGCTGCTGCGCTACGGTCCGGCAGAGGTCCGCGCCCGCGTGCTGGGCATCGACGAGCAGCTGAGCATCGCCGATGGCGCGGCTGCGGAGGCGGGGGAGGCCGGGGAGCCGGCCACCGCCCTGGAGCAGAACGACGTCGCCCGTATCCGCGTGGCGGTGGCCGACCCGCTGCCAGTGGAGGCCTATGTCCGGGGCGGTCAGACGGGCTCCTTCCTGCTGATCAATCCCTCGACCGGGGATACATTGACCGCGGGCTTGGTGAGCAGCTGATGTGTGCCGAGTCTTTCGCCCAGCCGGAGCCGGTGATCGTGCTGGCTCACGGCTCGCGACGCCGCGGTGCCGAGGAGGTCGTGCACGCGATTGCCCGTGAGGTCGGTGCGCGTGCAGCTTTCCTGGACTTCTCCGAGTTCACCTTGGACGCCGTGGTCGGCGAGCTGCGAGCCGCTGGTCATCGTCGGGCTGTTGTCATGCCCTTGCTGTTCACCAGCGCCTTCCACCTGCGCAAGGACGTCCCCGCGGCCATTGCGGAGGCGGAGCGGAACCACGGGGTGGCCCTGCGTGCCACCGAGCCGATTGGCTTGGGTGCTGATGTGGCTGAGCTCCTCGTGGGGCAGTGGCGAAAGGCTCACGGCCACCGCGCGGTGGCCGCTTCGGTGGGAGACGCGGTGGTGTACGCCGTCGGATCCTCTGTGCCGGGTGCCAACGAGGCGGTCGAGGATTTGGCCGCCGAGGTCGGCCGCTTGCTGGGGATTCCCGCCCGGGCGATCTTCGCCACCGGCGGAGGAATTAGCGTGGCCCAGCACCGCGAGGAGCTGGACCAGCGCGCTGGGGCGCAGGCCGCACCCACCGCGGTGCTGCCGCTGTTCTTCGCCCCGGGCCTGCTGCTGGATAAGGGGGTCGATGTGCCGGGCGCGATCGCTGCGGGCCCACTCGGCACCGCGATCGCCCCGCTGGTGACCGCACGGGTGGCGTCCCTGACCGGCGTGGCTGATGGTGTCACTGCGAGCCACTGGACTGCGGAGAGGGTGCCGGCATGAGGAAGATCCTGCTTTTCGCCATCGCTGGTCTGGCTGCACAGCTCGTCGATGGAGCCCTGGGCATGGCCTTCGGAGTCACCGCCACGACGGTGCTGCTGATCACCGGTATCGGCCCCGCCGCGGCCAGCGCTGCCGTCCACCTCGCCGAGGTGGGCACGACCGCCTGCTCCGGTGCGGCCCACTGGAAGCTCGGCAATGTGCACTGGCCGGCCGTTTTTGCCCTCGGCGTGCCGGGCGCGATCGGCGCCTTCCTGGGGGCGACGGTGCTCTCCAAGATCTCCACCGCCGCTGCGGAACCCGTGGTGACGAGCTTCCTACTGCTGCTCGGATTGTGGCTGCTTTTCCGCTCGCTCTTCCTCTCCAGCGCCAAGCAGGCGTCGAAGACGAAGGAGGAAAAGCAGCGGGACACCGCGCGCCGGGCACCTCGCTCTCGCATCGGCCTGGGGGTTCTTGGCATCACCAGTGGCTTCCTGGACGCCAGCGGTGGCGGCGGATGGGGGCCCATGACCACCTCCACGCTGCTGACGGTCGCTAAGACTCAGCCGCGGAAGGTGATTGGGACGGTCAACGCCGCGGAGTTCCTGGTTTCTATTGCGGCCTCCGCGGGGTTCATCTTCGGGCTGGGCCCGCAGTTCCTGTCCCTGTGGCAGCCAGTGGCCGGCCTGCTGGTCGGCGGTGTGATCGCCGCGCCGATCGCGGCCTGGGCGGTCAGTCGCGCCAACCCCACCGTCCTCGGTGGTCTGGTGGGGCTCCTGCTCGTGCTGCTGAACTCTTCCCGCCTGGTCGCCGGGGGAACGGTGAGCCTGCGCGCGGTGGAGATCGGCCTGGCCGTCCTCGCCGTCATCGTGCTCTGGGGGCTGTGGCGAGGCAAGGCCGGGGCACGCGCTAAGTCGGTTGCCAAGGGCTCCGCTGAGACGGACATCGAGGGCGCTGGCGCAACGCCGACTGCCCAGGCGGACGCAGAAGGCTCCGCTGAGATGACGGCAGGCAAGCAGGGCGTGGATCCGGATGCGGATCGTTACGCCGACCAGCGCTATAGCCGGGTGCACGCAGGGGAACGGCGCTAGCGCACTCGGGGGTGCTGCCGTTTTCGACCCCCTGAAGGCTCAATCATGGAGATAGATAGGGGTAGGAAAGGGGTGTAGAGGGTCGCGAAGCGGGCGTGCGTTGTGACGCGCGTTACGTTATGGTTTCACCTAGAAAGTGAAGCCGATCACAGTAATAGTGGCGGGCTGCGAGCCCACCACTGACATAAGAGAACTGTGGTCGGCTAACCGCTACGAAGCCCTGGAGGATGAACTAGGTGACCGTCACAGCAGTCGTGAGCCCCCTGGCTAGCGCAGCAGCGCAGCGCCCCAAGATCATCGAGGCAGCTAACGCCGGTGGCGGCAGCAGCGCCGACCTTTTTGAACACATCCGTCCGTCCCACCCGGACTTCCCTCAGGCTCTGGAATTCGGCAGCACCACCAGCGCCGACGTCCTCGTTGGTACGGGGTCCGTCTCCTTCGACGCCCGCCTTGCCGGCGCGCTGGGCGCCTCTCACATCCTCGTCGCAGGTTCCGACGCCGACCGCATCTCCGTGCAGCAGTCGCTCGGCCAGCTCGTCCGCATCGGTCGTGTCCCGGCGGGCATCGCCATGTTGGAGGGGCCAGCCAGCACCTCCTCCGCGCTGGAATGCGAGGGCGAGGCCATCAGCTACGTCGAGCTGGGCAGCGTCCACAAGTCCGAGACTCGCGAGCCGATCGTCGGCCCGGAGCTCTTCGAGCGCAACCTCATCATCCAGGCCCGTGAGAAGAACGCGCACATCGTCCTGCCGGAGGGCGACGACGACCGCATCCTGCAGGCGGCCCACCAGCTGCTCGAGCAGAATGTCTGCCGCCTGACCATCCTGGGCGACCCGAGCGCGATCGCGCACCGTGCCCGCGAGCTGCAGCTGGACCTCTCCGGTGCGACGCTGACGGACCCGAATAGCGGTACCCAGCTCGAGGAGTTCGCCCAGGACTTCGCGGAGCTGCGCAAGGCCAAGGGCGTGACCATCGACGAGGCGCGGGAGACCATGAAGGACATCTCCTACTACGCCACGATGATGGTTCACAAGGGCCTGGCCGACGGGCTGGTCTCCGGCGCGGCGCACACCACCGCGCACACCATCCGCCCGAGCTTCCAGATCATCAAGACCGCCCCGGGTGCGTCCGTGGTCAGCTCCATCTTCCTCATGGTCATGGACGGCTACCTGTGGGCCTTCGGCGACTGCGCGGTTAACCCGAACCCGACCTCCGAGCAGCTCGCCGAGATCGCTGCGGTGTCCGCGAAGACGGCCGCCCAGTTCGGCATCGACCCGAAGGTCGCGATGCTGTCCTACTCCACCGGAACCTCCGGTGCGGGCGAGGACGTCGAGGCCGTCGCCGCCGCTGTCGAGAAGGCGAAGGCAGACAACCCGGACCTGCAGCTGGACGGACCACTGCAGTTCGACGCGGCTGCCGTCGCTTCCGTCGGTAAGAAGAAGATGCCGGAATCGGACGTGGCAGGCAAGGCCAACGTCTTCATCTTCCCCGACCTGAACAGTGGGAACATCACCTACAAGGCGGTGCAGCGCACGGCGAACGCGTTGGCGGTCGGCCCGATTCTGCAGGGCCTGAACAAGCCAGTCAACGACCTGTCCCGTGGCGCGACCGTCCCGGACATCGTCAACACCGTGGCGATCACCGCGATCCAGGCCGGCTAAGCACCCGACTATAAAACCACCACTCACCCCTCACCACTGCCCCCCGAAAGGACAATCATCATGGCACCCTCCGAGCACGATCCAGCAGCAGGCGAGATCGAATTCGTCCTGGTTCTGAACTCCGGTTCCTCCTCCATCAAGTTCCAGGTCTTGGACCCGAGCGCAGATGCGCACGAAGAGCCGTTCATCACCGGTATCGTCGAGAAGATCGGTGAGCCGAAGGGCCACATTAAGATCGCCACGGCCACCACGAAGATGGAGGACTCCCGCCCGATCCTGTCCCACTCGGTGGGCCTGGAGCGTGCGTTCGGCATGATGTCCCTGCTGGGCTGCGGCCCGCAGGACCTGAACCTCATCGCGGTTGGTCACCGTGTCGTGCACGGTGGTGCGACCTTCTCCGAGCCCGTGCTGATCGACGACAAGATGGTCGCTGAGATCGAGAAGCTCGTCCCGCTGGCGCCACTGCACAACCCAGCGAACATCGACGGCATCAAGAACGCCCGCGCCCTGCTGGGCCACGTGCCGCACGTCGCGGTCTTCGATACGGCGTTCTTCTCCACCCTGCCGGAGCACGCGGCGCACTACGGCCTCAACAAGGAGGTCGCGGACAAGTACAACATCCGCCGCTACGGCTTCCACGGCACCAGCCACGAGTTCGTCTCCCGCGCGGTGCCGAAGATCATGGGCCGCGAGCCGGAGAAGGTCAACCAGATTACCCTGCACCTGGGCAACGGTGCCTCTGCCGCGGCGATCCGCGGCGGCGAGGCGATCGACACCTCCATGGGCCTGACCCCGCTGGCTGGTCTGGTCATGGGTACCCGTACCGGTGACATCGACCCGAGTGTGATCTTCCACCTGGCACGCGCCGGCAGCATGAAGGTCGACGAGATCGATAACCTCTTCAACCGGAACTCCGGTCTGAAGGGCATCGCGGGTGTCAACGACTTCCGCGAGATCAAGGAGCTGATGGATCAAGGCGATCACGACGCCAGCCTGGCCTACGACATCTACATCCACCAGCTGCGTCGCTTCATCGGCTCTTACATGCTGATCCTGGGCCACACGGATGCGATCACCTTCACCGCTGGTGTCGGCGAGAACGCTGCGTTCGTGCGTAAGGATGCGATGGCTGATCTGGAGGGCTTCGGCATCAAGATCGACGAGGATCGCAACCTCAACAAGGAGGGCGTGGAGGGTCCGCGTGTGATCTCCACGGATGACTCGAAGATCAAGGTCTTCGTGGTTCCGACGAACGAGGAGCTGGCTATCGCGCAGTACGCGATGGAGCTGGCCGAGCAGTAGGACTCGCCGAGCAGTGAGGGGGTAGCTGGTGGCTTGCGGGCCACCAGCTTCTTCCTTTGTTTTGCAGAGTTTAGTGCTGCTTTTTGGGTGTTTTGCGACCTTAAACTCTGCAAAACGGGGGAGGGGAGGGTGCGCGGGGCTCTAGCTATCCAGGCCGACCCAGGTGGTGGCCCCGCTGTGGAGTAGCACCGCGCGGCTAGCGCGGGAACTTCACGTAGCTCGGCAGCGCGGCTGGTTTCGCGATGGGCTGCTTCTTCGGCTGCATGTCCACGCCCATGTCCTTGGCGAAGAGCAGCCGGGTGGACTCGTAGATCTTCTCCGAGTTCTCATTGAGCTCGAACACACGCGCACCGCGGAGAGTGTGCTGCTGCCACGTGCCGTCCATCAGGCCATAAGGGGCGAAACCAGTGCCCGGGCAGTAGCCGAGTTCCACGCCGAAGTAGTCGCCTTTATAGCTATTGATGTGGTCGTGGCCGCAGTAAATGCCCAGGACATCACCCCGGTCGCGCGCTGCGCCGTAGATCCCGGAGTTGAAGGAGCCGTAGTACACGTCCTCGTTCTTCACACCCTCGATGTTGAAGGTGGACTTGGCCTTGGCGTGGCTAGCCGCGAGGTGCTTGGCCGGGCCTCCGAACCACATGTCGCGGTGCTCGTAGGTGGGGATGTGGAAGTACATGAGGCCGGGGATCTTCGCTCCATAGCGCTTCTCGGCCTCGATGGACTTGCCGACGTACCATTCCACCTGAGCTGGGCGGATGTAGTCGTAGCTGGGAACGTCGTCGTTGTCTTGCACGGGGTCGGCCTCGGGCAGGTAGTTGCCCGAATCGAGCAGCCAAATCGCGAACCTGGCCTGTGCCGGATTCTTGGCAGACGCGATCAACAGTTGGGCATCGGAGTGGCCGAAGGGGCGGTCGGGCGCCACCGGGTTCAGGTTGTGCTTGTATTGGCGAACGAACTCGGCCATGTGGCGCTCATACACGCCGGTGTTGGCGTCCTCGACAGAGTCTTCATCATGATTGCCGAAGGTGATCGCCCACGGGATGGAGCGGGACTCCATCGGCAGGACCACGTTGTTGATGGCTTCGTAGACCTGGCGGGGGTTCTTCGGACCGGAAGTGATGACGTCGCCGTTGATGAGCGCGAAGTTCGGCTTCTCCTGGTCGAGGACTTTGCCCATGAATTCGATGGTGCGGCGGTCGGTGAGGTGGTCGTCCTGAGTGTCGTTGAACTGGACGATCTTGAAGCGGCCGTTGGGCTGGAAGCGCAGTGGGAGCTTGCCGTGGACGCCAGCGTCGGGGTTGGCTCCGCCTGGGTTGGAGGAGCCGTTGCTGGAGCCGAAGAATGAGCTGTGCGAGGACTGGGCCTGGGCGTTCGTCACGAACCCGGTGGCGGCTGCGGTGGCGGCGAGGATGGAGCCGCCGCCCAGCAGGGAACGGCGGCTGACCTTGCGGTTTGGGGTGGGATTGTCGGATGGCAAGGGGTTATTCATCTCCGATTGTTGCGCTGCTTTGTTGGACAATCCGAGAGGTTAGGACGCCGAGATGACGTGGAATCAAACGCAGAATGAAGTGTCGCAGGGCGGGGGGTGGCACGGCTGAGGGGTGTGGTCTTGGCCTTTCATGATTCGCTCTCCCTTATCCGCTTTTGGTCGACTCTCATATGCGTTTTGCAGAGTTTGATGTCGGTTTTTGTGGCTTTTGCGACCTTAAACTCTGCAAAACGGTGGGGGTGGAGGGCGCGCGGGAGCGGAAAAAGGGGAGAGGAGAGGCAAGCGAGGCGGGGCTCGCCGGAACCCGAGGGTGGGACCCGCCCACATCTCACAGCCCTGCAGCCCCGCAGCCCCTGCTGCGGGGCTTTAGCTATCGAGCCCGACCCAGGTGGTGGCCCCGCTGCGGAGTTTTTGCTCCTTCCAGATCGGCACCCGCGCCTTAACCTGGTCGGCCAGCTCCGCGGTGGCGGCGAAGGCTGGGCCGCGGTGCGCAGCGGCGACGATCACGAGGAACGCCAGGTCACCGATCTCCAGCGGTCCGGTGCGGTGAGCCACCCAGGCGCGGACGTCGGGGTGGGTGGCCACGACCTCTTCCACCACTTCCCGCAGCACGTGCGCCGCGCTGGGGTGGCAGCTATAGGTCAGGGTGTCGACGAGCTCGCCACCATCGTGGTCGCGCACCACACCCTCGAAGGTGCTGACTGCGCCCATCGCTGGGGTGGCGGTGACGTCCTTCGCCGAGCTGAGCAGCGATTCCAGCGGCTCCTCGGTGATCCGAGTGTGGACGACGACGCCCGTCTGTTCCGCGACGTGCGGCGGATCGGGGACGGCTGGTCTGTGGCAGCAGCCGCTCCCGTGCAGCGTGTGGTTCTGCTCGGCAGCGCTTGACTCAGGAACGTGCGTGGGCGCAGGTGGTGAAGCTTCTGCCGTCGGGGCTTGTGCAGCCTTGGCCTCGTGGTCGCCGCCACCCGCGAGCTGGTCCAGCAGGTGCTCGAGCACCCCGTCCAGCACCTCCAGCCCATCACGCACCCCGCCGCGGGACCCGGGCAGCGTCATCACGAAGGCCGGTTTGGGGCGGTCGACGATCCCGGCGACGCAGCGGGAGAGGATCGCCGTCGGCACCTTGGCCCCTCCGACCCGGAAGAACTCAGCGGCGATGCCCGGCAGTGGGCGAGTGAGCACGCGCTCCACCGCATCCACGGTGACGTCACTGGGGGAGATCCCGGTGCCCCCGGAAGTGAGCACCACGTCGGGTAGTGCGTCGAGCTCCGGGAGGTTACCGGCACCGGCACCCGCAACTCCCGTGCTCCCGTCGCCGGTGAAGAGCTGATCGATGACTGCGGGGACGTCCGCGTCGGCGACGATCAGCGCATCCGGGGTGTCGATGCCCCGTTCCCGCAGCCACTCCACAGCGATGATGCCGGAGCGGTCCTCGTACTCGCCGGCGGCCGCCCGGGTGGACGCGACGATCACCAGCCCCGTGCGGCCGGCGTTCCTCGCCCGGAGTTCCTGCGCCGATTCCGTGCTAGTCATTAACGCTCCAATCCCCGGACTTGCCGCCGGCCTTCGCCAGCACCCGCAGGCCCGTGATCTCGGCGTGCTTATCCACGGCCTTGATCATGTCGTACACCGTCAGAGCCGCGCTGCTCACGGCGGTGAGCGCCTCCATCTCGACACCGGTGACACCGCGGGTCTTCACCGTTGCGAGAATCCGCACGGCAGGGGCGGGATCGGTGACTTTCTCGAAGTCAATGGTGATCTTGCCCAGCGGGAGTGGGTGGCACAGCGGAATAATCTCCGGGGTCTTCTTCGCACCCATGATCCCGGCGACTCGCGCCACAGGCAGCGCATCTCCCTTCGGCAGTCCGGCCTGGTCGCCGTCGCCGTCCTGGAAGATCATGGCGAGGACGTCCTCCCGCGTCCGCAGGAAGCCCTCCGCCGTCGCGGTGCGGGTGGTCTCGGACTTGGCGGTGACGTCCACCATGTGGGCGGAGCCATCACCGCGCACATGCGTCAGCTGCGGCTGCGGGTCGGACATATTCTCCACACTCCTTGGGGCAAGAATTAGCTTTCGCTAGACAGCTTAACTTTCGCGGCAGACACGCCTTAGCCACGGCGGCTGGGCTGCACCAGGCGCAGCCCAGCGATACCGCCTACGACCAGGACGTACACCGCCAGCAACACCAGGCAGGCCCCCAGCGCGCAGTCCATATCGTTGGAGCTCAAGCCCAACTCGATGAGCAGCGGCAGGGTGCGGGTCCGGCCGGCGACATTACCGGCAAAGGTCAACGTAGCCCCGTACTCGCCCAGCGAGCGGGCGAAGGCCAACACCAATCCCACTGCAATCCCCGGCCACGCGATCGGCAGAATGATCAACCGCAGCGCCTCGGACCTGCTCGCGCCGTCCACGGCGGCGGCGTCCTGAACGGAATCCGGAACCGAGCGCAGCGCCGTTACCGCGGTCGCGACGACGAAGGGGAGGGCGACGAAAACCTGCACCACCACGACTCCCAACGTCGTGTAGGCGACCGACCAGCCCGCGCGATCCAGCAAGGGGCCAAGCAGGCCGGGACGTCCCCAGAAAAACACGAGTGCCAGGCCGCTGACCACGGGGGAGAGCACCAGCGGGGCGTAAACAGCGAGCTGGATGAGCTGCGACAACCCCGGGCGGCGGCGCTGGAGGCGAGCGAGCCACAGCGCCAGAGGGACACCGAATAGCCCGGAGAGCGCGGTGGCGATCGCGGCGGTGGACAGCGAGAGCCCCAGCGAGGTCAGCACCTCAGGGGCGGTGACGAGCTGCAGCGCCTTCGGCCACGGAATGTTGAGCAGCAGCCCCAGCATCGGGCCCGCGATCAGCGCGAAGGCCGGGACTGCTAGCGCGAGTGTCCAGAGGGGGAAGGCGCGTGTGCTCACTCTTCGGACTCTCCAGGGCCGAAGCCGTGCTCAGCGAGGATGCGCTGGGCTTCTGGGGAGGCGAGCCAGCGGACGAACTCGGTGGCGGAGTGATTCGCCCCGGCATCCGTGCTGGCAGCGGGGTACTTATTCGGGGAAACGTGCTCGGCCGGCAGGGTGGTGATCTTCTTGCCCTGGCGCTGGATGGCGGCGGCGTCGGAGGCGTAGATAAAGCCCGCGTCCACCTGGCCGGTGGCGACCTTGGTGGCGACGTTCGAGACGTTGGCCTCTTCGGAGGGGTTCTGCAGCTCGATTGGGGTGCCGGCCTTCTTCAGCGCCTCGTGGGCGAGGGTGCCGCACGGGACCTCCGGGGCGCAGATGGCGACGCGCGCGCCCTTGGCTAGGTCCTCGAGAGAGTTGATCTGGGTCTTGGGGTTTTCTGCGACGGCCAGGACGAGCTGGTTGGTGGCGACGATGCGCGGCTCCTCGCGGTCCGTGACGTTGCTGAACTCCGGCAGCTTCAGGGCCTTGTCCATGTTCTTCTCGTCAGCGGAGATGAACGCATCGGCCGGGGAGCCCTGCTCGATCTGGCGGACGAGGGCGGAGGAGCCAGCGAAGTTCCATTCAATCTGCTGGCCGTCGTGCTCGGCGGCGTAGAGCTCCAGCAGGTCATCGCCGGCAACGCTCAGCGAGGCCGCGGCGAAGACACGCAGGGGCCCGTTCGAAGCGTTCTCCGAGGAGCAAGCGGCGAGCGCGAGCATCCCCGCGAGTGCAGCGGCGAGCGCGGCCACGAAGCGCGACGTGCGGCGCGTGGTGCGATGCGGCGCGCGACGGGTGGCACCGCGTGCGAGGCCGCGACCGGTGGCGCGGCGTGCCGAGCGGATCATCATGGGTCTGATCCTAGGCGAGCGCCTCGGTGGGAGCGCGCTAAGCGCATCAGAACCAGGTGCGCGGGCGGATCATATTCGCCATATCCACCAGGCGGAAGCGGTGCAGATCAAACTGTGCCTGCCGCGCCAGCATCCGCAGCCCCTGCTCCAGCCCCAGCCGCAGCCCTCGCTCCGTGAATGGCACGTCGAAGAGCGGGCTTTCGCTGCTCACGTCGTTGCCCTTCTTCTTATTGATGTAAATCCAGTTCAGCCCTGCCAGCATCACCGCGAGGCGGACCTGCTGCATCCGCGGCTCGTTCGTCGGCATGATCTCCAACCGCCGCGCCGCGCGCCGGATCCGGGACTCCGAGAGCCTACTCCGGTCGCTGATCAGCATGAGAATGCTGGTCAGCCGCGCCAACCGGTGGTGGCGCGAGGCCAGCGGCACCCGGTCCAGCACGCCGACCGCGGCGTCCACCAGCCCTTCAGCGGTCAGCTGCCGCGCAAGACCAAAGGCGGAAGACACGGTCGTGGGGTTCGTGGCCCACACCAGCCCGTACAGTCGCATCGTCTGCATCCGCAGTGTGGCGGGCTCCTGAGACAAGTGCCGCGCCGGCGGCACCTTCACATCCTCGGTGATCGGCGTGCGGTAGGCATAGGAGAGCATCGCACCCAGCTGGGCGGTCTCGTCGTCCAGCAGCTTGGTGGTGTTGACCCCCTGCTGCTGCATAAGCAGCTCGTTCGTCGCCGCGAGCGCCAACTTCGGCGCCGGCTCGCCGGGCAGCAGGTGCAGCACCTCGTTGAAGTGGTACTGCGCGGTCACGAAGTCGCTGCGCAGGAGTGCTGCGACACCGGAGAGCCACCGGAAGCGCCAGTCTCCGCCCAGCCAGTCCTGCACCTCGTCGAGCTTGTCCTGCGCCTCCTGGGCCTGCCCCATGTCCAGCCGCGCCCGCACCATCGTCAGCGGGATCTCCACGGAGCTGGACATCTGGGGCTGCTTGGCCGCGGACTCCAGCGTGTCCAGCACTTCCCCGGGCTCCGTGTAGCGCGCAGCGGAGAGCAGCGACGCGCCGGGATCGCTCGGTTCGGTCAGCGGCAGTGGGAGTGCCGCGATGACCTCCGAGGCAGCGATCTCCACGGACCGCGGGATGCCGTCGATGAGCTGGTCGGTGCGGAAAAGCATGTGCTTCGTGCCGTAGGTGGAGCGCTGCGCGGTGAAGCGGGTGTCCAGGTGCGCGTGCTGCACCCGATCCCGGATCGCCAGCACCTCGCGCAGCACGCCGACCATCTGGTTCGCGAGCGTGACCGCGGAGCTGAAGCGCTTATTCGGGTCCGGGTCGGTGGCCCGCAGCAGCAGCCGGTAGAGGGACATATACCGCTGGAACAGCGGTTCCTCCTCCGGGGTGGGCAGCTCGGGATCGTAGGCGCCATCGGTGATGGGCAGGTTCACGACCAGCGAGGCCAACGTCCGCCCCACCGTGTAAATATCGCTGGCCACGGTCGGCCCGGTGCTGGCGATCTCGGGCGCCTGGAAGCCCTTGGTGCCGAAGATGTGCCCGTACGCCCCGATGCCGCTGACCGCGCCGAGGTCGATGAGCTTGACCTGGTCCTCGGTGATGATGATGTTGTCGGGCTTGAGGTCGTTGTAGACCACCCCGCGGGAGTGCAGGTAGTCCAGGGCGGGCAGAACCTCCAGCATGTAGCCGATGGCGATGTCTACCGGCAGCGTGTTGTCGGGGGATTCGCGGCGCCGTTCGCGCAGAGACGGCCCGCCCACGAACTCCATGACGATGAATCCGCCGGGGGAGCGAGGATCGTCGATGAAGTTGAAAATCTTCACGATGCCGGGGTGGGTGATGTCCGCGAGGAAGGCGCGTTCGGAGTCGGCGACGGCGCGTTCGTGCTCGTTCTCGGTCGCCATCAGGCCCTTGAGGACGACGTAGCGGTTCGCGACGTTGTGGTCGGTCGCGATGTAGATCCATCCCAGGCCGCCGTGGGCGATGGGGCCCAGGATTTCGTATTGTCCTGCGATGAGGTCCCCGGCCTTCAGCGTGGGAGGGTCGATGCCCTTCGCGATGGCCGCGCTGGGGTCAATGATCGCTTCTTCGGGGACGGTGGGTGTGATGAACGGCAGGTGGACCATGCCGTCGGCGACGTTCTTGCCCTCGCGCGCCGCGCCACGCAGCTCGCGGAAGGTGGAGAGCGCCTCCCGGCGGGAGCGTTCCCCGGAGTCGACTTTGACGGGGTCGGTGGTCGCTCCGCTGGTACTGCTGCCGACCTCGGTGGCGGAGGTGGGGACGTCAGCCTGGCTGCGCCCTTGGGCGGTGCTGCCGGGTTCGATGAGGTCGGAGAGGTCGCCGAGGTCCGCGAGGTCGAATTCTTCCTCGTCATCGTCGTCGGCGAAGGGGTCGAAGACGACGGCCTCGGTGCCACCGTCGCCGTCGCCCTCGTCCTTCCTCGCGGCGCCGGGTTCGGTCGCCGGGCCGGTGGTCACGTCCGGTTCCGGGTGCTCCGCGGTGCCGCCGGTGACGACGTCAGGCCCGGTCGCTGCGTCCGGTTCGGTGCGGTCCACGGCCTCGGTTGGTGGCCCGGCATCCGGGTCCACGTTGCGGTCCTGCTCCGGGACCTTCGGCTCTGCTGCGTCCTTCTCGCTCATCTTCTACTCGCCTCCCTTCTCTTCCTCGATGCCCGGAATCTGCTCCCTGTTGTATTCCTCGCGTTCCTTCTTCAACGCAGCGGATTCCTCTGGCGTGCGGTAGCGGGCGGGCAGCTCTCGCGCGGGCCCCAGGTACTGCTCGAGCCAGTGCTTATACATCCGGTTCAGCTCCCCGGTGTCCCGCAGCCGCTCGAGGGTGCGGTTGACCTGCCGGGTGAGCCCCTCGCTCTGCCAGCTCACGTGCTCGTCGTCCTCGTCGAGGGACTCCGCGCCGGGCCCCACGACCTTGCCGGATGGTGCCATGGCCACGCCGTAGTAGCCCTCGCCCAGGGATGCTCCGATGAGATGGGTGTCCGGGTCCTGGGCGGCGAGCCCGGAGAGGATCGCGTCGTCGGAGTAGATGGCGTCCACCTGCCCCTGCTGCATGGCCATGAGGCAATCGGTCCACGTGCGGGTCTGCAGGATGCGCTTGGGGTGGAGGTGGTGGGCCACCATGCCGGGCGGGAAGTCCTGGGAGGCGCAGACGGTCTTGTTTTTGAGGTCGGCGACAGATTCGATGCCGGAGCCCTTCTGCGTTAGTAGGCGCTCCTCGATGTGCAGGTAGGGGATGGAGAACTCCAGCGCCTTCTGGCGTTCCCGCGTGGTGGTCATGGTGCGCAGCACGAGGTCCACGTCGCCGGTGCGGAGGGCGTCCTCGCGGTGGCGGGATTCCACGTAGCGGAATTCCACCTTGTCGGGGTCGCCGAAGATATCGCGGGCGATCTCGCGGGCGAGATCGACCTCGAAGCCGATCAGGTCGGAGCTCTCCGGGTCCCGGTATCCCAGCCGGTAGAGGGACTGCGCCACGCCCACGATGAGGCGGCCGCGCTTGGAGATATTCGGCACGTTCTCCTTCACACTGGCTGCGGTGGGGGCCAGGGAGCCGAGGGGTTCCGCGTATTCGGTGTGGACGGGCTCGAGGTCTGCGGTGTCGTAGATGCGCGCCTGCGCGGGCAGGTCGGCGTCGGGCTCGCGGGCCACGATCGGCCAGGACGGGCTGGTCGGAGTGGTGGCACAGCCGGTGAGCAGGGTCGTGGTGCCGAGGAGTGCGGCGGTGCTCCGGCGCAGGCGGGAGCGGCCTGCGCGGGCGTTGCGGCGGTTGGTGTTGATCATCACAGGTACTCCCTCACCCTCGGCCTGGTGCCGGCGAGCGTGGCGATCGCGGCGACGGCGGTCATGATGGCGACGATCGTCGCGGTCCGCTGTGCGGCCGACTGCCCTGCGGTGAGCACGTCGCGCAGCTGCTCGCGGGACTCGCTGATCAGCTCCTGCAGCTCCTCGTCGAAGAGCGTGTAGCTGGTGCGTAGGTCGAGTTGGACGTCCTTGGGGGAGCGGTTGGAGTTCGCGACGACGGCCTGCTGGTCGTCGTCGGATGGGGAGCCCAGGGCGGCGGCGGAGGCGGCCTTGAAGTTGCCGTGCTGCAGTTCGTAGACCATGACGGCGTGGGCGGCGTCCCATTTCTGGAGGTGCTCGAGGGCCAGGACGATGCGGTGTGGGGAGACTACGGAGTCGCGGATGGACTCGAGCTCGTTGTCGATCCGGGCGATGGTCCTGGAGAATTCCTCCTGGTTGTCGTCGCCGTAGCTGCGCTGCACCAGGCCCAGCGCTTCGCCGGTGCGGGCCTGCTGGGCGGCGATGCGCTGCTGGGTGAGTGTTTCGAGCGGGCCCATGGAGGACTGGATCCAGTTGGTTCCGGCCTTCCAGGTCCAGCCCGCGCTGATGGACGCTACGAGCAGGGCGATGACCATGAGCATCGTGGCGATCAGGTAGCCGATGTTGAATACGCGGTTGGTGTTGGCCGAGAGCCACAGCTGCGCGATGGTCAGCAGCACGACCGCGGCGATGAGCCCGGAGAGCGGGAACCACATCGGCGAGATCACGTGGCGTTGCTGCTCGCTGACCTGCGTGGAGGTGATGGTGTACAGCTCCTCGGCGGCGGGCAGCATGGTCCGCTGCATCAGGTGGGAGGCCTGGGTCAGGTAGGACGCACCGACGGGGTTGCGGAAGCGGTCGTTCGCGCTCGCTTCGGAGACGAGCTCGACGTAGCGGGGCAGATCCGTCTGCAGCTGGAGGACGAGCTCCATCTCACGGGAGTCGACGTTGTCGATTCCGGCGGAGGCCTTGATGATCTCCTGGCTGGCGTTGGCGATGTGCCGGTCGTAGCTCTGCGACTGGGTGGAGCTCTGTTCCTTGGTTTCGAGGAACTCCGTGGTGGCGGCGGAGTCCGCGACGGAGAGGGAGTTGAAGAGTTCCTGGGCCGCGTTGGAGAGCGGTTCGGTGCGGCTGACTAGGGTGTTGAGGTCGTTCTGCCGCCAGGTGGAGCTCAGCGCCATCGCGCCACCGGCGGCGAGGATCGCGGCGACGAGCAGGAAGGAAATGATCGTCAGGATCCCGGGCGTGGTGGAGATGAAGTTGAGGAAGCGCTTGGGCAGCGCCATGGCTGGGGCAATGAGGCCGCGGACCGTGCGACCGCCGGCGGGCGAGTCGTCACGATCCATCCACCGATCGGCATCGGCATAGAGCGGCGCAGACATGGCCTGATTATAACGCAGGACACATTTCACTTTTGCCACTCCCGTCACAAACGTTGCGTGGGGCTATGCGAGCAAGTGAAGCCGCACTGTGCGGGGACTGTGCAGGGGGGATTGAACTAGCCCCCGAAAGTTGGACTGGTTT
>NZ_KV823537.1 GCF_001815985.1 Corynebacterium sp. HMSC27B11 | reverse complement strand
AGATGGGGCTTCGAGCCAAGATCCGCCAGCGCAGGCCATATGTTTCCTACACTGGGACGATCAGCCACATCGCTGACAACACGCTTGACCGCAGGTTCACCCCAGATAGGCCGAATACCGTCTTTGTCAGCGACGTCACCGAGTTCAGGGTCCAAGGCCGCAAGGTCTACCTGTCACCGGTGATGGACTTGTTCGACCGCTCGATCGTTGCCCACACTGTGGCTACATCACCGTCGACAGCGTTGACCACCGATTCTTTGTCCAAGGCGATCACAGCGTGTGCACCTGAACCCGGGTGGATGATGCACACCGATCAAGGATTCCAGTACCAGCATTCCTCGTGGCGCAATCTGATCGGCGACAACGGTGGTGTTCAGTCGATGTCGCGTAAAGCCAACTGCTACGACAACGCGGTCATGGAGAACTTCTTCGGGCACTTGAAAACCGAGATGTACCACGGTGAAGTCTTCGACACGGTCGCAGAGTTCAACCAAGCGATCGACGAGTACATCGGGTGGTACAACACCGAACGCGTCCAACAACGACTCAAGGGCCTGACCCCGATGCAATATCGGAATCAGACCCTTGAACCCCTCACCGCCTAGAATTAAACCAGTCCAACTTTCGGGG
>NZ_KV823536.1 GCF_001815985.1 Corynebacterium sp. HMSC27B11 | reverse complement strand
CAGGCCCACAATTAGGAGACACGCCCTAGCGCCGAACGCGCCCGGGAGCCCAGGTAATGTGAAGTTCAACTAATCAACCTTTGAGGAGATAGGCATGGCAAACGCTCAGCAGCAGGTCTTCGGCGGCGGAGGCGGCGACGACGCCGAGAACAACGACGCCCCGCAGCAGGATTCGGGCACCCAGCAGGTCAACGTCACCGGGACGGACGACCTCCTGGACGAAATCGACGGACTGCTGGAGACCAACGCCGAAGAATTCGTCCGCTCCTACGTCCAGAAGGGCGGACAGTGAGCCCGGTGACCGGAGACGCCACGCCAACGGAGCAGGCAGCTGCGGAGAACCCCGTCTACGTCCGCCGCATCATGGGGCTGGAGACGGAGTACGGCATCACGAACGTCCTCGACGGCACGCGCCGCCTGGGGCCCGATGAGGTCTCCCGCCTGCTGTTTTCTCCCATCGTGGAGAAGTACCGCAGCTCCAATATCTTCACCGAGAACGCCTCCCGGCTGTACCTGGATGTGGGCGCGCACCCGGAGATCGCGACCGCAGAGTGCGATAGCCTGCACCAGTTGCTCGCCTACGATCGCGCGGGCGACGAGCTCGTCCAGCAACTGGCGAGCCGCGCCGAGGAAGAGCTGGCCGGCAACGGTGTCGGTGGGCACGTCTTCCTGCTGAAGAACAACACCGACTCGATGGGCAACTCCTACGGCTGCCACGAGAACTACCTGATCAGCCGCAACGTGCTGCTCAAGCACCTGTCCTCCCAGCTGCTGCCGTTCCTGGTGACCCGCCAGCTGATCTGCGGGGCGGGCAAGCTCACGATCCCAAGCCCGGGCGCCCCGAACGAGAACTTCGAGGCCGGGTTCATGATGAGCCAGCGGGCGGACTACATGTGGGAGGGAATCTCGAGCGCCACCACCCGTTCCCGACCGATCATCAACACCCGTGACGAGCCGCACGCGGACTCCTCGAAGTACCGGCGCCTGCACGTGATCGTGGGCGACTCGAACATGTCCGAGACCACCACCGCGCTGAAGATCGGTTCCGCGCTGCTGGTCCTCGAGATGATCGAGGCGGGCGTGGAGCTGCCGAACTACGAGCTGGCCAACGAGATTCGCGCCATCCGGGACATCGCCCGGGACTTCACGGGGCTCACCGAGGTCAAGCTGCGCAGCGGCGAGACTGCCACCCCCCTGGAGATGCAGCGCACCTTCCACGCCGCTGCGGTGCAGTGGCTGGAGCGCCGCCCAGAACCAGAGTGCGTCGATGGGCGTTGGCTGGGCCCCCCGCGCGAGCAGCTCGAGCCGGTGGTGGAGCTGTGGGGTCGTGTCCTGGACTGCTTCGAGACCGGGGATTTCTCCCCGGTAGACACCGAGATCGACTGGGTGATCAAGAAGAAGCTGCTGGACGGCATGGCCTCCCGCCACGGACTGGAGCTGACCGATCCGCGGCTGGCGCAGATTGACCTGCGATATCACGATATTCACCCCACCCGTGGGCTGTTCAACGTGCTGAAGCGCCGCGGCCAGGCAACGTCGATCCTGAGCGAGGAGCAGATCCACGAGGCGATGGACCAGGCTCCGACGACGACGCGTGCGGCCCTGCGTGGACGCTTCCTCTCCGCCGCGCGGGAGCACGGCTGCGCCACGACCGTGGACTGGATGCGGCTGAAGATCAACGGCGAATTCGGCAGCGAGGTTGCGCTCCCGGACCCGTTCGCGGCCACGGATCCGCAGGTAGACGAGATGATCGCCAGCATGGCTGATCTCGGCGGTGCCGACGCGCCCGCGCGGGGTTAAGCGCCGATGGTGGGTCCACACAAGCCCGGCAGCGCCGGGTCCCGCAACCGGCCAGTGAAGGTGACCTGGCAGCAGGGCGCGAGCAGGCTATTCAACCTGGTCATCGGCCTGCTCAACGCCCCAAGCCCCCGGCCGACCGCCTGGGTCGTTGAGAATATCGAGGGCTATTCCGGGCAGCTTAAGTCCCGGGAACGCGTGTTCCACAGGGACCGGGAGTCGCTGCGCCAGCTGGGGATCCAGCTGAGCCACGAAAGCCGGGAAGGGCAGGACTACTGGCTGCTGCGCCCCGAGCAGGTCTTCCTCCCGGACCTGGACCTCTCGGAAGCCGAGCTGCAGGTGTTGGCGACCGCCACGCAGTGGGCACGCCAACCGGTGGACTCCGCGATGGCTGGCCCCACGGCACAAGCGCAGCTGAAGCTCGCCGGCGCGGGGCTCAGCAGGGTCGACGATGCCGCCGTGGTTCAGCCCGTCCCCGACATGGTGGAGCTGGATCCGCGCAGCGTCGACGCTATTTTCCGCGCCACCCAGCGCGGGCTGCGGATGACTTTCTGGTACTACCCGGCCTACTTGGTCGAGCCGGAGCAGCGCACGCTGGATCCATGGGCGGTTGCCGGGGTCGAGGGCCGCCTGTATGTCACCGGTTTCGACGTTGACCGGGGTGCCCAGCGCACCTTCCGCCTGGCCAGGCTCTCCGATGTTCGGGCGGAGGCGCAGTTCACCCAGCACCCGGCACCCACCGATCCCGCGACCGGTCAGCCTGTGCCGGCCGGCGAGTTGATTCGTCGCGGGCTGGAAGGGCACCAGACGAAGGTCACAGCTAGCGTGCTGTTCACGGGGGAGGGGGCCATCGAGCTTCAGGACATGGCCCACGAGCTCCGCGATACGCCCGACGGACGAGTGGGGACGGTCGGGCCGGTGGATCGTGATTGGCTAGTGCAGACGGCGGCGAGCTATGCCCCGGATGCAGTGCTGCTGGGGCCCCAGCAGCTCGTCGTTGAGGTCCTCGACCTTCTGCAGCGCGCCCAGCGGCTGGGCACCCAGGAAAAGATCTCAGCCACGCAGGCTACAGCCGCGCCGGCCGCGACCTTGGATGGCGGTTCAGCGGTGGACGAGCAAGAGCCGGAGATCACGGAAGCCGACGCCCCCGATCAGGCCATGGACGAAGACGAACCGGCCAACGTCCAAGCGCCGCCGGTCAACCTGGTGGCCCAGCAGTTCGCCCAGACGCTTTCGGTGCTGGCCTGGTTCCAGGCCCATCCGCGTGGCTCCTTCATGCGGGCTTCCCGCGACCTGGGACTCAGCGTGGCCCAGATCCAGCACGAGCTCAAGCAACTGAGCATGTGCGGGCTGCCGGGCTATTACCCGGGATCGCTGGTTGAGATCGCGATGGACCGCACCACCGCGGAGGCGCAGTTCACCGCCGGGTTGGACGGCCCGGTGCGGCTGAGCACCGTGGAGGCCGGCGCCTTGCTGCTCAACCTGGAAGCGGTCCGGGACGCCGTCCCCGCCGAGCAGCGGGAAGCCGTGGACTCGGTCACCGCCAAGCTGCGTGGCCTCCTGAAGGGAAAGCAGGGCGCGGCCAACCGGCCTTCGACGGGCACCGATTCCGGCCCCTCTCAATTCGGCACCATCACCCCGGAGCACCTGGACACGGCTGCGCAACCCCAGCCCAACTCCCCGGAGAACACTGTGGAGTCCACCCTGGATCTGCTGCGCACCGCACTCGCGGAGAGGCGTGTCGTGGACTGCGAATACCTCACCCTCAGCCGGGATCAGCGCAGTAGCCGCCGCCTGGTGCCGGACGCAATCCGCATGATCGAGGGCAACGCCTATCTGTTGGCGCGCAGCATCGACGACGAGGGCGTGGTGGATCAGTCCCCGAAGAACTTCCGGGTTTCCCGCATGAGCGAGGTCACGCTCGGGGAGGAGGCCAGCGCACCGGCGCGATTGTCCACCGAGGTGGATGCCACCGACCCCTTCGCCTTTGGTGCGGCCGCCGATTGGGCGCACTTCCGTCTCTCCGACTCCGCCCTGTGGATGCTGGAGTACTTCCCGCTGTGGCAGGACGCCGAGGCGGGAGACGGCGGCGTGAGCGAAGACGCCCGAACCGAAGCCACCTCCGTTACGACCAGCCCCGAGAGCCGGAGCACCGCGGTGACGATGCCGGACACCGGGGCCTGGCTGGAGCGCTTCCTGATCGCCCATGCCGGACAGGTCGCGGAACTCTCGACCCCGGACCTCGCCGGACGCGTCGCGCGACGCGCGGAAGCGGGGCTGGGGGTTTATCGGGACCGTTTCCCCGATGTAAGCTGAAGGCTGAGATTTTTAACGCAGGTTCTGAAAGGCAAAAACCTTCATGCTCTCTGGTAGCCACATCCTCATCCTGTTGCTGGTTGTCCTTCTCGTGTTCGGCGCATCCCGCCTGCCGAACGCCGCCCGTTCCCTCGGCCGCTCGATGCGTATCTTCAAGTCCGAGATGGACGAGATGCGCACCGATAACCCAGAGCAGAACGGGCAGGAGGCCATCGAGCAGCAGCGCGCGCCGCAGCCTAATCCGGCGCAGGAGGTCAATCCAGCGCAGCAGCAGAATCAGAACAGCAACTAGGTAGAAACTCGCGCCCACCTTCGGCGCGTTTTCGCTTTTCCGCATGAGTAACACCCCTCAGGCAGCACGCACAGCCCAGCGGCCCCGCCGCCGGGCTTTTCGCCGTGCCAACCAGCGCCCAAGCGACGGCGCGATGAGCATCGTCGAGCACATTCAGGAGTTGCGCCGCCGCCTCATTATCGCGGTCATCGCCATCCTGATCGGCACGATCCTGGGCTACCTCTGGTACGGCACCAACGTGGGCCCGCTCCGCAGCCTGGGGGAAATCCTCCGCGAGCCTTATTGCAAACTTCCGTCCGAGGTGCGCTTCGGTGCCGCGACCGGGGAGTGCCGCCTGCTGGCCACCGGCCCCTTCGAGATGTTCCTGCTGCGCTTGAAGGTCGGTTTCATCGCCGGCATCGTGCTCTCCGCTCCGGTGTGGATCGGCCAGATCTGGGGCTTCATCACCCCGGGGCTGAAGAAGAATGAGCGCCGCTGGGCGGTCTCGGTCTCGCTGATCGCGACACTCTTTTTCTTCTTCGGCGCCGCGCTGGCCTACCTGGTCTTGCACCACGGCCTGCACTTCCTCCTCACGGTTGGCGAAGAGGCCCAGATCACCGCGCTCAAGGGCAGCGAGTATTTCAGCTTCGTCCTCATCCTCTTGCTCGTCTTTGGTGTGAGCTTCGAGCTGCCGTTGTTCACGGTGCTGCTGAGCTTCGCGGGGCTGCTGCGCTACGACAGCATCAAGACGAAGCGCCGCTACATCATCGTCGGTCTCTTCGCCTTCGCGGCTTTCGTGACTCCGGCTGACCCGTTTTCCATGCTGGCGCTCGGCTGCGCGCTGACCCTGATGATGGAGATCGCCTACCTGATCATCCGTTTCAACGATAAGCGCCGGGATAAGCGGCAGGCTCGGGAGGCGGATGCCTCTGGTTCTGAGATTCGCCCCTCCGGCGCGGTCGCTCCCGCAGAGGCAGTCGAACGGGCCGAGCCGGTCAGGGCCTCCCAAGGAATCGCGGGTCAGGCACCGGCGGACCCTGGCATGGGACGGCGGAACTCCTTCAACTACGCCGAGATCTTCGACGAGGACGTTTAAACACCACCTCACCCCAATGGGTGGCGAGCCGAGGCTTGAGCGACCGCCCGAACCGACGTCCTGAAACGCGTGAGCAACAGCGAGCGGATAGACTCGGTACACATATGGCTAACAGCGCTACGTGCAACGCAAAAAACTACCCCACGCTGGTCGAAGAGTTCCGGAAGGAATACGACTTCGAACTCGATGAATTCCAGCTCGACGCAGCCGCTGCGATCGCCGAGGGCAGGGGAGTCCTCGTGGGAGCACCGACCGGTGCCGGAAAGACGATCGTCGGCGAATTCGCGGTCTACATGGCCTTCCACGGTGGCGGGGCATGCTTTTACACCACGCCGATCAAGGCACTGAGCAACCAGAAATACCACGACCTGTGCGCCAGCTACGGCGAGGAGAATGTCGGGCTGCTCACCGGCGACGTCACCCTCAACCCGGATGCGCCGATCGTCGTCATGACCACCGAGGTCCTGCGCAACATGATCTACGCGGACTCGGATCGGCTGGCCAGCCTCACCCACGTGGTGATGGACGAGGTCCACTTCCTAGCCGACCGGTGGCGCGGGCCGGTGTGGGAAGAGACGATCCTCAACCTGGACCACAGCGTAACCCTGGTGTCGCTCTCGGCGACAGTCTCCAACGTGGAGGAGTTCGGCGGCTGGCTGCGCACCCTGCGGGGTGAGACGGACATCATCGTCACTGATAAACGCCCCGTCCCGCTGACCCAGTACATGATGGTCGGCTCCAAGATCATGCGGCTGTTCAGCAAGAATGCCGAACACCTGGCGGGGGAGGACCACCCCGGCGCGATCAACCGCTCCCTGCTTTCTGCCGTGGGGAAGGCCGAGGCCTATGGCAATCAACGTGGCCCCCGGCGCGAGGACGTGGTGCGCCACCTGGAGCAGGCGAAGATGCTGCCGGCGATCTACTTCATCTTCTCCCGCATCGGCTGCGATAAGGCGGTGCAGCAGCTGCTGATCCGGAAGGTGGAGCTCACCACGCCCGAGGAGGCACGTGAGATCGGCGAGGTCATTGACGAGGGCGTGGCTGGGCTGGAGCCGGCGGATCTGCACATGCTGGGCTTCCGCCAGTGGCGCCGGGCCTTGATGCGGGGCTTCGGGGCGCACCACGCGGGGATGCTGCCGGCGTTCCGGCACATCGTTGAGAAGCTGTTTAGCCGTGGGCTGCTGAAGATCTGCTTCGCCACCGAGACGCTGGCGCTGGGCATCAACATGCCCGCGCGCACGGTGGTGCTGGAGAAGATGACGAAGTTCAACGGGGAGGCTCACGCGGAACTGACCCCGGGCCAGTACACGCAGCTGACGGGGCGCGCGGGGCGCCGCGGCATCGACACGGTGGGCAATGCCGTGGTGCTGTGGAGCCCCCAGGTCGATCCCTACGCGGTGGCAGCGCTGGCCTCGGCCCGGACATACCCGCTGGATTCGACGTTCCGGCCGGGCTACAACATGGCGGTCAACCTCATCGCCACGAAGGGCTGGGCGGAGGCGCACCGGATCCTGGAGCGTTCCTTCGCCCAGTACCAGGCCAATGACACGATCGTGGAGCGCGCGCACGCCGTGGAGCTGCGGCGGCAGGACTTCGACCGGGAGCGTGCAGAGCTTCAGGCCCTGGTGGGTCGCACCGAGGCCGCACAGCGGGACGACGCCGCCGAGCTCACCGAGCAGGTCTTGGATTACGCTGAGCTGCGGCGCACGCTGTCCCACGAGGAGCGGCAAGCCAAGCGGGATGCCGCCCTCGAACGCCAGCAGGAGGTCGAACACCTGCTGCGCTCGATCAACGTGGGTGATGTGATCGCCCTGCCGACGGGTAAGAACCCGGTGACCGCCGTGGTCGTCCGTTCTGATTCGGGCCGTAATCCGCGCCCCACGCTGGTTCTCGACGACGGCTGGGTAGAGCGCGTGGCCACCGACATGTTCCGTAACACACCGGTGATCATCGGTCACATGCGGATCCACCGCGGCGTGGAGCGCGCACCGAAACGCCACGCCCGTGCTGTGGCCTCCCAGCTGCGGCGCATGCACCTGGATAAGCCGAAGAAGATCCGCCCGCACGCCCGCGGGGGTTCGAAGAAGGCCGCGGAGCTGCGCAATCAGCTGCATGTCCACCCGGTGCATTCCTGGGCGGAGCGCGAGGAGCTGGCGAAGAAGGCACAGTCGGTACTGAAGGCCGGTCGGCGCTGGGAGTACCAGAAGCAGGAGTCCGAGCAGCCAGGGGACTCGCTGACCGCCACCTTCGACCGGATTATCGCCCTGCTCGAGGAGCTGGGCTACGTGGAAACCTGGGCGGGTGAGGGCGGCACCCCGGCGGCAAAGGTCACCGAAGAGGGCGAGAAGCTGGCCCGGATCCACCACGAATCCGATCTGCTGGTGGCCCAGTGCCTCCGCCGTGGGCTGTGGGATGACCTCGACCCGGCCGAGCTGGCTGCTGCGGTGAGTGCCTGCGTGTTTGAGAACCGCCGGGAGTCCACCGTGCGGACCAAATTGCCGACCGATGCGCTGGAGGAGGCGGTGGCTCACACGCTGCGCGTGTACAAGGAGCTGGTCAGCGACGAGGAACGCCATCGCCTGACCGCCACGCGGGAGCCCCAGCTGGGCTTCGCCACGGCGGTGCACCAGTGGGTGGCCGGGGCACCGCTGGAGTACTGCCTGCAGGCCGCGGAGGCCTCGGGGGCGGTGCTGACCCCGGGCGACTTCGTCCGCGCCTGTGGTCGGGTGAAGGACCTGCTGGATCAGATCAAGATGACCGGTTATTCCAACGACGTGAGGAAGTCCGCGCGTAAGGCCGTGGACGCGATGCAACGAGGGGTTGTGGCTATCGATGTCTAATATCGCCATTTTCGGCGCCACCAGCGAGATCGGCGAGCACATCGCGCGCCTGCTGGCACCGGGGCAGTCCTTCCTTTTGGCAGGACGCCGGCCTGAAGCGCTGGATACCCTGGCCGAGGAGCTACGAGGCTTGGGCGCACGGCGGGTGGAGACCTACTTCTTCGACGCGGCAGATACCGCGAGCCACAGCGGCGTCATCGATGAGATGGAGGCGGACTGCGGGCCAATCGACACTGCCTTCGCCATGTTCGGGGTGCTGGGAGACCAGCAGCTCGCGGAGGAGGACGGTGCTGAGGTCTACCGGGTGCTGCACACCGACTTCACCGCGCAGGCCGTGCTGCTCACGGAACTATCCCAGCGGATGAAGCGCCGCGGCACGGGCACGCTGGTGGCGTATTCCTCGATCGCCGGTGCCCGGGTGCGCCGCCCGAACTACGTCTACGGTTCCGCGAAGGCCGGCCTGGATGGGTTCGCCCAGGGGATGCAGGACGCCCTGCGGGGCAGCGGGGTGCGGCTGATGGTCGTGCGCCCCGGCTTCGTCATCGGACGGATGACCGAGGGGATGGATCCTGCGCCGATGTCCTCCACCCCTGACGTGGTTGCGAAGGCGACCGTGGAGGCCCTGGAAGGCAACCGCGACGACGTGTGGATTCCGGGCAAGCTCCGCGTGCTGGCTGCGGTGATGCAGCTGGTTCCGCGTTGGCTGTGGCGGCTCGCGCCGCGTTAGAGCGCTTTTGCCACCGCCCGGACTACGATGGAATCTCTAACACCGCTGCAGCGTTAGTGCTATCAGGTACCGCATGCCGCTGGTGCGCTGATTGTCTTTTAGGAGGACACAGAAAACTTATGCGCAGGAGCTTCTTCCTCTACGTGGTCGTGGAGCTGTTGGCCTTTATTCTGCTGGGCAAGTGGCTCGGCTTCGGCTGGACGATCCTGCTGTACCTGGGGCTGTTCATCCTCGGTGTCGCGATCGCCGCCTGGCAGATGCGCGCGCTGACGGTGCGCGTGCTGCGGAGCCGCAGGTCGCCAGGAAAGCTGACCGGGGATGCAGCGCTCTCTGCGTTCGGTGCTCTGCTGGTCGCCCTGCCTGGCGTGGTGACGGGGGTCGTGGGCATTCTGTTTATGCTCCCGCCGACCCGCTCGATCGCTCGACGTTCCATGGGCACCGCGCTGCGAGCGAAGGTCACCCGCCTGGGAGGCGAGTCCTTCATCATGTCCTCCCGGGCCAGCGACCCGCAGGTGCGCAACATTCCAGGCTGGGGAGAGGTCATCGACCACCGCAGCGAGGAGTTCGGGGACGAGGGTCCTGCCGGGACCGATAACGCCCGATGAAGCAGTGGCTCGCTAACCTTCCCTCGCCGTGGCGGGGGGGGGGAGCCCTTTTTGCGGGCTTCATGGTCTTCGCCTCCTACGAGCCCACCGGGCTGTGGTGGGCGGCCCCGTTGGGCTACGCGCTCTTCTTCGCCGTTGTCACGCAGCGGCACGCGGTCTCGCTCGCCTTCCTCAACTCGCTGGCTACCTATGGTTTTCTGCTGCCCTGGATCGGGGAGTTCGTCGGCGCCTCGGCGTGGATCGCGCTCGCCATCGTGCAGGCGCTCTACGCCTTGCTTTTTGGCCTCGGAGCCCGCTGGTTGCTGCGCTGGGGAAACGGAACCTGGAACTGGCGCAGCATCGTGGGCGCGGCGGCGTTCTTCGTCGCTGTCGAGGGTTTCCGTTCCCATTGGCCGTTCGGGGGCTTCGGTTGGGGTCGGCTGGCGTGGGGCCAGGTTTCCGGGCCGCTGGCCGCCGATATCCGGCTTGGTGGCTCCGCGTTCGTGAGTTTCCTGGTCGTCTTGCTCGGCGGCTTCATCTACCTGGCAGCCCGTCCGCCGTACAAGACCCGGGCTGCGGTCGCGCCGAAAATCCGCCTGCAGT
This sequence comes from Corynebacterium sp. HMSC27B11, assembly GCF_001815985.1. GTDB lineage: Bacteria > Actinomycetota > Actinomycetes > Mycobacteriales > Mycobacteriaceae > Corynebacterium. The sequence continues at coordinate 61,022 of NZ_KV823536.1, read as the reverse complement.
ACGCCGGCGTGGTGGGCGCTGTGCTGCTGGCCTCCGTCATCTACGGCTCGAGCTTTAGCCAGGAGCCCACCGCAGGCCAGGTCAACGTCGCCGCAATCCAGGGCAATGTCCCGCGAGCCGGCCTGGACTTCGCGGCCCAGCGCCGCGCCGTGCTGAACAACCACGTGCAGCGCACCCACGAGCTGGCGGACTCGGTCGCGACCGGCGAGGCACCGCAGCCTGACGTGGTCATCTGGCCGGAGAACTCCTCCGATGTGAACCCGTTTAAGGACCCGGATGCCCACGCCGCCATTGACTCGGCGGTCACGGCAGTCAACGCTCCGGTGATGGTTGGCACCGTCATCGGGAATGAAAACACGATGCTCACCTGGGGCCCGGCCACCAGCAGCGAGCCGGGACCGGGAGAGAAGCACGTAAAGAAGTTCCTCCAGCCCTTCGGCGAGTACATGCCCTTCCGGGAGATCCTCAAGCACGTTAACGAGAACGTCGAGCGGGCGGGCAACTTCGTCCCTGGCGACGGGCCCGGCGTGGTGCGGATGCCCGCTGCACGCGGCGACGTCCTCGTGGGCGTATCCACCTGCTACGAGATATCTTTCGACGCCAGCCCCCGCGACGCGGTGCGTAATGGTGCGGAGTTGCTGGCTAGCCCGACGAATAACGCCACTTTTGGATTCACGGACATGAGCTACCAGCAGCTCGCGATGAGCCGAATGCGGGCGATCGAGACGGACCGGGCGGTCGTCGTAGCCGCGACCTCCGGGGTCTCGGCGATCGTCATGCCGGATGGGGAAGTGGTGGCCCAGAGCCGGCTGTTCCGCCCGGATATCCTGCAGGCCGATATTCCGCTGCGCGATGGCATCACGCCGTCCGTGGCCGCGGGTCCCTGGGTGGAGCTGGGGCTAGCTGCCGCGGGTGTTTTGGGGATAATCGGGGCCTTCCTCGCGTCTCGGCCCACACGGCGCAAGAAAAGCAGATAAACTAATCACATTATGAAGAAGCTCAGCGATAAGACTCTCGTCATCATCCCGACTTTCAACGAGCGCGATAACCTCCCGATCATCACGCGTCGCCTGTTGGAGGCCGAACCGGAGCGCGTGAACGTTCTCGTCGTCGACGACAACTCGCCGGACGGCACCGGGGACCTGGCGGATCAGATGGCCAAGGACGATTCCCGCATCCACGTACTGCACCGCGAGGGCAAGGGTGGCCTCGGCGGGGCTTACCTGGCCGGTTTCAAGTGGGGCATCGAGAACGGCTATGAGGTTCTCTGCGAGATGGACGCCGACGGCTCCCACGCCCCGGAGCAGCTCCACCTGCTGCTGGACAAGATCGACGATGGCGCGGAGCTTGTCCTGGGTTCCCGCTACGTCAAGGGCGGCAAGACCGTGAACTGGCCGGCAGACCGTAAGTTCCTCTCCCGCGGCGGCAACATCTACGCCTCCATGGCGCTTGGTGCCGGCCTGTCCGACATCACCGGCGGTTACCGCGCCTTCCAGCGCGACCTGCTGGAGCGCATGGACCTCGACGCCGTGGACTCCGCGGGTTACGTCTTCCAGGTGGACATGGCATGGCGTGCCGTCAACGAGGGCGCCGACGTGCGTGAGGTTCCGATCACCTTCACCGAGCGCGAGATCGGCGAGTCTAAGATGAGCAGCCGCATCGTCGGCGAGGCGATGGCTCAGGTGACCCGCTGGGGCTTCCGCCACCGCATGTACCAGGTTCGCCAGCTCATGCGCGAGGGTGCACGCATCGGCGCCGGCACCGTGGAGCGCGCTCTGCAGAGCTAACCGAAAAGCGCAACGCTAAAGGCCTGGTCACGTTGATAACGTGGCCAGGCCTTCGTTCGTGCTGAGGCGAGGGGAGGGCTTAAGCCTTCTCCTGCTCCTTGAGCAGCTTCATGGCCTCGCGGCGGCGCTTACGCAGCAGCTCGATACGCTCCTCCAGCAGCTCGTCGAGCTCCTCCAGGGAGCGGCGCTCGAGAAGCATGTCCCAGTGCGTACGTGGCGGCTTCGCAGGCTTGGATTCAATGCCCTCGCCCTCCACGAGGGTGCCCATCTGGCCGTTCTTGCACAGCCAGTCCTGCGGGATCTCGGCGTCGTCAGCGAACGGGACCTCAAAAATTTCGCCGTCCTCAGTCTGGTACTTCACCATCTGACGTGGCGCGAGATCGTGGTCCCGGTCGGTTTCATACGACACGGCACCCATGCGACTGCCTCGCAGTACGCGGTCTGCCATTAGTTCCTCACTTCCGAAGTTCGCTAGCGGCGCCTCCGGGGCGCCATCAATGTAGATAACGCACCGGGTGCGGGTTTTGTTCCCAGGTTCCCCGAAAGGGTTAGGATCTTTAGCCATGAGCACCCCCATTGCGCGCGAAGACTTCCCCCACACGCCGGGGTTCTGCGCGTGGTGCGGGGAGGAAATGCCCGGCCAGCAGCGGGGGAGGCCACGCAAATTCTGCAGCCGGTCCTGCCGCCAGCGGGCCTACGAGCAACGTGCGAGCCAGCCGGCGCCGGACGCACCCACGCCCACAAGCACCCGCCTGGGGACCCCAGGGGACACTGGGGATGAGTTGGGGGATCAGCTCTTCGAACTTCGGTGCGCGGCGGAGGACCTCGTCACCGCGATAGACGAGCATGCAGAGCCCGCTGAGCTGCGTGGCATGGCTACGGACCTGGTGCGGCTGGCGCACCGCGCGGAGCAGCTGAACCACCCCCAACCCCCGGGACGCGCTTAAGCCCCACCTTTTCCTAATCTTCCCTGCTTAGCACTAGGCTGGGTGCCATGCGCAAGGGAATTATCACTCTGGGTGTTATCGGTATTATCGCGGCATTCCTGTTCGGCGTTGGGCCGATCGCGTATCAGCTGCTCACTGACCGGGGTCTGCAAACCGCGGATCTCGTCGAGGGCGGACCCGAGCCAACAACGTCAGCGGACGGTCACTGGGTGATCGTCCCTGGTGCCGGTGCCAACCACACCCAGGCTGGTTATACCTTCCGTGAGATCCTGCCGGGGCAGGAGAAGACCACCTCCGGACGTGCGGATAACAGCACGGAGGAGAACATCAAGGGCGACTTGCAGGTCTCGGACGGCACCCTCACGGAGGGCCTGGTGGAGGTCCGCGTCGCGGGGATCTCCTCGGACGTGGAGAAGCGCGACATCAACGTCCGCCGCTCGATCCTGCGCACGGAGGACTACCCGAAGGCGAAGTTCAGCATCACCGAGCCGGTGGATCTAAGTGGCGTTCCGGAGGACGGGTCTGTCGGTGAGGTCGACGTCACGGGAGATCTCACCCTCCGCGGCGAATCTAACAAGGTCAGCGCGCCGCTGAAGGTGCTGCGCACGGGGGACAAGGTCGTCGTCCAGGGGAAGGTGCCGTTCAAGCGTTCGGACTTCAACATCAAGACCCCAGAGTTCGTCGCGGCCAAGATCGCTGACGAAGGAACGATCGACCTGCTTCTCGTGTTCGAGAAGCCTTAAGGCCCACGCGCCCGACGTACGCGAGAATGATCGCGGTCAAATTTAGGAGCACCATTGAATACCCAATTTCTCCTGTGGTCCCGGGTTATCCGGCTTGTGGTGCTGCTCGCGCTCGGCGGGTGGCTCGTGAGTAATGGCACCGGCCTTGACTACTTCTTTGCCGCGGTCTGCGCCGCGCTGATCGCACTGACCTGTTATCAACTGTGGGCGGGCAGCCAGAGGGGTGGCCACTGATATGGCATCGAATGCACGTTTTCTCGAAGATCTGCTGGACGACAAGGACCTCGACGCGGTGAGCCGGTGGCTCGCCGATCGTTCGTCCGTCGTGGTGGCCGAAGAGCTCGGCCGAATCTCCGGGGCGGAGCAGGCGGTGGCCTTCCGGTTGCTGCCCAAGGACCGCGCCCTGGATGTCTTCGAATACCTGGATCCGGTGCACCAGGCTGAGCTGCTGGACGCGCTGCGAGACGACCACGTCACGGAGATCTTCGCGAGTCTAGCCCCGGATGACCAGGCGTCCCTGCTGGATGAGATGCCAGCGAAGGTCGCCTCGCGCCTGCTGCAGGGACTGCCGTATTCCCAGCGGCGTGTGACCAGCGGGCTGCTGGGTTATCCATCGGAGTCCGCGGGCCGTCTGATGGTGCCCACGCCAACCGTGCTGACCCCGGACGCGACCCGGGAGGAGTCCCTCGAGAAGCTGCAGTCGCGCGCTCAGCGCTACGCCTCGGGCCCGCATCACTCGATCGCGCTGGCCACGGTGGCGGTGACCGATGAGTCGCGCAAGCTGCTCGGCATGGTGGAGCTCGCGGATCTGGTCACTGCGCCCGAGGGCACGCTGGTCGGGGAGTTGCTTGAGGAGGAGCAGCACAGTGTCTCAGCCTATGACGACCAGGAGCACGCGGCCCGCCTGATCCAGGAGGCTGACCTTCTGGCGCTGCCCGTCGTCGACGACGAGGACCGCATTCTGGGCGTCATCACGGTCGATGACGCAATGGAGGTCCTCGAGGCCGAGGTGACGGAGGATGCCTACCGTGCCGGTGGTGCCGAGCCGTTGAACGAGCCTTACCTGACGGCGACGGTGATGACGCTCGCGAAAAAGCGCGGCGTCTGGCTGATCGTCCTGATCCTGGCCGCGTTCCTCACGATTAACGTTATGCAGTTCTTCGAGGACGTACTCGAGGCCGTGGTGGTGCTCAGCATCTTCGTGCCGATGCTGATCGGTACGGGCGGTAACGCGGGCTCGCAGGCGGCGTCCTCGGTGGTGCGTGCGCTCGCGGTCAACGAGGTGAGACCCCGGGACGTGTTGCGAGTCATCGGCCGTGAGGTTCGGGTGGGCTTCCTGCTAGGTGTTTTCCTGGGTACGGTGATCTTCCCGATTCTGGCCTTCTTGTACTATCCGCAGGTCGCGTTCACGATTTCCTTGACGATTGTGGCGATCTGTACCTGGGCCTGCATCGTTGGTGGCGTGCTGCCGCTGGTGGCGAAGAAGCTGGGCGTTGACCCGGCAGTCTTCTCGACGCCCGTGGTCTCCACGTTGGTCGACGCCACCGGCCTGATCATTTACTTCAGCATCGCCGGTGTGATCATGGCCGATCAGATTCGCCAGGCGACGGGTGGCTAGCGTCGGCCGAACTTCTCCAGGTCAGCAGGCGCACCGGCGAGAATGACGTTGTCGTCGGGGGAGAGCTGGTGATCGGCGAAGGGTGGGGCCCACTGATTGCCGCTGTGCACGGCGACCAGCTGAACGCGGTGCTTCGCCCACAGGCTGTGCCGGTTGAGGGAGTGGTTCACCAGCTCCTTGGGGGCCCGCAGGGTGATCATCGCATAACCCTGGTCGAAGACGGTGTAGTCCTGAAAACGGCCGCTGAGCAGGTGCGCAACGCGGCGGCCGGTGTCTCGTTCAGGGCGGACGACGTGGTGCACGCCGACGCGAGTGAGAATTCGGGCGTGGGCGTCGGAATCCGCCTTAGCCCAAATGTCCTTGACCCCGAGTTCCACGAGGTTCGACGCGGTCAGGATCGAAGCTTCGAGGCTGCTACCGATGCCGATAACGACCTGCTGAAAGTCCTTCACACCGAGCTGCTTGAGGGCCTCGGGGTCGGTGGCATCGGCGATGAAGGAGTCGGTGAGGTGGGCGTCGCTGTCGTGCAGCAACTTTTCGTCGACGTCGATGCCGAGGACGTCGACGCCGTGGCTGTGGAGCTCTTCAGCCATAGCGGAACCGAACCGGCCGAGCCCGATGATTGCGACCGGCGGCAGGTCGATGGGGCGGGCGCTGGGGAGGAGCTTATCGAGTGGGTTAACCAATGTACGGCCTTTCTGCGGGGTAGGAGTAGTGCTTGCTCGGAGTCGTCGTGGCGAGCGCTGCGACGAGGGTGATGGGTCCGACGCGGCCCATGAACATGAGGACGCAGAGGAGGATCTGCGAGGCACCGCTGAGGTCAGCGGTGACGCCGGTGGAGAGGCCGACGGTGGCGAAGGCGGAGATGACCTCGAAATGGATTTGGTCGGCGCTGAACTGAGGGTTGAAGGTACGGAGGCACGCGATAACGAATGTTATGACACCTACTGCCACAGCACCGACAGTGAGAGCCTGGCGGATCACGGTGTGATCAACGCGACGACCTCCGATGACAGTGTCTTTTTCACCCCTAATTTCTGCCACGATCGCCGCGAGCACCACGAAGAGCGTGGTGATCTTCAAGCCACCTGCGGTACCGCCGGATCCGCCTCCAATGAACATCAGAATGTCGGTACCCATCAGGGCATTGGGCGACATCTCGCCAAAGTCCACGGACTGGAAACCAGCGGTACGGGTCGTAATGGACTGAAACACTGCCGCCAGGGCAGCATCCCCGCTGCTCAGCCCGGCGAATGCATGATTACGCTCGAGCGCCCAGAACATCGCGAAGCCACCGATGAGGAGCACCGCGGTGCCGTTGAGAGTGATCCGAGCGGTCATAGACAGCCGCGGTGGTTTCCTCCGCTGCCTGCGCAGGCGCACCCGCGCGATGAGCTCGTCGAGCACAGGAAAGCCGAGCCCGCCGAAGACAATCGCCAGGCCGATCGGCAGGACGATCCATGCATCGCCGACGTAGGGAATGAGGCTACCGGCGTCGAGCCCGAAACCGGCGTTATTGAAGGCAGAGATGGAGTGGAAAATACCGATCCATGCAGCGGAGCCGAGGCTATCGACATAGCCGCCCATAAACATTCGTATCGTGAGGACGCCCGCAACAAGCAGTTCGCAGATCACTGTGAGAAGGATGGCGCCGATAATGGTGGATTTCACGCTGCCAACGGTGAGCGTGCGCCGCTCCGCGACGGTATAAAGCTTAGTTTTCAGTCCTAGCCTGCCACTGAGGATGAGCCCGGCGAGCGAGGTCAAGGACATGATCCCGAAGCCACCGATTTGAATGAGGACCAGAATGACGACCTGCCCGGCGGCAGTAAAACCCGTGCCGGTGTCACGAACACCCAGCCCGGTCAGCGTCACCGCGGACGTCGCTGTGAAGAAGGCCTCGAGCGGCGAGACTGAGTCGCCGTCGGGCGCGGAGAACGGCATGAGAAGCAATAACGTGCCAAGCGCAATGAGCCCCAAGAACCCGACGGACACGAGGCGCGCCGGATTCTGCGTCAGGGACGCGAATAAGCGATTCACCAGAATAATCCTAGACCTGTAGTGACGCGCACACTAGAGTTTTCTGATCGATCCAGAGGCGCAGGGCTACGGGGATCATCGCCAGCTCCACTAGCAAACAGCCTGGGCGTTATTGTCCGATAATATACATTATGACACTTTAGATTTATGAGGCACCGGCCTGCGCCAAGCCCCTCCGGCCCCGCGGCTAATGCAGCGGGCGCCGTCAGTCCTCCCCTAGGAACTCTAAGAGTCCTTGGACTCCTTCAAGTCGGAATCCTCGCCGGGCTCCCAATCAACCTCAAGCTCATCCATGAGCTCCTGGGTCGAGTTTTCGACCTCCGTCGTCGAGCCCTTCTTATCGTCGGCGGAACTCTCGGAAGCCTCTGACGCCTCGGCGGCATCGTCGTCAGCCGAGTCCTCGGAATCATCCTCCTCAACGTCTGGCTGGGACTCGCGGGTCAACGCCTCGGCGAGCTCGTAGTTGCCCACGTTGGACTTCTCCACGATCTTCTTGAGCTCGCGGCTCTCCGAGTCGCTCAGCTCTTCCTCCCCCTCGTGGAACTTATTCACCAGTTCGGTGGCGCGCTCGCGGTACTTAGCCTCGCGCTGGATGCGCACGCGAGACTTGATCCACCAGGCGACGAGCACTGCGATCGTCAGTAGCCCCACCCAGCCGATGATCGGATAGACATTGGCCATCAGCGCTTCGAAGCCGAAGAAGCTCACGCCGAAGCCCACCAGGCAGACACCCAGGAACACCGGACGGTACTTATCGCGGTGATTGGCCGTCAGGCGGCGCCCCAGCGCGTAGAACATGCCGATGCAGGTGTTGTAGATCATGATGAAGATGATCACGACCATCACATAGGACAGCGGATGGTTGATGTGATCGATCAGGCTGAGCATCGGCACGCTCGAATCCCCGACAACGTCGAAGTTTGCGAGCAGGACGAAGGTCGCCATCATCAGCATCGTCAGGTAGATGAGGCCACCCATGAGGCCACCCACACCCGCTTCGCGTGGCTTCGTGTTGGCGCCACCGATCACCAGGGCCATGGACAGCCCCAGCAGCAGCGCAAGCCCGGTGTAGTTCAGGGCCGAAAGCCACCACGGGCTGATTGGCGATTCGGCCCCCTGAGCCAACTGCCCCATCGCTGCCATGTCATCCGGCAGGTTGAACAGCGTGTAGCCGAACGCGAAAATCACCGCGACGATGATCAGCGGCGTCACCGTCGAAATGATGCTGGAGACCCGGTCGACGTCCATCAGCCCGGTGATCATCACCAGGATCAGCATGATCAGGGAGCCGACCCAGGCGGGCCAGCCGAACTGCTGCTCCAGGTTGGACCCCGCCCCCGCGAGCATCACGAAGCCCACGGCAAACAGCGTGAAGGTCACGCCGAAGTCCAGGAACCTGGAGACGATCGGGTGGGACATGTTCCGGAACACCATGCGGTGCTCCTGCGCCAGGAAGTAGCTGCCGAGCTGCAGGATCACTGCCCCGGCGATGGTCATCAGGACTCCGGCGAGCAGCGCGCCCCACAGCGCGGAAAGCCCAAAGGAGCCGAAATATTGAATGACCTCTTGACCAGTCGCGAAACCCGCGCCAACCAGGAGGCCCACAAAGGATAATGCAATTTTAAAAGTGTTTTTTAACGACACTAACGAGAGCCTCTTTCGTAAATATCACAAATACGAACGCTCTCCAGTATTACTTAATATTCCCTTATTCTCATACTGCGAAACTGTGTTCGCAGACACAAATCTCCCCCGCAGCCCCTGGGTCATGCCAGCTCGCGGGCAAGGTCCAGGAGCTTTTTCTCGGCGCCGACATCTCCCACCATTTGCACGCTGGTCGGAAGCCCGTCGCTACCCTGCCCCATTGGCACGGCTAGCGCCGGCTGACCCGCGACATTCCACATGGCGGTGTAGGCGATCGAAGGCATGCTCAGCAGGGAGGCACGAATGGCCCCCTTCCCCACCAGCAGGTCAGCGCGGCGTGGCCGGTCGGCCACGGTCGGCGTGAGGATCGCATCAATACCCTCGCGGGCCATGATGTCCGAGACCTTGCGCCCAATGGTGGCTGCCCTCCTCTCCGCCCAGGAGACCATCTTCGGCCTCATGAGCGCGCCCACCAGCTTCGTCAGTCGGTGGCGCTTTTCGATGCGCTCGGGCTTTTCCAGCAGTCCGATTTCGCTCCGGATTCCGGCGAACATGAGGATCAGGAACGGCAGCGTGGGATCCGGCAGCCGAGCAGACAGCGGCCGAACCTCCACCCCCTGCGCCTCGAGCTGCGCGGCGGCACGCTTTCGCGCCTCGCGATTGGCCGTGGCCACCGGGATGAACGGCGTGCTCGAGCGGTCCAGCCACGCAACCCGCCAGGACCTCTCCCCTTCGTGTCCACCCGGTCCGAGTGGAGCAGGATCGTCGTCCTGCAAGACGGACATCATCAGCTCGATGTCCTCCACCGTGCGCGCCATCGGGCCGGAGGTCCCCAGGGATTTCCAGAGGTCGGCATAAGGGGCGGTGGGCAGCACTCCCCGACCCGGTTTGAGCCCCACGAGCCCGCACATCGCCGCCGGGATCCGGACCGAGCCACCGCCGTCGCCGCCCATCGCCATCGGCACCATTCCCGCAGCCACCGCTGCTGCAGAGCCGCCGGAGGACCCACCCGGTGTTCGGGACAGGTCGATGGGGTTGCGGGTCACCCCGTAACCCTGCGAGGAGGTCAGCGGGTAGGCGCCGAACTCCGGCATGTGAGTCTTGCCAATGATGATCGCCCCCGCGGCGCGGAGCCGGGCGACGACCGCGGAGTCTGCGGTCTTCGGCGTGTGGTTCGCGCGGGTGCCGAAGCTCGTCACCGCACCCGCGACATCGAGTTCCTCCTTAATAGCAATGGGAACTCCGTGGAGGGCGCCACGCTCCGAGGGATCAAGCTGGTCGAGCGATGCCGCATCCCGCAGGGCAGCTTCCGCGAAGACCTGGCTGAAGGCGTTAATGAAGCCGTCCCGCTCCTTGATGCGGTCGAGGGCGGCGCGCACCCCCTCAACCGCCGAACGCTCCGCTACCCGGCCACGCCACTGGTGCACGTCGAGCTCGTGCCACGGGGTATCCCCCGTGTCTTCGCGCCGGATGCTGGCGTTGTGTCCCTGAGGTGACATCTTCATCAACCGCTTTCTTCCGATCTATCTCCATCGCCGGGCCCCGGGCTACAGCGGGGCACAGCGCTTGCCCGGTCGCCACACCCGCGTGTGAGCCCATATACCCCAAGTGGGTCGCGCTACGCCCCGGCGCCCGCCTTAGGCAGCGTGTACCTCAACTGCTCGCCAACCCGCTTCCCCGAGTGGATGCAGCCACCGAGGAAGGTTCCCTCCAGCGCGTTCTGGCCGTGCATACCGCCACCACCGAAGCCGGCAACCTCGCCCACCGCATAGAGGCCCGGCAGGACCTCCCCGTCGTTGGTGAGGCAACGCCCCGCCAGGTCGGTCTCGATCCCGCCCAGGGTCTTTCGGGTCAGCACACTCAGACGCACAGCGATCAACGGCCCGTGCTTCGGGTCCATCAACTCGTGTGGTGCGGCACAGCGCACCACCTTGTCGCCCAAGTACTGGCGGGCGGTGCGGATGTAGTTGATCTGGTAGTCCTTGGAGAACTTATTCTCGATCTGACTGTCCCGATCTTCGATCTGGCGGCGCAGCTCGGCCTCGTCGACCTGCGGCTTATCCGGGCCGACCAGCTCGTTCATCTTCTTGACCAGGCTGCTGAGGTCGTCCGCGATCACCCAGTCCTCGCCGTGATCCATGAAGGCCTGCACGGCGACCTGCATGCCGGAGCCGAGCTTGGAGAGCAACTTCTTCACGCTCTTATCCGTGAGGTCCGGGTTCTGCTCGGAGCCGGAGAAGATGAACTCCTTGGCGGCGATGGTCTTGTTCAGGATGAACCAGCTGTACCCCATCCCGGTGCGCCCAATATGGCTCAGTGCCGCGAGGTTATCGCCGCCCGGAATGAGGGTGCTGGGCAGCCGCTGTCCTGCCGCGTCCAGCCACATCGCGCTGGGACCTGGGATGATTCGGATGCCGTGGCCTGGCCAGGTGGAGTTCCAGTTGTGCATGCCCTCCGGGTAGTGCCAGGTCCGGTCGGTGTTCACGAGGTTCGCGCCCGCAGTTTCGGAGATGCCGATCATGCGGCCGTCCACGTGGGCCGGCACGCCGGTGACCATGTCCTCCGGGGCGGGTCCCCAGCGGTCCGTCGGCCAACGCTTGCGCACCAGGTCAAGGTTTCCGCCAATTCCGCCCGAGGCGACGACGGTGCCCGCCGCCCGGAACTCGAACTCACCCACCGCCGTTCGGGAGGACGCCTCGCCGCGCGGGAGATCCGTGGCTTCCAGGACCGTGCCGCGCACGCCCTCGATCCGGGTGCGCCCGTCGGCCCCAGCTCTCGTGATCAGCTCGTCGACGCGGTGACGGAACTCGAAGCGGATGCGGCCCTCCTGTTCCAGCTTCTCGACCTGCTCGCGGAAGACGCGAACAACCTCCGGGCCCGTTCCCCAGGTCAGGTGGAAACGCGGCACGCTGTTGCCGTGCCCGGAGGCGTCGCCGGAGCCGCGCTCGGCCCAGCCGACGGTGGGCAGGACGTTGAGCCCCAGGTTCTTGAGGTAGCTGCGCTTCTCATTGGCGGCAAAACGGACGTACTCCCGGCCCCAGGCCTTCGGCCAGCGGTCGTTCGGGGTGTCTTCGAATTGCGCGGAGTTCTCCCAGTCCCGCCAGGCGAGGTCTTCGCTGTCCTTGACCCCCATGAGCCGCTGCTCTGGGCTGTCGACGTAGAACAGGCCACCGAGGGACCAGAACGCCTGTCCGCCGAGGTTATTACGGTTTTCCTGGTCCAGAATGAGGACGTTCAACCCGCTCGTTGCGGCCTCGTATGCGGTGACGAGGCCTGCCAGGCCTGCGCCGACGACGATGACGTCCGGATTCCACTGCGTGCTCAAACTGTCCTCCCCTTGTCTACGGGCATCTGCCTCGGCTCCACGGGATCGTGGGGCGCGAATATAGATGGTTAGTTTAGGCAAAGGACATTGCTGTGTGCGTTAATTGCGAAATTTCCATCAACCCCTCGCACGACCGACCCCGCCTCGCGCTAATGGCGGTGGCGAATAACGAACTGCATGCAGTCGATGTCGCCGGCGTCCACGAGCGCCTCGTGCAGCGCGAGCTGGAAGTCCCAGAGGCGGCGATAGATCGCGTCGAAGCCCGCGGCAGCAGCCTGTCGCTCGCGGGAAGCGAAGTGGGCACGCCACATCGGCAGGGTCGCCGCGAGGTGCGGCCCCAGGTGATTTTCGGCGACGACGTCCAGCCCGGCGGCGAAGATGTGCTGGCGGATCAGTGCCGCCGGCGAGTATTCCAGCGCGGGCCAGATGTAGCCACGCACCACGTCGAGGGATTCCCGCGCGGTATCGCGCATCTGCGGGGTGGCGACCAGGGTCTGCACCACGGCCACGCCCCCGTCCGCGAGGAGCCTATCCACGGCCCGGAAGAAGTGCCCAAGGCCACCTCGCCCCAGGGTTTCCAGCCGCTCGGTGGAGAAGATGGCGTCATATTCGCCGGCCCACTGCCGTGGCGAGGGCACTGGACCGCTGATCAGCTCCACCCGCACGCCACCGGCCACGCCGGCTTGACGCACGCGGGAGCGAACCACCTCGGCGTGCTCCTCATCGGAGGTCAGCACGCTCACCGAGGCGCCACGCTGGGCCGCGAGAATCGCTAGCTGCCCGCCGGAACTAGAGAGCTCGAGGACGCGGTCGCCAGGGCCAACATTCGCCTCGTCCAGCATCAGGTTGATGCGGCGCAGCTGCCCGGAGTTGAGGTCCTGGCGCTGCACGTCGGCGGGCTCGAGGTACCAGGTTTCATCGAGGCTGACGGGCTCCTCCGGCCTGCTGAGGCGGCGGCGCACGCCGCTGGTCAGGCCCGCCACACCGCGGGGGGCGGGTTTCTCCTCATCGTCCACCAGGATCTCTCCGGTCCTGCGGTCAACCTGAACGGTTTCCGTGGTGCGGGCGGCCGAGGCAAACAGCGCGGTGGCGGTGGCACGGGTGGCTCCCGCGTACAGCTCCACGAGACCATCGGGCAGCTCGCCGGCGCGCACCGAACCAAAATCGTGGCGCGGCTTTCGTGGGCTGATCCCAGCCAGCAAGGTATTCATCGGCGCTTCGAGGGGCTGGCGAAGGAGAACTTCCAGCACTTTGGCCAGAGGCGCAGCCCGCCACTCCCCGATCAGGTAGCTTTCCGCAAGCCCCAGCCAGCCTTGGGCAACCACCCGGTCGAGCATGAGCCCGTCGCGCACCTCGAGGTAAGTCTCGGCCTTGGAGTCGAAGGAGACCCCCTCATCGTCCAATAGCTCTTCCAACCGCTCGCGAAAGGCCTCGGATCGCTTGCCGAGGAACCGACCGCGGGGCAGCTCAGCGAGGTGCGGCCACCGCTCGGGGTCGATATAGGGGTCGAGAGAGAAACGTTCCACGGGAACTATCAGACACTCCTCTCCCGGTGCTCGCGGGGCCGACTCGGCCATTCGCGGTGAAGTTATCCCTAAAGTTAGCCGATATTGCGCCCCAAACGGGGTATTAACACTCAGGAAGCAACCCACATCAGGTGGATCCCGGAAGTGCTTTAGATGGCCTTAAGCATTAGGATTGTTGAAGCACGCTTCGTGAGGATCTCACAGGGTCCGTATATCAGCGAGAACTTGAATACAAAAACCAAAAATATTGTGCTGAGGAGCATTAGTTTCTTATGACCACCAACTCCCTTGGTCCAGCAGGTAAGCGCCACCACGTCGTCATCATCGGCGGCGGTTTCGGCGGTCTGTTCGCGGCAAAGAAGTTCAAGGGCAAGGACATCGCGGTCACCATCATCGACCGCACCAACCACCACCTGTTCCAGCCACTGCTGTACCAGGTCGCGACCGGTATCCTGTCTGAAGGTGAGATCGCACCTTCCATCCGCCAGCTGATGGCTGACGACGAGAACATCCGCGTGATCAAGGGCGAGGTCCGCAACATCGACATCGACGGCCAGAACGTCACCGCGGACCTGGGTGGCAAGGAAGCTGTCATCGAGTACGACTCCCTGATCCTCGCTGCGGGCGCTGCACAGTCCTACTTCGGTAATGACCACTTCGCCGAGTTCGCGCCGGGCATGAAGTCCGTCGACGACGCGCTGGAGATCCGTGCCCGCGTCACCGGCGCCTTCGAGCGCGCCGAGATCACCACTGACCCGGAGGAACGCCGCCGCCTGCTGAACTTCGTCGTCGTCGGTGCGGGCCCGACCGGCGTGGAGCTGGCTGGTCAGCTGGCTGAGATGGCCCACCGCACCCTCGCCAAGGAGTTCCGTGAGGTCGACACCAACGACGCCCGCATCATCCTCATCGACGGTGGCCCGCAGGTTCTGCCTCCGTTCGGCAAGCGCCTGGGCCGCAAGGCTCGCCGCAAGCTTGAAGATCTTGGCGTCGAGGTCGTCCTGAACTCTCTGGTCACCAACGTGGACCGTGAAGGCGTGACCTACAAGAACATGAAGACGGGTGAGGAGTCCTCGATCCCGAGCTACGCCAAGATCTGGTCCGCCGGTGTGGCCGCTTCCCCACTGGGCAAGCACGTCGCCGACCAGGCTGGTGTGGAGTCCGACCGCGCGGGTCGCGTCATGGTCAACGAGGACCTGACCCTGGGTGAGCACAAGAACGTCTTCCTCATCGGCGACATGATCAATCTCAATGGCCTGCCGGGCGTCGCCCAGGTCGCTATGCAGGGTGGTCAGTACGCTGCGAAGACCATCATCGACGAGATCGAGAATGGCACCAGCCCGGAGGCTCGCGCTCCGTTCGACTACTTCGACAAGGGCTCCATGGCGATCGTCTCCCGCTTCAACGCTGTGGTGAAGATCAACAAGGCCGAGGTCTCGGGCTTCATCGGTTGGCTGATGTGGCTGGCCCTGCACCTGCTGTACCTGGTTGGCTTCCGCAACCGCGCGATCGCCGCGTTCAGCTGGGGCCTGAACTCCGTGTCCCGTCGCCGCTGGCAGCTGGTTGCTACCCGCCAGCAGCTGCACGCCCGCAACGCGCTGAACAAGCTGCGCAAGCTGGAGGACGAGAAGGGCATCCGCTCCCTCGAGGTGCGCGATAACCTCAAGTTCGGCGAGGGTCGCGACACCCCGGCTGACGCCGACTAGTTCCCGCGCTGGCGCCCGAGGGCGCTAGATACCGCGATCCCCGGCCCCACCTTCGTGGTGGGTGGCCGGGGATTTTTGCTGGGCTCGCTCTGCGTCCGCGCGGCGACGAGTAGCCGTGGAGCAGGGCTACTACCGCTTATTCATCACGGCGGTCTTCAACATGGTCAGTGCCAGCAGCTTGCCGGTCTCCTCATTGCGGTGCTCGACGCGCCACAGGTGGGAGGTCGACCCCAGGTGCTCAGCGGTCGCGGTGGAGACGATGACGTCGCCGGCCTTCGATGGCCGCAGGAAGTCGGTGTTGTTGTTCGTTCCGACGACGATCGGGCCCGCGCCCGCGGCGACGAAGCTGGCCATGCTGGCTGCGGTCTCCCCCAGCGTGGCGTAGATGCCTCCGTTGGTGATTCCCCAAGGCTGCAGGTGAATCGGTTGCACCTCAAGGCGCAGGGTGAGGGAATGAGGTGCTACCTCGGTGTAGCGAACACCCAGCGTCTCCTCCAGCCCGTTGGTTGCGGTCGTAATTTCATTGAGTGTGTCAAGCTCTTCGCCGGTGAGCTTACGCTGCCCGGCAGCGCTGCTGAGCTCCAGCATGGTCTTCACGTGTTCGTTCATGTCAATAGATTAACCACGAAGTGTCGGGGTAAACTGGGAAATCATGAGTAAACCTTCGGCACCGAATCTTTCCTCGAATCAGGCACCCGCAGGCGCACCAGATGGCGAGCTCGCCCAGATCGGCGTGATTGGCCTGGCGGTGATGGGCTCCAACATTGCCCGCAACTTCGCGAATCACGGCCACACCGTGGCGGTTTTCAACCGCACTTTCGCCCGCACCGAGGGCTTCATGGAGAACTTCGGCGAGCAGGGTTCGTTTATCCCCGCCGAGACCTTGGAGGCCTTCGTGGCTTCCCTCGAAAAGCCGCGCCGCGCGCTGATTATGGTGCAGGCCGGCCCCGCCACCGATGCCATGATCGAGCAGCTCGCCGAGCTCATGGACCAGGGCGACATCATCATCGATGGCGGCAACGCCCTGTACACGGACACGATCCGCCGCGAGAAGGAGATCTCCGCGCGCGGCCTGCACTTCGTCGGCACCGGTATCTCCGGTGGCGAGGAGGGCGCCCTGAACGGGCCTGCGATCATGCCGGGCGGAACCGCCGAGGCCTACGAGTCCCTGGGCCCGCTGCTGGAGTCCATTTCCGCGAAGGTTGATGGCGAGCCATGCTGCGCCCACATCGGCCCGGACGGCGCCGGCCACTTCGTCAAGATGGTCCATAACGGTATCGAGTACGCGGATATGCAGGTCATCGGCGAGGCTTATCACCTGCTGCGCTACGGGGCGGGGCTGAGCCCGAAGGAGATCTCCGAGGTCTTCCGCGAGTGGAACACCGGCGAGCTGGAGTCCTACCTCGTGGAGATCACCGCGGAGGTCCTGGCGCAGGTCGATGTCGAAACCGGCAAGCCGCTGGTGGACATCATCGTGGACGCAGCCGGCCAGAAGGGCACGGGGCGCTGGACCGTGAAGTCCGCCTGCGACCTGGGCATCCCGGTCACCGGTATCGGCGAGGCAGTCTTTGCCCGCGCGCTCTCCTCTGATGGCCCTGCCCGCCAGGCCGCCCAGGGCAAGCTCGCTTCCGGTGAGCTGGCTGCCCCGGTGGACGCTGCCCAGCGGGAGGACTTCATCGAAGACGTCCGCCGTGCCCTGTACGCGTCGAAGATGGTCGCCTACGCCCAGGGCTTCGACCAGATCCTCGCCGGTTCACAGGAATACGGTTGGGACGTCGACCCCCGGGACCTGGCTCGCATCTGGCGCGGTGGCTGCATCATCCGCGCCCGCTTCCTCAACCGCATTGTCGATGCCTACGAGGCTGACCCGCAGCTGCCGTCCCTGCTGCTGGACGAGTACTTCCTGGAGCAGATGTCTGGCCTGGTGGATTCGTGGCGCCGCGTCGTCGGGACCGCGACCGCGCAGGGGCACCCGGTTCCAGTGTTTGCCTCCTCGCTTTCCTACTACGACTCCCTGCGTGCCCAGCGCCTGCCGGCCGCGCTGATTCAGGGCCAGCGCGACTTCTTCGGCGCCCACACCTACGGCCGCGTGGACAAGCCTGGCGCCTTCCACACCCTCTGGTCCGGCGATCGCAGCGAGGTCGAGGCTTAAGTGCCGTCGCCTGACCCCGAGCCGCCGTCTTCCCAGCCCGAGTTTCGATCGCTCGGGCTACCAGTAGCGCTCGCACAGTCCCTGCAGCGCACGGGGCTGCGTGAAGCCTTTCCCATCCAGGCCAGCGTGATCCCCTCCGCCGTTGAGGGCAAGGACGTGCTGGCCAGCGCTCCGACTGGTTCGGGAAAAACGCTCGCCTTCGGGCTTCCCATGCTGGCCCGGTTGAGTTCCGGGGATCTGCCGCGCGCGACCCGGCCGGGCAATCCTAGGGGTGTGGTGCTCTGCCCCACCCGCGAGCTCGCTGAGCAGGTCTTCGAGAACCTGGACCCGCATGCCGCAGCTCTGGGCCTGCGTGCGCTGGTCCTGGTGGGCGGGGTGAAGGTGCGAGCCAATCTCACCTCCCTGGCCCGCACGGTGGATCTTGTCGTGGCCACCCCGGGTCGGTTGAACGACCTCATTAAACGCCGTGCGATCTCCCTAGAGCACTGCGCCGTCACGGTCGTGGACGAGGCCGATCACATGGCAGACCTGGGATTCCTTCCCCAGGTGCAGGCAATTCTCGAACGCACTCCGCAAGGCAGCCAGCGGCTGCTCTTCTCCGCGACCTTAGACGGCGAGGTCGCGGCCCTGGCTGAGGGCTGGACTCGCAACCCAGTCCGCATCGAGGCTGCAGGCGCACGCTCCGCCTCGCCAGCTGCTCCGGACCACGCCGCAACCGACGCCGGAAGCGCACATGACCGAGACGGGGCAGGCGCACGAGCCACGGCGGCTCGCCCGGCCCCACGCCCCACCAAGGGCGCGGACTCCCCGGTGGAATTCCTCCTCAGCGAGGTCGCTGATAACGGACAGCGCCAGGCGGCGGTCCGCGCGATCGCACGCAAGGTGCCGCGCGTGATTCTCTTCGTGCGCACCACCCACGCGGTGACGCGCTGGGCGAAGTACCTCTCCGCGGGCGGGGTCAAGGTCTCCGCCCTGCACGGCAATCGCGGCCATCAATCCCGCCAGCGCGCGCTCGCGGACTTCCGGGAGGGTAAGGTGCGCGTGCTTGTCGCCACCGACATCGCCGCCCGGGGAATCGACGTGCCGGGAGTGCGCGCCGTCGTGCACATCGACCCACCCCGCGATCCCAAGGCGCTCGTACACCGCTCGGGCCGTACGGGCCGCGCGGGTGCGTCCGGCACGGTCGCCCTGCTTGCCTTCCCCGACCAGGTTCGCGAAGTTTCGACCATGATGCGGGCCGCTAACCTGGGCTACGAGAAGGTCGAGTCCACCAGGCTCGTCCGCCGGATTCTCCGTGAATAGCCACCACCGTCCCGGTCCGCCGGAGCACGCACAACCCACCACCCACTCACTCCTCGCCAAGGACAACTTCTCAAGAATATGGACATACTGCTGAGCATCCTCGGCCTCGCGGGCTTCATTGCGCTGACCGCGGGTACCGGGCTGTTCGTCGGGATCGAGTTCGCCATCACCGGTCTCGAAAGATCGACCATCGACCAACACGTCAAGGACAAGAACGACGGCCCGGCACGCCTGATCCAAAAGGCTCACGGCGAGCTCTCCCTGATGCTCTCCGGCGCGCAGCTGGGCATCACGATCACGACCCTGGCTACCGGCTTCCTCGCCGAGCCGATCCTGGCGAAGTTCTTCACCCCGATGCTGGATCTATTCGGCATCCCGCACTCCGCCTCGATGGCGATCGCGCTGACCCTCGCCGTCATCCTGGCCACGGCCCTCTCCATGATCTTCGGCGAGCTGGTGCCGAAGAACTTGGCGATCACCGACCCGATCAAGGTTGCGCGCTTCGCGATCCGCCCGGTGTGGGCTTTCAACCAGTTCTTCCGTGGTTTCATCTCTTGGCTGAACAACCTCGCCAACTTTGTACTGCACCGCTTCGGCATCGAACCGGCCGATGAGCTCGCGAGCGCCCGTAGCCCGAAGGAGCTGGCCGCCATCGTGAAGTCCTCCGCCGGCACCGGCGAGTTCACGCAGGCCAAAGCACAGATCCTGGACCGTTCCCTGCGATTCCGGGACATTTCCGCCGACGACATCATGACGCCGCGTTCCACCGTCGAGTCGCTGGATGAGGAGGACACCGCCGACAAGCTGATCCTGCTCGCCATGGAGACCGGCCACTCCCGCTTCCCCGTTACCCGTGGCGATTTGGACGACACGATCGGCGTCGTCCACGTCAAGGACGCGGTCGCACTGCAGCCGGAGCGGCTGGCGACGACCACCGTCAAGCGCCTCGCCCGCCCCGTCCCCACCGTCCCAGAAAGCCTGGGTGGCGAGGCCGTCCTGCAGAGCGTGCGCTCCGCCGGTTCGCAGCTGATTCTCGTCGCGGACGAGTACGGCGGAACCTCCGGCATCATCACCATCGAGGACGTCGTCGAGGAAATCGTCGGCGAGGTCTGGGATGAGTATGACGATAAGGACGAGGACGCCGAGGTCCGCCGCACCGGGCAGATGTGGGAGATGTCCGGCCTGGTCCGTACCGACGAGATCTTCGAGGAAGTCGGCTACACCGCCCCGGACGGCCCCTATGAAACCCTTGGTGGGCTCGTGATGTCTGCCCTGGGCAGGGTGCCGGTGGAGGGTGACCAGGTGGTCCTCCCCCGCTCCGAGCGGGAACTCCGGGACTCCTTCGAGAGCGGGCTGAACAACCGCTGGCTGGCCCGCGTGGTGTCGATGGATAAGCACCGCGTCGATCGGGTGATCCTGAGCCCGATCACCGAGGAGCAGGCCGCAGAGTACATCGACGAGGAGGGTGAAAACTAATGGGTGATTTGTGGGGCATTCTTCTTGCCGCTTTTCTGATCCTGGTCAACGCCTTCTTCGTGGCGGTGGAGTTCGCGCTGATCTCCTCCCGCAAGGACCGCCTGGACTCGATGATCGCCTCGGGTAACCAGCGGGCGAAGAAGGTCCGCTACGCCGTCGAGCATCTGACCATCATGCTGGCGGGCGCGCAGTTCGGTATCACCATCGCCTCCGTCCTGTTGGGCATGATCGGCGAGCCGGCGATCGCCCACCTCATCGAGGCCCCGCTGGCGGCCCTGGGGCTGCCGGAGAGTTTCGTCCACCCGATCGGCTTTACCATTGCGCTGCTGCTGATCACGATGCTGCACATCGTGCTGGGCGAGATGGTGCCGAAGAATATCGCGCTCGCCGGCCCGGAGACGGTCGGTACGTACCTGGTCCTGCCGCACCTGGCGTTCGTCAAGGTTACGCACCCGATCATGGTCGTGCTGAACTGGATGGCCCGCACCGTGCTGCACGCCTTCGGTGTCGAGCAGAAGGATGAGCTGGACTCCACGGTCTCGCCGCACGAGTTGGCGAACATGATCGCGGAGTCCCGCTCCGAGGGCCTGATCGCCGCCGACGAGGCGGACCGCATCTCCAACGCCCTGGCTAGTTCCCGCCGCGCGATGGGCGAGGTGCTCATCCCCCGTGAGGATGTCTACGCCCTGCCCTTCGGGGCGTCCGGACCGACGGTCATGGAGGTGCACCGCGCGGTGGTGGAGACGGGTTTCTCCCGCTTCCCCGTTGCCGATTCGAACGGCACCTGGTTGGGATACGTGCACGTCAAGGACGCCCTGGACGACTTCCTCGCCGACCGCGACGTCGCCGTCCCCATCCGCCCGCTGATCACCGTGACGAGCACCCAGAACTTCGACCTGGCGATGCGCGCGATGCGCGTGAACTCCTCGCACGTGGCCGCGGTCGTGGAAAACGGGCGCACCATCGGCCTGGTGATGCTGGAGGACATCATCGAGGAGCTCGTGGGCACGGTCCGCGACTGGACCCACGACTAGAAGCACTAGATCCACCCGAAGAGAAGAGGAGGCAGCGAAGGCCTGTATGGCTACTGATACGCAGTTATCCCCCACTCGCCCGGCCGAGCGTGTCCTGGGTTGGGCTGAGTGGCAGGCTCGCGAGGTTGCCCACATTCAGCGGGTGGAGTCTCTGACCGCAGCACACCAGGCGCGCCGCAAGCAGGGTCAACGCCACCCGGTGTGGGACTTCCTCTTCAGCTACTACCCGGTGACCCCTGGGAAGCTGAAGAAGTGGCACCCGGGGCTGGGCACGGCACTGGAGATCCGCCCTGACGACTCGGTGGAGGGCTTGCCGCAGGTGAAGGATTTCTACCACCGCGTTGGGGATACCTGGCGGCTGGATCCGGCGGCGTTTCTGGCGCGCCGGGGCGAGACCGCCCGGTTCATCCAGCGGCTACTCGCTGCGACGGCTGCCCGACCCGCGGTCTTAAGCTGCTTTGGGCTGCACGAGTGGGCGATGGTCTACCGGGATGCCCCGCGGCACCCGGAGCCGCTGCGGCTGGGTGCGGCTGGCACCAACGAAGTGGTGGAGTCCCACGAGCTGAAGTGCACGCACTTCGACGCCTTCCGGTTCTTCACTTCTTCCTCTGCACCGATGAATGCGAATCAGCTCACCAGGGAGGGCCAGGAGCTCTTTGAGCAGCCGGGCTGCCTGCACGCGGGCATGGACTTGTACAAGTGGGCGACCAAGTTGGGCCCGGTGGTGCCAGGCGAGCTGTGGGTGGATTGCTTCGAGCTGGCGCGGGACTTCCGGCAGCTGGATATGGAGGCCAGCCCCTATGACCTGCGGGAATGGGGTTTCGACCCGGTGCGCATCGAGACCGCCGAAGGTAAGGCAGAATATGTCCGCCGCCAGCGGGAACTGACCAGCCGCGCTCAGGAGCTGCGCGGCCAGCTGCTGGAGCTCCTGGATCTGCTGCTCAGCCACGAGGATCACCCCCGGCGGGCAGGGCAGGACGCGCCGGGCACGTGATCCAGGGTCGAGGTGCACCGGGCTGCACTAAACTGAAGGTTTGAACACGATTTTTGGAGGGTCGATGGCGCGTCACGCGAGTGGTGAGAATAACTTCAAGGTCGCCGGGTGGGTCTGGGCCGTGTTGATCGCGGTCGTGCTGGTCACCGCACTGATCATCGGTTGGTCAGCGGTGTCGAAGAATAACCAGGAGACCGTGGCCGCCGAGGAGTGCGCAGAGGGCGACTACGAACTGAGCGTCTGGGCTGCACCCAAGGCCAAGGCAGCGGCCGAGGAGCTCGTAAACGCGTATAACGACGCCGACCGGGTCGTCGCCGATCACTGCGTCACCGCCGCCGTCTCCGAGGTCGCGGACCGCGACGGACTGGCCAAGCTGGACGCTGAGGTCCCCGCAGCGTGGGTTCCGGAGGACGCCGCGGCAGTCCTTCCGGCCGCGAAGGATCACGGCGTGCGGGCGGCTGGTAGCAAGGCCCCAACGGTGGGCGAGCCGGAGCGTCCAGTGCTCCGCCTTGAGGCCGGTGACCGGGTGCCGGAGCTTGGCCAGCGTGCGGCCTCGGACTTCACCAGCTTCGCGATTGAGGAGCAGAAGTTGCCGACCACCGAGGTTGCCGCGCTGACCGGCGGCAAGGGCGACGGTGCTAAGAATGCGAAGAGCGGCGAGGACGCAAAGGCGAAGGACTCCAAGAAGGGCAAGGACGAGGCGAAGAAGCCGGCGCTGGCCCGTGGCACGGACGTCACCTTCCTGCTGGATACCTCCGACGCGATGGGTGTCGTCGAGGGCGATGCGCGCCGTCTCGACGTGGTGCGCGGTGCACTGCACTCGGCCTTCCAGAGGGTCGGTGAGAACGAGGGTGCGGTGAGCCTTTGGAACTACTCTTCGCAGCTCTCCCCCGGGGCACGCACTCCATACCGCGTGAACGTCGTCCTCTCGGCCCGCGATGGTGGGGCGGCCGCCGGTGCGGTGCTGGATCAGCTGAATGTGGGCGGCGGCAACCACGCCAACGTTTCCATCTCGGCCGCTCACAAGGCGGCGGTGGATTCCGCTGCGGCGGCGGGCGCGGAGAAGCCAGCCGGCCGCATGGTCGTGGTGCTGGCCGGTAAGAACCAGGACGAGCTCTCCGTCGAGCAGCTGAAGGCCCAGCTGGCGGCGGCCAACCCGCAGGTGCGGGTGGACATCGTGGGTATCGGTGGCGATGTTTCCGCAGACGAGCTCACGCAGATCGCGGAGGCGACGGGCGGAAAGTTCTACCCCGCCCGCGACGCGAAGGCCGTGGACGGGGTACTCAAGGATATTCTTTAAGCCCCGCTGCGGTCAGGGGGCAGCGAGGCTTAAAAGTTTCTCGAAGGCTGTGGCCTAGGCCAGGCGACGGCGGCGGCGACGCTCTGCGAGCTCGTCGATCGCCGGGTCCTGGGAAATCTTCTCCGATGGGAAGCTCGTGATGTCTCCGCTGAGCTCCTTCATCAGGCCCGGAACTGCGATGCCGAACACGCCCTGGCCACCGTTGAGCAGGTCGATGACCTCCTCGGAGGAACGGCACTCGTAGACGGTCGTGCCGTCGGAGACGAGGGTCAGGCCGGCGAGGTCATCCACGCCGAGGTTCTCCAGCTTGCTGACTGCCTTGCGGATGTTCTGCAGGGAGATACCGGTGTCCAGCAAGCCCTTGACGATCTTCAGCACGAGGATGTCGCGGAAGGAGTACAGGCGCTGGGAACCGGAGCCGGAGGCGTTGCGGATGGAGGGCTTCACCAGGTCGGTGCGCGCCCAGTAGTCGAGCTGACGGTAAGTAATACCTGCGACCTGGCATGCGATGGGCACGCGGTAGCCCACCTCATAGTCTGGCCCGTGCACATCGAAGAGTGCATCCTGCTGGCCTTCGTTCGTACCCATTCGCTTCTCCTGACCGTGGCCGCTTATGCGGTCCCTCTTGCTAGTTAAAGAATAGCCGGGTCGGCGGACACGTCAACCGCAAACCCTTAAGTTCAAGTTCAAGGTTAACATTAACATCCACAACAAACGACACATGTGTAACAACACGCGTGTCAGATAACTTTTGCGGACGCCCCCGGGGTCGCCTTCCACCAAAAAAAACTAAGGCCCGCGCCCCTCCCCTTTGTAGGAGGTAGGCGCGGGCCCAAAAGCTCTAGAGAATCTAGTCGAGGTTGCCCTTCACGATGGCGGCGTTGAGGGAGAGCAACAGCGCAGAGACCTCGCGAGCTGCTTCCGCGGAGCGCTGGCGCGCGTTTTCGTCACGGGCGTGCTTCAGCGGATCAGAAACGCGAGAGACCAGGTCGAGCTGACGGTGCGCGATGGTCATCATGGCCTTCAGGTGGCGGCCGTCGAGGCCGAACTCGCTGAGCCGGTCTGCCAGCTGCACGATCGCGATGTCGTCCACGCTGAAGAAACCGGACTGGTCGGCCATGACGAGCCCCAGGCGGATCAGGCTGCCGGTGAAGGAGTCCTCCACACCAGCACGCGCCGTCAGGTCCGCACGCGTCAGGCGGCGTGGCTCCGAGGAACGGAACTGCTCCGCGGACATCGCACCGGCGATCTGGCGCTTGGCGTACACCGGGGTGACCTTCCCGGCGTCCATCGCATCGAGCTGCTCCTTGATGACCTTCAGCGGCAGGTAGTTATCGCGCTGGTGGGTCAGGATGTAGCGCAGGCGCTGGATATCCTCCGGGGAGAAGCGCCGGTAGCCGGACTGGCTACGGCGCGGGGTGATGAGCCCCTCGGACTCCAGGAAGCGGATCTTGGAGACCGTCACGTCCGGGAAGTCCGGCTTCAACTGCTTCAGCACATCGCCGATGGAGGCGGTGGGAAGCACCTTCTCCCCGGTCTGCGCCGGGTTCTGCTCGAGCAGCTTCTTCGCTGCGTTACCTTCTTGTGCCGCCACGGTTTTTAGCTTTCCTTCGCGCCGTTCAGGAACACGAGGCGGAACTTGCCGATCTGGATCTCGTCACCGTTGGACAGGACCGCGGAGTTCTTCGGCTCGCGGTTGACGTAGGTGCCGTTCAGGGATCCGACGTCCACGACCTCGTAGTCCGCACCGTTGCGGCGGAACTCGGCGTGGCGGCGGGAGACAGTGACGTCGTCCAAGAAGATGTCGCTGTCCGGGTGACGGCCAGCGGCGGTGGTCTCCTGATCGAGGAGGAAGCGGGAACCTGCGTTCGGGCCGCGCTTCACCACGAGAAGGGCGGAGCCCTCCGGCAACCCCTCGACACCGGAGGGAGATGCGTCGGCCTGGGCGCCGGACTCCATCTCCTTCAGGAGGTCCGCGCGAAACACCGATGTGGTCTCGACAGATGCCTCCGGCTTACCGGTGTTCTGGCTCATAGTGAGATCCTCTCTGGAACGTATTTGGCTAACGACAACACAATACTACCCCGCAAGCGATGGAGAGTCACCGCGGTTGTGTTCACAAGTTCATAACTATCGGAACATCTGTGCAACGGAGCCGATCAACGAGCCGCCACCGCTGGAGAGCGGATTGTCGTTGACCATATAAGTCCAGGTTGCAGACGGCTTGTGGAGGCCGAGGCCATCCAGATCCACGCCTTCGCTGGTGAACTCCGCCTCAGCAAAGGTGTCCTCCGCCTTGTTCACCGCACGGGCTGCCAAGTCGCCGAACGCGGCGATGGACATGCGGTGAAACTCGTCGATGGGCGATTCCCGGGCGATGGCGCGCAGGTGGATGGACTCCCGGATGTCGTCCAGGTAGGCCAGATGCTCGCTCCACTCCAGGTCCAGGTGGAAGAGCATGATCGCGCGGGTCGATTGCTCCAGCACGGCCTGCTCGATGCCCTGCTCCTGCAGGCTGGCGGCCTTCTTTGGCTGCGCTTCGGCGAGCTCCTGCCAGGCGGCGTCCGTATCCAGCAGCTTCTGACGGCGGGCGTCGATGATGTCCCGCTGATCCTTGATGAGTTTGTTGTACTTCCAGGTCGTGGCGTGGATGTCCAGCATCTGGCCTTCGGTCACGCGCTGGCAGTGGTCGACGAAGTTCGCGACCTTCTTCTGATTCAGGCGACCGCTCGCATCCGGCTGGGCTTCCAGGCTCTCCCCGGCACCACCGGTTTCCACGACGTCGTCCTGCAGGGAGACGAAGAAGACCGAGCTGCCGGGATCACCCTGGCGGCCCGCGCGACCGCGCAGCTGGTTATCCAGGCGCTGGGAGCGGAAGCGCCCAACGCCGACCACGTGCAGTCCCCCGGCCTCGACGGCGGCATCGCGGGCGGATTCATCCTTACCGCCGAGCTTGATGTCCGTACCTCGGCCAGCCATCTGGGTAGAGACGGTGACGTGGCCGGGGCGTCCTGCTTCGGCGACGACGGCGGCCTCGGCCTCGTGGTTCTTCGCGTTCAGGATCGAGCTCTGCACGCCACGAGCCGCAAGCGCCTCGGCGATGCGCTCGGAGGCGGCGACGTCCTGGGTACCGATGAGCTGCGGCTGGCCGGTCTCCTGGACCGCGAGGATGTGCTCGATGACGGCGGCGTCGCGCTCCTCATCGGTGGCGTAGATGCGGTCGGCCTCGTCGAATCGCTTGGTCGGCACATTCGGATCGATGACCGAGACCTGCAGGCCGTAGAACTGGCGCAGCTGGTCCCCTGCTGCCAGGGCGGTGCCCGTCATGCCGCAGACCGTCGGGTACAGGCCGATCAGAGCCTGGATGGTGATCTGGTCGAGGATGCGCCCACCGTCGGTGACGCGCAGCCCCTCCTTGGCCTCCACCGCGGCCTGCAGACCATCGGGCCAGCGCTGCAGGTCGGCGATGCGGCCCCGCGAGCCGTCGATGAGGGCGACGGAGCCGTCCTTGACGATGTAGTGAACGTCCCGAATGAGCAGATGCTCGGCGTGCAGGGCGACGTTGACCTGGACGAGCGTCTGGCCGGCGTCCTCGCCGTCCTTGCCCTCCGAGTACAGGGAGTCGATGCCGAGGGCGTCCTCAACGAACTTCGAGCCCTTATCCGTGAGGAATACGTTGCGGCGGTCCGGTGAGATGGTGAAGTGCTCGTTTTCCTCCATCCGCTGGACCAGCTGGGTGATCTGGCCGGCCGGGGCGGCGCCGGGCTCGCTGCCTGCGAGGACGAGGGGAACGAGGGCTTCGTCGACGAGCACGGAGTCCGCCTCGTCGATGACGGCGACGTCCGCGGGGGTGCGGACAACTTCGGCGCGTTCGGTGGCCAGGTGGTCGCGGAGGACGTCGAAGCCGAGTTCGTTGATCGCGCCGAATACGATGTCCCGCTGGTAGATTTCGCGGCGCTGCTCGGAGGTCAGCTCCTCCTGGATGGCGCCGTGGGTGAGCCCGAAGAAGTCGAACATCGGGCCCATCCATTCGTCGTCACGGGCGGCGAGGAAGCCGTTGACTGTGATGACGTGCACGCGCTTTCCCTGCAGGGCATAGCCGATGGTGGCCATCGCGCCGGTCAGGGTTTTGCCCTCACCGGTGGCCATCTCGGCGACGTCCCCGTTGAGCAGGGCGAGGGTGCCCTGGAGCTGGACGTCGAAGGGGGCGATGCCGAGGGTGCGGCGGGTGACCTCGCGGAGGGCGGCGAGCAACTGCGGGACGTCCTTGATGCGCCCCTTCTCGCCCTCCCCGGCCTTGACGACCGCGTCTGCTGCGGCGGCGCGGAGCTCGTCGTCAGTAGCGCCGGTGTAGCGCTCGGGATTGGCCTGCGCGACGACCGCCCGGGACTTCTTCTGATTCTTCTTCGGCGACGTGCCCATCGCACGCCAGAACCAGTCAAATGCAGCCATGTGCTCTTCTACAACCTCGTGTCGGATCGACGCTTGTTAATGCTCCGTCCACTTTACCGGGCAGCTCGGACAAGCCCGCCCAAAGTGGGGCACCTTGCTGTTCAGGGGCGTCCCAGCACCTATGCTTGGAGGCTATGAGCGAGATCACTTTTATCCCCACGGCAGACTTGGTTGACATCATCGGAGCGGAGTCGCGCTCCTGCGATACGCAGTTCCAGGACCTCGGCGGCAAGGTCGAGTTCTGCGGCCGCATCACCACGGTGTCCTGCTTCCAGGACAATGCGCTGCTGAAGTCCATCCTCAGCGAGCCGAACCCGGGCGGCGTGCTGGTCATCGACGGCCAGGAATCCCTGCACACCGCGCTGGTGGGCGACATCATCGCCGGCCTGGGACAGAAGAACGGCTGGGCGGGCGTGATCGTGAACGCCGCGATCCGTGATAGCAAGGCCATCGGTGAGATGGACTTCGGCTGCAAGGCGCTGGGCACCAACCCCCGCAAGTCCACAAAGACCGGTGCTGGCGAGAAGGATGTTGTGCTGCGCTTCGGTGGCGTGGAGTTCAACCCGGGCGAGTACGTGTACGCGGACTCGGACGGCATCATCATCACGGAATCCCCGGTTGACCCGCAGTAATGCCCACCAGCGGGGCTGATTAGTACGTGCCCTGAGCCATGCTGTACTGTTACAGGGCGTAACGGGCTGTGGCGCAGTTTGGTAGCGCACTACACTGGGGGTGTAGGGGTCGCAGGTTCAAATCCTGTCAGTCCGACCACGTAGAAGAAGCCCTGGCCACAAGGCCAGGGCTTCAGTCGTTTCCGCAGGTCGGGGCAACGGGCAGATCAACCAGCGCCCCCCAAGCCCCATGGCAAAGCTCACATGGTCACGGATGCAGCCACGGATTTGGCACAAATCTGGCACGGACATTGAGTTCAGGGGCCACTTCCCTACTTGTCCAGCTCACCCATCTCCTTAGCCGCGGCCATGATGTCGGCCAGGGCGTTGATCACACCGTTGAGCACGTCCCGGTCACTGGAGAGCAAGGTATCGCGCTTCTTACGCTCCGCGATGCCGTCGAAGATCGCCTGCGTCGCCGCGCCCTGGAACTTCTTGGAGCGTTTGAGCTGTTCCTTGGAGTTCGTCCGACCCAGTTTCACCGCCTCGGGCTGCTCGGAGAGCGTGCCCCAGGCCGCGACGATCATCTGCGAGGTTTCATCGGAGTTCACGTCCACACCGGCCATGGAGAAGATGTCGTTGACCTTGTCCACCGCGTCGTAGAATGCGGCGCGCATAGGGGTGCCTTCCCCACCCACGGTGACGTCGAAGGTAGGCACTTTCAGCGCTTCGGTCCCACCGTCGCTCAGCGAGCGGTCCACCTCGATGTCGCTCTGGGTGATCGCCACTCCGGCCAGTGAGAGCCCGGTGATGAAGTCCTCGTCCTCGTCGTCGTATTCAGAGAGGTGGAGGTTGCGCTCCAGCACGGCGGCAAGCATCGCCCGCTTCGAGACCTCCGCGTCGGCATAGGCGACGATCTGGGAGAGGAACTCATATGCGTGGCGGTATTTCTCTGCGTTGGATTTGAAGTCGCGTGCCGCGTCGCGCCCGTCCTTGCCGGAATCGCGTCGCACCTGCCAGCGCCGGATGATCGGTGCGGCCGCACCGCGGAGTGCCTCCGAGTCGGAGCCAGCCATATAGGCCTGAGCGACCTGTTCCATCTCCTCGGGAGTGTAGAACCCGGAGGTGTCGAGCTCCTCGCCGAGGGTGTGCAGCGCGTTCGGGTCGATGTCTGTGTTGATGGAGGCTCCGGCGTAGTAGCGCTGGAAGTCCTTGACGATCATCTCCGGGTCGTTGACGAAGTCCACCACCATCGGGGTGGGCTTGTTCTCGTGGATGCGGTTGAGCCGCGAGAGTGTCTGAACGGTGGTGACACCGGATAGCTGCTTATCGACGTACATCGCGCACAGCCGGGGCTCGTTGAAGCCGGTTTGGAACTTGTTCGCGACGATGATGACGCGGTATCCCTGTTCATCGTCCTTGAAGGCGCGCTCGACGTCCGGCACGCCGTTGAGATGCACCTCCGTGACCGGTTCGGAGCCCTCGTCGACGCGCACCGCGTCGGAGAAGGCGACCAGGGAGCGGAAGTCGTAGCCCTTGGACTGGATGTAGTGGTTCATCTCCTCCGACCAGCGGACCGCTGCTTTGCGGGAGGAGGTCACGACCATCGCGCGGGCCTGCCCGCCCAGGTGGTGGGCGACGTTGCGGCGGAAGTGTTCGATGACGACCTCCACCTTCTGCGCGATGGAGGTTGGGTGCAGGCGCACGAAGCGCACCATGTCGGTCACGGCCGCAGACTCATCGACTTCCTCGGTCCGGCCCAGCTCGTCACGGACCTCGGCCCACATCTGGTAGGTCGAATAGTTGCCGAGCACATCAAGGATGAAGCCCTCCTCGATGGCCTGGCCCATCGGGTAAGTATCGAAGGCGAGAAAGTGACCATCCGGGGTTTCGGTTCCGAACAGGCGCAGGGTCTTGCCCTTGGGTGTGGCGGTGAGCGCCACGAAGGTCATGTTCTCGGCGACAGCGATGGCCTCCTGCCGCAGTTCCAGCAGGTCGTCGGCGGTGTACTCCTCCCCCTCGTCGAGCTCGACGTCCGTGAGCAGCTCACGCAGCGCTGAAGCGCTGGAACCGGTCTGGGAGGAGTGCGCCTCATCCGCGATCACGCACCAGCGCCGACCCGCGAGGTTTTGTTCGTCCTCGAGGAGCTTCAGCACGTGCGGGAAGGTCTGGAGGGTGCAGGTGATGATATGGTCACCCTCCTCGATTGCCTGGCGCAGCTGCGGGGACTTCGCCCCAGCATTCTCGCCAACGGAAACCACAAGACCCATGGAGGCGTCCATCATGTTCATATCCTGGCGCACGTTGGTGTCCAGCGCAGTGCGGTCGGTGACGACGATGACCGAATCGAAGGTCTTCTGCCCATCCTCCGCCACATGCCGGATCAGGCGGTGGGCTAGCCACGCGATGGTTTTGGTTTTCCCGGAACCCGCGGAGTGCTCGATCAGGTAACGGCCACCGGCCCCGCGCCGGGTGACATCCCTGGTGACCCGCTCCACCGCGCGCAGCTGGTGATAGCGCGGGAAGATCAGTTTTCCTCCCGGGGTGCCGCGCTTCGGTGTGGCGTCCGGTTCCCAGACAGCGAAGTCCCTGAGGATGCGGAGGAACATGTCACGCTCCAGCACGTCCTCCCACAGGTAGGAGGTCTCGGACTTGCCGGGGATAGGCGGGTTGCCAGCCCCGCCGTTGAAACCTCGGTTGAAGGGCAGGAAGAAGGTGTCGGAGCCCTTCAGTGCGGTGGTCATGTAGACCTCGGCATTGGAGACGGCGAAGTGGACCAGCGCGCGCCCCGGCTGCAGGAGGCGCCGGCTGGAGCTGGGCACGCGGTCTTTGCGGTATTGCTTGCGGGCGTGCGCCACCGACTGGGTGTTGTCGGTCTTCAGCTCCATCGTCACGACGGGGATGCCGTTGACAGTGAGCACGAGGTCGATGGTCTCGTTAGTTTTGGGGTCGAAGTGGACTTGGCGGATGACGCGCAGGATGTTTTCTTCTGCGCGTTCGGCGACCTTCTCCAGCAACGGGTTCGCGGGCGGGAAGGCGACCATCGGGCCGAAGGCGGCGGAACGAGCCCCGACCTGGGCGTATTTGAAGCCCTCCCGCAGTGTGCCGAGCAGCCCGCCGAGGGTACGCCCGGATTGTGGGTCCTTCCGGGTTTTGGTTTCCAGCCGGTCGGCGACATATTCAAGCAGTTTGCGCTGTGCGACCTCGCGGGTGGCTTCCGGGGCGTCCGCGGGCACCGCCTTGGCGTACTCATCTGGGTACTGGGTGGAGAGCCACGCCAGCACGTCGGCGGGGTAGAGCGCGAGGCGCCGATCCCACCCCTGGTCGTTCTTGCCTTCCTCGTAAGTCCAGCCGCGCTCGGCGAGGGCCTTGCAGATGGCGGACTCGTGCGCGTATTCGCGGGTGATGTCTGAGCTAGGCATGGGTGGGCTCCTCGGCGGTGGGGATATCGATTTGTCCGGTCACGGCCGCGGCGATGACGGCAGCGCGACGCTCGGCGAGTAGGTCGCGCAGCTCAGTGATGTCGGCGAGCATGGCATCGATTTCGGTGGTTTCGCGGTCAATGTCCTTGACCAGACCGTCTTGCTCCGAACGACTCATGTCAGGTACAGGGAAGGACTGGACAAACTGGGTACTTATTCGCTTTAAGCCCCCTGTTCCTAAAACGGAAACGCCCGCCTCATCTAGGAACGTTTGCGACGTCAGGAAGAACGCTAACCAATCGGGGTTCGTTCTTTCACTAGGTCGCAGGGTGTATATCTCAGAGGTTGCCACACCCAGCTCAGTAGTAACGTTTGCCACCATCGCGCGGCCGTGGGTGACTGTCGGGGTGACCTTTGGGAGCAGGACATCTCCGCTTTCGAAGTGCGTGTATGAAGCAAGTTTGTCCTCCCAAGGAGCAACCTTGAAAACTCCTGGTTTCTGATTTGTCCAGACGTCCTCCAGCGGAATAAACGTCACGTCTTCTCCCTTGTCCAGGTCATAAATTCCCGGTGTGGAAGGCGAAACCTTGGCGAATTTCCAGAGGGGTGCGGTGGTAGAGAATTGGTTGAAGGCCGCGGTCACTGCGGTCCTACGCCGCTCCGTCAGCAGCTTTTCCATCTCGTCCAGGTCGGCGCTCATGGCATCGATTTCGGCAGTCTCGCGGTCGAGATAATCCGCGATGGCCCGCTGTTCATCTGGCGAGGCGTCCGGCAGCGGGTAGGACTCGACAAACTGCGTACTGATTCGCTTCAATCCACCGGTTCCCTGCACGGAGGCCCCCGCGAGTCCAAGAAACTCCGTTCCGACAAGCAGGTACGCGAGCCAGCGAGAGTCTGCCCCTGGACGTGCGCGGACCGTGTAGACCTCGGTGGAGGCAACCCCCAACTCGGTGGCGGTGTCCGTAATCATGGTGCGCCCGTGTGTCACCGTCGGGGTAACTTTCGGCAGGAGGAGATCACCCCGGCGAAACGGGGTGTATCCGTTTAAACGCTTCTCCCAGGGAACCGTTCGAAAGTCGTCGGCTTTGTTAGTCGGCCAGACGTCCTCCAGGGGAATAAACGTCACCTCGTCGGACTCGGTGAGGTCGTTGAACTCCGGCATTGGGGGTGATACCTCGGCGAACTTCCACAACGGCGCCGTGCGGTGCGTAGTCACTGTGCTCACTCCCGCACCTCCGCGAACTTTTCAGCCAGGCGACTCATCACTGCGGCCACGTCGGCGTCGATTTCCTCCAGCGACCGGACTGGCGTTGGTCGGTAGAACACGCGCTTAAACGGGATCTCGTAGCCAACCTTGGCGGCTTCCTCGTCCCAGGTGACGTCCGGCGCGAATGGGAGGACTTCGCGGGTCATGTGCTCGCCAACGTCCTCTGTCAGCGGGATCCGCTCGGTCATGGAGAAGGCTGGGTCGAGGATTGGCTTGCCCTTGCGGTCCACGCTTGGCTCGGCGCTCTCGTCCGGCACCCCCACGGCCTCGAGCGCTGCGTCGATCATGCCGGCGAGCATCTTCACACCACGCTTCTTGGCCGCAGCCTTCAGCGCCTCCGGCAGGTCATTGAACTTCACGTCCGCCACGTCGGCAAGGACCTCCGCGTGCTCGGGCACTGCAGATTTGTGCTCCAGCACCTGCGCCACAGCCTCCGGGGTGACCGCCACGCGCAGGCGCTTCTGCTTGGTGACCTTCACGTCGCGGAAGCCCAGGTCCGCTGGTGTGAGCACCTTCGAGATCTCGGTGTCCCCGAACCCGGCGTACTCCTCGAGCACGCGCTTGCGGTCGGGATCCTTCATCTCCCGGCGCTTCTCCCCCAACCCCTTATCCGGCACCGACCAGCACTCGGAGGCATCGATCAGCTGGACGAAGCCCTTGCGGTGTTCCTCCTTGTTCGTATCCAGGATCCACACATAGGTGGAAATTCCGGTGCCGTAGAACATATTCGTGGGCAACTGGATAATCGCATCCACCAGGTCATTTTCCAGCAGCCACGCGCGGATCTTATCCGGCCCTGATTCCGGCGCACCGGTAAACAACGGCGAGCCATTGGAGACCACCGCACCACGACCGCCCGCACCATTGGGGCCTGCGGGCATGAGCTTCGAAGCGACATGGGCCAGGAAAAGCATCTGGCCATCGTCTTTACTTGGCAAGCCGTGGCTGAACCGGGAGCCCGGCACCTTCGCCTGCTCCTTCACCGACTGCTGCTGCACCTCCCAATCCGTGCCGAATGGCGGGTTGGAGAGGATGTACTCGAACTGCTCGCCCTCATACAAGTCGGTGAGCAACGTATCGCCGTGGCGGATGGCATCCGGCTCGCCACCCTGGATCAGCAGATCGGCCTTACCGATGGCATAACCCGTCGCCATGAGCTCCTGGCCCGCGAGCACCACCTCGATATCCGGGTTGAGCTCCTTGAGGGCACGCGCCGCCACGAGCAGCATGCCGCCAGTGCCCGCGGTCGGGTCGTACACGGTGCGGGAAGCGCCCTCCGCGGTCAGGCCGACGTCGTCGGACGCGAAAAGAATATCCACCATCAGCCGGATCGCATCACGCGGGGTATAAAACGCACCCGCGGCCTTGCCCTTGGTGTCGAAGGCCTTGTACATGACGTGCTCGAAAAGGTCGCCCATCTGGGCATCCGGCAGCGCCTCCATGCTCATGTCGATGGTGGCGAAGTGCTTCACCACCGGCCACAGGCGTGAGGCGTTCTCGAGGGTCTTCATCTTCACCGCGAAGTCGAAGGCATCCCACACATCGCGCACGGAGGACGAGAACGCGCCGACGTAATCCATCAACGCCTCGTAGACGTGGTCGTCTAGCTGGGCGATACGCGTCAGGTCCAGGCGGGAGGAGTTGTAGAAGGACAGGCCAAAGCGAACGCGGACCTCCCA
Organism: Corynebacterium sp. HMSC27B11; assembly: GCF_001815985.1. Taxonomy (GTDB): domain Bacteria; phylum Actinomycetota; class Actinomycetes; order Mycobacteriales; family Mycobacteriaceae; genus Corynebacterium. The sequence continues at coordinate 26,000 of NZ_KV823536.1, read as the reverse complement.
GTCGATCATCTCCTCGCTGTACCCCTCCCCCTGGAGGCTCTCCACCAGGTCGAGGACCTCGTCCTTCGTGGGTTCGAGAATGCATTCCAGACGGCGAAGCACTGTCATGGGCAGGATGTAATCCCCATAATCCTCGGGCTCGACGATGGACCGCAGGAACTTATCTGCGGTATTCCAAACGGCGGACTGGTTCAGCTCCGCTGTGCTCATCCGGGCATGCCTCCTTGGGCCAGAAAACACAATGTGTCCACGGTAAACGGCGCGCTCCGAAAAGTCTGCGAGACACGCTCTCACCGCTCAGTCACCATTGGAGCAGGGGTATCGGACACAGGCTTGGAACACTCGAACACAGGGGCGAGCACCTTGGTGAAATACATCGCCGTTAGGGAAGCAAGTCATGACAAAAGAAAAGACCTCCCCCGAGCCGAAGCTCGAAGGAGGTCAGACGCGCCCGAAGGCCGTCTAATATTAGCCCTTGATCGCAGCAACGATTGCCTGGAAAGCACCGCTGATAGCGCCAACAAGAACGTCAAACAGGGTAGAGATAAGCTCGAACATGATGTTCTCCTTACTAGTGGAAGGTGTCGCACCCAGGGGGTTGATCGGTGCACCCTTGACGCTAACAATTCATTTCGTGTGCACTTATTTTCCCAAAACTACTGACCCCCTAAGCGGGGGCACGGCAACGCCCCCACCTGCAACTTAAGAACAGGTCGCAACCCCACCCTCGGGACGTTTGATGCTGGTGACTTGCAAGCACACAGGCAGCACCACCCCGCCCCGACTCAGCTACCGCGCCACAATCGGGACTTCAGTGCGGACAACCGAACCGCCAGTGCCGACGTCAGCACCCCGACGCCGGAGGAAAAGCCATCACGGCACAAAAGACCCAGCTGAAGCCGAACAGAGAATGGAACCAACGCAGCCATGTCAACCATCAGTTGACATGGCTGTCAACCCATGGTTGACTATATGGCATGGATCCATTGACCACTATCCGGAATTGCATGCAGGCAGTCAGCCTCGCCGAACACGAGTTGGAAGATGCCGTCACGCAGGCAAGGCATGCGGGACACTCATGGGCGGACATTGGGCGAGCACTCAATGTTTCGCGCCAAGCAGCCTTCAAACGATTCGGGTCGGCGCACAACCCCTTCACAGGAGAAACCATGGCCCCACAATCAACCGAAAAACTCCCGGAAATTTCCGAAACATTCATCCGTCATGTAGCTAATGGCGAAGAAACCGACACCATCCAAATGCTCCACCCCCTGGTCCGCGAAGACCTCCCCTGGTCCGTCTTGGTCGACGTGTGGACATCGATCCTGACTGACTTCGGTGAACTCCAGGAGATCACGGACCCGACGGTCGTACCGCTCAAGGGAGACCGCAGCTCCTCCACCGAAACGGCACTGTCAACTAAAGACACCGGCACGGCAGTCGTCGTCTCAACCCTGAAGTACGAAGCCGGAGAACTCATGTCCCGCATCGCAGTTGGAAGGGAAGGCGCCGTCGTCGGCGTGCTTTTCCTGCCACTCGAAGCGACCGACTACCCGTTCTAAACCACCGCGCTAAACACATCACCTCCCCCCCACGGGCCGGGAGGTGATGTTCTATTTTCCACCAGATTTCCGCCAGTGACCTAGATCACTTCTCGGTGTTAATCTTTACCTGAAGGCTCCTCTTCGCCCCCTAGCTCCTCCTCTCCCAAGGCGAAACGGCCGTCAGCGGCGACAACGTCATCGTCGATGCTGACGGCACATGATTCGGGACGTCAACGACTTCCTGACTCTCCTCTGCCGCCTCGTCCTCTACTCCGTGATCTACGGAACACTAACGACGGTGCGCGGCTTCCTGCCCAAGGCTGCCGATGGAGAAACAGAAACCAAAAAGAAAAAGACCAAGACACCCGCCTAGCGTTTGCGGAGCCCATGACAAAAGTCATGGGCGAGTGGTGACAGAAAATATGTCTGCTCCCCACGCTGGATTTCTAGCGTGAAAACCATGAGCACGACACACACCACCCACGCAATAGAAGTCACCGGAGTCGGCAAAACCTTCAACCCGCGCTCCAGCCGCCCCGTCCACGCGCTGAAGAACGCGAACCTCACCGTCCAGCCGGGCGAGATCATCGCCCTCCTCGGCACCAACGGAGCGGGAAAAACCACGCTACTGGACCTCATTCTGGGGCTGACCACCCCAACCTCCGGCACAGTCACCGTCATGGGTCTCTCCCCCACGCAGGCCGTCTACAAACAGCACATCGGCGCGCTGATGCAGACCGGCGGCCTGCTCAACGAGCTCACGGTCAAAGACACCGTGGAGATGATCGCCGCAACCTTCCCGACGCACCTGCCCCTCGACGACGTCATCACACAGGCCAACCTGGAGCCCATCTACTCCCGGCACGTGGGCAAATGCTCCGGCGGTGAACAACAACGCCTCCGCTTCGCCCTAGCCATCCTCGGCAACCCGGAGATCCTCATCCTGGACGAACCGACCGCAGGGATGGACGCCGGCGCACGTCGCCGCTTCTGGGACTCCATGACCCACCAGGCCCAGCAAGGGCGCACGATCATCTTCGCCACCCACTACCTGGAGGAAGCAGAAAACTTCGCCCAGCGCATCGTCCTCATGAACAACGGCGAGATCATCGCCGACGGCACCACCACCGAACTGCGGAACATGAGTGCCGACCGGGTGGTCAGCGCCGAATTCCCGGGCAAGCTCCCAGACCTGACCAGGCTGCCTGGCGTGAAAAGCAGCGACATCAGCGGCAACCGCCTGAGCATGACCACCGAGGATTCCGACGCACTCGCCCGCTATCTGCTGACCCAAACCGCGGCCCGCAACCTCACCATCAGCAGCCACAGCCTGGAAGACACCTTCCTCGCACTAACCCAAGAAAACCAGGAGGCGTAGAACCATGAGCACCACCCTGAGATTCACCGGCCACGAACTCCTCCGCCTACGCCGGGACATGACCACCCTATTCTTCAGCATCGGGCTGCCGATCTTCTTCTACCTCATCTTCGGCGCCCTGCAAGACTACGGAGATCAGGAAATCAACGGCGGCAACCTCGCCGCATTCGTCATGCTGGGGATGGCTTTCTACGCCGGCGTGGTGGGCGCGGTCGGCGCCGCAGGATCCGCCGTCACCGACAATCGCAGCGGATGGGGCCGCCAGCTGGCACTGACACCGCTGCGCCCCTGGCAGCTGGCCTTCGCAAACACGGTGAGCATCGCTGTGCGCGCGGTACTGCCGATCGTGGCCGTGTTCATCGTCGGCGGGATGACGAGGGCGCAGATGCAGCCCGAGCAATGGGCCATGAGCTTCCTCGCGTGCGTGCTGTGTTCCATCCCCTTCGGCTTCTACGGCTTGGCCTGGACGCTGATGGTCCCCAAGGAGAACACGGTCGGCGTGGCCACCGGGTCCATCGTGATCCTCGCCTTCGCAGGCAATGTGTTTATGCCGCTGAGCGGGACGTTGCTGGATATCGGAAGATTCACCCCGATGTATGGGGCGATGATGCTGGTGCGCTGGCCATTGGCCGAAGGCGCCCAAGTGGTTGGCACCGGGCTGATCACCGAACCGATGTGGCACGCCTGGGTTAGCATCGCGGTATGGACGGCGATCTTCGTAGGCTGCTGCCTGATAATGGGCAAGCGAGACAAGAACCGAAGCTGATGCGTACCTTCGAGGGCTTCCAGTTCAACAACGCGATCTTCGCCTCAATATGGCTGGTGTTCCTGGGGCCGGTTCTGCTCCAGGTCTACGCCGGCGAGGAGTTCAGCGCCGGGGATAAAACCTGGATGACGGCCTGCGTGCTGATGTTCAGCGCCGTCTACTTCTACGCCTTCGGCTCGATGGGCACCTTCCCGCGCGGCTGGGGTCTACTACCGCAGGCGCTCCTCCGGTGGGTCGTTCTGCTCGCGATCGCGCTGACCAGCGTTCCGGTGATCCACACGGGTGCCATAAGCTTCGCCCCCTATCTGGCAGCGATGCTGGGTTTCACGATCCCCCTCAAGCGGTCCCTGCCCATCGTGCTCGCCACGGGCGCGGTCGGAGCGGTCGCAGTGTGGCTCCTGGCCCCGGAAAACCTCGGCTGGTCGACCTTCATCCTGTTCTTCATCCCCCTCATGCTCGTCGCGGTGGGCGTTTTCAGCCAGTACGACGAGTCCCGCCACCAGCTCCAGCACGAACTCGAACTCGCCCAGCAGCGGGAGGACATCGCCACGGACGTCCACGACCTGCTGGGCCACTCGCTGACCGTCATCAACCTCAAATCCGAGGTCGCGCGCCGGGCAATGGAGAAGAACCCGGAGCAGGCAAAGCAGGAGCTCAAGGACATCAGCGAGCTTTCCCGCCTGGCGTTGGCCGAGATCCGCTCAACCGTGACCCGGATGCGCACACCCACCTTCGCCGGCGAACTCCAGGGAGCGCGCCGAGCGCTAGAGACGAAGGGAATCACCGCGCATCTGCCCGAACCTCTCACCACACCGGGAGATCATGAGGCCATCTTTTCCTGGGGCCTGCGCGAGCTGACGACCAACGTGGTCCGCCATTCCGGGGCCCGGACCTGCTGGGTCACCGTGAACGCCGACAAGCTGCAGGTCACTGACGACGGCTGCGGGTTCAGCGACGAGGAGGCCCGCAACGGCGACGGCGGCCTGGCTGGGCTTCGCGAGCGCGTCGAGGCGGCCGGTGGTCAGCTCATCGTGCGCCGCGAACGAGGCTTAAGCACCGTGCTGATCGCGATGGGTGCGGATCGCGAGATCATTGACGACGGAGCCACGTGCGAGGAGGAAAACCGATGAACCCGATTCGAGTGCTGCTCGCCGAAGACCAGTCGCTGGTGCGCGGGGCGCTGGTCGCGCTGCTCAGCGCAGAACCGGACATCGAGGTTATTGCGGAGTGCGCCACGGGAACCGATGCCCTGCGCCTGGTGCAGGAACACCCCGTCGACGTGGCCCTCCTGGATATCGAAATGCCAGGGCTCAACGGCCTGGACGTGGCCAAAGAACTGGCTGGGCACCCGTGCCGCTGCCTGATCGTCACGACCTTCGGCAAGGCGGGCTACGTCAAGCGCGCGATGGAGGCGGGCGTGGACGGATTCCTCGTGAAGGACACCCCTCCCGAGGAGCTCGCTGAGGCGATCCGCCGGGTGCACGCCGGGCTGCGCGTCATCGACCCGACGCTGGCCCGGGATAGTCTGCTGGCTCCCGATAATCCCCTCAGCGACCGGGAAACGCAGGTCTGCCAGCAGCTCTTCCAAGGAAAGAGCTCTCCCGCCATTGCCAAGGCCCTGCACCTTTCGCCGGGCACGGTGCGCAATCATATCTCCAGCATCATGTCGAAGACCGGCGCGGGGAACCGCTTCGAGGCCGCGCACCTCGCGAAGGCGAATGGCTGGATCTAGCACGCTGCCCGGAAAACACACACGGCGTGGGCACGCGCCGCCTTAGCTGCTACCCCAGGCCAGGCCCCTAGTTCGCCAGTGGTCTGCCGAACTTGATAAACGAGCTCCTGCCGACGAAAAACTTCCTTCCCGACAGCTGCCCAAAGATCTCGCTGCTCTCTACGGAATCCTTCGTGACGCGGACGAGCAGCCGGCGGCTAGCGTCCTCAACGAGATAGAAGGAGTCACCGCTCAAGGAGTTCTTCACCTCAGACAAGAAATTAGGCACCCCGTCGAAGACAATCTCGGTGAACCACTGGGCAGCCGATTCGCCCTTGGTGTTCTTCTTCTCCCGCAGCAGTGGTGTGATCACGGCGTCCGGGAAGACCCGCCGGACCGCGGTGTGGGCCTTCGTCCCCTTCGCGAGGAACCTGCCCCCAGTCTTCTTGAGGGACTGGACGTCGACGGCCACGCGGTTGGTTCTTGCGCCCAGTACCGCTCCGTCCTTGCCGAGGAGGTCGCTGGTGCTAACCCCGAACAGGGCAGCAAGCTTCGTGAGGACCTCGATATCGGGCGCGCTGTCCCCAGACTCCCAACCTTGCACGGCCTCGCGGTCCACCACGAGCTTGTCCGCGAGCTCCGACTGGGAAAGCCCGGCCTTGCGGCGGAGATCCCTAATGCGCTGTGCCAGTCCCATGCGAAGAATCCTACCCCGCCATTCTGCCCCAATTCTTCACACACCCCTCTGAATAACGCGTTTCATACAGCGCGAAAAACCTGGCCTTGAGGCACACTACAGTCCATGGAACTATTGCTGACTTACCTTGGCGTGGTCTTCGTCTGCGGACTCATCGCCTGGGCCGTGCGGCTACCGCCCTTGATCGGCTTCCTCGCCGCCGGTTTCGCCCTCCATGCCGCGGGTGTGGAGCATGTCGAGTCCCTCGATCTCTTCGCCGATATCGGCGTGACCCTCATGCTCTTTGCCATCGGCCTGCGCCTCGATCTGAAGGCGCTGACCGATAAGGCAGTCTGGCTCACGGCCAGTGCCCACGTGCTGGTGATGACGCTCATCGGCGCGGGCTTCATCACCGCCCTCGGCGCGCTCGGTGCGTTCGGCCCCACCAGTTTCCAGGTGGCGGTGAACGTCGCGCTTGTCTTGAGCTTTTCCAGCACCATCGTGGTCATCAAGATCCTGCAGGATCGAGGCGACGAGCAGGCCCTCTACGGCAATATCTGCATCGGCGTGTTGATTATGCAGGACATCCTCGCGGTGGCCTTCATGAGCATCCTGCGGGGCGAGCCGCCACACCTGGCCTCCCTGCTGCTCGTCGTGATTGTCCCGCTGCTCGCGCTGACCACCCGCCGCTGGTACAAGCTCGGCCATGGCGAGCTCGGGGCGCTGTTCGGCATCGCCATGGCACTGATCCCCGGCTACGCGCTTTTCGAGTGGGTCGGGCTTTCCGGCAGCCTCGGCGCACTGATTATGGGCTTGGTGCTCTCCCGCTCCCCCGGTGCTGAACAGCTCAGCCACTCCCTATTCACCCTCAAGGAGCTGCTGCTGGTCGGCTTCTTCGTCAATATCGGATTCATGGGGCTACCGAATTGGCAGAACGTTGCCGACGCCGCGCTGCTCCTCCTCCTGCTTCCCCTTCAGGCCGTCGCCTACTGGGCAATCCTGTGGTCCCTGGGGCTGCGCAACCGTACCTCTGTGCTCACGGCACTGCTGCTGGCCAACTACTCGGAGTTCGCTCTCATCATCGCCGCCGTTGGCGTTCAGGATGGCTGGCTCAACCAGCGCTGGCTGCTCTCCCTGGTGCTTGCGGTCTCCATCAGCTTCGTCATCTCCGCGATCTTCAACCCGCAGAGCGTGTCCCGGGCCACCCACCTGGCCAAGCGCCTGCCGGTGCGCCCGCCGCACAAGATCCACCCGGACGACCGCCCCATCGAGCTAGGCGACGCCCACGCGCTAGTGCTTGGCGTCGGACGCGTCGGGCTTGCGTGTTACAACGAGCTCAGCGAGGTCTACGGGGCCAAGATCCTGGGCGTGGAGCACGACCCCGCCCGGGTACGCCACCTGCAGGAACGCGGCTACAACGTCGTGGAGGGCGACGCCACGGACATCGACTTCTGGGAGCGTGTGAAGGACAGCCACCAGATCGACATGATCATGCTCGCCATGCCCGCACAGCACGCGAACGTGGACACGGTCAAGGAGATCCACGCCTCCCACGTGGACACCGAAGACTGCACCATCAGCTCGGTGGCGATGTACCGGGAAGACGTCGAAGCCCTCGAAGAGCTCGGCCTCGACGTCGTCGTCCACCTCCAGGACGGTGCCGGAGAATCCCTGGCGGAGCGAACCTTCCTGAACCAGGAGCAACGCCGCTCACAGCTGCAGTAGTGCACGGTCAGGCTAGGGTCGCTTCGCCTAGCGCTGCCCCGTGATGCTTCTGCCACGCGCTGGTCAGCGCCTCGGGGTCGTACTCCGGATCCTGGGCGCCGGGGACCCGAAAACCGCTGGAGATGAGGCCTCCGCTCGGCACGCGCTGCGCTCCTTGCTTATTCTGTAAATATGACTTATTCCAGTGTGATCACCAAGCCCCAGCCCAGCGACGTCGAAATCGCACAAGCTCACACCCTCGAGCCCATCGCGGACATCGCGGAGCGCGCCGGAATCCCCGCCGAAGCACTCATCCCCTACGGCACCACTAAGGCCAAGGTGGACGTCCCCGCCCTGCGCACCACCGACGTATGGGACAAGCCCCTGGGCCGCACCGTCCTCGTGACAGCCATGTCCCCCACCCCCGCGGGCGAAGGCAAGTCCACCACCCTTATCGGCCTGGCTGACGCCCTGCGCACCGCCGGGAAGAACACCATCGTCGCCATCCGCGAACCATCCCAGGGCCCAGTCATGGGCATCAAGGGTGGCGCGGCCGGCGGCGGCTACGCGCAGATCGTCCCGATGGAGGACATCAACCTCCACCTCACCGGCGACATGCACGCCCTCACCGCCGCAAACAACACCCTCGCTGCCCTCATCGACAACCACATCCAGCAAGGCAACGAGCTCGGCATCGACCCGCGCCGGGTCACCTGGCGCCGTTGCATGGACGTCAACGACCGCAGCCTCCGTTCCATCGTCACCGGGCTCGGTGGTCCGGCCCACGGCACCCCGCGAGAAGCGGGCTTCGACATCACCGCTGCCAGCGAGATGATGGCGATCCTCTGCCTCGCCACGGACCTGGCTGATCTGAAGGCTAAGCTCGCCAACATCGTGATCGGCCAGACTTATAGTGGCGGGCCGGTCACCGTAGGCGACCTGCAGGTCGAGGGCGCGCTCACCGCCCTGCTGCGCGACGCGCTGAACCCGAACCTCGTGCAGACCCTCGGCGGCACCCCGGCGCTGATCCACGGTGGCCCCTTCGCCAACATCGCGCACGGCTGCAACAGCCTCATCGCCACCCAGACCGCCCGCCGTCTCGGTGACATTGTCGTCACGGAAGCCGGCTTCGGCTCCGACCTCGGCGCGGAGAAGTTCTTCGACATCAAGGCCCGCGAGGGCGGCATCGACGTGGACGCGGCCGTCGTCGTCGCGACCATCCGCTCCCTGAAGTACAACGGCGGCGTCGCGAAGGAGGACCTGAACAGCGAAAACCTGGCCGCCCTGGACGAGGGACTGAAGAACCTCGAGCGCCACGTGAAGAACATGGAGAAGTTCGGCACCACCCCGGTCGTCGCGCTGAACCTCTTCACCTCCGACACCGACGTCGAGCGCGAACACGTCGCCGAGTGGGCTGAAAAGCTGGGCGTGCGCCTGGCCGAGTCCACCGTCTGGGCCGAGGGTGGCGCCGGCGCCACCGAGCTGGCCCAGCAGGTACTCGAAGTCATCGAGAACGGCGAGACCCCGCAGGCCAGCTCCCAGCAGCTCTACGACCCGGCAAAGGGCCTGGCAGAGTCCATCAAGACCATCGCGACCCGCATCTACGGCGCTAGTGGCGTGGAGTTTTCCACCAAGGCCAAGAAGGACCTGCAGTTCCTCGCCGATCACGGCTGGGACAAACTGCCCGTGTGCATCTCCAAGACGCAGTACAGCTTCTCCGATGACCCGGCGGAGCTGGGCGCGCCGGAAGGACACGTGCTGCACGTCCGCGAACTGCTCCCACGCCTGGGCGCGGGCTTCGTCGTGGCGCTGACCGGACAGGTGATGACGATGCCGGGGCTGCCGAAGCGGCCAGCTGCCGAGCAGATCGATGTCGCCGAGGACGGCACCATCACCGGACTGTTTTAGTAGCAAAATGGGACTACACTGATCTTCGTGCAGAATCAGGTACTCACGAAGAAACGTCCCCGCCCGGTCTTCGACCGCGGCCCCAGGCCCTACATGCGCGGGCGGTTACACACCGCCGCAGCGTGGTACTTCGGCGGGATGGGCACCGCCCTCACGATCGTGGCCCTGGCGAAGTTTGGCTTCTCCTGGATGTCCCTGACCACCGCCCTCTACGCGCTGTGCCTGGCAGGCATGCTGAGCGTGAGCGCCCTCTACCACCGGGTCCCGTGGCGCTCCGCGGCGGCAGTCAACAGCTGGCGACGCGCCGACCACGCCATGATCGCGATCTTCATCGCCGGCACCTATGGGCCGGTGACGGTCGCCGCATTCGGCGCGAGGTGGTTCACCGGCTGGGCCTGGTTCAACACCGGCGGACTGTGGATCCTGGCGGTCTGCTGGCTCGCCGCGCTGGCCGCGGTGGTGCTGAACCTGGTGTGGATCGACCACCCGCGGTGGCTCGACGCCGCCACCTACCTCACGCTCGGCTGGCTGGCCGCTATCGGCGCGGTGGGCTACTACCAGCAGCTCGGGGTCGCCGTGAGCCTGCTGATGCTGCTCGGCGGGCTGGTCTACTCGCTCGGCGCGGTGATCTACGCCAAGCAGTGGCCGAACCCCTCCCCTCGTTGGTTCGGCTTCCACGAGGTCTTCCACGCCGCCACCATCGTGGCAGCGCTTCTGCACCACGTCGCGATCTGGGTGCTCGTGCTCCGCTAGAGCCTGTTGTAGCTTCCGCTAGCGCTTCTTTTTCTTCTCCCGGATGCGGATCGCGATGCGCACCGGGGAGCCTTCGAAGCCGAAGGTCTCGCGCAGCTTGCGCTCCAGGAAGCGGCGGTAGCCGTGCTCCAGGAAGCCCGTGGTGAACAGCACGATCACCGGCGGGCGGGAGGAAGCCTGCGTGGCGAAGAGCACGCGCGGCAGGCGGCCACCACGCATCGGTGGTGGGGTCTCCGCGATCACCGCTCGCAGCCAGGTGTTCAGCTGGCCGGTTGGGATGCGCTGATCCCAGCTCTCCAGAGCCTCGAGCATCGCTGGCTCCAGCTTCTGCAGAGCACGCCCCGTCTTGGCGGAGATGTTCACCCGGCGGGCCCACGGCACGTGCGAAAGTTGCAGGTCGATCTCGCGTTCCAGCAGCTCCCGGCGATCCTCGTCCACCAGGTCCCACTTATTGAACGCCACGACCAGCGCCTTACCGGCGTCCAGGATCATCCGCAGCACGCGCTGATCCTGCTCCGCGATGGGCTCGGAGGCGTCCACCAGGAACACCACGACCTCACTGGCATCAATCGCGGCGCGGGTGCGCAGCGAGGCGTAGTACTCGTGCCCCACCGCGTTCTTCACCTTCTTGCGGATACCGGCGGTATCCACGAAGCGCCAGGTGTGCTCCTCCAGCTCCACGATGGAGTCCACCGGGTCCACCGTGGTGCCCGCGACGTTATCCACCACCGAGCGCTGCTCGCCGGAGATCTTGTTCAGCAGCGAGGACTTACCCACGTTCGGCCGGCCCACCAGCGCCACGCGGCGCGGGCCAGAGACCACCGAGAGCTCGCGCGGCTTCTCCGGGAACACCTCCAGCAGCTTGTCCAGCACGTCCGCCGCGCCGCGCCCATGCAGCGCGGAGACCGGGTACGGGTTGTCCAGGCCGAGCGCCCAGAACTCCGCCATGTCCGCGTACTGCGTATCGGACTCGAACTTATTGGCCACCACGATCACCGGCACGTCGGAGCGCTGCAGCTTGCGAGCGATAACCTCGTCGGTCTCGGTGATCCCGACCTTCGTGTCCACGACGAAGACGATCGCGTCTGCCGTGGCCATCGCGGTCTCCGCCTGGCGGGCGATCGCGGCGTGAATGCCCTTGGCATCCGGGTCCCAGCCGCCGGTGTCCTGCACCCAGAAGCGGCGCCCGCCCCAGTCGCCCAGGTAGGAGATGCGGTCGCGGGTCACACCCGGGAAGTCCTCCACCACGGCCTCGCGGCGCCCGATGAAGCGGTTCACCAGCGTGGACTTACCTACGTTCGGTCGACCAACAATCGCCACCGTGCACAGCGCTTCCTTCTGCGCCTCCAGCTCATCGGCGATGCCGAAGGCTTCCTCGATGGACTCCCAGTCGGTGTCCTCCTCGTCGGACTCCAGCAGGTCGAATTCCTCCGCCTGCAGGTAGTGCTCACCCAGCTGTTCCGGGTCGACTTCCCAGGTCTCGCCGTCCCAGTTCTCGGGGTCCCAGTTCTCCAGGTTCTCCTCGGATTCCTCCGGCACCGTGGTGTCACCTTCAGCAGGGACGACGTCCCCCTCAACCGTGCGGAACACCAAACTACCAGTGCTCTCCGCGCCACCATCTGGGATATCGGAGTCCAGGTCCGATTCCTCGATCAGACCGGCGATCGCCTCGATGACCTCCTCGATGCTCATCTCGCCGGTGTCGAGTATGGTGGCATCCTCTGCCGGGCGCAGCGGGGAGGTCTCGCGGGTGGAGTCTGCCTCGTCGCGGCGCTGGACGTCAGCCAGGACTGCCTCGAAGGTGACCTCGCGGCCAGCGGCGGTGTCCTGGTCGAAGCGGCGCTGCGCGCGCACTTCAGCGCTGGCGGTCATGTACACCTTCACCGGGGCGTCCGGGAGCACGACCGTGCCGATGTCGCGGCCCTCGACGACGCAACGGCCAGCAGCGGCGGCAAGGTCTCGCTGCAGCTGCACCAGGTTGGTGCGGACCTCCGGGATCGCGGCGACGGCGGAGACATGCGCGGTAACCTCCGGGCCACGGATGTCGGCGGAGACGTCCTCTCCGTCCAGCAGAACCTCGGTGGACTGCGGGTCCTCGTTGACCTGCAACGGCAGCTGGGAGGTCGCCTCGATGATGGCCTCGGTCGCAGCCGGGTCGGCCGGATCGATGCCGGCCTTCAGCACGTGCAGGGTCGCCACGCGGTACATCGCACCCGTATCCAGGTAACGCGCGCCCGCGTACTGGGCGATGCGGCGGGAGACGGTGGACTTACCGGTCCCCGACGGGCCGTCGATGGCCAGCAGGAACCCACCCTCCTCGAGGTTGTCGATCAGCGCGAGCTGGGAGAAATCAGCGTTCATATCAGTAGTCATCCTTGAAGTCCTCCCGGCTTACAGGCCCACGGCCTTGTACAGGCTGGTCAGTTCCGAACGGTTGAGCGCGCGCACGCTCCCCGGCTTCTGGTCGCCGAGCTGCACCGTGTGAATCTTGGTGCGCACCAGCGCCTGGACCGGGAAGCCCGCGGCCTTCAGCAGGCGGCGCACGATGTGCTTGCGGCCCTCGTGCAGCTCCAGTTTGATCAGGGACTTGCCCTGCCAAACGTCCACGATCTGGACGTCATCGGCCTTCGCGATGCCGTCGTCCAGCTCGATGCCCTTCTTCAGCTCGTGGACCAAACCCTTCTTCGCCTCGCCCAGCACGGTGGCCATGTAGGTCTTGGAGACCTCGTAGCTGGGGTGCATGAGGCGGTTGGCGAGCTCACCGTCGTTGGTGAGCAGCAGCAGGCCTTCGGTCTGGGCGTCCAGGCGGCCGACGTGGAACAGGCCCTGGCCCTGCTTGAGGCGCTCGTCGATGAAGTTGCCCACCGACGGGCGGCCCATGTCGTCGCTCATCGTGGACTGGACGCCGCGCGGCTTGTTGAAGATGTAGTAGTGCATCTCGTCGTTGACCTGGACGCGCACCCCGTCGACGCGGACGACGTCCTTATTCGGGTCGATGCGCACGCCCATCCGGTCCACGACCTTGCCGTTGACCTCGACGCGGCCCGCGGCGATGAGCTTCTCGCTCATGCGGCGGCTGGCCACGCCGGCGGCTGCCAGGACCTTCTGCAGGCGGACCTTATCCTCCGCAGCTGGGGCGGCCTTCTGCTCTGACTTTGTGACGTGCTGGTGGCGGGCCGGCTTGGCCTTCGGGACGAAGGTCTCGGCGCCGCCGGGCTTCGCAGCGTTCTTTTCCGGTATGCCATCTCGGCGAGCGGGTGTATTCAAATTATGTCCTTATTTGCTCAAAGTCTTTGAGGTACGCAGCCCAGTCTAGATCAGTAATCGGATTCGATCGATTCCACATCCGGCAGCAGCGGGGCCAAGTCCGGCAGCTCGTCGAGCGACTCGATGCCCAGCTGCTCCAGCAGCAGATCGGTGGTCTCGTACAGGTGGGCGCCACCCGGTCCTGCGGCAGCGGTCTCTTCCTCCCCCTCGGCTGCCACCTCAACCTGGCGGATCAGGCCGCGCAGCGCCAACGTCCGCATCACGCCGTCACAATTCACCCCGCGCACCGCTGCGACCTGGGAGCGGGTCACCGGCTGTCGATAAGCCACCACGGCCAGGGTCTCCAAGGCAGCCCGAGACAGGCGCTGTTGGGTGCCTTGAAGGATCTTCGCCTCCACCACATCCGAGTTCTCGGGCCGGGTGTATAGGCGCCACAGCCCCTCGCGCTCCCGCAGGTCGAAACCGGAACCACGGGCGTCGAACTCCTCGGCGATCTGGCGCAGCGCGTCCTCCACCTGGGAGCTATCCACACTGCAGGCCTCGGCGAGCTCCTCGGCAGCCACGGGCTCGTCAGAGACCAGCAGCAGGGACTCCACCCGGCTGCGCAGCTGGGACACCGCGGGCAGGTTCAGGTGTTCTTCACTCATGGTCCAGGGCTCTCCTTCTCAGGTTCATCAGGGGGAATGTGGTGCTGGGGCTAATCCCAGTTCGACGCTGCGACAACCTGCGGATCCACGTCCAGGCCGGTCCAAGCGACGAGCATCTCCTCGAGCGGCATGGGCTGTTCCACCCCAATGGCGCGGGCCTTGTACAGCTCCAGCAGAGCGAGGAAACGGCCCACCACAACGATGGATTCCTCCGCATCACTAATCAGCGAGTCGAAGTTCACCCACTTATTCTCCCCCGCGATCTTCAGCGTGTTGAGGATCTTGCCGGCCTGCTTCGGCACCGAGACCGCAGGCGCGTGGACGTGGCCGGTCTGCACCCCCTCCGGGCGGGGCCGGAAGACATGGGCGGCCAGCTCCGCGAAGCTCTCCTTCGTGTGCTTAATCTCCACCGGTGGCAGCAGGTTGGCGTAGCGGTCCTCCAGAGAGAGCGCCACCGGGTAGCTGCGGGCCGCACCCCGCTGCCACTCGGCGAAGAGGTCCGCGACTTGCTTATAGGCCTTGTACTGCAGCAGGCGGGCAAACAGAAGGTCGCGGGACTCCAGCAGCTCCAGGTCGGCCTCGTCGTCGACCTCGCCGCGAGGAACCAGGCGGGCGGCCTTCAAATCCAGCAATGTGGAAGCGACGAGCAGGAACTCCGTGACCTCATCCAGGTCCTCAGCGGACTGGGGCAGGCCCCGGGTGTAGGCGATGAACTCGTCGGTTACCTCGGCGAGCGCGATCTCCGTGATGTCCAGCTTGTGTGAGTGAATCAGCTGAAGCAGCAGGTCGAAGGGGCCGTCGAAGTTCGCGAGCGCGACCCGGAACCCCGTGAGTTCCGGTTGCTGGGGATCTGTCACGCGAACCTACTTTTCTGCCACCACGCTGACCGGCGCGGGGCGTGGCCTAGTGCTGCTCGGCGACGCGCTGGATGACCTCCGCCGCGAGGTTGCGGTACTGAATCGCACCCGAGGACTTCGGGGCCCAGGTGCTGATCGGCTCGCCAGCCACGGAGGTCTCCGGGAAGCGGACGGTGCGGGTGATGACCGAGTCGAAGACCTTGTCCCCGAAGGCCTCGACGAGGCGCTCCATGACCTCGCGGGCATGCAGGGTGCGGCGATCGAACATGGTCACCAGGATGCCCAGGACTTCGAGCTTGAAGTTGAGGCGGTCGCGCACCTTCTCGACCGTGTCCATCAGCAGCGCGAGGCCACGCAGGGAGAAGTACTCGGACTCCACCGGAATCATCACGGAATCCGCGCAGGAGAGCGCGTTAACGGTGAGCAGGCCGAGCGAAGGCTGGCAGTCGATGATGATGAAGTCGTAGTCCTTCATCACCGGGCGCAGGGCACGCGCGAGCGCCTGCTCGCGGCCGACCTCGTTGACGAGCTGGATCTCCGCGGCGGAGAGGTCGATGTTCGCGGGCACCAGGTCGAGGTTCTCGACGCCGCTGGGCAGGATGGCGTCGAAAATGGAGGAGGAATTGTCGACGAGGAGGTTGTGGACGGTGACGTCCAGCTCCTCGTGGCTGATCCCCAGGCCGGCAGACAACGCGCCCTGCGGGTCGAGGTCGACGAGGAGGACCTTGCGGCCGAACTCCGCGAGTGCAGCACCCATGTTGATCGTCGAGGTGGTCTTGCCGACCCCACCCTTCTGATTACACATGGCGATGATGGTCGCAGGCCCATGAGAGGACAGCGGCTCCGGGTCTGGCAGCGGGCGCATGGGGCGCCCCGTGAGCCCGAGTTCTTGCTCGGGCTTATCGAAAAGCGCGTCGGAGCTCTGCACTGTCAAGCCCTCTCCCTTGTCTAACGGTCATTTCAGAGCGCGGTTGGCGCTCCCACTACAATAGATTACGCGTAGATTACGCCCGTGCAATTCTCTCTCCCCCATTTTTCGCAGGCTTTTCGGGCAGGTCAGTCGAGTTCAAAGCCGAGGTTGATACTAGGCAAGGCTTAAGCCTTGAAAGGTCTCTAGTTCGAGCGCGGGTGGCTCTCCGACCACGCCTCCCGCAGGTGGTCCGGGCTCACCTTCGTATAGATCTGGGTGGTCACCACATTGCTGTGGCCGAGCAGCTCCTGCACCACGCGGATATCCGCCCCGCCCTCCAACAGGTGCGTGGCGAAGGAGTGCCGGAAGCTGTGCGGGCTGACCCCGGCCACCCCGGCCTTCTCGCTGACCGAGGAGACCATGTTGAACGCCGACTGCCGCCCCATCCGACCGCCATTGCGATTCAGAAACAGCGCCGCCGAGCCCTTCTTGTTGAACGCTGGGCGGACCCGCACCAGGTAGTGCTGCAACGCATCCAGCGCCGGATCCCCCACCGGAACGACCCGTTCCTTCGAACCCTTGCCCCGGACGATGACGAGCTTCTCGGTCGGGTCCACGTCATCCACGTCCAGCCCCAGCAGCTCGCTGACGCGCGCGCCGGTGGAGTACAGCATCTCCAGCAACGCGCGGTCGCGGATCTGGATAAGCGACGCGGCGTCGTCGTTCGGGCAGGATTCCAGGATCGCGGTCACCTCGGCAATGCTGAGCGCCTTCGGGATGCTCGCCGCCTGACCGGGGCGCGCGACGTCGTCCGCGACGTCCCCTTCGGTGACCCCCTCACCGGTTAGGAAGCGGTGGAAGTTCCGCACCGCCGCAAGAATTCGTGCACGCGTGGAGGCCGCCAGCCCCTCCCCTTTGGCCAGCGAGGCCATGAAGGACTCCACGTCCCCCGTATTCAGCTCGGTCACGCTGCGCGCGCCCAGCCACGCCAGGTAACGGTCCGTGTCCCGACGGTAGCTATCCAGCGTGTTGCGGGAGAGGTTCCGCTCCAGTCGGAGGTGCCGCAGCCACCGTTCCCGGTGCTGCAGGTTCGACTCCTGCGCGTCCGCCGTCACCGACGCCGCCTGCGCCTAGTTCTTACCGACGGTGGCGGCCTTGGCGTTGGTCGCCGCGCCGTAGTGGCCAGCGTCTCCGCCAACCTGTTCCTTCAGCGCGCGTACCGCGGTGATGCGGCCCGCGCTGCGCTGGACGTTGTCCACCGTGGACAGCTTCTCGGCATAAGCCCGCTCGTTGCGCACGATACCCAGCGCGGCCTTCTTGTCCGCACTGCCGGACTCGCCCACCAGCACCGCGCCCGGCATCTGGCTATCAAGGCCGGCGGCGAAATCAGCGATGAACTGCGCGCCGTAACCCGACTCATCGGCGGTCACACCCTTGTTGGTCACGATCAGGGCCAGGTCCACGCCCTCGTCGCCGAGGTCTGCGGGCTTCTTCAGCACCCCGTTTTTCTCCAGCGCACCGAAGACGACGGCCCGGTCCGAGGCGCTCGCGGTTGCCCCTCCGCGGTGGCCCTCGCGCGCACCCTCGCGCCCCTCACCGCGATCGCGGTTCTGCTCGCCCTCCGCGGGCTTCTCAGCCTTCGGCAGCGTCGCGCTCAACGCAGCACCCAGCAGCTGGCCGGTGTGCATGCCCGGGCTCAGCACCTCCTCGCTGAGCTGGGCGCCCGCGGGCAGGCTGTTGGCCGCCACGGACTTCAGCTTGTCGCCCTTCTCCGGGTTCAGCATCTCCTCGGTCACCGGCAGTGGGGTGACCTCCGCCCCCGCCTTGTCCACCAGCCAGCGCAGTCGATCAACGGTCTCGCGGTCGGCGTCCGGGAAAGAGATCAGCGCGACCGTCTTCCCCTCCAGCTCACCGGCAACAGCCTTCGCTGCCAGCCCAGCGACGACGTCATCCGAAGCCTGGGCATCACGATCCGCGGCGTCGGCGTCCTCGCGGGCAGCGGTGAGCTCCTGGGCGCTCGTCCCCGCACCACCGGCAGCCCCCGGAACGTTCGGGGCCAGCACGTAAACCCCGCCCAGCACGCCAAGGGCAATGCCGAAGCCGAGGCCGGCAATCGTTCCAGACTTACTCACGAGCGACTCCCTAGTTCTTAAACAGGCCCTGCACGCTGAGTGCCAGGTTATTCCACGAATCGATCAGGTTATCCACGAACCCAGCATCGCCAGAGAAGCCGGCGATGAGGATGATCACCAAGATCGCGGCCAGCACACCGATCAGCGCCCACAGCCACCCGGAGCCCGACTTCGAGACGCGGTAAAGCTCGGCGATGGAGCTGGCGTGCACGAACTTCGGACCAACGCGCAGGCGGGACAGCAGAGCAGACGGGGTGTCCTCAGATTCCGTCTCAGAAAAGACGCGATCCAGGTCCCACTTCTCGCCGAGGTGAACCACCATCGACGCGCCGTGGTAGTCGGCCAGCAGCAGCGCCAGGTCGGTCGGGTTCTTCGTCGCCGCCGGGAAGGTCATCGCGCCGACGCCGAGGTCCTGGATACGCTCCAGGCCCTGCGCGTAGCCGTCCGCCTCCGCGGGAAGGACGACGGTCGCGCCGGAACGCAGCGATTCGGAACCGATGTTTTCCGGGTTACCGACGATGACGGCCGGGCGGTAGCCCAGCTCCAGCAGTTCGTCAGCGGCGGACTCGATCGCGACGATGATCGGGTCGTACTCGCGCAGGAAGAAGCGCAAGTCGCGCAGCTGGTCCTTCAAATCCGGCAGCGGGCTGATCACCATGACCTTGCGGTCCACCATGTCCACGTCGACGTCCGGGATGCCCAGGCCGTCGATCAGCAGTGGGGACTCGGAGCGGGCGAGCTCCGCGGTATTGCCAGCCAGGGCGTCGAGGTGATCGCCGAGGGCCGAGCGGGCGTCATCGAAGCGCTGCATCGAGGCGTCCAGATCGAGGATCGCGCCACTGCCGAGGGAACGATCGCCGTAGTAGAGGTGCCCGCCCTCCAGGCGGCCCTTCTTGCCGTTCTTGACCTTCTCGGTGATCTCCGGATCCACATTCTCCACGAGCTCGATGCCTGCGTCGAGCAGCATCTGCGGACCAAAGTTTGGCACCTGACCAGTGGTGAACTGGGCGGTATTGACCACCCCGGCCACGCCGGCGTCGATGAAACGCTGCGCGGTGGCGCGGTTAATATCCGGAGCAGAAATGACGACGATATCCCCCTCGGAGATCTTCGTCTTAGACCAAGCTTTGGGGCCGGTGAGGTTCCGGGTAGCCCCGGTAATGCCAGGTTTTTCTGATCGGGAAAACATCATGCGTACCATTTTGCTGCTTAACCGCTGGATTCTCGGTTAGGCGCGCCGATGTTTTAGTGCTTCTTCGCCTCCACGGCCATCGCCATGAGCTCCTCGGCGTGAGCCCGGCCCGTATCGGACTCCAGGCCCGCGAGCATGCGGGCGAGCTCCGCCACCCGCTCCTCCTCGCTCAGTGTGCGCACACTCGAGGAGACGGTCGTGGAGCTGGCGGTCTTATCCACGTAGATATGAGCATCCGCGAAGGCGGCGACCTGTGGCAGGTGCGTCACCACGATCACCTGGTTCTCGCGGGCAAGCGCAGCCAGGCGGCGCCCGATCTCCACCGCGGCCTTCCCGCCCACGCCCGCGTCAACCTCGTCGAAGACCATCGTGCGCCCGCTGCTGGCTAGGATCACCTCGATGGCGAGCATGATGCGGGAAAGTTCACCGCCGGACGCACTGGAGCCCAGCGCAGTGCGGTGCCCGCCCTGGACCAGCTGGAACTCGCACTCGTCGAGGCCCTGCGGGTTCGGGTCCACCCGCTTGAGGTCCACCTCGACGCTGGCGTGCATGTGCAGCCCCGAGATCTCCTCGGTGACCGCCTTGCCGAAATCCTTGGCTGCTTTTTCACGCGCGGCGGAGAGCTTACGGCCGACCTTGAGCATCGCAGCCTCCTTCTCCGCGACCTGCTTGCCGAGCTCCGCCAGCGCATCGTCGGAGACATCGAGCGTGGCCAGCTTCTCGCGAGCCTCGTCGCGCCAGGCGATCGCGCCGTCCACATCCACCGCGAAACGGCGCAGCTGGCGGAGTTCCTGCTGGCGCTCCAGCAGCTCCTCCAGCTCCTCGGGATCGGGAATATCCACCAGCTCTTGGCCCAGGTCCAGTGCGATATCCGAGAGCAGGGAGCTGACCTCTCCGATGCGCTCGGCAAGCTCCGCCAACTTCGCGTCGCCGCCCTGCAGCTCGGACTGTGCCTGGCCGAGCAGATCATTGGCTCCGCTGGACAACTCCCCCTCGCCCAGCTCCTCGCCGCCATCGATGAAGGAGATGGCGCGCTGCAGGGCGGAGCGGACGTCGCTGGCGTCCTGCAGGCGAGAGATCCGGGACTTGAGGAACTCGTCCTCCCCCGACTCCGGGTCGATCTCGTCGATGACCTCCAGGGCCCGTTGCAGGGTCTCGGCCTCCAGGGCCAACTCCCGGCGATCCTTCGTGCGAGTTTCCAGCTCCTTCGCCGCAGCCAGCCACTCGCGTCGCAGCGCGGCGAACTCGGCAGCCTGGCCCGTCAGCCCCGCGAACTCATCAATCGCGGCCAGCTGCTTCGTGGAATCCTTCAGGCGCAGCTGGTCATTCTGCCCGTGGATGGTGATGACCTCCGCGGCGAACTGCCCCAGCACGCCCGCGGCGACCGTTTTTCCAGCGAGGTGCGCCCGGGAACGCCCGGACGCGGACACCGTCCGGGAGGCGATGTACTCCCCCTCGTCAGAGTAGCCCCCGAACTCAGAGACGATCTCCTCGACGCGTTCCTGAACTGCCGGGTCATCGTGGGAAAAGACCCCCTCCACGCTGGCACGCTCCGAACCAGCTCGCACCTTCGAGGCATCCGCCCGGTGCCCCGAGAGCAAACGCAGGCTGCTGACCACCATCGTTTTGCCGGCACCCGTTTCACCGGTGACGACAGTCAGTCCGCTGGCGAACTCGGCGGTGGCTTCTTCGATCACACCGAGGTTGGTGATGTGTAGGTCGTGGAGCATTCCAGAAAAGTCGCTTCTTGAGGTCTTGGGGACTCCCGGTCGTCGGGGTGAGTGAACTACTAGTGGCGTGGGCCGCGCCAGCCGGTGATCGGCAGGCGGAACTTGTGCACCAGGCGGTCCGTGAACGGCGCCTGATCCAGGCGCACCCAGCGCACGGACTGCGGGCCGCGGCGGATCTCCACGCGTGCCCCCGGCGGCATGTGAATCTGACGGAAGCCATCCATCACCGCGGTAGCCGGCGAGGTCTCCGGGTTCGTCTCCACGGCGACGGAGGAATTCGGGGACACGACCAGCGGGCGGGAGAACAGCGTATGGGCATTAGACGGGACCACCAGGATGGCGTCCAGCTCGGGCCACAGCACCGGGCCACCGGCGGAGAATGCGTAAGCAGTCGAGCCCGTCGGCGTCGATACCAGGACACCGTCGCAGCCGAAGGAAGACACCGGGCGTTCGTCGACCTCGAGAATCGAGTCGAGCACGCCCTGGCGGTTCAGGTTCTCCACCGAGCACTCGTTGAGCGCCCAGCCGGTGCCGAGCACGCGGCCATCCATATCGCGGACGGTAATCGACAGGGTCATGCGGTCTTCCACGCGGTAGTCGTGGGCGATGACACGCTCGATGGCCTCGGCGAGGGACTCCTGCTCCCACTCGGCGAGGAAGCCAATGTGGCCCATGTTGATGCCCAGCACGGGCACGTCCGCGGAGTGCGCGATATCGGCTGCGCGCAGGAAGGTGCCGTCGCCGCCGAGGACGAGCACCATCTCCACGCCCTGCGCGGCCTCGCGGGTGTGTCCGAAACGCGGGAAGCGCCCCAGGATCTCGTGGCGGGCCACGGGAGCTGGATCGGCGGTTGCCATCACGCGGACGTTGATTCCGCCCTCGTGGAGTTGGGATGCCGCTTCGGCGGCCATGCCCAGGTTCTCGTGTACCCCGGTGTGGGCGACGAGCAGCACCTCGCGCTGCTTCTCCTCACCAGGCGACGGGTTCTCGGCCTCCTGCTTGGGGGCCTCGTTGGCAGCCGTCACTGTGGTCCCTCCTTCACCGCCGTGGACACCATGGCCTCAAGTGTATCCATCGTTGGCGCCTGCTTTCCCCCATCTTTGGAAAGCCAGAGGAAATACTCCACGTTCCCGCTAGGTCCGGGAAGCGGAGAGGCAACGACGGCCTTCGTTGATAGACCATACTTCAAAGCCTCCCGCGCCACGTCGAGGGTCACCTCCGCGCGCAGCTCCGGGGAGCGCACGACCCCGCCGGAGCCCAGCCGATCCTTTCCTACCTCGAACTGTGGCTTGACCATCGGCAACAGATCCGCACCCTCGGCCATGCACTCGGCGATGGCGGGGAGGACCAGCTTGATGGAGATGAAGGAGAGGTCCCCGACCATGACGTCCGCGGGGCCACCGATCGCTTCCGGGGTCAGCGTGCGGACGTTGGTGCGGTCCATCACGGTGACGCGGGGGTCGTTCTGCAGCCGCCAGATCAGCTGCCCGTAACCGACGTCCACCGCAAGCACTTCGCTAGCACCGCGGTCGAGGGCGACGTCCGTAAAACCACCGGTCGAGGCGCCGGCGTCGAGGACGCGTTTGCCTTCCAGGCTCAGCCCCTGCGGTTCGAAGGCGGCCAGTGCGCCGAGGAGCTTATGCGCCCCGCGGGAGGCCCAGTGATCCTCCTCAGACTCCGCGACCCGGATGGACACATCAGCGTTCACGCCGGTCGCGGGCTTCTGGGCGAGCATGCCGTTGACCTGCACGCGGCCTTCCTTGATCATCTTCTGCGCCTGTTCGCGGGAGCGCGCGATCTTGCGGCGCACGAGTTCTGCATCGAGGCGTTGAAGCCGCTGACCTTTTTTCGCCACCTGTGTGCTTTCCTTCTTCTTCCGCTGCTGGGTTCGACGGTGCTGGTTGTTTTCCGCGTCCTTTTAGGACGCCGACATCGGGGGTTTAGCCCTGCCCGAGAGCCTTGCTGATCAGGCTGTGGGCTTGTTCCAGCATCTCGGCTTCCTCGGTGCCCTCCAGCCGCTGGCTGAGCAGCTCGTCGATATTCTCGGCGAGGTGATCGGCCTGTGCCTCCGGCGAGTTCGGGGTCGGCCCGCCCGCCTGGGCGGGCATGTGGCTGCCTGGTGTCGGTGCCGGGCCTGGTATGGGCTGGGGGTGCTGCATAGTGCTCTAGTTTAGTCCCGCCATGCTGCGATGGCGTCGGTGGCCAGTGGATCGTTTCCGATAATCCGGAGCTGATCTCGGGTGGTGCCGCCGTCCAGCAGCTCCCAGGCGAGCGGGGCGGCTGCCGCGAGTGCTGCCGCAGCGGTGAGCTGCTCGGGGGTGGCGAAGCTAGTGTCTGTTCCCTGTCCGTCGGCGGGGTTTTCGCCGGCGGTGACGGTGACCGTGTGCGGCTCGGTGACCTCGGCCGTCCAACCGCCGAGCTCCTCGCTGAGATTGGCGCGGATGTGGGTCGGCCGGTGCTCGGTGTGGATCACGTCCCAATGGGTGGAGACCCCGGTGAGCACCATCAGGGTGTCCATCTCGGCGGCACGCCCACCGGCGATGTCAGTGTCCAGACGATCGCCGACGACCAGTGGCGCACTAGCCCCCGCCTTGCGTGCTGCAACGTGGAACATCGCGGGCTGCGGCTTGCCTGCGCTCAAGGGCCGCACCCCGGTGGCGCTGACGACAGCGGCCACCATAGACCCGTTACCGACCAGGAAACCACGGGACGAGGGCAGCGTCGTATCCAGGTTGCTGGCGATATAGCGAGCGCCGCGGGTGATCGCGAGCGTGGCCTCGGAAAGCCGAGCCCAGTTGTTCTCCGGGCTGTGGCCCTGCAGCACCACGTCGGGCGAGTCGTCGGCGGAGTTCGTGAGTTCGAACCCTGCCTCCTGGGTGAGATCGCGGAGGCTCTGGCTGCCCACGACGAGCGCCTTAAGCGGGCCTGCACCGGGGCGTTCCTGCGCCATTGTTTCGGCTGCCAGCGTTGCTGCGGCCTGCGCGGAGGTCAGGACCTCGGAGGGGATTGCACTAATGCCGAGGCTGCCCAGGTGTTCCACGACCTCCTCAGGACTGCGCGAGGCGTTATTAGTCACGAAGACTCTGCCCCGGTCAGCAATGCCCTCGACCGCGCCGGGGATCAGCTTATCCCCCGCGAAAATGGTCCCGTCGAGGTCGAGCAGGAGGGTGTCGTAGCGGTTGAGCAGCTCAAGCATGGCTACTTCTCCTCGCTGCTCTCCGCGCCAGCATCGTTGCCATTGCTCTCGCCGGTACCCTCATTGAGCTCCGCGATGCGCTTCTCGGCGTCGAGCACCTCTTCAGTATCGAGTTCGTTGGCCTTGGTAAACCATTGGATGGCATCGGCCGTGCGTCCAGCCCGTGCGAGTGCATCGGCGTACGCGTAGGTCACGCGCAGCTTGGTGACGTCTGGAGCGTCGGCGGCGCCCAGTTCCTCCTCGAGGGCGACGATGGCCTCCTCGTGACGGTCAAGGTCCTGGTAAGCACCGGCCACGACCATGGCGAGCTCAACGCGGGTCTCCGGGTCGAGTTCCTCGGGACGGTACTCGCCGGCCACTCCCAGCGCCTTCTCCGGTCGTCCGAGCGCACGCTCAGCGTCGGCAAGGACTGCAATCAGACCTGGACCACCCTGCATGCGACGAGCAGCGCGCAGCTCAGAGATGGCTTCCTTCCACTCTCCAGCATGGTAGGCAGCGATGCCGTTGGTTTCGCGGGCTACTGCCACGCGGCCAGCACGGTCCTTGGCGGCACGGGCGTGTTCGAGGGCCTTTTCGGTGTTCTCGTCCAGAAGGGTGGCGGCCATGATGAGGTGCTTGGCGACCATATCCGCGTTATCGCGAGACAGGCTGCGCAGCTCCTGGCGCACCTGTGGATCGAGGTCCTTCGGATCCACACCCTCCGGAATGCGGGGTTCCTTCATGCGGGCGTTGATGCGCTCCTCGCGGTAGCCAGAGCGCTGGGGCCCGGACTGACGTGCTCGATTGGCCTGGCCACCACGGTTCCTGAAGTTCCCGCCGCGCCGGTCGCCACCCTTGCGACGATCCCGGTCGAACTTCTTGCCCCCGCCGTACGGACGCCCACCGCCCCGACGGCCGCGTGGCTGGTCGCCATCACGGTCGTTGTACCGCCCGTCGCGACGGTCATCGCGGTCACGGTAGCGGTTGTCTCGCCGATCGTCGCGGTCCCGGTAACGGTTACCTCCGCGGTGCTCCCCGCGGTCAAAGTCACGGTCACGGTTGTTTCCGCGACGGTTGTCGTCGGAGTTACGGTGCCTGCGGGGTTTGAAGTTTCCGTCTCGCTGGTTGCGGGGACGGTGACCTCGATCGCCGCGGCTTTGGTATTCCGACATTGAACCCTTCTTTCACAGACTCTGTGGACTGCTCACACGATATCACCCCGGGTGGACGGGGTTTTTAGGCAATAAAAAAGTGGTGGTGCGACGAGGTGCTGATCATCACCCGTACAAAACGGGAACAACCAACAACACGTCGCACCACCACTATGAAAGTTTAATGCCGGCGGCGTCTTACTCTCCCACACCCTCCCAGGTGCAGTACCATCAGCGCAGGTAGGCTTAGCTTCCGGGTTCGGAAAGGGACCGGGCGTGACCCCACCGCAAAAACCACCGACAAACACAACAGAACAACACACACCCAACCACCACACAACAGGCGTTTGGTGTGCCGTGTCATTCCAGACACTGCATAACAGACGCGAGCACTTCATCCTCATAGAAGTTCACATTGTGTGCGCTTCACACAACCAACCCTAAAAGTCATTGTGTGGTTTGTTACACGTCGGCCAATTAGTACCAGTCACCTCCACAC
>NZ_KV823535.1 GCF_001815985.1 Corynebacterium sp. HMSC27B11 | reverse complement strand
CTCCGCCAAGCATGCTCAAGCTTCACGATTATTGCAACAGAGCCCTCCCGGAAGCTCTGGGGGGAGTTTCGATGACTGAGCGGGTGGCCGAACAAGTGCGGCGACTGCTGCACGAGCAGCCGGAGCTTGAAGTCGTGTTCACCGATGCGCTCACCGCCGACAGTTACCTCCACAGTGGGCGCAGCGGCCGCCCAGTGCTGTTCCTGCACACGGCGCACCGCCAGCTCGTTGACGAGCTGCGCGGCCGCGGTGATGACCCCGGCCGACCGCACTAGTCCAATGGGCGGGAGGCGTTGCGCAGCTCGTCGACGACTTCGCGATGCTGTGGGTGTACGAACAGGATGAGGGCCTGGCCGTGCGTGCTCAGAAGATGACTGTCGACGGTGATTGCGTCCACGAATCGGATGTCGACGGCAGGATCTTCCAGGAGGGCGCGGCGAATTGCCGCGAGGGTGCGAGCGACGGTCATGGCCGTGTCGGCAGGCTAGTGGGCCGCGCCGAGTTCGACGAGGAGGACGCCGCCGATGATGAGGGCGATGCCGAGCGCCATGACCCAGGTGAAGGGCTCTTTGAACAGGAACTTGCTGGCCACTGCGGTGAGGGCGACGCCGGAGGCGGCCCAGATGCCGTAGGCAACACCGATGCCGAGCCCGAGGGCAAGGACTTGGGTGAGGAAGAAGAACGCGCCGAGGTAGCCCACGACGACGGCGATGTAGAACAGTTTCCGTCCGCCGGTTGCCAGGCGCAGGGAGAGCGCCGCGCCGACTTCGAGGACGATCGCGAGGATGAGGAAGAGCCAGACCATCAGATGCTCGCCTCCCTCTTGCGCTGCGCCGCTTGCGATCCGAGTTCGACGGTGAGAACACCGCCGATGATCAACGCCAGGCCGAGGATCATCACGCCGGTCAAGGGCTGTCCGAACAGAAGTGCCGCCAGCACCGCCGTCAGGGCGACGCCCATCGCGCCCCAGATCCCGTACGCAACCCCGAGGGCCATCCCCTCGCGTAGAACGAGCGCGAGAAGCGTGAACGCGCCGACGTAGCCGATCGCGACGAGGATGTACCAGGCGGGGTGGTCCTGGCCGGCTTGGAGGGCGAGGGAGCCGGCGACTTCACTGATGATCGCGCCGGCAAGCAGGAGCCATTTCTTCATAGTCAGTCCTTCACGAGGTTGTGGGCGAAGGCGCGGAGCTGCGCCAGGTCGCCGGGGGTAGGAGGGGAGACGTTGGCGGCTTCGGCAAGCCACCCGCCATCGGCCAGGAGGCGGGCGGCGAGCAACCGGGTGCGTTCGTCCGGGGCGACGTCATCGGGCACGACGAGCCAGGGCGCGAGACGTTCGGCCCAGCGCTGCGTGAGCGAGCGGCGCAGCTTCGGATCACTCATCGCCACCAGGTCGGTTTCATCGAAACCCCCGGACAGTGACCAGTCGACATACGCGCCGATGCGCGCGGCCGGCGCCGCGCCCTCCGGCGACGACCCGAGGCGTGCGACCAGCGCCTCTTCCCAGCGGTCCAAAACGGAGTCCACCAGGGCGAGCATGAGGGCTTCCTTCGTGGGGAAGTGATACATCACCCCCGGCTTGGTCAGCCCCACACTTCGGGCCACGGAATCCAGAGACACCGCCCGCCCCTCGTCGAGCTGAGAGAAGGCGGCCGCCAGGATCGCGGGGCGAGGATCGGTGCGCATGAGTGTAGGTTACCATTCGGAAGGTAACCAGGCCATCCAGCAGATTGCCGGCGCATAGGTTCATCACCGCGAGCCGAGTAGGCCGAAAACGATCGTTTTCGGGCAGCCGTGCCGGACGGCCCGCCGAGGCAGCGACACGCCGTTATCTGACCGACCGAAACCTATGACCGAAACCAACCCCGACCCGAAACCCGACCTATACCGTTTGCGGGCAGGCCGGTAAAATCAGGAGTACACCAGGAGGTGCAGCATTATGTCGCAACCATCATTTGACGTAGAGGCCCGCTGGCCCGAGCTGTTCGACCAGCTCGACGCTGACCAGCGCCGAGCCGTTGTGCGCTCGCTCGCGGCAGGCTGGCATGAGGGATGGGAGCCGAACCGCGAAGACGTGGCCGACCTCATCGACTACACGCGCGGCGCGCTGACGTTCGAGGACTACGAGGCGCGCACCGCCGCTAAGGCGGCGCGCATCGCCGGAGCGGCCGCTACGCTCTGATGCCGCACCAGTTCGATTCGTGGGAGTCATACTTTTACCCGGAGACGTACAACGCGCAGACCCGCAATGGCGTGCTGCGCAACATACCGGACATTCGAGACGCCGCAGCGCTGCGCACCTACGACTACCGCATGTCGTTTGCGCGCCGCATCGAGCTTGAGTTGCGCCCGGAGCTTGTGACTCGCACGTTCGACGGCGAGCACATGAAGCAGATTCACGGCCACCTCTTCGGCTCGACCTTTGAATGGGCTGGTCAGTACCGAACGGTGAACATGGCGAAGGGCGGCGGAGCCGCTTTCGCTGATGCTCACAACGGCGCGATAGACGCCTACTTAGACAACGTGCGCGTGATGGTCGAGCGCACCGATTGGGCGCAGCTCAGCCACGCCGAGTTCTCGGAGCGCGCCGCCGAAATCTTCGCCTGGACAAACCAGAGTCATCCGTTCAGAGAGGGCAACGGACGCACTACCAAGGTGTTCATGGAGCACGTTGCGGAGCGCTCACCGTACACGCTTGAGTTCGAGCGCGTGCCCGAGGAAGTTTGGAATATGGCATCGGCCGCGACGCGGCCGCCGCTGGGGGAGTACCTACCCAACCATGTTCCGATGGTGCCCGTGTTCGAGCACGCGGCCGTGCCGCGGTCGAACGTGCTGATGCACGAGGGCGGCCGCGTCACAGGCGACGCAGCGCCCGAGAAGCCGATGACGCTTGGAGAGCGCATCGAGCGCAAGGTGAACGAGCTGCGCGAGGCTCGGCCGAGCAAGCCGAAGCACGCAGCAGATCGCGGCCGGGATATGCCCGAGCTGGGCGACGGATCGAAGCCGAAGCCGCCCGAGCGTGGCCCGAGCTTAGGACGATAGCCGTGAGGCTCGGATATACCCGTGTCAGCACCCGCGAGCAGAATGCAGACTCGCAGATCGCCCGCCTCGAACAGGCAGGGTGCGAACGAATTTTCGTTGACGTTGGCTATTCAAGTCGCGTTGAGGATCGACCCGATTGGATCGAGTGCCGGAAGATTCAGCGCCCCGGTGATGAGCTGGTGATTCCCTCGCTCGACCGCGTGGCAGGCACTGACAGCATCGCTATCTCGGTTATCCGTGACCACGCAGCGCGTGGCGTGAAGCTGCGCAGCCTCGATGAACCGTGGATGGACATAGACCCGTCAACAGCGATGGGTGAAGCCATGCTCAAGATCATGGCGACGCTCGCGCAGCTTCGCGTCGATATGATCCGTGAGAACACCCGCAGAGGCGTCGAGCACGCGCGCTCCCAGGGTCGCGTCGGCGGCCGCCCGACCGTCATGACACCCGAGCGCATCGCAATGGCGAAGACCATGCGGGAGGCTGACCCGCCGATGAGCTACGAGCAAATCGCGGGCTCTGTTGCAAAGATTGGCGGCAGTCA
>NZ_KV823534.1:97552-106870 GCF_001815985.1 Corynebacterium sp. HMSC27B11 | reverse complement strand
TCACCCACATGAACCAGAAGCAAACCGGAGGAAAACTCTCGATTACTTGCCGTCCATCGAAACAATGGCGATAAGGAAACAAGACCGAAGGGGAACCCAACCACCCGGCATCAGCGCCGGCGGCCTTGCAGATCAATAATTTACACACACCCCACAACAAACACAAAACCCCAGGTCAGAGTTCATTCTGACCCAGGGTATCGATGCTTATGCCCCGCGTTAAGCGGTAACCGCCTGCGCTTCTAGCGCCCCACCCGGCGAATGTCCGCGCCGAGACTACGCAGCGTGCCGACGAAGTCCTCGTAGCCACGATCGATGTGATAGACGTCGTGGACCTCGGTCTCACCATCGGCAATCAGCCCGGCGAGCACCAGCCCCACCCCGGCACGGATATCCGAGGACCACACCGGCGCAGAGGACAACTGACGTCCTCCCCTAATAACCACGTGGTGACCATCGACGCTGGCGTCCGCGCCAAGACGGACGAGCTCGTCGACGAAGCGGAAGCGGGATTCGAAGATGTTCTCCGTGATCACGCTCATCCCCTCCGAGGCCACGCACAGCGCGATCGCCATCGGCTGCAGATCAGTCGGGAAACCGGGGAAAGGAAGGGTCTGATAATCCACCGCGGTGGGCTTAGACTCCTGCACCACGCGGAAGCCAGTCGGGTAGGTCTCCACGCGTGCGCCGGCGAGCTTGAGCTTCTCCAGCGGAAGGTGCAGGTGCTGCGGGTCGATGCCACCAACGGTGACGTCCCCCTGGGTGATCGCCGCAGCATACGCCCACGTGCCGGCGACGATGCGGTCACCGACCACCTCGTGCTCGACCGGGTGCAGCTTCTCCACCCCGGTGACGGTGATGACGTTCGATCCCCCGCCCTCGACCTTCGCGCCCATTTCGTTGAGCATGTTGCACAGGTCGACGATTTCCGGTTCGCGGGCCGCGTTATCCAAAACGGTGACGCCATTAGCCAGAACCGCTGCGGTCAAGATGTTCTCCGTCGCTCCGACCGAGGGGAAGTCGAGCTTGATTTCAGCTCCGTGCAGGCCACTGGTCTCTGCAACCACGCAACCGTGCTCAATGCGGGTGGTGGCTCCGAGCGTCTCCAGCCCGGTCTGGTGCATATCGAGGGGGCGGGAGCCGATGGCGTCGCCGCCGGGGAGAGCGACTCGCGCACGGTGGCAGCGTGCGGTCAGTGGGCCAAGGACGGCGACGGATGCGCGGAACTGGCGGACAGCGTCGAAGTCGGCGTCGTGATTGATCTCCGCCGGGACGTCGATGACGACGGTGCCGCCGTCGAGCTCGACGTCGCAGCCGAGGCCCCGAAGGACGTCCGCCATGTAGGGGACGTCCGAGATCTGCGGGCAGTTCTTCAGGACGGTCCGGCCCTCGGCGAGCATGGCGGCGCTCATGAGCTTAAGCACGCTGTTTTTCGCGCCGCTGACTTTCACTGCGCCCTGCAGCCGGGCGCCTCCATTCACCACAAAACTGTCGTTCACAACAGCCAAGGATACGCGTTAAAACCTTCCAGAGCTGCCGACCGACGCCCCGTGGCGTGTGGCCCGGATATCAAGCGGGACGGCGGAGGCTCCGCGTGACCACTGTGTTTTTAAAGCAGAGCGGTGTTTTAAGGCAGGGCGCCGATGCGGCGGGCAGCATTGACGGCCTCATAGCGGGTGTGGGCACCAAGCTTGCGCATGACGGAGCGCAGGTAGCTCTTCACGGTTTCCGCGCCGATGCCCATCTCCTCCGCAGCCTCGACGTTCGTGTGGCCGAGGGCGACGCAGGACAGGACGTCCAGCTCGCGGGCAGACAACTTGGTGGTCTGCTTGACGCGGACTGGGGAGACCATCTGGGTGCACAGTGCCTCCAGGTCGCGGCGGAGGGTCTCGTCCTCCACGCGGCTGGCGAGCATACGCAGCTTGGAGTGGGTCGCGCGGACCTGCTCCCATTCGGCGCTATTCAACGAGCCGGAGGGCTTCGGGGCGTCCTCGGCGGACTTGCCTTCCGAGGCTGCCTGCGCGGGCTCACCGGAGGCACGCTCGCGCATCGCCTCGTTGATGGCGAGCTCCTGCTCGAGGCAGCGGGCGGTCATGGTGACTTCCTCCAGGACCTTATCCCCCAGGCGAGCTCGGGAGTGGATGCCGGCGTAAAGAACGCCCCGTAGCGAACGGCTCACGATCACTGGCACGGCAACGAGCGAGTGCAGGCCTTCATCGCAAATGAGGGAGTCGTACTCGTGGCTGATGGCCTTGGCTCGGGTGTAGTCGGAGACACCTACCGGACGCCGGGTGGCCATAACGCGTCCACCGACGCCTGCTGCGCTGACCACCTCGAGGTTTTCCAACGCGGGGGTACGAAGCCCGATCCAGTTGACGATCTGGAGCTTCTTCGGGCTTTTGACTTCCCCGTACATGGTGACGGGGATTGCCGTTTGCGCCTTGAGGTAGTCCAGAGCCTTCTGGACTGCCTGATCGTCATCGCTAAGACGCCGCTTTTCCACGGATCACTCCCTTGTGCGTGGGAAGTCCACCGCGCAGGGCGCGGCGCTTCCCCAGCGACCAACCACGAGCACCGGTTTAGCGCGGCCGATGCTCCTGGCACTGCTACTCAGCGGCCCGGCCGGCGCGGGGCGCCAAAACGGGCCGAAGTTTTTCCACCAAACACTCCCCCTTTTAGGGGTTAGCAGGTAGTCAAGCAAAGTATAGATCACCCGCTAACTACCCCCAAAATCCCCCCGCTAAAGCGAAAACCGCCCGTACGCCAAGCCCTTCATCAGGGAACGCACAGGCGGTTAGCAGGATCCATACGCTGGACCCCGCTCACCCGGTTCTTCACGCTAGCGGCGGGATAGCCCCTCCGCTTCGATGCGCGCCAAGCCCTTGTCGATGGTGTTATCCGCATCGCCCAGGATCTTGCGCGCGATCATGCCGCCGACCATCGGAACCGGGACGCTCACGTCCACCGATACTTCGATGACAACGTCGCTGGACTGCGGGTCCTTGCGCTGAGGCGTGTAGGTGAAGTGCATGCGCATCTCCCCCAGCCCCTGCGGGAGGGGCATGGCGGTTTCGGCCACGCAGGTCTCCCCCGTCAGCGGTTCCACCGTGGTGGTCTGCTGGAGACGCATCAGCTGTTTCGGCTGCCCCTCGCCCGACTCGCCCGCAGCCCCGTCGGCCGCCTCGGCAGCCGCCCCGGCGCCTTCGCCTGCAGCTCCTGCAGGTGTGATCTCGACCTGAAGCTGGGCTGTGACCTGCCCCTCCGGAGTCCGGGCGATGTCCGAGTCGACAATCTCGACCGTGGAGCCATCTGTGGGCTGGTCTACGTGCAGCAGGTACTCCTCGCTGCTCAACACTCCGTGCGCCTCTGCTGGCGAGAGCGCGATCGTCCTCTTGAAGGTCTTCTTCTTAGCCATGTTTCCTCGTGTGCCCCGGCGTTTTCTCAAAGCCTAAGCCCGCTCATCCCGCAACCGCCGGACGAGCGGCGATCCTTAGCGGTGCTGCCACTCCGGCTTGCGCTTCTCCACGAAGGCGGCCATACCTTCCTTCTGATCCTCCGTGGCAAACAGGGACCAGAAGGCATCGCGCTCGCTGAGCAGTCCTTGGCGCAGGGTGGTCTCGTAGGCGGCGTCCACCATGTCGGTCGCGGCGGTGGTAGCAACCTTGGACATGCCAGCAACCTTGGCGGCGACTTCCTGGACCGCTTCGTCGAAGCCCTCGACGGGCAGCACGCGGGATACGAGGCCGGAGCTCTCCGCTTCCTGTGCATCCATCATGCGGCCTGTGAGGATCAGATCCATCGCCTTAGCCTTGCCCACCGCGCGGGTCAGGCGCTGGGTGCCACCCATGCCCGGGATGATGCCCAGGGTGATTTCCGGCTGGCCGAACTTGGCCTTCTCGCTCGCCAGCAGGATGTCGCCGATCATTGCGACCTCGCAGCCGCCGCCGAGCGCGAAGCCATTGACAGCCGTGATGATTGGGGTGGAGACCTGCGCGACGCGCTCCCACTCCAGGAACATCTTCTTCTGACGGATCTCGGGGTAGGTCTCGGACTGCATCTGCTTGATGTCAGCGCCCGCGGCGAAGGCTTTATCGCTGCCAGTGATGACAATTGCGCCGATATTCGGATCCTGATCGAAGCCCTCAACCGCGTCCACAACGGCGTGCATGAGCTCGCTGTTGAGCGCGTTGAGCGCCTCCGGGCGATTGAGTCGGATCGTGGCGACGCGGTTATTGGTGCTGGTGAGGATGACGTTCTCGCTCATCGTGACCTCTCTTCTTCTGGGGTATGCGGATGAAGCTGTTTCGCTGTTTTCTTCCGCTGCCCATTGTGCCCATTTTTGTTAGGGACGTCACCAGCTTGGCCAATTCCCGTCTTCACCGTTGCCTCACAACCCCAAGGGCGGGTATCATAACGGGTAGACAGATCAGTCTATTTCACTTCAGGCTGATTCGCAACCAGGAAAGGTAAACCAGAAAAATGGCAAAGATTTACGAGAACATCACCGAACTCATCGGCAATACTCCGCTGGTCAAGCTCAACAAGCTCACCGAGGGTTACAAGGCTGATGTGCTGCTGAAGATCGAGGCCGCCAACCCAGGCAACTCCGTGAAGGACCGTATTGGTCTGGCTATCGTTCAGGCTGCCGAGGACGCTGGCGAACTGAAGCCGGGCGGCACCATTATCGAGGCAACCTCCGGTAACACCGGTATCGCACTGGCCATGGTCGGCGCGGCTCGCGGTTACAAGGTTGTGCTCACGATGCCAGAGACGATGTCTAACGAGCGTCGCATCATGCTGCGCGCTCTTGGCGCCGAGCTGGTGCTCACCCCAGGTTCCGCCGGCATGCAGGGCGCTGTCGATAAGGCTAATGAGCTGGTCGAGTCCACCGAGAACTCCATCCTGGCTAGCCAGTTCAAGAACCCGGCCAACCCGAAGAAGCACTACGAGACCACGGGCCCGGAGATCTTCGAGGACACCGACGGCAAGGTGGATATCTTCGTCGCCGGCATCGGCACCGGTGGCACCATCTCCGGCGCCGCGAAGTACCTGAAGGAGAAGAAGGAGAGCATCGAGATCGTCGGCGTCGAGCCGGAGGATTCCCCGCTGCTGACCGAGGGCCGCTTCGGCCCGCACAAGATCCAGGGCCTGGGCACCAACTTCTTCCCGGAGACCCTCGATAAGGATGTCCTCGATCGCGTGATCGACGCTCCGCTCGAGGAGGCCGTGAAGACTGCCCGCGAGCTCGCGGTCTCCGAGGGCATCCTGGGCGGCATCTCCGGCGGCGCAGCCGTCTGGGGCGCACTGCAGGAGGCTCAGAAGCCGGAGAACGAGGGTAAGACCATCGTCGCGATCCTGCCGGACTTCGGTGAGCGCTACGTCTCCACCCTGCTCTTCGAGGACCTGCGCGACTAACAGAGGCAATCATCCGGGCTCATTCGAACCCCGGATCCAGCCCGCTCAACCTCTGCACGCCACCGCCGTTGGCATCCGGAATTAAAGTTTCGGGAATACGCCACGGCGGTGGCGTGCTGCATATGATGCAGTATGCTTCCCTCCAACTGATGAAATGGCCCGCTGGGACACCCAACCCGGCAGCACAGGGAGCAAAAAATCGATGTGAAGAAAGAGGATCGCGCGTGAGCATTTTTGCCACGATCCGGGAGGATCTGAAGAACGCCCGCCTGCACGACCCCGCCGCACGAGGCGATCTGGAAAATGCCATCGTGTACTCCGGGCTCCACGCCATTTGGGCGCACCGCGTGTCCCACAAGATGTGGAAGCGCGGCTGGAAGGGGCCAGCGCGAATCCTGGCGCAGTTCACCCGCTTCCTGACGGGCATCGAAATTCACCCGGGCGCGACGATTGGTCGGCGCTTCTTCATCGACCACGGCATGGGCATCGTCATCGGCGAGACGACGGAGATCGGCGACGACGTCATGCTCTACCACGGGGTGACCCTCGGCGGACAGGTACTAACTCAGACGAAGCGCCACCCAACGATCGGAAACGGTGTCACTGTGGGCGCGGGCGCGAAGGTGCTGGGCCCGATCACGATTGGCGATAACTCCGCCATTGGTGCCAACGCCGTCGTGACGAAGGACGCGCCCGCTGACTCGATCCTCACCGGTATCCCAGCGAAGGTGCGCCCGCGCCAGAAGGACCAGCGCACCCCGCTGGTGGACGCGGTGCACTGGGTCGCGGAAATGCAGAAGAGGAGCCCCGCCGAGGGATCGGGCGACGCGGGAAAAAATACCGCGAATGAGCCCCAGAGCGCGGCCGGTGGCGACGGCTCGAAGGCCGCCCCGTCGAGCCCCGATAACGACGTCGACGGCGCCGTCTAGGACCTACTCGACGACGAGGTCGCCGTAATCGTCCTGGTTCTTCTCGACGAATCCCGCCACGGCCGAGCAGGTCGGGCGAACTTTCAGCCCCTCCTCGCGGGTGGCATCCAATGCCGCTGCGATGAGGGGCTTTGATAGTCCCTGGCCCCGGAATGCCGGGTCCACGACGGTGTGGTTGAAGTCGCGAACACCGTCGGTGTCCTCGAATGCGGCGAAGCCTGCCTGCTCGCCGTCCACCTCAATGACGAAGCGGTCGGCTTCCTTGCGGACCTGTCGCTGGGAATCGGATGCGGTCATGGCAATCCCCTTTCGCTGGGTTGGATTCGCCCACCGCGCGGGGCAGGCCTTGAACCTGCGATTTTACGCCGGAATAGGTACTACGTCAGGCACTTGAGGGGAACTCGGGACACGACGAAAAAAGCCCCATCCGTGGGGATGGGGCTTGGGATGTGGCCAGACCCGGGATCGAACCGGGGACCTTTCACTTTTCAGGCGAACGCTCTACCGACTGAGCTATCTGGCCGAGAAGCTCTAGGCTTCACAGCGACCCTGACGAGACTTGAACTCGCGACCTCCGCCGTGACAGGGCGGCGCGCTAACCAACTGCGCCACAGGGCCGTGTGCTATCGCACGAGTGGTAACTATACCCAGCGGTTAACGTAAGCACAAATGACAACCAACCCCGCCCCATCGCCCCAGGTAAAGACTGTTTTCTACTGGGGAACGCGGAGCGCCTTGTGAAGCACTTTAGAGTCAATCAACGCCCCGCTAGGCACCCGCTAGGCGCCGGCCTCTCCGGACCCCGTAGACCCCCAGCGCCTGAAACGGACAGCCCCGGAGAGCTACTCGCAGAGGGTCACCATGTCGATCAGCTTTTCAGGCGCACCGAGGCTTCGCAGCCGAGCATCGGAGAAACACGGTCCGTGCATGCCGGAGGTGGTCACCCCGTCGGCTTCCACCTCAACCCATTCGGTGCCATCGAAACGTTCGACCCACAGGTGGTCTGTGGAGCTTCGCCCAGCCCTCATCCATCGGCCATCGCAGTATGTGGAGACGATTTCACCGGGGCGAGTGTTCGAGTTGGGCTCAAGGTAGGGGCACTCCCCCTTCTTCACGCGTTGCGGTTTCGGTCGCGCGCGTTGTTTTTGTGGCTCAGCCCCCTTATCCTCGTCGCCCGAGCCCTCGTTCTGCTCTTGCGAGGCGTCCCCCTGAGATTCAGACGGCGGCGGGCCAGCCTTGGTGATCGTTTGAGTCACGGTAGGGCGATCGGCTGCGGAATCGCTAGCTTCGCCGGCGCAACTAGCTAGCAGGAGTGGCAAGCTGAGCGCGGCGAGGAAGGACCCAGCCCGACGAGCGACGCCGAACTGCCGCCGGGACAAGCTTCGGTTGAGGTGCATAACAGGAGTCTGGCACAGCCTTTGGAACTTTTAAGGCCATTGCCGATCTTCAGCTAGGCAGTCGCCCGCTGAAGATGACTCACGAATTCTCCCAGCACCCCACGTTCACGCATCTGCAGCAGGGCATGCCGGGTCATCTCCATCTGCATGGAAACCGCGCCACCCTCAGCCCGGTGGTTCTTCACAACCCGATCCACGCACTGCGCGAGGTCTTCATCCGGCTGCAGGCGCTCAGCCCTCATCCCCGTCTGGAGCCCCTTCTCCGAGCGCAAGGCCTGCTTCCCGATGGCCTGTTCCGCGGTGAGCTGCGTATAGGACAGGTTGAAGTAGTCCGGCAGCCCAGCCCGCGTCAGATCGCGCATATAAGCGATGGGCCGCGTAGCGATCGGTACCGGCACGGTCACACTGTCCGGTGTTCGGAAGACGCCGGTGGACTTCGTCTTTCGTAGGTAATCCTGCGCACCCGGAACGGCAGCCTCCTCGAAGTACTCGCGCTGCGCCGCACCAGCAACAATGTCCGCAAAAGTCTCCGCATAGAAGCTGTCGTTCAGCGACACCGAACCGGACCCCGACGGGATGAGCATGCCCTGCGAGTTATCGCTCAGCGAGCCCTGCTGGCCGATAATCACGTGCGCGTCGGATGTCAGGACCAAGGTCGAGGAGCCGATGACGTTCGCGGCCTTGCTCTCGATGAGATCGATGAGGGCACCGTCGTCCTTGTTGACGATGATGGAGCTGCCGTCGAACAGTAACTCGTCGTACCCCGGGGTGTAGTAGACGTTGTCGACGACGAGGTTCGACGTGATGTGATCGAAGTAGCCGATGGGGTGCAGCTGAACGACACGGCTCGTCCAGTCGGGGTCGCAGGCCATCCCCAACAGCTTCCCGTTAAACATCGCGCGCCCCTGTGCGTAGTGACGCCGCAGGTTCAGATACTTAAACTGCTCCAGCCCCTTCGGCAGCCGGTACCTATAGGAGGAGAACTCCCATGGCTTTTCCAGGCCACCGTCCTGAATGAACTCGTCGACTCGGTCCGAGGCGAGGTATGGGCGCCCGTCGACCTCCCGCTTCTCGAAATCGTGCTCACGCTGGTAGTCGGAAAGGCCTGCCGAGGCGATCTTGCGGGACGTGAGCTCCTTCCGCGAGCGCACGGCATAGTTGTAACGCTGGCGGTTTTCGATACCGATCGTCGCAATCCAGTACAGCAGCACGCCGATCACGACGGCACCCAACGTCAGCCACCAGGCGGAGTCCGTCAGCACCTGAGCTTCCGCGAGGGCTGCAAGGACTGGAATGAGTACCGCGAGAGGAGAAACCAGCTTCGAAGCAGTCGCCACGGACATGCTTTCGCTGAGCAGCCCGAGCTTGGTGAAAGTGGCACCCCGCCACCGGCGGAAGAGGTGATAGGACGAGGTCTTGGACGAACTCATGAGCAAGAGATTACCTGGCTGCCGGCACAGAACCGCCTTCCCCGCGCACCAAGGTTTGGCCGAAAAACGCAAAGTGGGAAAGCAAAAACCCCAAGCTCCGAAGAGCTTGGGGTTGATCTTGCGACCCTGACGAGACTTGAACTCGCG
>NZ_KV823534.1:12308-97532 GCF_001815985.1 Corynebacterium sp. HMSC27B11 | reverse complement strand
GCGCGCTAACCAACTGCGCCACAGGGCCGTACTCCCAACGGGATTCGAACCCGTGTTGCCGCCGTGAAAGGGCGGAGTCCTAGGCCACTAGACGATGGGAGCACGTTCAAAACGCTTTTAAGCGTCTCAAACAGCTCGCTCAGTCTAACCCGCTCCCTATACAACAACCAAATTGCCGTGTGACGAGGGGCTTTATGACCACCGGGTTCGTCTCAACAAGATACTGTGCCGCGCCGCGCGACGCAATTCCTAGATGTGTGCTTCCAACCACTCAGCCACACCCGGCCACAGATTCCGGTGCTTCGAGCGATAAAAACCCATGTGCCCGACGGGCCCGTTCGCGGTCCCCTCCCCCGCTTCGATGTCCTGTTTCCGGACGTCCGCGCGGACCAGCTTGTCGGTCAGGATATTCACCGCGCCCCGGTGTGCCCAGAGGTCATCCGCCATGACCATCGACAATACCGGGCCCTCGGCTTTGGCGAAGCGCTCCGCGAAATCGAACTCTGGATCGTCGAAGAAGTACTGCTTCTGCGCTGCCCAGCTTCGCCATTGCAGCATCACGCCCAGCGGGATGGTTTTGCCCACCCCGAGGGCCTCGACGGGCACGTACCCCATGAGTTTTTCGCACACCGGAGTGACCACATTGAAAATGGTCCAGACCTTCGCCCTCTCCGCAACGGTGCGAATCGTCCTAGTGATGCCTGCGTGGCTAGCGATCATCACCATGGCCTCCACGGGCTCCTCGTGCTGTGTCGCGAGCATTCCATGAGCGCCGACCGAGTGCCCCACGGCAGCGTGTGAAGCATCCGGGAAGCGCTCCTTGAGGGCGCGGGTGGCGGCGAGTGCATCCTTGACGATCCAGTCACTCATATGGATCGCGCGGTTGGACTTATCACCCGGCGTCGCGGATTCCCCTGTGCCACGGAAATCGTAAATCAGCCCAGCCCAGCCCCGCTCCGCGAGGAACACCGCGAACTTGCGATAGAGGTGCATGTCCACGCCCGTCGCCGGGTGCAACGCCACCGCTTTCCGCACCGGCCCGTCACCGGCGGGCAGCACCCACTGACCAGCCAGCACGGTGCCGCCTGCGCATTCGATGCGGGCGGATTCAAATGTGGGCTCCCCGTTCTCCTCAGCGCGCGGCTGAGAGGCATGGTTCTTGGATTCCGTCATGCTTTCCAACCTATGGCACGACAGGCCCGCTGGTCCGGGAACAGCAAAACCCCGGGTGCACTGGCCAGTGTGTTCGAGAAAGAGCTTTCACTGTCTACCCCTCACGCTATGCTCTCGACATCGACCGGACCCGACATCGCTGATTGAACACCTAAAGAAAGAAACAGCATGAGAAAGCTCGTGGCAATCGCAGCCTTAACTACCCTCGCCTTCACGGGATGCGCCACTACTGAAGAGAACCCGACACCCAGCAGCGCCACGTCGACAAGCAAGACAACCAGCACTAAGGCCACCAGCAGCCCGATGACAACACCCAGCCCCAGCACCGAGCCCGTGGCCGCACCAAATCCGACTCAAGCACCGGCAGCCGAACTCTACGTCCTCGAATGCCTCCCCGGAACCCCAGGCCCCTCACGCATGTCCGACGGAAGCACCCAATTCACGGACTACTGCGCCAACCAACCCGGCGCACAGGCTTACCGCGATGCAGAAGCAGCAGCCGGCTGGGATCCATCGAAAGTTCCCTTCGCAGACGGCGGCACCTGCCCGGCCTACAAGTGCGGATATGGGCATGATGAAAACGGCAACCCCAACCCGAGTAGCGGGGAGCTTCAATTTCAGCA
Source organism: Corynebacterium sp. HMSC27B11 (assembly GCF_001815985.1). Lineage (GTDB taxonomy): Bacteria > Actinomycetota > Actinomycetes > Mycobacteriales > Mycobacteriaceae > Corynebacterium. The sequence continues at coordinate 95,736 of NZ_KV823534.1, read as the reverse complement.
CGGCTGCGAACAGGGCTACATCGATCCGTCAGAATGTGCCGCGGCGGGGTATTAGAACTGCCTAAGTCATCGGTCCTTAACTGGCCATTAGCCTGACAAAGATGTCGAGTACCGGAGGCACAGATAAGAAATCCCCGGCCTTATGAAGACCGGGGAAATTCAGATTGTGGGCCCTGTGGGGCTCGAACCCACGACCTACGGATTAAAAGTCCGGAGCTCTACCAACTGAGCTAAAGGCCCACGCGCACAATCGCACGCACACAAGCCACGCTTGCGGAACACAGCTTACCCCATGGCGAGGCACCAAAAACAAATAACCCGCCCCGGTGGAAACCGGGGCGGGTTAGGTGCGTAAGAAGGCTAAAGACTAGCCCTTCATGCTGCCCTTCTCCGCCAGGTTGATGTGGAAATCAAACGCGGTGGACAGGTCGTGCGGGGTCTGCAGGCCAGTGCCCTTGGACTTCGCGCGCTCGTAGTACTCCTCCAGCAGCGGCTGGTAATCCGGGTGAGCGATCTCGATCATCTTCTTCACACGGTCGCGCGGCGCCAGGCCACGCAGGTCGGCGTAGCCACGCTCGGTGATGATGACCATGGCGTCGTGCTCGGTGTGGTCGATGTGGGACGCGAAAGGAACGATCGTGGAGATCGCGCCGTCCTTGGCGATCGTGCCGGAGATGAAGGTCGACAGGAAGGCGTTACGGGTGAAGTCACCGGAACCGCCGATGCCGTTCATGATGCGGGAGCCGGAGACGTTCGTGGAGTTCACGTTGCCGTAGATGTCCGCCTCGATCATGCCGTTGGAGGAAATCAGGCCCGTGCGGCGCACGACCTCTGGGTGGTTAGAGATCTGCTGCGGACGCAGGATGATGGACTCGCGGTACTTCTTGGCCTCCGCGTTCATCTTCTCCGCGTACTCCGGGGAGAGCGCGAAGGAGGTTGCGGAAGCAACGGTCATCTTGCCCGCGTCGATCAGGTCGAGCATGCCGTCCTGAATGACCTCGGTGTAGGCCTGGATGTTCTCGAACTTGGAGTCCAGCAGGCCCGCCATCACGGCGTTCGGGACGTTACCCACGCCGGACTGCATGATGTAGCCGTCGTAGGTCAGGCGGCCGGCCTTCACCTCACCCTCGAGCAGGTCGAGGAAGTGGCCAGCGATCTGCTCGGAGGTCTCGTCCACCGGCTTGAACGGAGCGTTGCGGTCCGGCGCGTTGGTCTTCACGACCGCGACAACCTTGGAGGACTCGATCGGGATGTAGGTGGTACCGATGCGGTCGCCCGGCTTGTTGATCGGGATCGGGGTGCGGTTCGGCAGCGCCGGCATCGACCAGATGTCGTGCATGCCCTCGAGATCCTCGGACTGCCACTCGTTGATCTCGATGATGACCTTGTCCGCGGCGTTGATGTACTCAACGTTGTTACCCACCGCGGAGGACGGCACGATGTTGCCCTCCTCAGTGATGCGAACGGCCTCGATGATGGCGACATCAAACTTGCCGAAGAAGCCCTGCTCCACCTGCAAACCCATGTGGGAGAGGTGGATGTCCTGGTACTTCATCTCGCCAGCGTTGATGGCCTTGCGCATGATCGGGTCGGAAGCATAAGGCGCGCGGTAGTTGACGGCCTCTGCCTCGGCGAGCACACCATCACAGTCCGGGGCCGTGGAAGCACCCGTGAAGACGTCGATCTTGAAGTCCTCGCCACGGGAGTGGGCGTCCTTCGCCTTGTTGGCAATGGCGGTTGGGAGGGCCTTCGGGTAGCCGGCACCAGTGAAGCCGGACATGCCGACCTTGTCGCCATTATTGACGAACTGTGCCGCCTCCTCGGCGCTCATCACCTTGGACTTGAGCTGCTCATGGGCAATGCGATCTGTCATTTATTCCTCCTGTGGCGTTCAGCCCACAGCGACCGATAATGGTTTGTTTTGCTGAGTGGGCAAAAACTCTTGGCCTATAGGCGCCATGCTACATAAATCGATTCTGAAGTGTGACCTACACACTTTTGTATAGCTAACTACCCCCTTTTTCGGTTCCCCAACACCAGCGCGCTGCCCCTGCCAGTGCATCACCATCCAAACTGCACTTTGCTGCAGCCCGCCCCGCCTGGGAACATGGTCACCGTGACTAGCAGCATCGAAACCAAGCAGCAGGGCCTCAGCATCGGAACGCTGAAGCTCGACAGCCCCGTCGTCCTCGCCCCAATGGCAGGCGTGACGAACGTGGCCTTCCGCACCCTCTGCCGCGAGCAGGAGCGGGAGCGGATGGGCTCCGTTGCGGGCCTCTACGTCTGCGAGATGGTGACCGCCCGCGCGCTCGTGGAGCGCAACCCCAAAACGCTTCACATGACCACCTTCGCGCCGGACGAAGACCCCCGCAGCCTGCAGCTGTACACCACCGACCCGAAGTACACCTACGAAGCAGCCAAGATGATCGTCGATGAGAACATGGCTGACCACATCGATATGAACTTCGGCTGCCCCATGCCCAAGGTCACCCGCCGTGGCGGTGGCGCGGCCCTGCCCTACAAGCGGCGCCTCTTCGGCAATATCGTCGCCGCCGCCGTCAAAGCCACGGAGGGGACGGACATCCCCGTCACCGTGAAGATGCGCATCGGCATCGACGACGAGCACCGCACCCACCTCGACGCCGGACGCATCGCTGCCGACGAGGGTGCCGCCGCCGTAGCCCTCCACGGACGCACCGCCGCGCAGCGTTATGCCGGCGACGCCGACTGGAGCGAGATCGCCCGCCTCGTGGAGCACATGGACGGCCGCGTGCCGGTGCTCGGCAACGGCGATATTTTCAAGGCCACCGACGCCCGCGCAATGATGGAGCAGACCGGCTGCGACGGCGTGGTCGTGGGCCGTGGCTGCCTGGGCCGGCCGTGGCTCTTTGCCGAGCTCTCCGCCGAGCTGCGCGGCCTGCCGGTGCCAGCTGAGCCACCCCTGGGCGAGGTGGCGCGCATCATCATGCGGCACGCTGAGCTCCTCGCCGAGCACGACGGCGAGGATCGCGCCTGCCGCGACCTGCGCAAGCACATGACCTGGTACATGCGTGGCTTCCCCGCCGGCGGCGACCTACGCCGCAGCCTCTCGAAGGTCAGCTCCCTGGCCGAGCTGCGCGAGGTACTCGATCCCATCTGGGACTCGGATGCTCTCGCCAACGACGCCGACGGCGCGCGCGGTCGCCAGGGTTCCCCCGCGAAGGTGCAGCTGCCGGATGGCTGGCTCAACGACCCTGAGGACGAGACCGTGCCGGTGGGTGCCGATATCGAGAACAGCGGTGGCTAGTCCATCAGCCGATCAGCAGCATAAAGCGGGGCCTTCGTCGACACGAAGGCCCCGCTTCGTTCTGGGCGTTCTAGGACTCGCTGCCGTAAGCAGTCTCCGCAAACTTGGCGGCTGCCAGGGCATCGTCCACGAGGTCTTCCGGCTTGCGGGTCACGTCCAGCTGGATCCCCAGCTCGTCGGAGTGGAGGCGCTCCAACAGCTCCAGCTGCGCCACCAGAAGCTCCTGCGGCATATCGCGGCCGATGCGGTGGCTCATGCGCTCCGAGAGCACATCGAAGGTGCCGTAGAGGTGCACGAAGAATGTGATACCCTCCGCCTCGTTGAGCACCTCGCGGTGAGCCCGGGTCAGCGCCGGACAAGCAACCACGGTGGAGTCCCCGGCGCGGCCGTGCTCACTCATCCAGTCGCGCACGCTCTCCAGCCAGTTGACGTACTTCGCCTTGCTGGGGACCTCACCGCGATCCAGAATGGCGAGGTTCTCCGCCGGGTGGAGATCATCTGCCTCCAGCACGGGCCGACCCGTGCGCTCCCCGATGATCCGGGCCAGAGTGGTTTTACCGGAACCACTGACCCCCATGATCACGAGGTGAATGGGGTTTTGTGGCTTGTCCTGGGTGGGCTGCGTCATAACCTCAATTATGCCTTAGAACGGTCCAACTCACCCACGGAATCCGCGAGCCGAAGCCCTAGACCCCGATCGCGCCGATTGCCTCTTCCACCTTGGTCTTCATCTCACCGGTCAGCGGGACGTAGCCCTTATCCGCGTAGTCGCCCTGCTGGTTGGCCAGCATCGTGTACAGCACGTTTGTCACCTTGTCGCGGGTCTCCTCCCCATAGCCCTTGGAGCAGACGACCTCGTAGGTGGTCAGCGTCAGCGGGTAGGTGCCCTCCGCAGCATCGGCGAACAGGGAGTCGGCGTCCACGATCATGTTCTTTCCGTTGCCCTGGTACTTCACGCCCTTGAGCGCCTCGGTGACGGACGTGGAGGACGGTGCCACCGGGCCAAAGCCGAAGTCGACCTTCGCGGCCTTCAGCTGCGGGGCAGGCTTGGTGAACGGCGTGGCCGTGTAGGTGATGGAACCGTTTTCCGAGGCAGCCTGGTCGGCCACCCCAGCCGAGCCGTTCGCGCCCAGGCCCACGCCGGTTGGGAAGGACGGCCCCTGCGGCTTCCAGGCCCCATCGGTTGCCGCTGCGAGGAAGCGCTGGAAGATCTCGGAGGTGCCGGACTGGTCGCCGCGGTACACCACCTTGATCGGGGTTTTCGGCAGTTTCACTCCCTCGTTAGCCTTCGCGATCCGGGGGTCATCCCAGTGCGTGACGTTGCCTGCGAAGATGCTCGCCACGACGCGCGCGGGCAGGTTGATCTCCTGGTCCACGCCATCCAGCCGGTAGGCCACTGCCACGGGGCTCAGCACCATCGGGATGTGCCAGGCGGTGTTGCCTTCACAGCGCTGCTGCGCATCCTTCGTCGCGCGCTCGCTCAGTGGCACGTCGGTGCTCGCAAAATCCGCCTGCTTGCCAACAAAGGCCGCCTTCCCCTTGGCCGAGCCCGTGGCCTGGTATTCCAGCTCAATCCCGTCAGGGTGCAGCGCTGGTCCCACCGTGTCCTCGATGAACATTCTTTGGGACGTCGCCCCCGCGCCACGCACCGTGCCCGAGACGTCCGCCATCGGGTACGGATTTTCTACCGCGGCGGTGGTGGAGTCACCGGACTCCGTCTGCGGGGCGTCACTACCGGAGCAGGCGGTCAAGGCGAGCCCACCGGCCAGCAGGGTGGCCAACGCGGCCGTGGTGCGTCGCGAACCCGGTGCGGCGATCAATGGCTTGTTCTTCAACATCTTCGAGGCAGCCTTTCACTGAGAATCCGCAACATAACTGCGGGGCTGGGAATTAATTTAATTCTCCACGATAAACCACATCGGTGTGGACGATCCCGAAGCCCAGGCCCTCGTAGGTCGCTACCGCCGGGCCGTTATCGCCCTCGACGTAGAGTTCGACGGTTCCCACGCCTCGCTTCATCAGCTCGCCGATGCCGAGCATCGTGATCGCGGGTCCCAGCCCCTTGCCCCGGGCTTCGTCGGCGAGGCAGACCACATAGACCTCCCCAGCGCGCTCGCCCTCAGGCTTCTCCTGCTCCTCGGTGGGGATTTTCGTCCAGTGGAAGCCGGCGCACCGCGGCCCGGCGGCGTCCTCGTCCTCCCCGCAGGACCAGACCATCAGCACGCCGTTGGGCTCGAACCACGCTGTGTCACGGGCGCTGCGCAGCTGATCGATATCCCAGCCGCCTTGCTCCGGGTGCCAGGCGAAGGCCTCGTTGTTCACGCGGACCCATTCCTCGTCCACGAGCTCCTCTCCGAAGCGCTCGACGGCCTCGGGGTAGGTCAGCACCGTCAGCCCCTGGGATTCGACCTTCGAGGCGGCATCTTTTGCCCCGGCGCGGAACTGCTCGCCGCGGTCGCTGCCTGGGGAGGCGTCGACCGCCATCTTGTGCAGCTCACGGGTGCGGCGGGCATTCGCTGCCTCGGCCATCGCACGAGCCGGTGCCAAATCCCCGTGCGCCCACGTATCCAGGGGGCCAGTCAGCCCCAGGTCTTCGCGCGCCGCCGCGAGCATGCCACGGGCTACCCCCTGGCGACGAACATCGGGCGTGACGGCTAGCTCTGCGGTCGGGTTCTCCCCGCTCACACTGGCGGTCACGGCGCCGTCCAGCGCCAGGACGCCCACCACACGCTCGTCGGTCATGGCCACGATGTGCTGGTGCCCGTGGTCCCCATCGATGCCCTTGAGGAAGGCCTCGCCCAGCGCAGCCACCCCGTCGGCCTGTTCAACCTCCCGGAGCAGGGTGTGTACTGCGGCGACCACCTCCGGCTGAGCGTGAAGCTGCTCGTAGGCGTGGAAAGTGCAGGTCATAAAACTCGCTCCCGGAAAAATTCTGGTTCATCTCGCTTGGTGTTCTATCCACCCTACGCAAGCACCCAGACATCGGATTTCGCCATCGATACCCCGCCGCCGCGGATCGGGTATGGCCCGCGCCCATCGATGCGCCATAATGTTCTTCATGGCAAACCCGCAGATTTCGGCTGATATCTCCCCGGCACCGCGCCCCCGGCGCCGCCTGTGGAAGGTTCTCGCCGGTCTTCTGGTCGCGTTCCTCGCGCTCATGCTCACGGACTCCCTCATCGCCGCCCGCACGGAGGCGAAGATCTCCCAGCAGCTCTACGAGGGCTCGCACCTGCCCAAGCCGCCGGAGGTCATGCTCGCGGGATTCCCCTACGTCACCCAGGCTCTCACCAAGGAGCTGGAGGCCGTCACCGTCACCGCCAAGGACGTCCCCATCGCCGGATTCGGCGACGTCACCGTCCACTCCTCCGCCCAGTACGTCGACGTCAATGCCTCCCAGATCTTCACGGGCGATATTCACGACGCTCCTGCGCGCAAGGTCTTCCACCGCCTCCAGCTGGGCGTCGTCCCCCTGGGAAAGCTGATGGGCATACCTGACCTGGACGTCTCGAATAAGGCAGACATCTCCCCGCGCGGCGGGTGGGAAACCGAAGCGATCTTCCGCGGCACCCCGAAGGGTTTCCGTGCCCCCGCGATCGTCGAGATGAAGGTCCGCATCAAGCGCGGCGACGTCTACCTGCGCCCCGTCACCGTCATCGAGGGACCGGTGAACAAGAAGGAGGGCGCGGAGATCGTCCCCGCTGATCAGCTGGACGAGGCGACCACCGCGGCGCTGATGGACGGCTTCCGACTGAAGATCGAGAAGGACTCCATCCCCTTCCCCGGGATCCCGATGCGCGTCTACGTGGGAGGGGGCTCGGTGTTCATCGAGGCGGAGGACTACTACACCACCGTCAGCATCGGGGATCTCACCCCTCCGACCCGTCCCCTCACGGAAGAGCAACGGCCGTCCCTATAGAGTGGAGGCCATGAGTTCCGATAAGGCTAATAATCAGTCTCCTGACCAGGGTGCCAACACCCCGGCAGAAAGCACCAACTCCGGCCCGAAGCTGGACGGCAACCAGGCCGTGAACCTCGCCGCCGAGCAGTCGAAGAGCACGGCGGATAAGAACCTGCCGGTCTTCGGCGACCTGCCGATCCCGGAGGACACCGCCAACCTGCGCTTCGGCCCGAACCTGCACGACGGCCTGCTCGCACTCCTGCCGCTGGTCGGTGTGTGGCGCGGCCAGGGCCAGGCTGCGCACCCGGGCGAGGAGGAGTTCACCTTCGGCCAGCAGCTGAGCATCTTCCACGATGGCGAGAACCGCCTGGGCTTCGAGTCCCGCACCTGGAAGATCAACCCGCCCGCCGAGGAGGGCGCTGAGGCAGAGAGCGATGCTGCGGCGGAAGCCAGCGAGGCTAGCGCTGAGTCTGCGGGCGAGCCGGAGGTCGGCGAGCTGCTGCGCCGCGAGGCCGGCTTCTGGCGCATCGACAACGACGACAACATCGAGCTGCTCATCGCCCACTCCGACGGCATGATCGAGCTGATGTACGGCAAGCCGCTCACCGAGCGCGCCTGGCAGCTGGAGAGCGCCTCCACCCTGGCCACCGAGACCGGCCCGAGCGCCCTGGGCCCTGGCAAGCGCCTCTACGGTCTCATGCCGAACAACGACCTGGGCTGGGTCGACGAGCGCCTCATCGACGGCGAGATGGTGCCGTGGATGTCCGCGCAGCTCAAGCGAGTGCGCGGCTAGCTCTGTGCCTAGCTAGGCCTGCGCGGTGACAGCCTCCGCGATCAGGGCCTCGAGCTCATCGGCGAAGGCCGGCCGTGGCATGGGCTGGCCGTCGATGGCCGTGACGCGCGCCTGAATCCGCACCGAGGACACCAGCCACACCCCCGCTGCGGTGCGCAGGTCCTCATCGGTGAGCTGCTCTTCAGCCACCGGCCAGCCGCGCTCCGCGGCGAGCCGGAATACCGCAGCCTGCGACGTGCCCGGGAGGATCCCGGTGTGCGGGCAGGGAGTCAGCAGCTGTGGTTTACCGCCGCCCTCGGACTCGCGGGCGATGATCACGCTGCTCGTCGGCCCTTCCAGGACGGTGCCTTCTTCGCTGAAGAAGATGACGTCGTCGAAGCCGGCCTTCTTCGCCGCGCGTAATGCTGCCATGTTCGCGGCATAAGAGAGAGTCTTCGCGCCGATCAGTGCCCACGGCGAGCGATCCGAAATATCGAGGCTGAAGCCGCGTTCGGCGGTCATGACGCTGACGCCCTCGCGGCGGGCTTTGAGCTGCGCCTCGCCCACCGGGGTCACCGTGATCCACCCGGTGGGTTCACCGCCCGACTCGCGACCGCGCGAGTAGACCCAGCGCAGCGCCGCTTCGTGCTGCTCCGGGTAGACGCGAGCGAACTCGCTGACCGCCAGCTCGGTGGCTGCAGTCCAGCGCTGAATATCCGGCTCCGGCAGCTCCAGCATCGCCGCGCTCGACTGGAAACGGGAGGCGTGCCGGTCCATGTTGCGCACCACGTCCTCGCGCAGGATCAGGGTTTCGAAGACGCCATCCCCGCGGATTGCCGCGAGGTCGTCGGCATAGAGGAACGGCTGCTCAGCGTCCCAGATGCGGGGCTTCGTGGCGCCGAGAACATCAATGACAATCGCCATAGCTACTCCTTTTTCGTCAAGCCACCTCAGCAACCGGCTAGCCCCTTTCGCACCGAAGGAAGCACGCGCGGGGGCGCGGGGCTAAAGCCGGGATGCATCTTAAGAATATGCCCTGGTCGATCGCCGTGGCGATTCCCTACTAGCATCGGGGTAACTAACGAGCGCAGAAAGGTTGTTTTCCCTTCATGACCACCCCCAGCTCTCCCCTGTTGAGCCACGTCCCCGGCGCCAGCGCGACCAATGAGGACAAGACCTACCCCGTCGCCTGGCACTACGGGAACCCCCTTGGCGAACAGAACGCCGTCGAAGATGGCGCGACCGGCCTCATCGACCGCTTCGACCGCGTCGCCCTGTGGGTCCACGGTGAGGAAGCCAAGACCTGGCTCAACGACCTGATCAGCCAGAAGATCAACGCCATCCAGCCTGGTCAGGCCACCTTTGGTCTCATCCTGGACGTGCAGGGCCACGTGGAATACCAATTCGGGGTCGCTGCCTTGGAGGACGGCATCCTGCTGGACGTCGCAGCTGAGCAGGCCGAGGGACTGGAGACCTACCTCAGCCGCATGATCTTCTGGGCAAAGGTTGAGGTCGAGCGCCTGAACCTGGTGCAGATGGCCGTCCTGGAGAAGGCCGGTGCGCAAGATTCGGCGGAGGATGACCGCGCGGGCCGCGGAGCCACCCCGGATGGAGCATTTCCGGATGCGCACTCCTGGCGCAGCCGACGGTTGGGCGAGATCGCGGTGACCGACGTGTGGCTGCCGGCTGATGCGCAGATCGGAAGCTGGGATCACGCCACCGGTGAGCTCGGCTACGCTCCAACCGGCCTGATGGCCTACACCGCCTGGCGCATCGCCGCACGTCAGCCGGTGATCGGCGAGGACACGGACGAGAAGACCATCCCCCACGAGGTTCCCTGGTACCTGGGCGAGAACGCCCATGGCGCGACCCAGCTAGCCCAGGAGAGCGAGGGCCCGACGGCGCATGCGGTGCACCTGAATAAGGGCTGCTACCGCGGGCAGGAGACCGTCTCCCGGGTGCAGAATCTCGGCAAGCCGCCGCGCATTCTGGTGCTGCTCCACCTCGATGGCTCCCGGAACGCGCTCCCGGAGGTTGGCGCGGATCTTACTGCGGGTGGCCGCCGCATCGGCCGGGTGGGCAGCAGTGTGCACGATGCGACTCTGGGGCCGGTTACCCTCGCGCTGGTGCGGCGCAATGTGGTGGAAAAGCTGGCGACGGACCCGGCGGCAGTGCCAGCCCTGCAGGCCGGGGAGGTGGACGCCGCGATCGACCCTGCGGACCTGAAGGTAGACGACGCGGAAAAGCCGGGACGCGCAGCAATCAAAAATCTGCGCAACGGCTAATCTACGCGGACACCGCCGCACCACCCTGTCTGACCTGCGCTTTTGCGATGCATCTCGCATCGTGGCCACGGTTTCCCACGGCGCGGCGCGGGGCGGAGCGGCCCCGGGTTCGGAATTCGCGAAAAAAATTCGCTATGGTGTAGACCAGGAAATGCTTAAACAATAAGAAGGCGACCGTTCCCTCGAGTCGCCATACGATCTCTCAAGGGGGTCAGCCATGGGTCGCGGCCGCGCAAAGGCTAAGCAAGCCAAGGTAGCTCGCCGACTGAAGTACCAGGCTCCGGAAATGGATCTGGAGCGTCTGCAGCGAGAGCTTTCTGGAGCTCCGCAGCAGGACGAGTACTCCGAGCGCGATGACGAGTGGGACGACTGGAGCGACCACCGCTACTAGTCCCCCGCGCCATACGGCCCGAGCCCACGACCTCACAAATCCGGTCGCGCTCGGGCCGTATTTTTTACCCGCGGCCTCGCCCCACCCCCAGGTGGCAGCGAAGCCGCTTTTCGTGTTTGGTCCGTGGCTGCCGGCAACACCCGGCGCCACGGGCTTCCCCCGAGAGCGGCTTAGCTCTCCGCCGGGTGCTCGCCCTGCAGGGTCGCGCCGCCCTCGCCAGAGCGGACAACGCCCAGGCGCCATGCCTTCATGTGGCGGGCCGCCAGCATAGCGAGCGCGCGGTCGGCGTCCTCCTCGGACACGATGGCGACCATGCCAACACCCATGTTGAAGGTCTTCTCCATCTCCTCCTGGGCCACGCCACCCAGCTCCTGGATCTTCGCGAAGATCGGGCCCGGTACCCAGGTGGAGCGGTGCAGCTCGGCGACCAGACCCTCCGGGATCACGCGGGCCACGTTGGCTGCCAGGCCGCCACCGGTGATGTGGGCAAAGGTGTGGACGTCGCACTCTGCGGCCAGGTCCAGGCAGTCCTTCGCGTAGATGCGGGTCGGCTCGAGCATCTCCTCACCCAGGGTGCGCCCAAACTCCGGCACCTCCTGGTCGAGCGGCAGGCCGGCGTCCTGCAGGAGAACCTTGCGAGCCAGGGAGTAGCCGTTGGAGTGCAGGCCGGAGGACTCCATCGCGATAACCACGTCGCCCGGGCGGACCTTGTCCGGGCCCAGCAGCTTGGCCTCCTCAACCACACCGACGGAGGTGGCGGAGACGTCGTAGTCGTTCTCGCCCATGACACCCGGGTGCTCGGCGGTCTCGCCGCCCAGCAGGGCGCAGCCTGCTTCCTCGCAGCCATCGGCGATGCCCTTGACGATCTCGGCAACCTTCTCCGGGATCACCTTGCCGATCGCGATGTAGTCCTGCATGAACAGCGGCTCGGCGCCACAGACGACGAGGTCGTCGACGCACATGGCCACCAGGTCGCGGCCGATGGTGTCGTGCTTATCCATCGCCTGGGCGACGGCCAGCTTGGTGCCCACACCATCGGAGGATGCGGCCAGCAGCGGCTTGTCGTACTCGCCCAGCGCGAACAGCCCGGCGAAGCCGCCGAGTCCGCCGCGGACCTCCGGGCGGGTCGCGCGCTTCGCCAGCGGGGCCAGCAGCTCGACAGCGCGGTCGCCGGCCTCGATATCCACACCAGCGGCGGCGTAGGACGCCCCAGCTTGAGTCTTCTGATCATCACTCATGAGTTTTCTCCTGCTTGTGAAATCCGGCTTCCGCCGAGGGTGTTCAATCGCTAGTTATCTTCGGGGTTGTTGCTTGAGGCATCGCTGCCACCTGCGGCCTGCTCAGCCTCCTCCGCGAGGCGGCGCTGCCGGAGACGAACCTGCTCCGCGTTCGGATTGCCCGTCGGGAGCCCCAGCGGGTACACGCCGTCGAAGCAGGCAGCACACAGGGTCTCCCGCGGCTGCGCGCTGGTCTCCACCATCGCCTCCGTGGAGACGAAGCCCAGGGAGTCCGCGCCGACCTCTTCCCGCATGGCTTCCACCATGTTGTCTGGGTCCACGTTGTTGGCCAGCAGCTCGTTTGGCGACGGAAAGTCGATGCCGTAGAAGCACGGCCACTTCACCGGCGGGGACGCGATGCGAACGTGCACCTCGGCCGCACCTGCGTCCCGCAGCATGCGGATGAGGGCACGCTGGGTATTGCCGCGCACGATGGAGTCGTCCACCACGATCAGGCGCTTGCCCTCGATCACGTGGCGCAGCGGGTTCAGCTTCAGTCGGATACCCAGCTGGCGAATGGTCTGGGAGGGCTCGATGAAGGTGCGCCCCACGTAGGCATTCTTCGTCAGCCCCTGGCCGAATGGGATGCCGGAGGCCTGGGCGTAGCCCACCGCCGCCGGGGTGCCGGAGTCAGGCACCGGGATCACCAGGTCGCCCTCAGCCGGCCACTCCTCCGCCAGGCGGCGGCCGATGTCCACGCGGGTCGCGTTCACTGGCTGGCCGTTGATAACCGAGTCCGGACGCGCGAGGTAGACGTACTCGAACACGCAGCCCTTCGGAGTCGCCTCGGCGAACTTACGGGAGCGGATGCCGTCCTCGTTGATGGCGATGAACTCGCCTGGCTCGACGTCGCGCACGAACTCCGCGCCGACGATATCCAGGGCCGCGGTCTCGCTGGAGACGACCCAGCCGTTGGCGAGCTTGCCGATGCTCAGCGGGCGCACGCCGTGCGGATCGCGCACCGCGTACAGGCCCTTGCCGTCCGTGAAGGTCAGGCAGTATGCACCCTTGACCCGCGGGAAGAGCTGGAGCGCGGCATCCTCCATCGAAGTGTTCTCATCGATGAGGTCTGCGATGAGCGCACACATGACGTCCGAGTCGCTCGGCTCGTCAGCGGGGTTCACGAGGCGCTTCTCCGCAGCCTCGGCCATCAGCTCCAGGTAGTTGGTGAGGTTACCGTTGTGCCCCAGGGCGACGTCCGTGCCGTCCGAGGCCATGCGGAACATCGGCTGGGCGTTTTCCCAGCGTCCCCCACCGGCCGTCGCGTAACGGGTGTGACCGATCGCGATGTGCCCCTTCAGGGAGTTAAGGATCTGCTCGTCGAACACCTGGCTGACCAGGCCGAGGTCCTTGTACACGAGGATCTGGTCGCCGCTGCCGACGCCGATGCCCGCTGCTTCCTGGCCACGGTGCTGCAGCGCGTACAGCCCGTAGTAGGTCAGCTTCGAGACGTCCTCCCCCGGTGCCCATACCCCGAAGACACCGCATTCCTCGCGCGGAGGCTGCTCCCCGTGATCGTCGTACCCCCGGTCCGCTGGTTGGGCGGGCTGTGCCGCGTCCACCGACGGTGCCGAGTTGGTCCCATTCAAAGAATTCAGGCCAGTATCTTTTGCCACTATCACGACATTACCAGCCCTTTAATGTCTTCCAAACAGAGGCAAGTGGCGCTCCACCTCCGAAGCACGGGTTCCGGAAAGCCCGACGCTGATCCTGCCCATCGGACTGCCCACCGCGTCGGCGCCCGCTCGTTCTGACATTTCCGTCAATGACGCCGCTCCTGCCGCAGCCCGCAGCCAGGCCAGCGGGCTGCATTGCACGACGTTGGGCGGATTCCCCCGGCGATGCACCGGCCCGGCCACGCACTGCACCGCCACGAAGGGCGGCACCCGAAGCTCCACGGTATTCCCGGGCGCGTCCTGCGCGAGCAGTTCAGCGCTGCGCCGAACCGCATCCGCAAGCGCTTGCCGGGAGGGCACGGGCTGACCTTCCGGATCCGCCACCCAGTCCGCGACGGCGGCCATCGCCTCGGTCGCCGCGGCAGTCAGCTCAAGACCACTTAATTTTCGGCTCATGACCCCCACCCTAATAACCCCTGCGGACAAGCCATTTTCGCAACAACGTGAGGCACCCCATAGAAGGACCTTGAGCTGCACAAATAACCAATTCCCCCAGGTTTCTGTGCAACAAAATCGCCGCTGTGTCAGTGTTTTATCAGACTGTGCTTTAACATGGCCTTCATGGGTAAAGATGCGACGTCTACAAACACCGACGAGACCTTGACGGCTCAACCAGAAGTGACGAGCACGGAGGGGCCATCGCCGCTCGTCACGCTGCGTTTCCTCGCCTCCCCCACCGACGTGCTCTACGCCGGCGGCATGGGCGTGCACGGTGGGCGTGTACTGGAGTGGATCGATAAGGCGGCCTATGCCTGCGCCGTGGGCTGGTCCCAGTCCTACTGCGTGACCGCCTATGTGGGTCACATCCACTTCACCCGCCCAATCCCTTCCGGCCACCTGGTCGAGGTGCGTTCCCGCATCGCCTACACCGGGCGTTCCTCCATGCACATCGTCAACGAGGTGCTCTCCGCTGACCCGCGCGACGGCCAGTTCACCCGCGCCTGCGACTGCCTGGTGATCTTCGTCGCCATGGACGAGAACCGTCGGTCCAAGGCCGTCCCGAAGTACATCCCGCAGACCGAAGAGGAGAAGCGTGTCGAGGAGGCCGCGCTGTCTCGTATCCAGCTGCGCAAGGCGATCGAGGAGGAGATGCTGCGCCAGTCCTACACGGACGATTCCACGGCACCGCAGGTCACCTCCCGCTTCCTCGCTAAGCCCACGGACGTCAACTGGGGCGGCGACGTCCACGGTGGTACCGCGATGCAGTGGATCGACGAGGCCGCGACTGCCTGCACCATGCGCTGGTCCGGGGAGCGCACCGTCGCCGTCTACGCCGGTGGCATCCGCTTCTACCGTCCGGTCTCCATCGGTGACCTGATCGAGGTGGACGCCCGCCTGATCCGCACCGACGCCCGTTCGATGTCCGTCTCCGTCCACCTGCGCGCGGGCGACCCGCGCGAGGACACCTCGAACCTGCCGACCGCGATCCACGCCTCCTTCACCTACGTGGCGGTGGACGTTGACGGCCA
This sequence comes from Corynebacterium sp. HMSC27B11, assembly GCF_001815985.1. Lineage (GTDB taxonomy): Bacteria > Actinomycetota > Actinomycetes > Mycobacteriales > Mycobacteriaceae > Corynebacterium. The sequence continues at coordinate 80,679 of NZ_KV823534.1, read as the reverse complement.
CGCGCTGCCAGCCCGCAAGTACGTGCCGCAGACCAACGAGGATAAGCGCCTGGAGCAGCACGCGATGACGCTGCGCGAGCTGCGCTCCACCTACGTGCCTAAGCCGCTGGTCTCCCCGCTGCCGGGCAATACCAAGCTCAGCGACTAGCCCAGTGACAAACACCGCCGCCCACCCCTGCCACGGCACGGGTGGGCATATGCGTTCCATCGAGGAGCACTACCGCTTTACCCAGTCGCTGGCCGATGCCTGGCTACAGCGGACGGGTCGTGGAACTGAAACGCTGCCGCTTACCCAGGCGTTGGACCGAGTGTTGGCGCGCCCAGTGAGCGCCCAGCAAGCGGTTCCGCCGTTTTCCAATTCTGCGATGGATGGTTTCGCCATCCGCGCCTCGGACGTGCCCGCTGACCTGGATTCCAGAGACCTGAGTACAACTCCGCTGCGCCTTCCCGTCTCCGGCGATGTCTTCGCCGGTGCGGCCCCCGAACTACCGCAGCCGGGTCACGCCCAACGCATCATGACGGGCGCCCCGGTTCCGGAGGGCGCCGACGTGGTGATCATCCCCGTTGAGGCGACGAATATCCCCGCCGGCCCGCACCCGCTGCCCGAGGCCATCGAGATCTACCAGCTCAACCCCGAGCAGTCGCACGTGCGCCGCGCCGGTTCCAACATCCGCCCAGGCGAGGCACTCGCCCCTGCAGGCTGCGAGCTCGACGCCGGGACTGTCGCCGCACTCATCGCGACCGGAGTTGCTGAGGTCGAGGTCCACCCCGAATTGCGCGTCGCGGTGGTCACCACGGGCGACGAGGTCGCGGTGACCAATGGTGCCGAGACCGGCCAAGCCGGGGCCGGATCTGAAAGCAGCCTCCCCCGCATCCCGGACTCCAACGGCCCGATGGCCGCCCAGCTCGCCGAGTCCCTGGGCGCCGGGGTCACCGCCAGCATTTTCCAGGTTCGGGACGACGCCGACGCCTTCCGCCACCTTCTGAACGAGCTCGCGGTCAGCCACGACCTCATCGTCACCACCGGCGGTATCTCCGCCGGGGCCTTCGACGTGGTCAAACAAGTCGCGGGTGAGAACAGCACGGACATGTGGTTCGGCCCGCTGAATATGCAGCCAGGCAAACCCCAGGGTGGCGGCCTATGGGCGGGCACTCCCCTGCTCTGCCTGCCCGGCAACCCGGTCAGCGTGTGGGTGAGCTTCCACATCTTTGTCGCCCCGCTGCTGCGCCGCATGCGGGGGCTGGCAACCTACGGCACTGCCCTGAACCGCCCACGCGTGCGCGCCCGGGTCCGTGGGCATTTCCCAGCCAGCACGGGGCGCACGCTGCTCTCCCCCGCCCGGGTCGATTACTCCGGCAGTGAGCCGGTGGTGGATGCATTCAGCGGCCAGCGCTTCGGCTCGCACTTCGTCGCCTCCCTCGTGGGGCTGGATGGCATGGTGGTGATCCCGGCGGGGTCCTCGGGCCCCGCCGAAGGCGAAGAGGTGGACGTCCTACTGCTCTGACGTCCTACCGCTCCGCGGTGGCAGCCAGAGACGGCGCGCCTACAAGACAAAGATCAGGAAGGAAGCCGGCGATGACCGACGAGTTGACCTACGAGAAAATCGCCTACGACCGCTTCGTCCGCGCCCGGCAGCACAGCGAGGAAACGCAGCTCCCAGGCGTGGAACAGGGGCACGCCGACGGCCCCTTCGACGGGCTCGACGGCAAGGCCCGCAAGCTGATCCGTAGCGCCCAACACTTCTACATCTCCACCGTCACCGGCACGGGGTGGCCGTATGTGCAGCACCGCGGTGGACCGCAGGGATTCGTTCACATCAGCGCTGACGGCAAGCGGCTGTTCTGGCCGGAGTTCCACGGCAATAACCAGTTCGTCACCACCGGCAATGTGGACCGGGGCGGGGAGGACGGCGGACGGGTGTGCCTGTTCTTTGTCGACTACCCGCTGCGTCGCCGTCTGAAGGTCTTCGGTCACGCCCGCATCGTGGAGGCCGCTGACGACCCCGAGCTCGCCGAGGACGCGACCACCATCGGTGGCGAACGGCTCCGCCAGCCCACCGAACGCATCATGGTCGTGGATCTGGTGGCCACCGACGCGAATTGCTCGAAGCACATTCAGCCGAGATGGACGAAGGCCCAGGTCGACGAGACACTGGGCCTATACCGAAAAGATATCGCCGAGCTGAAGGAGCGCATTCAGGCGCTCGAGTCTCAGCTCGGCGATCAGGAGGGTTAGCGTTTCGGGCGCCCCTCCCCTAGCTAGGGCTTGTGCGACCTAGACGGTGGAGTTCGCGCCGGTGGCGTGCCCGAAGAGCGCAGGCAGGGTTGCCTCCCACACGTTGCGCAGCTCCTCGACGTTGAAGACCAGGCGTGCGACCTCGCCTTCCTCGGAAGCGTCCTGCTCCGCAGGCTCCGGCTGATCGCCCGGCAGGTTGCCGGTGGCGCCAACCTCGAAGCAGACCTCCGGGCGGCCTTCGGCGTCCACGCTGCCCGTGCGGCCAATCCAGGCGGCCGGAACCTCGTGGTCGGCGAGGATCTCCATCGCCTTGGCGTAGCTTGCCTTCGGCACCGCGAGAACCACGCGGGTGGCGGTCTCGGAGAACAGGCCGACGAAGAGCTGCTCGTGCAGGTCATCGCTGGCAGCCAGGCCAGGCTCCAGGTTCATCGCCGGGTTGACGGTGACCCCCGTGTTGGACTGGATCGCCAGCTCAACGATGGTCTGCGCCAGGCCACCCTCGGAGAGATCGGTGGCTGCAGCTGCCACGCCACGCAGGGCGGACAGGGCATTGCCCAGGCGCTCCTCGGCGTGCAGGTCGATCTGCGGTGGCAGGCCAGAGAGGTTGTCGTGGACAACCTGCTGCCAGATGGAGCCACCCAGCTCGTCCTTGGTCATCGCGCCAGCCAGGATCAGCTCGTACTCCGAGCCCTCCGCGATCTGCTGCGGCAGGCGGGTGGTGGCGTCGTCGATGGTTCCCAGAACCGCGACCACCGGGGTCGGCAGGATCGGGGTGTCACCGGTCTGGTTGTAGAAGGAGACGTTGCCGCCGGTGACCGGGATCTGGACGTCCACGCAGCCGTCGGCCAGGCCGTGGACGGCCTCGCGGAACTGCCACATGACCTCCGGGTCCTCCGGGGAGCCGAAGTTCAGGCAGTTGGAGACGGCCACCGGGGTCGCACCCGTGGTGGCGACGTTGCGGTAGGCCTCACCCAGCGCCAGCTTCGCACCCATGCGCGGGTCGAGCTGCGCGTAGCGCCCGGAGGCGTCTGCGGAGACCGCGATGCCGCGGTTGGTCTTCTCGTCGATGCGCAGCATGCCGGCGTCGGCGTCCTTCGCCAGAACGGTGTTGCCGCGGACGTAGCGGTCGAATTGCTCGGTGATGAACTCGCGGGAGCACAGCGCCGGGGAGGCGACCAGGTCCAGCAGCTGCTGGCGCAGCTCCGGCAGGTTATTCGGGCGCGGCAGGTCGGCCTGCTTCTGCAGCTCGTCCTGGTTGGCCGGGCGCTGGTACGGGCGCTCGTAAACCGGGCCCTCGTCCGCGATGGTCTTCGGCGGGGCGTCGAGGATGACCTCGCCCTGGTGCTCGCAGATCAGGCGGCCGGTGTCGGTGACCTCGCCGATGTCGGAGGCGATGACGTCCCACTTACGGCAGATCTCCATGAACTCGTCGATCTTCTCCGGCTCCACGACCGCGCACATGCGCTCCTGGGACTCGGAGGAGAGGATCTCCGCACCGGTCATGCCCTTGGCGCGCTGGTGGACGTTGTCGAGCACGACGTGCATGCCCACATCACCAGCCGCGGCGAGCTCGGAGACGGCACAGGACAGGCCTGCGCCACCGAGGTCCTGAATACCGACGACGACGCCGGCGTTATACAGGTCCAGGCAGCACTCGATGAGGACCTTCTCCGCGAAGGGGTCGCCGACCTGCACGGCCGGGAGCTTGCGCTCCGCGCCTTCCTCGAAGTTCTCGGACGCCAGGACGGACACACCGCCGATGCCGTCCAGGCCGGTGCGGGCACCGAAGAGGACGACGCGGTTGCCGGTGCCGGAGGCGAAGGCCAGCTTCAGGTCCTCGGCCGGGAGCACGCCCACGCCGAGGGCGTTGACCAGTGGGTTACCGCCATAGGAGGCGTCGAAGACGGTCTCGCCGCCGATGTTCGGCAGGCCGAGGGAGTTGCCGTAGCCGCCGATACCGGCGACCACGCCAGGCAGGACACGCTGGGTATCCGGGGCGTCCGCCGCACCGAAGCGCAGCTGGTCCATCACGGCGACCGGGCGGGCGCCCATGGCCATGATGTCGCGGATGATGCCACCAACACCGGTGGCTGCGCCCTGGTAGGGCTCGATGTAGGACGGCGAGTTGTGGCTCTCGACCTTGAAGGTCACGGCCCAGCCGTCGCCGATGTCCACCACGCCGGCGTTCTCGCCGATGCCGGCGAGCATCTTGGAGTTCATCTCCTCGGTGGTGGTCTCACCGAAGTAACGCAGGTGGACCTTGGAGGACTTATAGGAGCAGTGCTCCGACCACATCACGGAGTACACGGCCAGCTCCGCCTCGGTTGGGCGGCGGCCCAGGATCTCCTTGATGCGGGCGTACTCGTCTTCCTTGAGGCCGAGGTCCGCCCACGGCTGGACGAGGTCCGGGGTTTGCTCGGCGTTCGCCACCGTGTCGTTGTGCACCTTGACAGCGCCAGAGTCGGCCGCGGCGCCGGAACCGTTGTTGAGGTTGTTCGTCATAGAACTACTTCCCTGAACTACTTTCTTGAAAAAGTTCTCGCTGGTAGCCGGTGAGGCCCTAGACCAGGCTGTGAAGGACGGACTGGAACATGCCGAGGCCGTCGGTGGACGGTCCGGTGAGCTCTTCCACGGCGTGCTCTGGGTGCGGCATGAGGCCAACGACGTTGCCCTTCTCGCTGCACACGCCCGCGATGGAGTTGCGGGAGCCGTTGTGGTTCACCACGTAGCGGAAGACAACCTGGCCCTCCCCCTCGAGGCGCTTGAGGGTCTCCTCATCCGCCTGGAAGCGGCCCTCGCCGTGCTTGGACGGGACCAGCAGGGTGGATCCCTTCTCCAGGCCGGAGGTCCATGGGGTGGAGTTGTTCTCCACCTCGAGCTCGATGTCGCGGCACACGAAGTGCAGGCCCTCGTTGCGGGTCAGCGCACCCGGCAGCAGCCCTGCTTCCTGCAGGATCTGGAAGCCGTTGCAGATGCCCAGGACGGGCAGGCCACGGCCTGCGGCCTCGACGACGGAGCGCATGGCCGGCGCGATCGCGGCGATGGCCCCGGCGCGCAGGTAGTCGCCATAAGAAAAACCACCCGGGACGACGACGGCGTCGACGTCCTTCAGGTCAGCGTCCGCGTGCCACAGCTCGACGGGCTCGCCCCCGGCGAGACGGACGGCGCGCAGGGCGTCGACGTCATCGAGGGTGCCCGGGAAGGTGATTACTCCGATGCGGGGGCTCACTGCTGAACCTCCGCGGTGACGACCTCGTAGTCCTCGATCACGGTGTTGGCGAGCAGTTCCGCGGCGATCTTCTCCAGATCTGCCTCGGTCACCTGGTCATCGACCTCGAGTTCGAAGCGCTTGCCCTGACGGACATCCTGCACCCCGCTGATCTCCAGACGACCAAGGGCGCGGACGATGGCCTGCCCCTGGGGATCCAGAATTTCTTTCTTCGGCATGACGTTGACAACCACACGAGCCATGTTCTCTAGTGCTCCCAGCTGTTGGAAAAATCCATTAAGTACGTGCCCATGTTAACACCAGGCTGAAAGGCCAAGGAATTATTGGAATGGCGCCGCCGAAGGAGGTGGATTAGCAGCTCCGCAGGTGGCGAAAAGCGCGACCGAAGGCGGCGGAAAACGCGACCAAAAGTGGCAGGACACCACCACCGAAGGTGGCAAAACTAGTCCAGCAGCTCGGTGGCACCCATGCGGTCCAGCTCCCAGGCGGTCTCGAACGCGCCCTGTTCCCAGGCCTTGTAGCGGCCCGAGACGCCACCGTGACCGGACTCCATGTCGATCTTCAGCAGGACGTTCGCGCCCGCCACGTCGCGCAGCTTCGCCACCCACTTCGCGGGCTCGACGTAGAGAACGCGGGTGTCGTTGAGGCTGGTCACAGCCAGGATCGGCGGGTAGGTCTTATCGGCAGTGATGTTCTCGTAGGGGGCGTATTCCGCCATGTAGTCGTAGACCTGCGGGTCGTGGTAGGGATCGCCCCACTCGTCCCATTCGGTCACCGTCAGCGGCAGCTCCGGCATGAGCATGGAGGTCAGCGGGTCAACGAAGGGCACGATCGCCTCGATACCTGCGAAGCGGTCGCCTGCCATGTTCGCGACCGCGCCCATCAGCATGCCGCCGGCAGATCCGCCCTCGGCGACCATGCGCTGCGGGCTGGTCATGCCGCGGGCAATCAGCTCGTCTGCCACGGCGATGAAGTCGGTGAAGGTGTTCTTCTTGGATAGCCCCTTGCCGTTGTCGTACCAAAGCCGGCCCATTTCGCCACCACCGCGGACGTGCGCGATGGCGTAGACCACGCCGCGGTCCAGCATGGAGAGCCGGAAGATGGAGAAGCCCGGGTCCATGGAGGCCTCGTAGCTGCCATAGCCGTAGAGCAACACCGGATTCTCCCGGTCGAGCGGGACGTCCGCGCGGTGGATCAGGCTGACCGGGACCTGGGCGCCGTCCGGTGCGGTGGCCCAGATGCGGGTGGCCTGGTAGTCAGCCGGGTTGAATTCCTTGCCGTCCGGGCCAGGGAGAACCTGCTGTTCCTTGCGCAGGATCTGCTCCCCGGTAGCCAGGTCGAGCTCGTAGACCCGGGTGGGCGTCGTAAAGGAGGCAAAGACGAAGCGCAGGACGGGCGGGTTCCACTCGCTGTTCCCGGCAGCCCCGACGGTGGCGATCTCCTCGCCGAAGTCGACCGGGCGGAACTCGGACCAGCCGTCGGAGATGTCCATCAGGTAGCTCTTCGAGACGGCGTTCTCGCGGGCCTCGAGGACGAGGTGGTTTTGGAAGCAGTCCACGCCCTCGATGCGGGCGTCGTCGCGGTGCGGAACGAGGACGGTGACGTCGTCCAGAGAGGCGATCTGGCCGACCGGGTGGTAGCCCAGCTCGGAGTTCACGCCGTTCTTGTTGTGGATGACCAGCCAGTACTCCTCGCCACCCACGCGGGCGTGGTCGATGCCGTACTCAACCCCCTTCTCGCGCGGCAGGATGCGGGTCAGCTCCGCATCTTCGCCCTTCTCCTCGGCCTCCAGGTCGAGGTACCAGATCTCGCTGGTGACCTTGGAGGAGGAGGCGATCAGCAGGAAGCGCTTGGAGCGGGTGGTGCCCACGCCGGTCCAGAAGCGCTCGTCTTCCTCGCGGTAGATCAGCTCGTCCTCCTCGACGGAGGTTCCGAGCGTGTGGCGCCAGACCTCGTGCGGGCGCCAGGCGGCGTCGACCTTCTGGTAGTAGATCGTGTCGCGGCCGACCCAGGTCGCGCCGTAGAAGACATCCGGGATGGGCTCCCCGATCTGCTCGCCAGTGGCCAAGTCGCGGAAGTACATGGTGAAGCGTTCGTCGCCCGCGGTGTCCACGGAGTAGGCCAAGCGGGTGCCGTCGAGGGTGACGCTCGCCGCCCCGAGGGAGAAGAAGTTGTGGCCCTCGGCCTCGGCGTTGACGTCGAGGAAGACCTCCTCGCGCGGATGCGGGGTCTCCGGGTCGATCTGCGGCGGGGTCCAGTCCTCCGGGTTATCGACGGGAACGCGGCACATCGAGGCGTAGTTCTTCCCCTCCGTCGAGCGGGAGAAGTACCACCAGTCGCCCGCACGGACGGGCAGGGACATGTCCGTCTCCTGCACGCGGGACTTCACTTCTTGGTAGATGGCTTCGCGTAGCGGCTTCAAATGCTCGGTCTCCTGCACGGCGAAGGCATCCTCGGCAGCGAGGTGATCCAGAACCTCCTGGGCTTCCTTATCCCGAAGCCACTCGTAGTCATCGCTGAAGTCACGGCCATGGAAACTGCGCTGGGTGGCAAGCTTCTTGGCCACGGGAGCGGTTAGCCGCGGGGCTTGCTTGTCCCCGCTGGTAGCGGCCGTGGTACCGCCCTGGTTCTGCTGCTGCCCTTCAGTGCCCTGAGTCACGAAAGCCCTTGACCTTTCTTCTCTAGCCAAAACACGATAGTGTTATGAATTCGTTACCTGGGAGCCAGCTATACTGGCGCTGGGATGGCAGTCAGTTTCGGTCGCCACCTGCGGGGACCACTCCCCGGCAGGCAGCCAGCCTGCACACAGCTCCCGGTTTCGCTAAGCCCCTAAGCTAGCACCCGCACCGGACACGGATCACGAGCCCGGTGAGCTGCGCAGGGGCACGCCCCAGAACCACCGGGGCAACACAGTAAGTTGCACAACTTCTGTAACTTGCGCCCCAATAATGCTCATTTGTTTCATTTTCTCTGGGAAGCAAATACAATCCGCCTGTAACGAGCATCGAATCTTCTACACCAATCCACAGATAGGATGAATATGCGTCTCAAGGCCCTCGCCCTCTCCGTGGTTGCTGTTCTCGGCGCCATGCTGGCCCCTGCCACGGCTTCCGCAGCACCTGGTAACACCGTGCTGCTCGGCGACTCGATTATGGCCAACCCGACCGTCCAGCACTACCTGACCCAGCGCGGCGTTCCACTCGACCCGAAGCCGATGAACGGCGTGGGCTGCGCCTCCGACGACCGCTTCAAGCACGCCTACGCCTCCGTTAAGCGTGCCCCTGTGGACAACTACTCCTGCTCCGGCGCATCCTTCCGCACCGGTGGCAAGCACATCACCAGCCTGGCAAATAAGGCCCGCCAGGACGGCAAGCTCAATGGCGCAACCCGCGAGGTCGTCATCTTCGCCGGCGCTAACGACACCTACCCGTACATCCTGAACGACAAGATGCCGGTTCCGCAGATCGAGAACAACCTGCGCGTATCCATCCGCAACACCGTCAACCACGTCAAGCGCCTGGCTCCGAACGCCCGCGTGAAGGTCATGGGCTACCCGCGGATCACCAACCCGGCCGGCCAGACCTGCTACCTGAACCTGCTGCCACAGGGCACCCCGTCCCTGGTCGTGAAGGCTCGCCCGGTCGAGGACGCCCTGCAGCGCGCAGCGGCGAATGCCTCCCGCGACACCCGTTCCACCTTCGTGGACCTCAAGCCGATGACCACCGGCCACGACACCTGCGCACGCGACCGCTGGATCACCGGCATCATCGACGTCGCCCCGCAGACCGTAACCTGGCGCTACACCTCACGCACCACGGCATCACCGCGGTCGCTAAGCACGCCGCTCGCGTCTAGTCGACCGGCGACACCGCCCCGCGCAGCGCGATCACCCGCTGCGCAACGCATAAACCCCGCGCAACCACCATGGTTGAGCGGGGTTGAGCTTTATCCGGGTTCTTCGCCGAGGTTGTTCTCAGCCGTCCCGTCCGGTGCGGGGAACGCTACGCCGAGGGCTTAGCACCCCCGGCCGTGCAGGCTGTGTTCTAGATCCTGCTGTGCAGACTGTGTTCTAGACGCAGCTGCCGATCCAGTCCGCGAAACGCTTGCCGGAGATGCGCTCGTAGGCCTCCACGTAGCGCGCCCGGGTCGCCTCCACCACGGAGCCCGGCAGCTCCGGCGGCTGGGAGCCATCGTTCTTATCCCAACCGGACTTCGGGCCGGTCAGCCAATTGCGGACGAACTGCTTATCGAAGCTCGGCTGCACCTTGCCCTCCTCGTAGCCGTCAGCCGGCCAATAACGGGAGGAGTCCGGGGTCAGCACCTCGTCGGCGAGCACCAGGTTGCCCGCCTTGTCCAGGCCGAACTCGAACTTCGTATCCGCCAGGATCAGGCCCTTTTCCTCGGCCATCTTCGCGGCCTGGGAGTAGATCTCCAGGGTTGCGGTGCGCAGCCTTTCCGCGAGGTCCTCCCCCAGGTCATTGACGACGACGTCGAAGCCGACGTTCTCGTCGTGGTCCCCGACCTCTGCCTTCGTCGCCGGGGTGAAGATCGGCTCGTCCAGCTTGGAGGCCTCGACCAGGCCCTCCGGGAGCTTGACGCCGCAAACCGCTCCGGTGGCCTCGTACTCCTTCAGACCGGAGCCAGTGAGGTAGCCGCGCGCCACGCACTCGAAGGGAACCATGTCCAACTTTTTGCACACCATGGCGCGACCGAGCACCTCCTCGGGGATGCGCTCGTCATCCAGCGGTCCCGCGAGGTGGTTCGGGAAGTCGATCTGCTCAAAGAAGTGGGCACTCATCGCGGTGAGCACCCGCCCCTTGTCTGGAATATCGGTGTCGAGCACGAAATCGTAGGCACTGATCCGATCCGTGACGACCATCAGCAGGTGCTCTGCGTCGATCTCGTAGATCTCGCGGACTTTACCCGCGGAAATGTGCTCGTAATCAGACAATTCTGGTCGCATGGCTAGACAGTCTAGCACCGCGATTGGACCCGGCTAGACCCCCGCCGAGCCCGCCCCCAGCCGCGCCCTAATTCGTGGGGTTCGTCCACATATTCTGCGGATCCACACCCTGCGGGGCGGGCTGCTGCACCGGCTCAGCCGAGAGCTCCTTGCTGGCGTGCTTTGGCTTAGGCGTCGGATCCATCGGATCTTCCTCCACCGGCTTATTGGCCACCGCGTTCGCCGCGGCTACGGCCTTGGCGATCTCCGGGTCGGATGCCGTGGAGAACCACTCCTCCGTGTTATCCGCCTCAGCCTTCTCGCGGGTGTCCTCGTCCACGTGGCCCGGCTCGTAACGGAATACGCCCTCATCGTCCTTCTTGGCGAAGGCCTTGGCGAACTGCTCCAGGGAATCGCCAAACTGGGACGGGATCATCCACATCGTCGACGCCTCGCCCTGGGCCAGCTTCGGCAACTTATCCAGGTACTGGAAGGCCAGCACCTCCGGCGTGAGCTTGGAAGCCTTGATGGCGGCGTTGATCTTCTGGACGGCCTTCGCCTCACCCTGTGCTTCCAGGTAGCGGGAGGCGCGCTCACCCTCGGCGCGCAGGATCATCGCCTGGCGCTCAGCCTCGGCAGCCAGGATGGCAGCGTGCTTCTCACCCTCAGCGGAGAGGATGCGGGCCTGTTTTTCACCCTCAGCCGTCTTGATGTCCGACTCCCGGCGGCCCTCGGCGGTGAGGATCATCGCGCGCTTCTCGCGATCCGCCTTCATCTGCATCTCCATGGACTGCTGGATGGACGGTGGCGGATCAATTGCCTTCAGCTCGACTCGGCTGATGCGCAGCCCCCACCGGGCGGTCGCGGCGTCGAGCTCACCGCGCAGTCGGCGGTTGATGGTCTCGCGGGAGGTCAGCGTTTCCTCCAGCGTCATGCCGCCGACCACGTCGCGCAGCGTTGCCACAGAAATCTGCTCCACGCCGACGATGTAATTATCCACCCCGTAGATGGCCTTAGCGGGGTCGTTGATCTGGAAGGTCACGACGATGTCGATGGCCACCGTCAGGTTGTCCTGCGTGATGACCGCCTGCGGCGGGAAGGAGACCACGCGCTCGCGGGTGTCCACCCGGGCGCGGACCCGGTCGATAAAGGGAACGAGGACCGTGATCCCGCCAGACACGGAGCGGGTGTAGCTACCAAGCCGCTCGATGACGGCCGCCTCGCCTTGGGGGATCAGAGCGATGGATTTCACCACGACGAGAGCGATGAAAGCCAACAGAACTAAGAGGAAGATCATGCCGGACATGTGTTTACCGTTTCCTGGTTGGTTCTTTCACGGACTGATTTCCCGCTAGCCGTGTTTCCACACGACAGCGGTCGGGCCATCAATATCGATGACGTGAACCTCTTCGCCTCTTGTGAAGGTCTCAGATGGGTCCATCGAGCGCGCGGACCAGATGGAACCGTCCAGGCGGATCTGCCCACCGCGGGCGCCGACGTCCTCCAGAACCTCAGCGGTCGCGCCGACCAAGGCCTGCTGGGAGGTATCGAGCACCTTCGGTCCGTGCATCCTGCGGCGAAGAATGGGGCGCAGGAACAGGATCAGCCCAGCAGTGGCGATGCCGAAGGCGACGATCGCCGCCCAGGTCGGTGCGCCCGCCCACTCCACGAGGCCACCGACGGTCGCGCCACCGGCCAGCATGAGCAGGGTGAACTCCCCGGCCGCCAGTTCAAGACCGGCGAGGACCAGGGCTGCGATAAACCAAATCAATGCTCCCACGCCTTCGAATTTACCGAATTGCGTGGGGGCGGTGCCGGTTTAAAGAATCTCGCCAGGGGTGTAGGCCGCTGCGTCTGGGTGGGCCTCGACGATGGATGCCACGCGGTCAAGCACGCGGGCGACCTGGGACTCGGCCGCACCAATGAAGGCCTTGCGGTCAGCCAGGGCGCCGTGGAGATCCTGCTCATTCATCGGCAGGCGCTCATCGTTGGCCAGGCGCTCGATGAGGTTCTGCTCCGCGCCACGCTCGCGCATGTCCAGCGCCATGCCCACGGCGTTTTCCTTGATGACTTCGTGGGCGGTCTCGCGGCCCACTCCCGCGCGCACAGCAGCCATGAGGATGCGGGTGGTAGCCAGGAACGGCAGGTAGCGCTCCAGCTCGCGCTCGATCATCGCCGGGAAGGCCCCAAACTCGTCGAGCACGGTGAGGAAGGTCTCGCACATGCCGTCGAAGGTGAAGAAGGCATCCGGCAGGGCGACGCGGCGGACGACGGAGCAGAAGACGTCGCCCTCGTTCCACTGGGCACCCGAGAGGTCAGCCGCCATCGTCAGGTAACCGCGCAGCAGGACCTGCATGCCGCCGACGCGCTCGCAGGAGCGGGCGTTCATTTTGTGCGGCATCGCGGACGAGCCGACCTGGCCCTCCTTGAAGCCCTCGGTGACGGTCTCGTTGCCCGCCATGAGGCGGATCGTCATGGACAGCGAGCTCATCGCCGCGCCCAGCTCCACGAGGACGGACAGGGCGTCGAAGTCGAGGGAGCGCGGGTAGACCTGGCCGACAGAGTTGAATACCTGACCAAAGCCCAGACCGTCGGCGATCTGCGTCTCCAGGTGCGCGAGTTTCGCCTCGTCACCGCCCAGCAGGTCCAGCATGTCCTGCGCGGTACCCATCGGGCCCTTGATTCCGCGCAGCGGGTAGCGGGACAACAGCTCGTCGGCGCGCGCCAGGCCCAGCAGCAGCTCATCGGCCGCGGAAGCGAAGCGCTTGCCCAGGGTGGTGGCCTGCGCGGCGACGTTGTGGGAACGACCCGCCATCACGAGCCCCTGGTACTCGCCGGCCAGGCGACCGATCCGATTCAGGACGGCGATAGCCTTATCGCGGGCCAGCACGAGGGAGCGGTAGATCTGCAGCTGTTCCACGTTCTCCGTGAGATCGCGGGAGGTCATGCCCTTGTGGATCTCCTCGAAGCCGGCGAGGTCGTTGAACTCCTCGATGCGGGCCTTCACGTCGTGGCGGGTGACCTTCTCCCGCTCAGCGATGGAGCCCAGGTCCACCTGGTCGAGGACCTTCTCATAGGCGGCCGGGGCCTCAGCCGGGATCTCGATGCCGAGTTCCTTCTGGGCCTTCATCACGGAGAGCCAGAGCTGGCGCTCCATCTTGATCTTCTCCTCCGGGGACCACAGGTTGGTCATCTCCGGGGAGGCGTAGCGGGTGGCGAGGACGTTGGAAATATTCTTCTTTGCAGCAGTCACGCCCCTCATTATCCCACAGCGGCACAGGGCTGTGCCGCGGGGCTGGCGACCAGTGGTTTAAGGGCTATGCCAAGGGTTGGCAGCCAGGGCACCAGAACAGGTTGCGCCCCTGAACCACGCGGTGGCTGATCTCCTCGCCACAGACGTAGCAGGGCTGACCGGCACGCCGATACACGTAGACCTCGCCACCGTGGTCGTCCTTGCGCGGAGCCCGCTCCATCGCCTCCGGGGTGTGTTCCGGGCGCACGGTGTCGATCCGCCCGCTGGCCTCCCCCTCGGCCATGAGCTCCACGAGGTCCTGCCAAATACTCTCGCGCTCCTCCGCCGCCAGGTCGCAGGCCCGGACGTCCGGGTGAATGCCCAGGCGGAAGAGGGTTTCGGCGCGGTAGATGTTGCCCACCCCGGCATAGCGGGCCTGGTCCATGAGGACCGATCCGATCGTGCGGCGAGAACGGGAAAGGAAGTCATCGAGCTCCGCCAGCTTCGCGGCGTTCTCCGGATCTACCTCCGGGTCGGTGGAGCGCAGCGGGTCGGCGCCGAGCTTGGCGACCGCGGCATCCATCTCCTCGTCGGTGATGAGTCGGCACCACTGGGGGCCGCGCAGATTCGCCTCCATCGCATTGCCCCAGGTACACATGTCCTCTCCACCCTCGGCGTCGATGCGGTGTAGGTGGAGGCGCACCTGGCCGCGGGGTTGGCCACCGGTGAAGGGCTCGACGGCCATGGTGCCGATCAGGCCCAGGTGGATATGGATGATGTGATCTGCCCGCCGGTGCGGGTTACGGGGGTTGCCGAAGCTTAAAAACAGGTGCTTGCCCCAGGCCTCCGCCCGGTCCAGCATGTCGCCGGTCAGGGCGCCGGCCTCCTCGGCGAAGCGGCCCTGCGGGCTGGTTACGCGCAGGGCGTGGCCGGCGAACAGCTGATTGAGCTGAGCCGCCAGCCGGTGAATCACGTGTCCTTCGGGCATCGGTTTCTAGCCTTCTGGCTTAGGCCTGCCCCTCGCCCGGGACGGTGATCTTGCCCTCGACGGCAGCCAGGGCGATGTCCTTGCGGAAGTGCCCGCCCGGCAGGTCGATGGTGGCAAGGGTGGCGTAGGCCTTCTCGCGGGCCTCCTCGAGGGTCGTACCCTCGCCGACCACGTTGAGCACACGGCCGCCAGAAGCGACGAGCTCGCCGTCCTTCTCTGCCACGCCAGCAGCGCGGACACCACGGACCTCGCTGCCCGCCTCAGCACCCGTGATGACCCCGCCCTTCTTCGCGGACTCCGGGTAGCCCTCTGCAGCGAGCACGACGGTCAGCGCGTAACCGTCCTTCCACTGCAGCGGTGGCAGCTCCGCGAGCGAGCCCGTGGCGACAGCGTTCAGCACACCCGCCAGCGGGGTTTCGAGCAGCTGCAGCACCGGCTGGGTCTCCGGATCACCGAAACGGCAGTTGAATTCGATAACCTCCGGGCCATTGGAGGTCCAGGCCAGACCCGCGTAGAGCAGGCCGGAGTACGGCACCCCATCCTCGGCCATCTGCTTGGCGACGGGGATGCAGACCTCGTCGACGATGCGCTGCACGCCGTCTTCCGGCAGCCACGGCAGCGGCGTGTAGGCACCCATGCCGCCGGTGTTCGGGCCGGTATCGCCCTCACCGACGCGCTTGAAGTCCTGCGCCGGGATCAACGGGACGACCGTCTCGCCGTCCACCAGGCAGAACAGGGAGACCTCCGGGCCATCGAGGAAGCTTTCCAGCAGCACCGGGTTGCCAGCGGCGTGGACGTCGTCGATGTGGGCGCGCGCGGCAGCACGGTCGTCGGTGACGACGACTCCCTTACCGGCGGCCAGGCCGTCGTCCTTCACGACGAAGCGAGGACCGAAACGGTCCAGGGTGGCCTCGATCTCAGCATCCGACGTGCCCGGCTGCAGGGACTCCGCCGAAGCGGTGCGGACCCCGGCGCGCGCCATGACGTCCTTCGCGAAAGCCTTGGACCCCTCGATCTGGGCCGCAGCCTTGGACGGGCCGAAGACCGCGAAGCCCGCCTCACGCAGATCGTCTCCCACGCCCGCGACCAGCGGGATCTCCGGGCCGATCACGACCAGATCCACCCCGAGTTCCTGGGCCAAGCCCACCGGATTCGAGTCATCCGGGTGGAGCGTGGCGATGGCCTTCATGCCCGGGTTGCCGGGGCTGACGTGGACCTCAGAGACGGACTCATCGCGGGACAGGGAATAAGCCAATGCGTGCTCGCGGGCACCGCTGCCAAGTACAAGAATGCGCATAGTGTCCCAGTCTAGCGAGCCAGCCAGACAGCGCGACGCGACGCTGCCCCAAAGCCGGTGTTCGCCGATGGTTTCGCGGGTAACATCGCGTGGTATGGCTACCGTTTTCACGAAAATCATCAACGGCGAACTTCCGGGTCGCTTCGTCTACCGCGACGCCGAGGTCGCCGCATTCCTCACCATCGAGCCGGTTGCTTACGGCCACGTGTTGGTTGTCCCGACCCAGGAGATCGACCGCTGGACCGACGTCCCGGCCGAGCTGTGGGGCAAGCTCAACGAGGTCGCCCAGGTGATCGGCAAGGCCATCTGCGAGGTCTTCGACGCCCCGCGGTGCGGCTACATGATCGCTGGTTTCGAGGTGCCGCACACCCACATCCACCTGTTCCCGGCCTCCGACATGTCCGGCTATAGCCTGCAGAACATCATCCCGATGGATCAGACGGACCCGGAAAAGATGGACGATGCGGCGGCGAAGATCCGCGCGGAGCTGCGCAGCCAGGGGGTTGCTGGCGTGCCGGAGGACGAGGCCTAACACCAGCGCTCTAGAACGATATGTCCCCATCTACGCCCCGGAACCCAGGCCGCAGCCCCATCCTGCACTCCGGTCTGGGCCAGGAGGCTACCCCGCGGCGCTCGCTGCTGGCTCACATCCCGGATCTGGGCGAATGGAATGAATCCCCCACCCACCGGGTGCTGCCCTCCGAGCCGCGCCCCATCGTGGTGGTGCACGGCACCGTGGGTGGTCGCGGGAACTTCGCGCGCATGGTGCCCTACCTGCGCAGCACCTTCGACGGGCGGGACCGGCGAGTGTTCTCCGTCAGCTATGGGGACAACGGAACCACGCCGTTGGCGCAATCCATCGCCCAAGCCCGAGCGCAGATCGCCGCGCTCCAGGAAGCCACCGGAGCGGAGTCCTTCGACCTGGTTGCCCACTCCCAGGGCGGGTTGATCTCCTTGGCCGTGGCGAGCCGCCCCGGCGGGGAGGCAGTCAACCACATCGTGGGCCTGGGCGCGGACTTCCGGGGCGTGCACATGCCCTGGTCCGGGACCGCGCGGGAGACCCTGGTCAACCGGGTGATCAGCACCGTCATGGCTCCTGCCTTCGCGGAGCAGGTTGTGGGCTCCCCCGCGCTGGCCGATGCACTGGCGCCCGCCGGGGAGTGCACCGTGCCGATCACACAGATCGCCTCCGATTACGACCGCCTGGTCCCCCTCAACGCGGCCTTCGCCCTGGGCGATGCCGAACCCACCGGTGGTATCCCGCAGCATCCGGGCCCGCTGCGGTTGGTGCGAGTGCAGGACTTCTACCCGCAGCTGCAGGTGGCGCACAATATGCTGCCCCGCAACCAAAAGGTCAGTCTTCTGGTGAAGTTTGCGCTTGAGAATCCTCCGGCGCCACGGGCAGCTGCACCCTGAACGTGGTGCCCTCCCCCACCGTGGAGTCCACGGTGATCGCCCCGCCGTGCGCCTTGACCAGGGACTGCACGATGGACAGGCCCAGCCCGGAGCCGCCCGAGGCGCGGGAGCGGGAGACGTCCGGCCGGTAGAAACGCTCGAAGAGGTGCGGCAGGGCGTCGGCAGGAATGCCCTCGCCGTCGTCCTGGACCTCGATGGTGACCAGCTCCGGGCTTGTCTTGAGCAGGCTGATTTTCACGCTGGCGTCCTCACCGGCGTGCTTCAGCGCGTTCGTGAGCAGGTTGCTGATCACCTGGTGCAGGCGGTTGGCGTCGCCCATCACGACCGGGATGGAGCCGTAGTGATTCTCGACGCCGATGTTGCGCCCCGGGAACCCCGCCCGAGCCCCGTCCGCGGCGCGCAGCGCCAGCTCCAGCACGTCCACCCGCTGATTCTGCAGCGGGCGCCCCTCGTCCATGCGGACCAGGGCCAGCAGGTCTTCCACCAGCAGCCCCATCCGCTCGGCCTCGTCGGAGATGCGGCCGATAACCATGTCCGCATCGTCCGTGGCCCCGGAGCGGTAGAGCTCCGCGTAACCACGCACGGAGGTCAGCGGGGTGCGTAGCTCATGGGAGGCATCCCCGATGAAGCGGCGCATCGTGGCCTCGGACTTGCGGGCCTGGCGCTCGGAGGCACCCACCGCGAGGAACGCACCCTGGATCTGCGCGAGCATCCGGTTGAAGGCCTGTGCCAGTCGACCGACCTCGGTGTCCGGCTCCCAGTTCGGGACGCGCTGGTCCAGGTGCCCCTGGGAAATCAGGGAGGCGGTCTCCTCCACCTGGTTCAGCGGGCGCAGGGCGCGGCGCACCAGGTACTGGGAGACGATCATGATGGACGCCACCACCAGGAAACCGATGATGATTTGCAGGTACACCAGCCTGCGGATGGTGTGTTCCTCGCCCTCCAGGGGCAGGGCGACGATGGTGACGGTGCCGTCCTGGTTCTCGACGGAGGCCGCCCGCCACGGGGCGTGGGACGCGCTACCCGCGCGGGCGGGGACCGTCACGGGCTCCCTCGGCTGTTCCAATCCCCGCAGCTCCGGGGCGGAATCGAAGACCGAGTTCAGCGGTTCGATGGAGATCTCCCCGTCCACCACGCGGACGAAAAAATCCGTGGGCGGCCGGTTGGGCTGCGGGGTGCTGCTACCGGGCCTGTCCTGATAGGAGCGTTCGTCGTCGGTGGTCCGGTAGGCCCAACCGTTGATCGCGCTGTTGAGCTGGTCATCCACGCGCGAGACCATGAAGTGCTGCAGCGTCGAGGTCGTCACCGCGCCGGAAAAGGATAGGCCGAGTGCGGCGAGGAACGTCATGACGACGACAAGGCTGACACGCAGCGGGAAGTTCGACAGGAAGCGCCCGGGGCGCTGGAACTCACCGTGCTCGTCATCCACCGGCCAGTCAGCGGTGCCGGCATCGTCCGCGCCAGGGGAACCAGCGGGGTTCGCTGTCCCGGTGGCGGGGACGTCCGAATTCTCAGGGAGGGAAGCCATCGACCAGGCAAAACCTAGGAGCGCGGCTTACGCAGCACGTAACCCACGCCACGGACGGTGTGGATCAGGCGGGGCTCCTTCGTGTCGATCTTCCGGCGCAGGTAGGAGACGTAGGACTCGACGACGTTGCCGTCCCCGCCGAAGTCGTAGTTCCACACGTGGTCCAGGATCTTGGACTTGGAGAGGACGACCTCTGCGTTGACCATCAGGTAGCGCAGCAGCTGGAATTCCGTCGGGGACAGGTCCACGACCTCCCCGGCCTTGGTGACCTCGTGCATGTCGTCGTCCAGGGTGATGTCCTCGTAGGTGATGAGGCTGGATTCCTCGGAGTCGTCCTTGGCCACGCGGCGCAGGATCACACGCAGTCGGGTGATGACCTCCTCCAGAGAGAAGGGCTTGGTGACGTAGTCATCCGCACCGATGGTCAGCCCGTGGATGCGGTCCTCCACGCCGTCCTTGGCGGTGAGGAAGAGGGCCGGGGCGTCGTGGCCGGCCTCGCGGAGCTTGTTGAGCAGGGTGAAGCCGTCCATGCCGGGCATCATGACGTCCAGGATGAAGGCGTCGGGGCGGTAGGTGTCCGCGATCTCCAGCGCGGTCTGCCCGTTGTCAGCAGTCTCCACGTCGAAGCCCTGGAACTTCAGGCTGACCTTGATCAGGTCGGAGATGTTGTCCTCATCGTCGACGACGAGAACCTTAACGGGCTGCGTGTTTGGGGTAGTCATGGCTCTATTTTCACCGATCTGCTTCCACCGAGACTGGGAGCTTGCTGAATGCTTGCTGTACATATTCTAGCGCTTGACCGCTGGAGATTATTCCCGGCGCGGGCGATGTGGGGCCCGGCAACATTGAGACGCGGTCGCGGCGGATCCGGGGGCCTGGCTCGCCCACCGCCACCCCACGGGCAGCGTTGCCAGTTGAACGCAGCCAGCTAAACGCAGCATTAACAGGAGGCTCAACCGGCGCGTTCAGCTTTCTCTCACGTACAAATGGGTTTATTCTGAAGCGCATGACTCGTTACATCGGCAAGCACCGCAAGGTGTCCAACACCTCCAAGAAGCAGTTCGCGGGCGCTGCTGCCCTCGCACTCGGCGCATCCACCCTCGGCGTTGGGGCATCCGTCGCCACTGCCTCTGAGGCCAGCGCTGCCCCGCAGCTCGGCTCCTCCCTGGCGGCCCCCTCCCTGCCGCCGCAGATCGCCCAGCTGCAGGCTGACTTCGACGCCCAGCTGCGCCAGGCTCAGGCCAACGGCGTGGCTGCCCTGCTGAACGCCCGCGACGCGCTGGTTGCCCAGGCCAAGAACCTGCCGCCGCAGTTCCGCACCCCGGTGATCCAGGGCATCGATAACTTCGTCAACGCCGTCGCACCGGGCGCCCTGCACCAGCGCGAGGCAGCCCGTGCGCCGAAACCGGCCCCAAAGCCAGCGCCAAAGAAGCAGGCCCCGAAGAAGCAGGCCCGCCCGGCGTCCAACCCGTGCCCGGCCTCCGCGCACGCGTGCGTGGACATCAAGGCCCAGCGCGCCTGGCTGCAGAAGGGCGGCAAGCGCTCCTACGGCCCGGTCATCGTCTCCACTGGCCGCCCAGGCCAGGAGACCCCGCGCGGCATGTTCACCGTGACCCGCAAGATCAAGGACGAGATCAGCTATGAGTTCGGTAACGCGCCGATGCCGTACGCCGTGTACTTCACGAACAACGGTCACGCCTTCCACCAGGGCACGACCAATGTGCAGTCCGCTGGCTGCGTTCGCATGAACGGCGAGGCTGCCCGGACTTTCTTCAACTACCTGCAGCCGGGCGACAAGGTCTACATCTACTAATCCCCGAGCTGCTGAGAGCTCCTTAGATATCTGAGCGCACCGGCGCTGAGCGCGGATCCCCGATCCCGCGGTTCGGCGCCGGTGTTCTATATTTGTGGCATGAGTGAGGATATTCAGGCAGAGTCAGCAGCCGAGCGCCCGTCCACCGACGCGCTCACTTTTCGCGTCGCGAGCGAGGGCGACCGCGGTTTCATCACGGAAATGTTCCGCGAAACTGATACCTGGGGTGATCCTGGAAAGGACGTCTCCGAGCACTTCCAGGACGATCTGGTCCGTTACGTGGACATGTGGACCGCGGAGCAGGGCGGAATCATCGCCGAGTACGAGGGCGCACCCGCGGGCGCTGCGTGGCTGCGTAACTTCACCGAATCCGAGCCCGGCGCGGGCTACATCTCCGATGACATCCCGGAGCTGGCCATCGCGCTCCGCCCGACGATGACCGGCCTTGGGCTGGGCCGCAGGCTCCTGGGCGCGACCCTGGACCACGCCCGCGCGAAGGGCTACCACTCCGTCAGCCTGGCGGTGGACTTCGGCAATGACCGCGCCCGCCGCATGTACTCCAAGTTCGGCTTCGTCGACCACGGCGTGGCACCCCACGAGGAGTGCTACGTCATGGTCTACCGCTTCTAGCAAGCGCCCCTTCCCCGCTCCCGGTCGGACTAATAAACCCGCTGGGCGCGATTGAGGCCCGCGCCAACGCTACGGGCACCAGGGGAGCCCACCTCGGCCCGGAAGCTATTGCCCAGGCGGAACGGGGTGTCCTTGGCCAGCACGTGGTCCACGTAGTGCCAGTCGCACTGCGTGGCCTTCTGCCCCACCTCCACGGCCATGTAGCCGTGATCGGTGAAGTTGATCCACTTGAACCAACGGTTCACCCCGGAGAGCAGGTTCTCGCCGGTGTACAGCAGCTGCCGAGTGGCGGCGTCGAAGGCGCGGCTGACCGCCAAAGAATCGAAGGCGCTCTTCGCGGTCACCGACGGGGTCACGAACTCGGTGGCCACCGCCTTCGTGTTCTGCCCGGTGCGGTAGCCGAAAATATCCCGCGGAATATCGTTCGCCCAGGAGCTGTGGATATCCCCGGTCAGGAAGACCACGTTCTTATCCGGCAGCCCGGCGATCATGTCGATGATCTTCTGCCGCTCCACCATGTAGCCATCCCACTGGTCGGGGTTCAGCGGGATGCCCTGCTCCGGCAGACCGATCTTCTCCACCAGCCAGGTGTGCAGCTTCGGATCCAGGGTCGCTGGCAGGGTCATCGGCGCAAACATCACCTCATTGGCGATGCCCTGCCACTTCGCGGTGGAGGATTTGATGGCGTTGCTGAACCACTCGAACTGGCTGCGCCCCATCATGGTGCGGCCCTCCCGACCGGCGGCGCGAATGAAGTCCGGGTCGGAGTCCAGCAGGTGGTCGCCGGACTGGATCAGCTGCGCATCGCGGTAGGAGCGCAGGTCCGGGATGATGATCTCCATCAATGGGCCGTACTGCAAGGTGCGGTAGAGGTGCTGGGCGCGCGCCTCGGGGCGCACCCGCACGGGCATCCACTCGAAGTATGCCCGGGAGGCGGCTGCCTTTAGCGCCGGGTAGTCGTCTCCCTTCTTGAAGCTCTCCCCGGTCGCACCCTCGCGCCAGTTATTGTCCGCGAACTCGTGATCGTCCCACACGCAGACCATTGGCTTGGCTGCGTGCAGGTCGGCGAGATCGGCGTCCTTGCGGTAGCAGCCCTGGCGGATGCGGAAGTCCGCGAGTGTCTGAGTGACGTGCGCGGGCTCCACGGTGCGGGGCTGCTGGCCGTAAACCCCGGTGTAGCCTCCGGTCTCGTATTCATAGGTGTAGTCACCCAGGTGCAGGACGAATTCCAGGTCATCGCGCTCGGCCATGTCCCGGTAGCTGCGGAAGAAGCCGGCCTCGTAGTTCGAGCAGCTGCACACGCCGAAGCGGATCGCGCTGACATCGTCGCCGGAGCCCGGGGCGGTGCGGGTACGCCCCACCCGGGAGGTCGCCTTGCGCTGCCCCAGGTCGGCCGTGAAGCGATAAAAATACGTGGTGGCGGATCCTAGGCCGGTGGCGTCGACCTTGACGGTGTGGTCGAACTCGGCGCTGGCGGTGACCTTCCCGGACGCGGCGACGTCCTGAAATTCGGGGTCGGTGGCGACCTCCCACGTCACGGGGACGTCCGGCCCCTTCCCCGAGCCGGGCTGTGCGTCCTTCGTTGGGGTCACGCGGGTCCAGATGATGACGGCGCTGGCGGTCGGATCCCCGGAGGCGACGGAGTGGGCGAAGACCTCGGGGTCCCAGTTCTCCGCACCCAACACGGTGCGGGCGGGGGCTGCCTGGGCGGCGGGCAGCAGGCTCCCCGCGGCGGCCACCCCACCGGTGGCGGCCATGCCCTGCAGGACGCGGCGGCGAGTAAGCGTTGCCATTAGCCAGCCACCTCCACGGAGCCGTCGTCGGAGATGGTGACCGTGGCGCTGAGAGCCTTGGCCAGGTTGAGTCGCTGCCAGGAACCCTCCGGGCCCTGCTTATCCAGCGGGTAGCCGGCCGGACCGGCAGTCTGGCGGAGGATCTCGGCGCGCTGGGCGTGGGAGAGGTTCGGGTACTTACCCAGCAGCAGGGCGGGCGCGGCCTGCGGGACCACCATCGGGGCGGACTCGGAGTAGACCGGGGTGAAGCCGTAATTCATCAACTCGGTGTAGCGATCCACGGATTCTGGGTTGTAACCCTTACCGGCCTCGGCCTGCTTCTGTGCGCAGTTGGCGAGGGTGTCGCCGCAGCGCCACTCGAGCTCAGCACGGATCTCCTGGGCGGCAGCATCCAGGTTGGCGCGCATGCGGGGGTCGTTCATTCGGTCCGCGGCAGCAGCGGTGCCGACCATGCGGCCACCAATGACATCCAGCGGGTAGTGCACGCCCAAGACCACGCGGGAGTAGCCACCCTCGGCGCCGCGGGCGAGCAGCTGTGGAGCGAACTCGGGGAGCATGTAGGACAGCAGCGTGGTAGTCCAGGTGGATTGGTTCGTGTGCCCGGAGGGGAAGGACTTCGAGGTGCTGTAGAAGTCCTTGCCCGGCAGGTTGTGCTTGGTGATCCTCTCCGGGGCGGCAACGAACGGGCGGTCGTTGTTGTAGTAGGTCTTCTCAATGAAGGTGGAGGAAGCCACTCCCCCGGCGCGTGCGGTGGCACCGCCGAAAAGCATCTGGGTCTTGGGAAGACGGTGCTCCTTCAGCGCCTGGCGGAAGTGCTCGCCGAGCTCCTCACCGAAGGCGTCGGCGAAGATGCGGAGCACACCTTCCTTGGAGGTCGCGGCATCCTCTTGGGCCTGGGCGATCCGGGCGGCGGGGGCGTTGTTGTTGATCTCGGCGACCTGGTCAAGGTTGGACTTCATGACGTCCGGGTGCTTGGCCCGCAGGTCATTGAAGCCGTCGATGAGGGTGACGTAGTTGCCATAAGGGTGGGAGCTGAGGTCCGACAGGTACCAGCCATACTCGGAGGCCGGGAAGGCCTGCGGCTGCGGGGCGCCGTTGTGGGGGGCGGGGTCGTAGGAGCCGGGGAGCTGGACGGATCCGGTGGCGGAGCTTTCCGGCAGCAGGTTGCCTCGAGGTGCGGTACCGGCCTGGGAGGAGGCGGCCGGAGCGGCGAGCGCCGCGGTGGTGGCTGCCGGGCTCGCGGCGATGCCGCCGGCGAGGGTGGCGGCGAGGGCTGCTGCAGCCGCGCGGGCGGCGATCTTATTCGAGCGCGACGGGCGAATTGCGGTCAATTGAGGCATGAAAAGGCTTTCACATTACGCGTGGGGTGAATTATTACTTCTGAAAAGAAGGCCGCGCCGGAAAAATATCTAACGCCATTTCACGACGCGAACACACAGCAGAAGAATAGCGCCAAAACAGTCTCGTGCCAGCGGGGATATAAATATCCCCCATTTGGGTCTAATTAGAGAAACCCTTATCCAACCGCAGTTATATTTCGGGTTAATAGGGGGCAAAACTGGAGTTAATTTTTATTTTGTTTGAAAAGTCACCATTCCGACACTCTCCCTTCCTCCCCTTTTATTGAATTCCCCAAACCACCAACGACTTATCCCCGCCACCCGCACGGCCTCCCGGGCGCACCCCGGAGCAAGAGCCAAGGCATAAAGAAAAAGGCCCCGGTTTCCCGGAGCCTTTCACTGAGCCGAAGACGAGACTCGAACTCGCAACCTACGCATTACAAGTGCGTTGCGCTGCCAATTGCGCCACTTCGGCACACCCAACACCCCGTACGAGGCATGAGCGCTTAAAGAGTAGCAGCCCACCACGAGAGCCCACGAATTTTTAGACCCACCATCACCTCAAGTGCGGGAGAGGGTCTTGTGTACGGTGTGGTTGTGGCAAATTATCTAGCACGGTTCGCCCGACGCGCCAGCGACATGCTCTTTACCGGCAATCGCGCGACCATCGACGGGATTCGGTTAGCGCCGCCGCCGACGCCGCTGGCCCCGGTGAACCTCACGGACCCGGAGGAAATCCACCGCGTACTGAACCTTGCCGCACGCATCGGGGACCAACTGCTGGCCGCCGGCACCGGCAACTCGGACGCGAAGGCGGAGATCAAGGCGATCGCCGCCGCGTATGGCCTGCACTACACGCACGTGGACATCACGCTGAACACCATCACCGTGTACGCCCACAACGACGAGTCCCGCAGCCCCGTGTCTGCCTTCCGGGTCGTGAAGACCCTGAGCACGAACTTTTCCCGCCTCACGGAGATCGACCGGCTGGTGCGTTCCATCATCGCGGGCGCCACCCCGCTGGATACCGCGGAGCAGATTCTCGCCGAGATCGAGCGCAGCCCGCTGCCGTTCCGCACCCGTTGGGCTTTGCTCTCCTGGGGTGGTTTCGCCTTCTCCATCGCCCTGTTGCTGGGCGGTGGCTACGCCGTCGCTTTCGTCGCGACGATCACGACCCTGTTCATCATGTTCTCAACCGCGTGGTTGGCGTCGAAGTCGCTGCCGGAGTTCTACCAGAACTTCCTAGGCGGCTTCATCGCGGTTTTGCCCGCCGCGGTGGTCACGCAATTCGCGACGGAGCGTGGCTGGTACTTCCCTCCCTCACTGGTGGTGGCGTCCTGTATCGTCGCGCAGCTGGCGGGATTGACGCTGGTCCAGGCGCTCCAGGACGCGGTGACGGGGGCGCCGGTCACTGCCTCTGCCCGCTTCTTCGAGACCGTGCTGAACACGGGCGCGATCATCGCCGGCATCGGCGCGGCCCTGCAGTTCGTCCACATGGTCGGCATCGACATGACACCCCTGGACGTGTCCACCACCTCAGGCGTACTCGGTGGGACGACGGTGCGTGTGCTCTCGGGCGCGGCGGCGACGGTCTTCTTCTGCCTCGCCTGCTTTACGGAGCGGCGCGCGACGGTGGTCGCCGCCGCCACGGCACTGGTGGCCTCCATCGCGCACAATATCGTCCAGGCGCTGGCAGAGAGCTCCACGATGATGCCAGCTGCGGCCGCTGCGATTCTGGTGGGCATGACCGGTGGTCTGCTCTCCCGCCGGTACATGGTGCCGCCGCAGATCACCGCGGCGGCGGGCATCACCCCCTTCCTGCCCGGCCTGGCGCTGTACCGGGGGATGTCCTCGATCCTGCAGGACAAGCTGGTCATCGGTATGTCGAACCTGGCGTTGGCTGCGGCGACGGCGACGACGCTGGCCGCCGGCGTGGTTTTCGGCGAGTGGGTGGCCCGCCGCCTGCGCCGCCCCCGCATCCTGCATCGGGAGTACGGCCTGCGCCGCCCCCGCATTGCGGTGCGCGAACGCCGACCGCGGCGCCGGCACGGCAACCATGCGGCACACCCCCTGGACCAGCACCCTATGGACCGCTCGGTGCCGCGGATGAGCCGCAAGCGGGAGGGCACCCGATCCCTGTGGAGCATCGACTCCCTGCTGCGGACGAGGCAACGCCGCAAGCTCGCGAAGATCCGGGAGAGCGAGAAGCAGGCACAACAGCAACCGCAAGAGCAGGTCGATTCCTCGGCCCAGCAGGGGCTGGCCGGCGACGGTGGCTCAGCTGCGGGCTCCGAACACGGCCGGGACTGATTAGCGTAGAATAGGCCCGTTACCAGGCAACGAGTTTTTGATTCACCGTCAAAGCCCACCGCCAGTTCAAGAGTTTTCGTGAAAGAGGATGCCAGTGCCCCCAAAGGTCACAGACAATCGTCCAGCTAGCGCCGAGTCTCTGCACGCCGTACCGGTGGAAACCGCTCTCGCCGCCCAGCGGATCGTTGCCACCTATGCCGAGGACTTCCTGGACGGCGTGACCCTGATGAGCATGCTGGGTGTCGAGCCGGATGGCCTGATCCACCGCAAGGTCGTCGAAGAGCTGGAGGCCAACGAGGCCGCCACGAAGAAGGCTAGCCGGAAGACCACGAAGAAGGCTGCAAAGAAGGCCGCCAAGAAGAGCACCAAGAAGGCTGCGAAAAAGGCGACCAAGAAGGCTACGAAGAAGGCTGCGAAGAAGAGCACCAAGAAGGCCGCTAAGAAGGCGACGAAAAAGGCCACGAAGAAGGCCCAGTAGTCCGCGTACACTTGGTGCCATAATCGGCACCTAGGAAGCGCTTCAGGAGGCACGATGGCCACCGACGGTGGTTCGGATTTTCTTGTTATCGCCAACCGTCTGCCCGTCGACCGGATCGACGATAAGTGGGTCGCCTCCCCGGGCGGGCTCGTCACGGCGCTCAAGCCGGTGCTGCAGCACAATAACGGCGCGTGGATCGGCTGGCCGGGGACGACCAAGAAGGTCAAGTCCAAGGAGATGCCTCCGCGCAAGAAGACCGGCATCGACCTGATCCCGGTGAATCTCTCCGAGACGGATTACGAGGAGTTCTACGAGGGCTTCTCCAATGCGGGGCTGTGGCCGCTGTACCACGACCTGATTGTGCATCCGCGCTATAAGCGCTCCTGGTGGGCCAGCTATCACGCTGTCAACCGCCGTTTTGCCGATAAGGCGATCAAGGAGGCCGCGCCCGGTGCGACGGTGTGGGTGCAGGATTATCAGCTGCACCTGGTTCCCGGCATGATCCGCGAGGCGCGCCCGGATCTGAAGATTGGTTTCTTCCTCCACATCCCCTTCCCCGCCCCGGAGCTGTTCCGCCAGCTTCCGTGGCGCCGCGAGGTGCTGGCTGGCACGCTCGGCGCGGATCTCATCGGTTTCCAGACCCAGGACAGCGCCCGGAACTTCCTGCATACGCTCCGCGCGTTGGATTTCGACGTTCATTACGACGACCCCACCGACGCCGAGTTCGTCAATGGTGCCCGCCTCCCGGAGGAGAACTTCGTCATCGGCTGGTGCACCATGAATCCCTCGACGACCGGTACTGCCGCAGCCGAAGCTCCGGCCGAGGTCGATGGCAAGGCTCAGGAGCATGTAGCCCGCATCGGGGTGTTTCCGATTTCCTTGGACTCCGCCGCCGTCGAACTACAGGCCCAGCAGCCAGAGACGCTGGCCAAAGCGCAGCACTTGAGCCAGCAGTTGGGCTCACCGAAGGTGTTGATGGCCGGGGTGGACCGGCTGGATTATACGAAGGGCATCGTGCAGCGCCTGCTGGCTCTTGAGGAGCTGCTGGACTCCGGTGAGCTGAAGAAGCACGGGCTCAAGGCCAAGGACATCTCGATGGTGCAGGTGGCCACCCCCTCGCGGGAGCGACTGGAGGACTACCAGGCCACCCGCAAGGACGTGGAGCGCATCGTCTCCCGAATCAACGGCAAGCACGGCTCGATGGGCCGGCCGGTGGTCAGCTATGTGCACAATAACCAGTCCTTCAAGAAGCTGGTGGCGCTGTACCTGGCGGCGGATATCATGCTGGTCACCGCGCTGAAGGACGGGATGAACCTGGTGGCCAAGGAGTACGTAGCCTGCCACTCGGATGGCACGGGTGCCCTGGTGCTCTCGGAGTTCACGGGTGCGGCCACGCAGCTGACCAGCGCGTTCATGTGCAACCCTTACGATAAAACCCAACTTTCGCAGACCATCCTCGCGGCGGCGACCTCCAAGCCTTCGGATCGCCGGGCGCGGATGCGGAAGATGTGGGAGAACGTCCGCGAGTTCGACGTCGACCGCTGGGCGGACAGCTTCCTGGCCGAACTGCGCACAGACGCGACGTCCCCGGGTGGGGAGGAACAGTGATGGAACTCGGAAACTTCCGCGGAGCGCACCGGGGCCGAACGACGGCCCGAGCGGGTGCCGCCATCCTCGCTGCCGCCGGACTACTGGGGCTCAGCGCCTGCGGCGAGTCCGAATCCCCGGTGGGCTGGACCCAATGGCAGGTCACACGCATCTACCAGGACTCGGAGACACCGGCGGATCTGCCCGAGACCCAGGAGGGCCGCCTCTTCCTGGTCATTGGTGAGGACTCCCTGACCGGGGCCAGCGGCTGCCTGAATCTCAAGGCCGACGTGCAATGGCGGGAGAAGGAATCCCAGCTGGAGGTCGGTCAGCTGAGCGTCGAAGAAATCGGCGGCGAATCCCAGTGCGCACCGAGCGATGAGCGCAACGCTGAGCGCCTTCGTGACGTCATGGAGAACCAGACGCTGACCTATACCCGCGACGGTGGACGCTCGCTGCGGCTGCAGCAATTCCACCCGGACGCCCCGGAGTGGGAGACCCCGAAGTCGCTGAGCATGGTCTCCCGCGCTTAGGCAGTACCCGTCCCCCAGGGGCTGCCACGGGCCCCGCGAAGAGAACACTTAAAGGAGCTCGCCAATGCCCGCTAGCCTGCCCCCGAACCCGCAGGACCCCAACTCACCGCGTCCCAAGGAACAGGATCCCAACAAGCTGGGCCCCGACACTCTGGGCGCGGAGGATCTCTCCTACCTCGCGGCGGCGGAGAGGCTCCTACTCGCGGTCGACTTCGACGGCACGCTGGCGGAGTTCTCGGACTCCCCCACCGACGTGCGCGCGGTCCCCGGCGCGCTGGAGGCACTGCACGAGCTCGCCGGGCTCCCAGGCGTAACGGTGCTCATCATCTCCGGCCGCCAGCTGCGCGAACTCTCCGCGGTCACCGGCCTACCGGTACTCGAAAGCCCGGGCCCGGACGATATCCGCCTGGTCGGCTCCCACGGCGCGGAGGACTCACTCTCGGGTGGCACCGACACCTCGAGCGAGGACGCCGTCGGCAGCACCACGGACGCTACCGCGAACTCCACTTCCTCGGCTCAGGCGCAGGTGTTGAAGAAGCTGGGCAGCCACGCCGAACAGATCGCGGCAGCCAACCCCGGCATGTGGGTGGAGTACAAGCCGTACTCGGTGGGCCTGCACACCCGGCAGGCCGCCAGCCCTGAGGCCGCGGAGCAGGCGAATCACCGCTTGGCGGAGTTCGCGGCCACCTGCAGCACCCCGGCGGTTCCGGTGCAGGTCACCTGGGGGCGCGACATCCTGGAACTCAGCGTGGCCACCGCAACAAAGGGCAGCTACGTGGCGGGCCTGCGCACCCAGCTGCCGGAGCACGTGGTCTTCTTCCTGGGCGACGACGTCACGGACGAAACCGTCCTTGCCACCCTGACCCAGCCACGCCCAGACGTCGGCGTCCACGTGGGCGGCCGGCTCTCAGACACCACCGCGGCAGCCCGTAGCCTGGGCAGCCCCTTCGCCGTTCGAGACGCACTCCAGCAGCTCGCGGAGCTGCGTCATTAGTGCCCGCGGCGCAGTTGCCCGCGGAGCTGCGTGGTTAGTGCCCGCGGCGCAGTGGCCCGCGGAGCTGGGTGGTTAGTGCCCGCTTTCCCTAAGCCCGCGGGGCGGCGATAGAAGTTCCGTCCAGCACCGTGGTCTCCAGGTAGACCGCCGGCGGGTTCTCCGACTGCGCCCGCGAAGGCGCGGACTTCCGGTTCTTCGCCGCCTTCCGGCGCTCGCTGATCTCCTCCGCGAGCTGCTCACCACTCAGCCGCCCCTTGGTGCGGGAGGGCTGGCGCACCGTGACCAGACCTGCGGCCTCGGCCTGCGGGATGCCGTCGAAACCAGTCACCGAGAGATCGCCGGGCACGTCGATGCCCGCCGATTCGGCGTAGCGCAGCAGACCGAGCGCCATCGAGTCGGTCGTACACACCACGGCGGTGAGATCCGGGTTATTCTCCAACAGCTCGCGGGCCGCGTCCTCGGTAGTTCCAGCGTCGTTAATGTGGCGCTCCACGAGGGGCACGCTGGCGGTATCGATGCCCGCCTCAGCGAGGATCTCCAGCGCGCCGGTCACACGATCCCGCTGCACATTCATGCGCGCCCCGGCAAGCCGCTCCTGGCTGACGGGCCCGTTGTTGGGTTCCCGATCCAGCCGGATGCACAGGATGCCGATCTTGCGGTGACCTGCGTCGACGAGACGACGGACGACCGGTTTGATGGCCTCGCGGTCGTCGATACCGACGAAGCGGACCCCCTCCCGGCCGGCGGGCTGGTCACAGATGACGACGGGACGTCCCCGGCTGATGGCGGCCTCCAGGTAGGGGTCTTCGTCGGCGACGGAGTAGACGATGAAACCGTCGACAGCGGCCTGGTTGACCAGGGCGGTGGCGTCCTTCCCATCAGACTGCACCCCAGCGGGGATGAGCAGCATGGACACACCCATCTCGCCGCAGGCCTGCGAGACGCCAGACATGAATTCAACAGAGGCCTGGTCATCGAAGGCGTAGGTCAGCTCCTCGGTCAGGAGAACGCCGACGGCCCCCGCCCGCTGGATGCGCAGGGAGCGCGCGATGGGGTCGGGCCCCGGGTAGCCCATCTTCTCCGCGGTCTGCAGGATCTTGGTGCGCAGCTCCTCGGAGAGTTGGCCGGGCCGGTTATAGGCATTGGAGACGGTGGTTCGGGATACGCCCAACTCGGCGGCGATGGAGGCGAGGGTGCCTCGGCGGGCGGGTTGATTCATGCCTCTTACCGTAGGCGGTTGGCCAAAAAATTGCTGGGCGGAGGGGTGCTGCACTACATTGCTTATTGCAACCAGTTCCCATTACCAACAACCGTGAGAAGTTTTTATGAGCTTTAGTGCAACAACCCGCAAGCGTGGCGCCGCCATCTTCGGCACCCTCACCCTCACCGCAGGCCTCGCCGCCTGCTCCGAGGGCGGCTCGCAGGACAACCCGGCCGAGAACACGGAATTCAAGATCGTCGCCTCGACCCCGGTCTGGGGAGACATCGCCAAGGCGGTCATCGAGAGCGTCGACGGCGCGGAGAAGACCTTCTCCGTCGAGACCATCATGGAGAACAAGGACGACGATCCGCACGGCTACGAGGCCACCGCGGCCGACATCGCCAAGGCGAAGAGCGCGGACCTCATCGCTGCCAACGGCGCGGGCTACGACAACTGGCTCACCGATAATGCGGACGACGCCCCGGTCGTCACCGCTCTCCCGCTGGCTGCGGCTCACACGCACGACCACGGCGATCACGACCACGGGCATGACCATGAGGGCCACGACCACGACCACGGCCACGAGGGTCACGACCACGGCGACGACGAGCACGCCCACGAGCATGACCATGACCATGAGGGTCACAATCACGACCATGGGCATGATCACGGCCACGACCACGGGCATGATCACGGCAGCGGCCAGAACCCGCACGCCTGGCTGGACATGGACATCGTCAACGCCTTCGCCGATAACCTCGCAGCCCAGCTCCACGAGCTCGACGAGGACTTCCCTGCCGAGCTGGACGAGGACGCCGAGATCAAGGAGAAGACCGCGTCCTACGCCGAGCGCATGAAGAAGCTGCCCGCCAAGAAGGTCATGCTGACCGAGTCCGTCGCCGAAGCCATCGTCGAGGATTCCAGCCTCGAGGACATCACCCCAGAGTCCTTCGCCAAGGCCGTGGCCCGCGAAGCCGAGCCCTCCGCAGCAGACCTCGCCGCCGCGAAGAAGCTGATCACGGACGGCAAGCTGGACGTCCTGATCACCAACGAGCAGGCCCAGACCCCGGCCGCCGAGGAGCTGACGAAGGCCGCGAAGGAAAAGGACGTTGCTACTGTAAACGTGAACGAAACCCCGGACCGGGGCACCACGTACTTCGACTATGTGGATGACATCCTCAAGCAGCTAGAGGACGCATGAGATTAGCGTTTCACAACGCCGCGATTGAACCCCTGTGGCGCGACCTCAATCTCGAGGTCGCCCCGGGGGAATTTCTCGCTATTTTGGGCTCAAACGGCGTGGGCAAGTCCACCCTCTTCCAGACGGTGCTGGGGCAGCGCGCGCTGACCCGCGGCACCGTCGAAGTGGAAGGAAAAATCGGCTACATCCCGCAGCAGCGGATGTTCCCCGCGAACCTGCCGATTCGCGCACGCGACCTCGTGGGCCTTTCCACCGCCCACGGCGTGTTCCGCAACCGCCGCCCCCGCCGGAAGCAGGTCGACGCCGCGCTCGCCGAGGTGGGCGCCGCCGGGCTCGCAGACCGCCGCGTCGGGGAGATGTCCGGTGGCCAGCAGCAGCTGATCCGCCAGGCCCAGGCGCTCGCAGGCGACCCGGAGATCCTGCTGTGCGACGAGCCGCTGCTCTCCATGGACCTGCGCGCCCAGCGCGCCACCGTTGAGCTGCTGGAGCGCCAGCGGCGGGAACGCAACGCCGCGGTGCTGTTCATCACGCACAACATCAACCCGATCCTCGAGGTCACCGACCGGGTTCTCTACATCACCCCGCACGGGCACCGGCAGGGCACGGTCAAGGAAGTCATGAACACCGAAACCCTCTCGGAGCTGTACCAGACCGAGGTGAAGGTCATCGAGGTCGATGGGAAGGTGATCGTTCTATGAGCGAGTTTCATACCGGCCAGTGGTGGGCGGACACCCTCGCCCTGCTGAACGTGGATTTCGTGCAGCAGTCGATCCTCGCAGCGCTGTTGCTGGGGGTGCTCTCCGGGGCGATCGCGCCGATCATCGTGATGCGCAATATGAGCTTCGCGGCACACAGCACCGGCGAGCTCGCGCTGATGGGCGCGGCGGCCGCCCTGCTCTTCGGGTTCAGCGTCTCCTGGGGCGCGCTGCTCGGCGCGGTCTGCGCGGCGGTGATCCTCGGGGTGGTGGGCGCCCGGGAGCAGGATTCCATCGTCGCCGTGGTGTTGAGCTTCGGCATGGGTCTTTCCGTGTTGTTTATCTACCTCTACCCGGGGCGCTCCTCCACCGCCTTTAGCCTGCTCACCGGCCAGATCGTGGGCGTGAGCTCGTCGAATATGAAGATGCTGGCGGTGATGACGGTGATCGTGGTCGCGGTCATCGCGCTGCTGTGGCGGCCGCTGCTTTTCGCCACCGTCGATCCGACGATGGCCGCTGCCAGCGGGGTGAAGGTGCGGTTGCTTTCCGTCCTCTTCGCCGCCCTGCTGGGCGCGGTGGCCAGCCAGGGCGTGCAGATCGTGGGAGCCCTGCTGCTGATCGCCCTGCTGATCACCCCGGGGGCGGCGGCGGTGAAGGTCACCGCCAACCCCTTGGTCGCCGTGGTTCTTTCCGCGGTGTTCTCGGTGACGGCTGCGGTGGGTGGCCTAGTGCTCTCGCTGGCGCCCGGTCTGCCGGTCTCCGTCTTCGTGACGACGCTGAGCTTCCTGATCTACCTGGTCTGCTGGTTCATCGAGTGGCTGCGGGGTCGCCGGATGGACGCCGACGAGGTGCGCGCCGCCTCCTATGCCGCAGGCCAAGGCTTAAGTGGGGTCGCCGGCCGGGCCGACCAGTCGGGCGCGGCGGGCCTGAGCTCTCAGCCGGGCACCGATAGTTCCGTGCCGCTGTGCGAGGCGGACTCCTGCGCCAACCCGGAGAACCACCAGCGCTGAGAGCCTCGGAAACGGGCTCATCCCCCGTTCACCTCATAGAAACGGCCGCGCTAGCACTCGCTAGCGCGGCCGTTCGCTTGAATATCTGGCCCTACTTCTTCGCCACGCGGCGCTGGCGGGCGAACTCACTCAGCACCACGCCCGCAGCCACGGAGGCGTTGAGGGACTCAACCTTGTCGGCCATCGGGATCGAGAGGATCGTATCCGCCGTCTCCCCTACCAGGCGGGATAGACCCTTGCCCTCACTGCCGACGACGACCACCGTCGGCGTCGTGCCGTCGTAGGTGTCCAGCGTGTGGTCCCCGCCGGCGTCCAGACCGACGACCTGGTAGCCGTTCTGCTGGAACTGCTTCAGCGCGCGCACCATGTTCGTCGCCTTCGCGACCGGCAGGCGCGCCGCCGTACCCGCGGAGGTCCGCCAGGTCACGGCGGTGACTGACGCGCTGCGACGCTCCGGGATCACCACGCCGTGACCACCGAAGGCCGCCACGGAGCGGATCACGGCACCCAGGTTGCGCGGGTCGGTGATGTTATCCAGCGCCACGACCAGGCCGGGCGTGGCGGAATCCGCGGCGCGCTCGATGAGGTCGTGGACATCCGCGTACTTATACGGCGGGATCTGCAGGCCAATGCCCTGGTGCAGCCCGTTGCCGGTCATGCGGTCCAGCTCCTGGCGGCTGACCTCCAGGACCGAGATACCGCGGCTGGAGCAGATGTGGACGGCCTCGGAGAGGCGGTCGTCGTTGCCGGTGCCCTCCGCGACGTACAGGGCGGACGCCGGGACGTTGGCGTGCAGGCACTCGACCACGGGGTTGCGGCCGACGACCAGCTCGTTGCCACCGAAGGCATCGCGGCGGTCGTGCGCCCCGGATGCCCGGCGCTGCGCGGCCTTCTTGCGCTTGTGCGCCTGGTGGTAGACGCGGTCCTCCGCCTTCGGGGTCGGCCCCTTACCACGGAGGCCGCGGCGCTTCTCCCCGGCCGAGCCCTTCGACGGGCCCTTCTTGTTCTTGCGTACGCCGCCGTGCCGTCGCGAGTTGCCAGCCATCGTGCTCCCTAGTTGTGCGTGAATTATCGAGCACCAAGTCTATCGCCCCAGCGCCCATTCACACTATTGCCCGGCCACTGCTTTGCTGCTGTGGCTAGCTGGCGAAGGTAACCGGGATGTCTGCGACGTCCTCGAAGCCCTCGGTGTGGTCACCGAAAATCTTCAGAACGCATTCCTGCGTGGCGCAGTCGACGGCCTGGCCCTTCTGCTTTGCGGTCAGCTCGAACTCGGTCTCGCCTGCCGGGGAGAGGCTGGCGGTGCCGCCGTCCTTCTGCGTGATCCACTGCTGGGTTCCCGCCTGCCCCCGCTCGCCGGTGCAGTCTGGCATCGGCTTACCCGGGACGCCTTCCGCAGCACAGATGGCGCCGTAGTAGCCCGCCTCCGGGTCCAGGCCGGTGACCTTGACGGAGATCTTCTGCCCATCTGCGAGGTTTTCAGCTGGGTCTGCGGTGATCTTCACCTCGCCGCCTTCTGCAGCCTCGGCGCTTTCGCTGGACGCGGCGGCAGCGGACGTGCTCGGAGCCTCGCTCGATGCCTCGCTGGCTGGCGCTTCGGTGGTGGCGGTGGCCGACGCCTGCTCTTCCGATCCATCGTCTGAGCATGCTGCCAGCAGGGGCAGGCTCAATGCCATGAGTGCGGCGATAGCGGTTACTGCGCGTGGGCGTGCGGTGCGGATTGTCTTCATTCTGGAACCCCTTCCTAAGATAAAGCTAGGTTATGCTAGCCTCACCGAGGTTAACCTAGCCTATGTTGTTGCAGTCAAGAATTCCTAAGGACGCCCACCATGCGGACACCCCCACAGCGCGCACTTCTGCCGCTTTCCCTCGTGGCGGTGCTTGCCCTGAGCAGCTGCGGGGCGCCGACTTCGGGCCCTACCCCCACGGCCGAGCAGTCACAGGCCGCCTCGGCAGAAAAGGCAGCAACTGCGCGCCACGGCGAGAGTTCACCCGCCTCCTCCCCCGCTGGCCACGTCTCTGCACACCTCCCCAGCCGCGACCCCGAGGTCCTCGTCGACAAGCAAACGGTGGAGCAATCTCCGGCGCGCGACGCCCGCATCCTCACGCTAGATCGCGCAGGTGCGCTATCCCGTGCGGTATGGGCGCTGGGCATGGGGGAAAACCTCATCGGGCGAGACACCGCCTCCGATTTCCCGGGAGTCAAAGACCTCCCCCTGGTCACCCCCGGCGGCCACTCGATCAACGCCGAAACGGTGCTGGGCCTGCGCCCCGATATCGTCCTCACCGATGGTTCGATCGGTCCGAGCCGGGTCATGAAGAAGCTGCGGGCAACTGGGGTGAAGGTCATCGATATCACGGCAGAACGCACCCCGGAAACCATCGGCACCCTCGTCGAAGAGGTCGCCGCCGGGATCGGACTAGAGCAAGCCGCGGACCAGGTCACAGACCAGATCAACGAAAAGCTCAACCGGGCCACCGCATCCGCGCAGTCCCGCGCAGATGGCCGCAAAATGATGATCCTCTACGTGCGAGGAACCGGTGTGGCGATGATCGCCGGGCCGGAATCCGGTGGCCGAAGCCTCATCGAAAGGCTCGGCGGTACTGACGCCGGCGAGAAGCTGGGCATCAATGGCAGCTTCACCCCACTGACCCCCGAGGCGCTCATCGAGGCTGCCCCAGACACGCTCATCGTCATGAGTAGTGGCCTGGAATCCGTCGGCGGGGTCAATGGCCTGCTGGAGGTTCCGGGCGTATCACAGACCCCAGCGGGGAAGAACCGCTCCGTGCTCGACGTTCCGGATTCCGAACTGCTCTCCTTCGGGCCAAATACCCCAGGTGTCATCGATGCGATGGCGGAGGCGCTCTATGGCGACTAGCCAGCTCAAAAAGCAATCCACGGCGCCTCGTTCGACTGCAGCCAAAGGCGGCCAAGCCACCGGGCTCGTCTTCCAACGCGACCCGCGGCGGGCCATCCGGAGGCGGTGGAACCGCCTGCGTGCCGCCAAAACCCCAGCGGTGATTACCACTCTCGCGGTTGGTCTGGTCGCGGCCATCCTGTGGTCCGTCGTGGTCGGACAATTCGGGGCCAGCGCTGGGCAGTCCCTCCGCTCCCTGGCGCACATCGTCACCGGCCTTGGGCAATCAACATCCCTTGATGTTGTGCTGTGGGAGGTCCGCCTACCCCGGGTATCCCTAGCCGCCATCGTCGGCGCGGGGCTGGCGGTCTCCGGCTTGGCGCTGCAAGCGGTGTTCGCCAACCCGCTGGCCGAACCCGGATTGATCGGTGTTTCCTCTGGTGCCGCGGTCGGCGCATCGCTGGCCACCGTGCTCAACACCGCGAGTGCTGCCGGCGCCCTCGGGTTGAGCAGCGCGGGGCTGGCAGCGATCCTGACCTCGAACTGGACCATCGCCGTGGCGGCCTTCGTCGGCGGAATCGCAGCGACCGCCATCGTCGCAGCCAGCGCACGCGGGAGTCGCGATATTGCGCGCATCATCCTCGTCGGCGTGGCCGTCAACGCCGTGTGTGGTGGGATCGTCTCTTTCCTGACCTACATCGCCAGCACCACGGCGCGGGATCGCATCGTCTTCTGGCAGATGGGCAGCTTCGCGAGCGCCGATTGGTCCCAGGTGGGGATCATCCTTGCGCTCACCACTCCGGCTGCCGGCCTGCTCTGGGTGCTGGCTCCCAAGCTCGACATCCTGAGTTTGGGGGAATCCCAGGCCCAGCACCTCGGAATCAACGTGGTCGCGCTACGCCGCGTGGTCATCGCTATCGCAGCGCTTGTGGTGGCTGCAGGTGTGGCGTTCTCCGGGATCATCGTGTTCATCGGGCTCGTGGTTCCGCATGCCCTGCGGCTGCTCATCGGCCCCGGCCACCGCGCACTCGTTCCCGCGTGTTTCCTCGGTGGTGCGCTCGCCGCCACATTGGCAGACCTCGCCGCCCGGGCGCTGATCACCGGCACCGATCTGCCGCTGGGAATGCTGACTTCCATCGTGGGCGGCCCGATCTTCTTCTGGCTGCTGATTCGTTCCGATAGGTCGGTGAAGCACTAATGAGCATCACAGTAGAAAACCTGCATTTCAGCGTGGACGATCACGAATTACTGGACGACGTCAGCTTCACCGCTGCCGCAGGCCAGGTCACCGCGCTGGTGGGGCCGAACGGTGCCGGAAAGTCGACCTTGCTCGCCGCGATCGCTGGCGACCTCGACATCGACTCCGGGCAGATCCTCCTCGCGGGCGAGGACGTCAGCCAGCTGAACAGCAAGCAGCTCGCGCGACGGCGGGCGGTACTCACCCAGCACCACCCAATCGGTGTGCCCTTCACGGCGGAGGAGGTTCTCGACTTCGGCCGGCACCCGTGGTCCACGCCGGACCCACAGCTTCGCCAGGAGGTGATCGCCACCTGCGAGATCGAGCACCTCCTCCCCCGGGTTCTCCCCACTCTCTCCGGCGGCGAGCGCGCCCGCGTGCACTGCGCCCGGGTGTTCTACCAGGACACCCCCGTGGTCCTGCTGGATGAACCCACCGCGGCTTTGGACCTGGCGCATGCCGAGGACGTCCTCAAAGCGATGCGCAGCCTCGCCGACGAGGGAAAGACGGTCGTGGTGGTTCTCCATGACCTCGCCGCCGCGGCGGCCTACGCCGACCACATCGTGGTCCTCAGCAGTGGCTGTGTGTTCGCACAAGGCGCCCCCACGGAGGTCCTCAGCTCGGGACTCATCAGCGCCATTTACAACGCCGATGTGGAGATACTCCAGGACTCGGCGGGCAACCCGGTCGCGCTCCCCCGGCGCAGAACAAACCCCAGTTCACTCAAGAATCTTTAACCCTTACGGAAGGAAAACCATGACTACCGCCACCCAGAACACCTTCTACGCCGAGGGCCAGCTCTCCGCCCTGCTCAAGAGCGAGACCGCCCAGGCGCACCACGACGCTGAAAACTCAGTGTTCATGACCCAGCTGCTCGACGGGAAGCTGGATATCAACGCGGTGGCTGCCCTGACTGGCCAGCTCTACTTCGTCTACGAGGCCCTCGAATCCGCGGTACGGGCGAACCAGGACACAGCGGAACTGGCCCCGATCTACGATCCGCGCCTGGAGCGACTCTCTGCGCTAGAGTCCGATCTGGAGCAGCTCTACGGCGGGCAGTGGCGCGAGCACATTGCGCCGCTGCCGGCGACCCAGAACTACGTCGAGGCTCTGCGCCAGATCGGCGCGGAGCAGGACGGCGCGGCAGCGCTGGCCCACCACTACGTCCGCTACCTGGGTGATATGTCGGGTGGTCAGGTCATCGCCCGCATGTTTGAGAAGTACTACGGCCTGGATGAGCGCAGCACTTCCTTCTATGATTTCGATGCCATCGGCCGGATCAAGCCTTACCGTGACCGCTACCGCATCACGCTCAACCAGCTCGAGCTCGGCGCCGAGGACAAGGAAAAGATCATCGACTGTGCCAGCACGGCCTTCGCTATGAACCAGGCGGTGTTCCAGGCCCTGGCCGAACAGCACGTCCGTTAAACCGGCACCCCAGCCGGAGGTCGGCGCCACGGTCGTGCCTCAACGGAGAGGCGCTACTCCTTCAGGCTCCACTGAGCCCCATCGGCGGTATCGGTGACCTCGATACCGGCTGCCGTGAGCCGGTCGCGGACCTCGTCCGCCACCGCCCAGTTCTTCTCCGCGCGAGCCTCCGCCCGGCGCTGCAGATCGTCCTGCACCAGGGAATCCAGGGCGGTCATCGCCGCCGAGGAACCCTGCCCTGCCATAGTCTGCTCGAGCCAGTGCTCACCGAACGGGTCCACACCCAGGACGCCCATCATCGCACGAACCTGGCCCGCGACCCGCATCACCGTCTCGGTGTCCTTGGCCTCGAGGGCCTTATTACCCTCGCGGACGGTGTCGTGGATGACGGCCAGGGCCTGCGGCACCGCGAGGTCGTCGTTCATCTTCTCGGCGAAGGCCTCCGGCCACTGCCCCACGGCCACCAGCTGCTCCGGGCCGCGGGCAGCCTGCCCCTCGGCAGAGGCGGTGGCGGCGTCGTCCTCAATGGCGGCGAGGTAGGCGGCCGCACGCAGCAGGAACTTCTCAATCCTGCGGTAACCGGCGGCAGCCTCGGCCAGCGCGGACTCGGAGTACTCCAGCATGGAGCGGTAGTGGCCGCTGCCCAGGTAGTAGCGCAGCTCCACCGGGCGGACCTTCTCCAGGATGTTCGGCACGCTCAGCACGTTGCCGAGCGACTTGGACATCTTCTCCCCGCTCATGGTCACCCAGCCGTTGTGCATCCAGTACTGGGCGAAACCATCGCCGGCCGCGGTGGCCTGGGCGGCCTCGTTCTCGTGGTGCGGGAACTGCAGGTCCAGCCCGCCGGCGTGAATGTCGAACTCCCCTCCCAGGTAGTTCGTGGCCATCGCGGAGCACTCGATGTGCCAGCCCGGGCGCCCCCGGCCCCACGGCGTATCCCAGGCGGGCTCGCCCGGCTTGGCGGCCTTCCACATCGTGAAGTCGCGGGAATCCTTCTTACCCGTGCCCGCGGACTCGCCCTGGTCCAGCTCGTCGAGCTTCTGACCAGAGAGGAAGCCGTAGTTCTCGATCGAGGCAGGCTGGGCATACACATTGCCGTTGGCGGCGTAGCCGTGGCCGTTATCAATGATGCGCTGCATGTACTCGATCATCTGCGGCACGTGCCCGGTTGCCCGCGGCTCCACGGACGGTGGCAACACGCCCAGCTGGTCATATGCCCAGGTGAAGGCGCGCTCGTGGGTGGCTGCCCACTCCCACCAGGGGCGGTTGTTCTCCGCGGCCTTGGTCAGGATCTTGTCGTCGATGTCGGTGACGTTGCGGACGAACGCGACGTCGTATCCCTGGGCGAGCAGCCAGCGGCGCAGGACGTCGAAGGCCACACCGGAACGGACGTGCCCGATGTGTGGGATGGACTGCACGGTGGCGCCACACAGGTAGATGGAAACCTTGCCTTCGCGCAGCGGGGTGAACTCGCGGACCTTGCGGCTCGCGGTGTCGTAGATGCGCAGCTGGAGCGGCATCGGCTCCGACGCGTCGGTGGGCAAAGAATCAACCATGGTTGGCCGCCTTCGTGGGTCTTGCAGGTTTTTGCTCTGGTGGGCCAGGGCGGATGCGCCCCGCGCCCCTCGTCACCGCAATTGTACTTCGGTGGCCGGTGGCTGCCGACCGGAAGGCTATCCTCGGTAGGCAGTCAACAAAAGACCTGCCCGAGGAGGATCATGGCCCACCGTCTAGCAACCATCGAAACCGCCGGCCGCCTGCGCACCATCCGTGTGGAGAGCTTCGACGGCACCCACGGCACCGGCACTGTCCTGGCCGACGGGGATCTCGGGGGTTTCCTTCAGGACGTCACCCTCTCGGCCTCCGCGAGCGCCGGGGAGAGCATTGAGTTCTCGGCCCGTCAGTTGGCTCCGGTGATTCCGAACCCGCGGAAGGTGCTGTGCACCGGGTTGAATTTCCGGGAGCACATCGTGGAGATGGGGCATCCGGTGCCGGACCACCCCACGCTGTTCGCGAAGTTCGCCACGGCGCTGACCACGCCTTATGGGAATGTGCGGGTACCACGTGCGATGGCGCAGAAGCTGGATTATGAGGGCGAGCTAGCGATCGTGATGGGGCACGGTGGCCAGATCGCGGGGTATGCGGTGATGAATGACTTCTCCCAGCGGGATTGGCAGTACCGCACTCAGCAGTGGCTGCAGGGTAAGAATCTGGACGAGTCCAGCGCGCTCGGCCCGTGGCTGACGATGGCCACGGATGAGAAGGGGCAGCCTTTCGACCCGGTGGCGGAAGGCGCGATGCTGCGGACCTGGGTGAACGGGGAGCTACGCCAGGAGCACAGCCTCGCCGACCTGGTGTTCAAGCCGCAGGAGCTGGTCGAGTACGTGGAGAACTTCGCCACGCTGGAGGCCGGCGACGTCATCGCTCTGGGCACGCCGGCAGGCGTGGGCCACGGGATGACGCCGCCTCAGTACCTGGGGCACGGGGACACCGTCGAGGTTGAGATCGAGGGCCTGGGCCGGGTTTCCAGCACCATCGACGTGCGCTAATTCTTAGGCCTCGGCCTTCCACACAACCGCGGTAGCGAGAGCGGCCACGCCTTCCCCGCGGCCGGTGAAGCCCATCTTGTCGGTGGTCGTCGCGGAAACGGACACCGGCGCCCCGACGAGCTCGGTGAGGCGGCGCTCGGCTTCCTCCCGGCGCGGCCCCATCTTCGGCCTATTGCCGATCATCTGGGCGGCGACGTTGCCGATCGTGAAACCGTTCTCGGCCAACAGCTGCCGGCACTCCGTGATCAGGCGCTCCCCCGAGACGCCGTCGTATTCCTTGCGTCCCACACCGACGAAGCTGCCCAGGTCCCCCAGTCCGGAGGCGCTGAGCAGTGCGTCGACGATGACGTGGCTGACCACGTCGCCGTCGGAATGTCCCTCGCAGCCATCGGCGCCATCGAAGAGTAGCCCGGCCATCCAGCAGGGCTTGCCGGGCTCGACCTGGTGGGCGTCGGAGGCGATGCCGACGCGGGGGATAATTGGCTGGGTCATGGGTGCTCGTTCCTTCCTTGTTCGACCATCATCGGTCGATCATCATCGCTCGACCATCATCTCAGCGATGGCGAAATCCCGCGGGGTGGTGATCTTCATCGCGCGATCGTCGCCGGTGGTGATGGCTACCGGGTAGTCGGCGAGCTCCATGATGGAG
The DNA here is from genome assembly GCF_001815985.1 of Corynebacterium sp. HMSC27B11. GTDB lineage: Bacteria > Actinomycetota > Actinomycetes > Mycobacteriales > Mycobacteriaceae > Corynebacterium. Next base: position 37,505 of record NZ_KV823534.1, on the reverse strand, counting down.
GCATCGTCCGTGGCCAGGCGGGCGTGCCCTCGGCCGAGCTCCAGGCCTGCCTGGTACTTCCGATTAGCGTCCATCAGCGCGGAGAAGAGGAAGCCCTGCGGGGTCTGCACCGCCACCAGGCCATCGCGGGCCGGGGTGCCGGTGACCATCCCGTCCGCAATGGTCTTGATCGTGTCCGTCACCGGCAGGGCGGGAACCACTCCCGCCGCGGTGCCCGCCTCCCCGTGGGCGCGGACCTGCTCGACGACCTGGGCGATCATCGCGGGCGGGGTGAGGCAGCGGGCGGCGTCGTGCACCAGCACGATCGCCTCGTCCACCTGCGCGCATTCAACGCAGTCCACGGGCGAGCCGAGCTCGCCCTCCACGAGCTGCAGGCCGGCGAAGACACTATCGGAGCGCTCGGAGCCCCCGGTGCCGGCGCTCACGCGCATCCCCGCCCACGCGGCCTGGTTCGCGGGGTCGTCGAGGATCTCCGCCATGCGCCCCTGCATATCCGGGCTGATCATCACGAAGGTTCGCCCCACCACCCCGGAGCTGGCCAGCCCGTCCAGGGCTCGCTCCACGAGGGTGCGCCCCGCCAGCTCCACGAAGGCCTTGGGCTGATCGGCTCCCAACCGGGTGCCACTGCCCGCCGCGGCGATGACGGCCACCACGGGCAGCGCTGCAGTATCAGTCTTGGAAAACACGTCTCACCCGGCGCTCTCTACTCGTTGAGCCACCCTCGAGGGACGGCTGGCAACCGTGACTGTTACTTGTTGAGCTCGTCGTCGAGGTCGATGGCGGCATCCCCCTCGGTATCCGCCGCACGGGCGGCAGCCGCCTGCTCGCGGTGGCGTTCGATCGTCTCGTGCATCTCGGCCAGCAGCGCGTCGGCCTTCTTATCGTCGACGCCCTCGGCCAGCGCGAGCTCGCCCACCAGGATCTGGCGGGCCTTGGCCAGCATGCGCTTCTCACCAGCGGACAGGCCCCGGTCCTGGTCGCGGCGCCACAGGTCACGAACCACCTCGGCGACCTTGTTCTGGTCACCGGAGGTCAGGCGCTCCTGGTTGGCCTTGTAGCGGCGGGACCAGTTGCCCGCCTCCTCGACGTCCGTCTCGCGCAGCACGGAGAAGACCTTGCGCAGGCCCTCCTCGCCGACGACGTCGCGCACGCCCACCTTCTCAGCGTTCGCGGCCGGGACGCGGACGGAAAGATCGCCCTGGTAGAGGCGCAGCACCAGGTAGTCCACCGTCTCACCCTTGAACTCGCGCTGCTCGATCCCCTCGATCTGAGCTGCGCCGTGGTGTGGGTATACGACCGTGTCGCCGACCTTGAAATCCATCCGTGACCTTCCTATTTACGCCCTCGTTGCGCTTTAAAAACCGTGTTCGAGCATACCCGATCGGCCCGCTGCCTGCAGAAAGGCCCGGTCCCGACGAAAAGCCGCAATACTTCGGCCAGCGCGCGCCGACGCTGGCGGGCGACGTCCCCAAATAATAGGGGTAACAACGGGGTGGGATTAGGGGAAAACAGTGGCCTGAACTAGGAATCTGGCCACCCAAGGGGCTATTCTGTGAAGCAGCTATTAGTTTCCGGCCAATTTGCGCCGGGTACGATGACCACAACTGTTGAAGGGCCTTAACCGGCCTAGGCCTAGCCTCACAATGGAGGATCAGAACGTGAAGTCTCAGAAGTCGACCGTTGTCCGCGGTGCCCTCGCCATCGTTGCTGCAGGTACCGCCCTGGGCATGACCGCTTGCTCCGCTGGTCAGATCACCCAGACCGCAGAGCAGGCACCGGCCGTGAACGGCCTGCACGCCAAGGAGGGCAACGTGGACGTCGCGGACGTCTCCGTGGTTCTGGGCGCCGACGGCAAGCCGTCCCTGAAGTTCACCGCTTCCAATGCGGAGAACGACGGCAAGGACGTCAAGCTGGTCTCCGCTTCCGTGGACGGCCAGGCTGTGAGCCTGAACGAGACCATCAAGCCGGGCTGCAACCTCGTCGTGGACCGCGAGGATGCTCTGAAGGACCTGGAGAAGGGCGCTAAGGATCAGAAGTGCCTCAGCTACGCCGCTGGTGACGTCTCCGGCGTGAAGGACCTCTACGTCGGCGGTCAGAAGCCGGTGGAGATCAAGTTCGACGATGCCGAGTTCTCCCTGAACGCACCGGTCGTCGCTTACACCCCGGAGGCTGGCGCCTTCGACCGCGACAAGGATGGCCAGCCGACCGACAAGTAGTCGCTACTCGGTTTTAGGTCTGCCGCCGTTCCCCTTCGTGGGGGCGGCGGTTTTTGTTTTCTGCGGCCGCTGACCTGGGATGTTCGATTATTGGCGCGCTCGGCGGAAAGGGTGTCTGCACCGCTGCCTAGAATGACCGGCATGGCAACAAAGCGGAGCTCGAAAACCAGCTACGAATGCACCGAGTGCGGCTACGTCCTATCCAAGTGGATGGGGCGCTGCCCCAGCTGTGGCGAGTGGGGCACGCTCGAGGAACGCCGCCCCGCCGCCGCGAGTACCGCCGGGTCCCGCTCCGGCTCCCGGCACCTCGCCGGGGCCACCAGCGATGCCCTGCCTGTCACGGAGATCGACCCGCAGATCGCCAACCACATCCCCACCGGCTCGGCGGAGCTGGACCGGGTGTTGGGCGGTGGCATCGTCCCCGGTTCTGCGGTGCTGCTCGCGGGCGAACCGGGCGTGGGCAAGTCCACACTGCTGCTGGAGGTCTCCGCGAACTGGGCCAAGGCCAACCGCTCGGTGCTGATCATCACCGCCGAGGAGTCCGTCGGCCAGGTACGCCACCGCGCGGAGCGCACCAACGCGCTCTCCGAGAAGCTCTACATCGCCGCCGAGCACGACCTGGAGCAGGCGCTGCACCACGTGGATACGGTCAAACCCGAGCTGATCATCGTGGACTCCCTGCAAACCATGAACGCCAGCGGCGTGGAGGGCGTGCCGGGCGGGGTGACCCAAACCCGGGCCGTGACGTCCACCCTGACCACCCTGGCGAAGCAGTCCGGCACCCCGGTGCTGGCGGTGGGGCACGTGACGAAGGACGGCAACGTCGCAGGGCCGCGCACCATCGAGCACCTCGTGGACGTCGTCCTGCACTTCGAGGGCGACCAGCACTCCTCCCTGCGCTTCCTCCGCGGCATCAAGAACCGCTTCGGCCCCACCGAGGAGGTCGGCTGCTTCGAGCAGACAGCGGAAGGAATCAAGGAGGTGACGGACCCCTCGGGGCTGTTCTTGAATCATCGCACCGAGTCCGTGACCGGCACCGCTGTCACCGTGAAGATGGATGGCCGCCGGGCGCTCGTCGGGGAGATCCAAACACTCGCGGTGGAGACCGAGCAGGGCAATCCGAAGCGCTTCGTCACCGGCATCGAATCGGGCCGGGTGTCCATGATGCTCGCGGTGCTCGCCCAACGCTGCGGGATGCAGCTGGGGCGCCGGGAGGTCTACGCCGCGACTGTGGGTGGGATGCGGATCAGCGAGCCGGCCGCGGACCTCGCGCTAGGTCTGGCGCTGGCCTCCACGGCCCAGGACGAGCCACTCCCCCTCGGCCTGTGCGCGATGGGAGAGGTGGGCCTGGGCGGCGAGGTGCGGCGCATCCCGGAGATCAACCAGCGGCTCTCCGAGGCTGCGCGGCTGGGGATGAAGCACGCGATCATCCCGGCGGGCACCAGCCCGAGCGTGCCGAAGGGTTTGGAGGTGCACCAGGTCAAGAACATCGGCCAGGCGCTGGGTGTGGTGCGGCGGCTGCGCGAGAGCTAGCTGCGGGGCGCCCGCCGCGGGGCTAGTTGTGTGAGGCGCCGGGGCTAATGCCCCGGGTGGCCCAGGCACGGGGCTAGCCGCTAGCTCATGTTGAACGTCGCAGGCTGGGAGACGTTATCCCCCAGGTGCGCGTAGAGCAGGTAGCTGCCCGGGCCCACCGGCTGGCGGGCATCGCACTGATTCGGGGCGGAGGTGGTCCGGGACCAGGAGCCCATCTTGTAGTTCTGGCTCTCCCCCGCCTCGATCGTCACTTCCCCGGTGATGGAGGGCTCGTTGCAGTCCAGGTCGCCCCACACGCGGTGGTAGTCATCCATCGCGAAGACCTCGAAGAGCAGCTTGGCCTCGTCCACATCGATCACGCAATCCGCCTTCGTTGGGTTCGCGATCTTCGCGTAGAAGGTCGGCTCCTCGCCAGGGTCGAAGGTGGACTTACCCGGCACCGCGGTCACGCGCAGATCCGCGAGCTCACAGCTGGTCTTCTCCGCGGCCGGGTCCTTCGGCTCGGCGTCCTTCTTCTTGTCCTCGGACTTCTTCGCGGCCTGCTTTTCGGATTCGGCCTTCTTGTCTTTCGCGTCCGGCTTCTTTTCTTTTCCGGACGTCGGCGCAGCACTGCTGCTCTGCGCGGTATCCGCCGCGGGCGTGCTGGCGTCCTCCTGGGAGCCGCCGAGGGAACTGAGCAGCCACCAAAGCAGGAGAATCACTACGACAACCGCAGCGATCGCGGCGATACGTCGGCGACGGTAGACCTCAGGCGGCAGCGGTGGCTGGGCATCACGAGGTGGGCGCTGGCCCCGTTCGGGGTCGCGGCGCCGGAAGCTGTCTCCTGTGTTCCCTGGTCCTGCGTTCACAGCCCCAGATTTTAGTTGGCTTACCTCGACTAATGGCGCTTAGACACACCCCACACGCCGGGTGGGGTGGCAGCAGCGAGAACCGGCCGGAGCGTCGGGCGGCGCAGCAGTTCCGAGCTGCCCCGAGCAGCCTAGAGCTGGTCCTCGTCCAGGCCGAAGGAGATCAGCGGCTCGGCTAGACCGTCCTCCAGGCGGTAGCGCAGACCCACAACCGCGCAGCGGCCCTGCTCCACCTGCTGCTGAATCTCAGGGGATCGGTCCATGATGTGGCGAGTGATCTCCACGACGTGCTGCTTCTCGAAGTCCTGGGAGCCCTCCCGGCCCTCGCGGCGGGCGGCCAGCAGGGATGGGGTGACCTTCTCCACCAGCACGCGCTGGAAGCCGTTCGGCAGCTGGCCGGTGTTCAGCGCGGTCTGCGCCGCGGCCACCGCGCCGCAGGCCTCGTGGCCCAGCACCAGCACCAGCGGCACGCCCAGCCCATCCACGGCGAACTCCAGGGAAGCCAGCACCGAGAGGTCTGTGATCTCCCCGGCGGTGCGGATCACGAAGACATCCCCCAGGCCCTGGTCGAAGACGATCTCCACCGGCACGCGGGAGTCAGAGCAGGCCAGGACCACCGCATGCGGGCGCTGCCCTGCGGTGAGGACGTGGCGGCGGTTGACGTCCTGATTCGGGTGGGCAACATCCTCGATCATGAAGCGGCGGTTGCCATCGCGCATCGCAGCCCAGGCCTGCGCCGGGGTCATGGTCTGCTGCTGTGCGGTGGGCTCCTGCGACTCTGTGTTGGCCTGCTGGCCGGGTACAGTATTCGAAGGGCTTTCAGGGCTGCGGGAGTCAGTCATGGCTTCAATCTTGCTCTTAAAGCTTTCCCAGGACAATTTTGTAGGACAATCCGGCAGGTGGGGCCCACCCACTGCCTTCGAACAACCGCTGTAATCCACTCTCCGATGCGCTTTCACCAGGCACCCCGCCCACACCCCGCGGGACACATCGCAGGGCAAGGTTCACCCCGACACCCCGGGGAGGTGGCCGCATGACACTCCCAACCGCAGAGGGTCAGCAGGAAACCACCTTCGACCTTGCCCTCATCAGCGCACTGAACCACTGGTTCGCACGCAACGCGCGCGACCTGCCCTGGCGCCACATCGGCACCAGCCCGTGGGCCATCCTGGTGAGCGAAGTGATGTCGCAGCAGACCCCCGTCACCCGCGTCGCCCCGCGGTGGCAGGCCTGGCTGCAGCGCTGGCCCACCCCGGCCGCGCTCGCAACCGCTGCCACCGCGGACGTCATCCGCGAATGGGGAAACCTGGGCTATCCGCGCCGCGCCCTGCGGCTGCAGGAATGCGCCCAGGCCTGCGTGGACCGCTTCGGCGGGGAACTCCCCAGCAGCGTCGCAGAACTGGAGAGCCTGCCCGGCGTGGGCAGCTACACCGCCCGCGCGGTGGCCGCCTACGCCTTCGAGCAGGCCGTTCCCGTGGTGGACACCAACGTCCGCCGCGTGTGCCACCGGGCAGCCCACGGCAACTTCCTGCAGGGACCGGCGCGCAGCCGCGACCTGGCGGACGTCGCCGACATGATGCCTTGGGTGGACCACGACCCCACCCTGGACCGGCGCGGCTACCGCAACGCGGGGCACGACCGGCGTCACCGGGATGCAGCGCTGCTCATGACCGCCTCCCTGATGGAGCTGGGCAGCCTGATCTGCCAGGCCCGCACCCCGCAGTGCGAGCTCTGCCCCATCGCCGCGCGCTGCGCGTGGGTGGCGGCAGGCAAGCCCGAGCCGTCGGAAGAGGAAAAATCCGCCGCCGCCCGGCGCGTCCAGAAGTTCGAAGGCACGGACCGCCAGGTTCGGGGCCTCGTCCTCAAAACCCTGAGAGAATCTGCGACCACCCACGTCGCAGTCGATGAGATCGATCAACTGTGGCCCGATCGGGTTCAGCTTTCGCGAGCGGTGGATTCCCTCGTGGCTGACCGGCTGATCGAGCGCACCCACGCCGGGATTACCCTTCCCGACTAGTTGATTCTTACTGGGGCACCCTAACCTCTACTTAAATACGTTTATTCTGATCCGCCACTGGTTCAGTCTCGAGCGGCACCACCGCCACAACCGGCCGCGCTTGCTCACGCCACCCCACCCGGGGGGTGTGGTTGAACCTGGTCCTAGGCCGCCACCGCGCGGATCGTCGTTGTAGAAAGGCCCTCATTTCATGAGTTCCGGAACCTCCACTCAGTCCGCGGCTGGCCGTGGCACGGCGAAACCCGCCGCCTCGATCTTCGCCGTCGGGCTGATGCTGTTTTCGATGTTCTTCGGCGCCGGCAACCTGATCTTCCCACCCATGCTGGGGATCGAGTCCGGCGAGAACTTCACCCCCGCCATCATCGGCTTCATCCTCACCGGCGTGCTGCTGCCGACCATCACGATCATCGCGGTGGCCATCTCTGGCGCCGGGGTGCGCCAGCTGGCGTCGCGCGCGGGCGCGGTGTTCGGCCTGGTGTTTTCCATCGCCGCCTACCTGTCCATCGGCTCCTTCTACGCCATGCCGCGCGCCGCCGCGATCGGCTACGAGCTGGGCCTCGAGTCCACCTTCGGTCTCTCCGGCCAAATGTGGCGCCTGGTGACCACCGCGATCTTCTTCGCGGTGGCTTTCGCGATCGTCCTGTTCCCCGGCAAGGTCGCCGACACCCTGGGCAAATACCTGACGCCGCTGCTGCTCGCCCTGATCGCCATCCTCGCGGTGCTGGGTTTCATGAAGCTCAACGGCGAACCGGCCGCCGCGACCGGCGAGTACGCCAACAGCCCGCTGACCGCGGGCATCCTGGAAGGCTACTTCACGATGGACTCCATCGCGGCGATGGCCTTCGCGATCATCGTGGTGAGCTCCTTCAACTCCCACGGCGTCAAGGAGCGCAAGACGGTCGTCAAGTACTCCTCGATCTCCGCGGTGCTGGCTGGTTTCTTCCTGCTGATCGTGTACCTCGCCCTGGGCGTGATGGGCACGAAGATGCCGGATAAGGGGCAGTATTCGGACGGTGCAGCGGTGCTGTCGCAGGCGTCGAAGCTCTCCCTGGGAACGGCCGGTGACATGGTCTTCTCCGGCGTGGTTCTGCTCGCCTGCTTGACGACGGCGGTTGGCCTGATCGCGGCGTCGGCGTCCTTCTTCCACGAGCTGGTTCCCGCGATCAGCTACCGCTGGTGGTCCGTGGTCTTCACCCTGATTGGCTTCACGGTGGCCAACCTCGGCCTGGAGAAAATCCTGAGCTTCTCCGGCCCGATCATCGGCCTGATCTACCCGCCGGCAATCGCGCTGATCGCGGTGACCTTCACGCAGCTGGCGGTGCGTGGCCGCCCGATTCCGCTGACCTACCGCGCTGCCGTGGCAGTCGCCCTGGTGTTCTCCATCATCGACCTGCTGAGCGACCTGCTGGGCGAGGCGATGGACGGCATCACCGGTGCCCTGAGTGTGATTCCGCTGTACCCGGAGGGCCTGGGCTGGGTGCTGCCCACGATCGTCGTTGGCGCTATTGCGCTGGTGGTGGACCTGAGCCGGAAGGACTCGGGCCACGAGGCTGACGCGCTGGCTGTTGCCGAAGCGGAATAGTAATTTTCCCGACGCAATAGTGTTCCTGCCGATAGGATCTAGCTGTTAACTGCCAGCCACGATCCTTCCAAGGAGCACGCATGTTCAGCCTTCGCTCGGACAACTCCCGACGCACCAGCCGCGCGGCGAGCCTCACCGCCGCCGCTGCCATCACCGCCGTCGCGCTGCCACTTTCTGTGGCCGGCGCGGCGGCGTCCCCGCTTTATGGCTCCGTCGAGGGCGCGTGGCGGGGCTCGTCGGAGATGGGTTCCGGGGCCGCGCTCGGCAGCTCCATGCCGAACTACGATCCGGATAACTTCTACAGCTCCCTGCCGGAGTACGTGGAGGGCAAGCCCGGCCAGGTGCTGAAGACCGGCCCAAGCAAGCTCGCGCTGGGGCTGCCGTTCGTAGACCTGACGAACAGCAAGGCCACCCGGGTGGCCTACGTGTCCACCGACTCGAATGGCAAGACCATCCCGGTCACCGGCACCATCTACGAGTCCTCGAAGCCATGGCGGGGTAAGGGGCCGCGCCCGCTGATGCTGATCGCCCCCGGCACCCAGGGCTCCTCCAACGCCTGTGCGCCGGGCAAGCTCGCGCCGTGGGGGCTGGAGTACGAGGCGCTGCCCGCCCTGCAGGCACTGATGCGCGGCTGGGATGTCGCGCTGACCGACCTGCCGGGCCTGGGGACCCGCGCGCAGCACACCTACATGAACCGCGTGGCCCAGGGGAACGCGACGCTGGATATCGGCCGCGCCGCGAAAAACATGGGCATCCGTGGGGTCAGCGACAAGACCCCGGTGGCAACCTGGGGCTACTCCCAGGGCGGTGGGGCAAGTGCTTCTGCCCTGGAGCTGGCGGATTCCTACGCCCCGGAGCTGAACCTCGTCGCGGGCTACGCGGGCGGCATCCCCGCGAACCTGGGCGTGGTGGCCGGTGCCATCGATAACGGCGCCCTGGCCGCGGCCCTCGGCTATGCCATCAACGGCCTGCTGTACTCCGATCCGGAGCTGCGCGAGCCGATCTACTCGAAGCTCAACGACAAGGGTCGGAAGCTGCTGGAGCAGACGAAGGACGAGTGTGTGCCGGAGTCCCTGCTCCGCCACGCATATAAGGACACCCGCACCCTCACCAAGGATGGTTCCTCCCTGACGCAGCTGATGCAGGAGGAGCCGATCGCCAGCGCGGTGCAGAAGCAGCTGATCGGCACGCTATCCCCGTCCGTCCCGGTGTACATCGGGCAGGGCAAGAACGACGACACGATCCCGGCCTCCCAGGCCCGCGACCTGGCCCGCAGCTGGCTGGGCAAGGGGGCGAAGGTGTACTACCGGGAGCAAGACGTGCCGAGCGTGGCGCCGCTGGTGGATCACGTGATCCCGATGATGGCGAACCTCTCCCCCGCGGTGCTGTGGCTGGAGAAGGTCATTAATGGCCAGCCTTATGAGCTGTCCACCGCAGACCAGATCCCGCGCTAGAAGCAACCTGCTGGGTCGCTCAGCCCGACCCCGCACCACCTCGGGACTGTCTCGACGCTGCCGCTGCCCGCCCCGGCACTGTATCGGCGTTGCCTCTACGCTGCTCAGGCACTGCGTCGGCGTATGTCCCCACGCATAGCAAGAGCCGCGGCCACCCGTTACTGGGTGTGCCGCGGCTCGTTAACTTTGGCCGGTTTTCCGGCTATGCCGTCCCGGGGAGGGGCTTAGTCCTCGGACTGTTCCTCGGAGCCGGTGCTTTCGCCAGCATCCTCGCCGGTAGCGCCCTCCTCGGGCACGTCGCCGGCTGCCGCGGAGGCGACCGAGGCCTTGGCCTCATCGGCCGGGCTCTGATGCGCCTCGCCACCGTCGACCTCGAAGTCAGCGGCGTCGAACTCCGGCAGCGGCTTCGGCTTGGAGCCGAAGACGAACTTCGCGTCCTTGCCGGCGGACTCGCCGTCCCAGTTCTCCACGTCCACGGTGACGATCTCGCCTGCACCGAACTCGCCGAAGAGGATCTTCTCGGAGAGCTCGTCCTCGATCTCGCGCTGGATCGTGCGACGCAGCGGACGAGCACCCAGGACCGGGTCGAAGCCACGCTTGGCGAGGAGGTTCTTGGCCTTCTCGCTGACCTCGATGCCCATGTCCTTGTCCTCCAGGGCGCGGCGGACGCGGCCCATGAGCAGGTCCACCATCTGGACGATCTGCTCGCGGGTGAGCTGGTGGAAGACCACGATGTCGTCGATACGGTTCAGGAACTCCGGGCGGAAGTGCTTCTTCAGCTCGTCATCCACCTTGGACTTCATCCGCTCGTACTGCGCGGCCTCGTCCTGCTCGCCGGCGTTGGAGAAGCCCATGCCCACGGCCTTGGAGATATCCCTGGTACCCAGGTTCGAGGTGAAGATCAGCACCGTGTTCTTGAAGTCCACGATGCGGCCCTGGCCATCGGTCAGGCGACCTTCCTCCAGCACCTGGAGCAGCGTGTTGTAGATGTCCTTATCGGCCTTCTCGATCTCGTCGAAGAGGACGACGGAGAACGGCTTGCGGCGGACCTTCTCGGTCAGCTGGCCGCCCTCGTCGTAGCCGACGTATCCCGGAGGGGCACCGAAGAGGCGGGAGGCGGTGAACTTGTCGTGGAACTCACCCATGTCCACCTGAATCAGGGCATCGTCGTCGCCGAAGAGGAACTCGGCGAGTGCCTTGGACAGCTCCGTCTTACCCACACCGGACGGACCGGCGAAGATGAAGGAGCCGGACGGGCGGTTCGGGTCCTTCAGGCCGGCACGGGTGCGGCGGATCGCGCGGGAGACGGCCTTGACGGCATCGTCCTGGCCGATGATGCGCTTGTGCAGCTCGCCTTCCATGTCCAGCAGTCGGGAGGATTCCTCCTCCGTCAGCTTGAACACCGGGATGCCGGTCCAGTTGGCCAACACCTCTGCGATCTGCTCCTCGTCGACCTCGGCGACCTCATCGAGCTCGCCGGCGCGCCAGGCCTTTTCCTTCTCGGCGCGCTCCTCGGTCAGGGTGCGCTCGTCGTCGCGCAGCGCCGCTGCCTTCTCGAAGTCCTGCTCATCGATCGCGGCCTCCTTCTTGCGGCGGACCTCAGCGATCTTGTCGTCGACTTCCTGGACGGACTTCGGCGCGGTGAGGCGCTTGATGCGCATGCGCGCGCCTGCCTCGTCGAGCAGGTCAACAGCCTTATCCGGCAGGAAGCGGTCGTTGATGTAGCGGTCGGCCAGGGTGGCTGCGGAACGCAGGGCGCCGTCGGTGATGGACACGCGGTGGTGGGCTTCGTAGCGGTCGCGCAGACCCTTCAGGATCTCGATGGTGTCCGCGACGGATGGCTCCGGCACCTGCACCGGCTGGAAGCGGCGCTCCAGGGCGGCGTCCTTCTCGATGTGCTTGCGGTACTCCTCCAGGGTGGTGGCACCGATGGTCTGCAGCTCGCCGCGGGCCAGCTTCGGCTTCAGGATGGAGGCGGCGTCGATCGCGCCCTCTGCGGCACCGGCACCGACGAGGGTGTGGATCTCGTCGATGAACAGGATGATGTCGCCGCGCTGGTTGATCTCCTTGAGCACCTTCTTCAGGCGCTCCTCAAAGTCACCGCGGTAGCGGGAGCCCGCGACCAGAGAGCCCAGGTCCAGGGAGTAGACCTGCTTATCGCGCAGGGTCTCCGGGACCTTGCCGTTGACGATGTCCAGGGCCAGCCCCTCGACGACGGCAGTCTTACCCACACCCGGCTCACCGATGAGCACCGGGTTGTTCTTGGTGCGGCGGGAGAGCACCTGCATGATGCGCTCGATCTCGCCGGCGCGGCCGACGACGGGGTCCAGCTTGCCGTCCTTGGCAGCCTGGGTGAGGTTGCGGCCAAACTGATCCAGGACCAGGGAGTTGGACTTCTGGCCCGCCTTGGCTCCGCCCTGGCCGGACGGGGCGACACCGGCGACAGCCGGCTGGTCCGGGGCCTCCTCGTGCTCGCCACCGCCCTCGTAGCCGGAGAGCAGCTGGATAACCTGCTGGCGAACGCGGGACAGGTCAGCACCCAGCTTCACCAGCACCTGGGCGGCTACGCCCTCGCCCTCACGGATGAGGCCGAGCAAAATGTGCTCGGTGCCGATGTACTTGTGGCCGAGCTGCAGTGCCTCGCGCAGGGCCAGCTCCAGCACCTTCTTGGCGCGCGGAGTAAACGGGATATAACCGCTCGGCGGGTTGCCGCCGGAGCCGATGATCTCCTTGACCTCGGTACGCACCGCGTCGAGGGAAATCCCCATGGACTCGAGCGCCTTGGCGGCCACCCCTTCACCCTCTTGGATCAGCCCCAGGAGGATGTGCTCGGTACCGATGTAATTGTGATTCAGCGCTCGCGCTTCCTCTTGTGCCAAGACGACAACGCGTCGTGCCCGGTCGGTAAACCTTTCGAACATTTATCTCCCTTTTCGCTCGTGCGCTTTGATGCCCCACCATAACCGGGCAAGCGCCTTCCTTAAATCGCATTTCGCACAACACCGGGAGCCCCGAAGACTATTCCAGCTGCCACATGCACCCCTCGCCCAATAAAAGACCAGTTCACGCTGCTTTTCCGACGCCAATAATCCTCAGTTTTCAGCCTGTACGCCCCTAGCGAACACCCGCCAAAACTAGCCGCTTCCATCACTCAGCGAAGCCTCATCGGCGCCGATATCAGCAAAGCTAAACGTGATCCACATCACTTAGATAGGGTGACCAACATAGCTATTAGGTTGGCAAAGCTACCCACCTATCGCTGCAGAACCAGGCGCGGGGGAACGCCCGTGCAGACACATCCGATTCGACAGGGGTAATCGCAATGACCGACACGTTCTCACCCGCAGGCCCGGCAGGCATCAAGGAAAAGCTCAGCCACACACTCGGTTCGGCGGGCACGCTCGCGCTCGGCACTCTCCCCCTGATGCGTTCCGGCGTGCTGGGCTCGATGACGCCCGTCGCCGCCGCGAAGGCTCTGGGTTCCATGTACCAGTGGGAGTTCCAGCCCGCCTCCCTGCTGGCCATTGGCGCCGCCCGCGACCCGTTCCACACCGCGATCATCGACGACCGCGGCTCCATGACCTACCAGGAGCTGCACAACCAGGTGAACCAGCTCGCGAAGGCACTGTTCCGCATCGGCATCCGGGAGCGCGACCGCATCGGCGTGCTGACCCGCAACCACCGCGGCTTCATCATGGCGCTGTGCGCCCACGGCCGCCTGGGCACCGACCTGGTCCTGTTCAACACCGGGGCTTCGGCCGAACAGACCCGCGCGGTCGCTCGCGAGAACAAGCTGGACGTCCTGTTCATCGACGAGGAGTTCATCCCGCTGCTGCCGAAGGGTTTCGACGACTGCCCCGTCATCGTCGCCCACGAGTTTGGCGACACCATCGGGCTCACCCGCGAGGCTGAGGAGGCACTGCCCGCGGACTCGAATATCCGCGACGCCCTGGAGATGGAGGACCACGCGACCCGCAGCGAGGACTGGCCGTCGCTGAGCCTGGTGCTGCGCACCACCCCGGCCGAGCAGACCATCCCGTCCCGACCCCGCCGCGGCCGCACCATCATCCTGACCTCCGGAACCACCGGCACCCCGCGCGGCACCCGCCGCCCAGAGCCGCCAAGCTACCTGCCGGCGTCCTCGATCATGAGTCGGATCCCGCTGAAGGCACGCCGCCCGTTCTACCTGGCAGCCCCGATGTTCCACACCTGGGGTTTTGCGAATATCCAGCTGGCGCTCGCGCTGCGCTCGACGATGGTGATGCAGCGCAAGTTCCGCCCGGAGGATGCGGTGCAGCTCATCGAGGCCAACCGCCCCTATGCGATCGCCATCGTGCCGACGATGCTGCGTCGCCTGCTGGAGGCCGTGCCAGAGGGCATGGACCCGGGCACCAAGGTCATCGCCGCCTCCGGCGAGCCGATCCCGCCACAGATCGTGGAGAAGACCTTCAAGAAGTTCGGGCCCGCGCTCTACAACCTCTACGGCTCCACCGAGGTCAGCTGGGCCACGATCGCCAACCCAGACGACCTGCAGCGCCACCCGAACACCGCGGGCAAGCCGCCGATGGCCACGGTGGTCAAGGTCCTGGACGAGGACTTCCGCGAGTGCCCGGACGGCGAGGTCGGCCGCATCTTCGTCGCCAACAACATGATGTTCGAGGGCTACACCCGCCCGGGCAAGGACAAGGAGACCCACGAGGGAATGATCGCCACCGGCGACCTGGGGTACTGGGAGGACGGCCTGCTGTTCGTCTCCGGCCGCTCGGATGACATGGTCGTCTCCGGTGGAGAGAACGTCTACCCCACCGATACCGAGCACATCATCGGCACCCTGCCGGAGATCCTCGAGGTCTGCGTCCAGGGCGTTCCGGACGACGAGTTCGGCCAGGCGCTGTGCGCGTGGATCGTCACGAAGGAGGAGCTGAGCGCGGCCGATAAGCAGAAGCTGCAGGAGGAGATCAAAGCGACAGTCTCCAAGCAGCTGGCCCGCTTCTCCGTGCCGCGCCACTTCGTGTACGTGGACTCCCTGCCCCGCAACGCGGTGGGCAAGGTCGTGCGCCGCGAGCTGCCACGGCCAAAGTCCGCAGCCGCTGCTTAAGCCGGCGGGCTGAGGGCCTCTCAGGCGCGCCCCGGCCGCACCTCGGCCACCAGCACAGCACAGCGCCCCGGGTGTTTCTCCACCCGGGGCGCTGTTGTGTGCTTAGACTTCTCGGCTCTTAGAAGATCCAGCCGATCAGCAGGACGCCCACCGCACCGATCAGCGCGGCAGCCGGAATCGTGATGACCCACGCCAGGGCGATCGGCTTCATCAGACGCCAGTTCGCGGCACGGTTGACGATGCCCACGCCCAGCACCGCACCGATCAGGATGTGCGTGGAGGACACCGGCAGGCCGGAGATGGACGCCGCCATCACCACACCCGCGGCGGCGAGCTCAGCAGCAAAACCGGAGGCGGGGTGGATGTGGGTCAGCCCCGTGCCAACCGTCTCGATCACCTTGCGGCCGATGAACCACAGACCGGAGATCAGAGCCACACCGGCGGCAAGCATCAGCGCCATCGGCACCGGAGCGGTCGCGTTGATGGAGTCGGTCTTCAGCACGTCGAAGATCGCAGCAAAGGGACCCACCGCATTCGCGATGTCATTGGAACCATGAGAGAAGGCGAAGGCGGAGGCGGTGAAGACCTGCATCCAGCTGAACATCACGAAGGTTGCACGGTCCACGGTGTAGCGGCGCAGCCCGGTGGTGAAGGAACGCAGGGTGAGGAACACCGCGATACCCACGATCGCGACGATCCCGAAGACCATGGCGCTGGTCATGTTCGGCAGGATGTTGCTCAGGCTCTTCAGCAGGAGCATGCCGGTGATGATCATTGCGCCAAGGGCAGCCAGCGACGGGCCCCAGGTCTCCAGGGCGCGGTGAGCCTCGATCTCCCGCTCGTCCTTCTCGATGACGACGAGCTCGCGGTAGTAGTCGGATTCCAGGTTCTGCGGCTCGGCGCGCCCGGTGATGTAGACGGAGGCGTCGCGGGCGATGGTCTGGGTATAAGCCGCGCGCTGCACCTCATTGAGGCGGGAGAAGAGGTCCTTGTGGCGCTTCCTGTGCTCACTGCGGCGCTCCTGCATCTCGCGCATCTTGTGCTCGACCTCATCGTTGTAGCGCAGCACGTGGCGCTTGATGAAGGAGTACAGGAGAAGGGCGACCACGCCACCCAGCACTGGGGAAAGCACCCAGCTCATCGCGATCTCGCCGATCTTGCCCCACTGGACCATCTCCAGGCCGCCGGTGCCCGTGGCAACGCCCTGGGCCACCGCGGCGCCGACGATGCCGCCGATGATCGAGTGGGTGGTGGAGACCGGCCAGCCCTTGCGGGTCGCGATCAGCAGCCATAGTGCCGCGCCGAGGAGGGCGGCCATCATGATGTAAGCGAAGTGCTGCGGGTCGAGGTTCACGCCGTCCAGGTCGACGATGCCGGAGCGGACGGTATCCGTGACGTCACCGCCGGCGATCAGCGCACCACCGACCTCGAAGATGGCGGCGATGAGCAGCGCCTGCTTGATGGTCAGTGTCTTCGCACCGACCGAGGTGCCGAAGGAGTTCGCGACGTCGTTACCGCCGATGTTGAACGCCATGAACATGCCGAAGATGATCGTGACGATCAGGATCCCGATGTTCGCGGACTCCGGCATGAGATCCACGGACCACCAGGTCAGTGCGAGAACCGCGAGGAGCAGCAACCCGCCGAAGATGGTGTGCCACCAGAAGTCGTTTTCTTGTCCTGCTGCGCTCCCGTTAATGGGGGCTTTGGTCTCCGGTTGAGACATTCAGTGCTGACCTAACTCGTAAATCAAACAGTTGCGAATGAGACATATCAGGGGGCTCCCAGCGTTGTCAGAGAGATCCCAGGCAGTACACATTTTGCCTTGCTCCGGGACTTTTCTAAAGCCCATATTTTCCGCCGGGGGGTTGGCACCAGCCCCGGCACAGAAATAACCCCGCTACCAGCGGTTATTCTCGCCGGGAACGGGGTTATTCAGGAGTCGCGGAAAGCTGAAGTTCCGCTTACTTCAGCTCAGCGGAGCTCAGGCCCAGCTCGCGGCGGGCGACGATGAGCTGCTGAATCTGCTGGGTGCCCTCGAAGATGTCGAGGATCTTGGAGTCGCGGGACCACTTCTCCAGCAGGTCGCGCTCGGAGTAGCCGTAGGCACCGGCGAGCTCCACGGCGCGCAGGGTCAGGTCGGTCGCCATGCGGCCGGCCTTCGCCTTACAGATGGAGGCCTCCTTGGAGTTCGGGTTCTTGTTATCTGCCATCCATGCTGCGCGCATGGTCAGCAGGTAGGCAGCCTCCCAGTCGGACTCGAGGCGGATGTACTCGGACGCGGCGGCGGACTGGTTCCAGGCCGGTGCGTCGTAGTCGATCTTCACGCCAGCGTCGGTGAGGACCTCGCGCAGGCGCTCCAGGGAGGCGCGTGCAACACCGACGGCCATCGCTGCGACCAGCGGGCGGGTGTTGTCGAAGGTGGCCATCACGCCACCGAAGCCCTTCTTGGTATCCACCTCGGGGGAGCCAAGGAGGTTGTCCTTCGGGATGCGCACGTTGTCGAGGATGAAGTGCGCGGTATCGGAGGAGCGGATGCCCAGCTTGTGCTCGAGGCGGACCAGCTCGAAGCCCGGGGTGTCGCGCGGAACGACGAAGGACTTGATGGCTGCGCGGCCTGCGGACTTGTCCACGGAGGCCCAGACGACCACGTGGGTGCAACGCTCACCGGCGGTGACGAAGATCTTCTCGCCGTTCAGGACGTACTCGTCGCCGTCCAGCTTCGCGGTCGCGGCGACGGCCGCGGAGTCGGAGCCGAACTGCGGCTCGGTGATGGCCATGGCGGCCCAGATCTTGCCGAAACGCTCGAGCTGCTCGTCGGTAGCGACGGCGGCGACGGCAGCGTTGCCCAGGCCCTGGTACGGGATGGACAGGGTCAGGCCGACGTCGCCCCAGCAGGTCTCCATGACGTTCAGGGCGGCGGCCATGTTGCCACCGTTCTTCACGCCGGTGTCTTGCTTCTTGTCGCCGCGGCTGCTGGTGGCGCCGGCCATGGCCACGCCGCCGTCAGCGGCGCCCTCGACGAGGGCTGCCATGGTGTCGAGCTCGACCGGGCGCCCGTGCTCCTTGAGGTCGTACTTGCGGGAGATGGGGCGGAAAATCTGTGCGGCCGCCTGGTGTGCCTGGTTGGCGCCCGCCTTCAGACGCTTGGGAAGTTCCAGATTAAGCATGATCTTTTTCCTCTGCTCTCGGGACTGTGTTGTGCGTAGATGCCAATGTCGTTGTTATGGCGGGTTAGATGACGACGACGCCCTCGGCAACGCCGATTGCGCGCATGTCGCGGTACCAGCGCTCAACCGGGTGCTCCTTGGTGTAGCCGTGGCCACCCAGCAGCTGGACGCCGTCCAGGCCCATGACCATGCCCTTGTCGGAGGCGTAGCGGCGGGCAAGGCCGGCTTCGCGGTGGTAGGACAGGCCCTGGTCGAGGCGGGATGCGCCGCGCAGCATGATCAGGCGCAGGCCGTCGAGCTCGATGCGGAGGTTGGCGACCATGAAGGCCACTGCCTGGCGGTGGGAGATCGGCTCGCCGAAGGCCTCACGCTCGTTGACGTACTTCTTGGTGTACTCGAGGATGGCCTCGCCGGTACCGGAGGCCAGTGCGGCCCAACCCAGGCGGGAGCGGCGGATAATCTCCGCGTACTGCTCGGTGCGGTCGGTGTCGGAGAGGTTCGCGCCACCCAGGAGGTTGGCGGCCGGGACGCGGACGTCCTTGAGGATCACGCGGCCCAGGGCTGCGGCGCGCAGGCCCATGGACGGGTCGGACTCGACCTCGAGGCCCTCGGCGCCGGACTCGACGATGACGAAGGTGTTCACACCGTCCAGCTCGACAGCGATGACGAAGAGCTCGCACTCTGCGGCGTTCGGGACCATGGTCTTCACACCGTTGAGGACGACCTCGTCGCCCTCCAGCTTCGCGGTGGTCTGCAGCTCGAAGGCGTCGAACATCGGGCGGGCCTCGGAGACCACGACGGCTGCCGGTGGGACGGACTCGCCGGAGAAGGACGGCAGGTAAGTCTTCTGCTGGGCGTCGTCGCCGTAGTTGGTGATGGTGTTGGCCACGCCTGCCGGGGCGAGGATGGAGACGGCCAGGCCCATGTCGCCGAAGCCGAGAGCCTCGGCGATGAGGGCGTTGGTGCTGGCGCCGGATGCGCTGGCGATGCCCTCAAACTCCTCCGGGAGGTTCACGAGAGCGATGCCGAGCTCAGCGGCGGTGTCGAGCAGCCCCTCGGTCGGCTTGGACTCGTCGTTGGCCTCCGCAGCAGCCGGACGCAGGCGCTCGATGGCGAACTCGCGCACCGCGTCGAGGATCATCTGCTGATCCTCGGTCGGGTTCAGGTCGAACGGCGCCTTGCCCGGCTCGAACTGCTGGACGTCGCCCTCGTTCTGCTTCGGGAGGCGGACCGGGTCGCCGGAGCCCTTGATGCGCTTGAACTGGCGGTTCATCGCGCCGGCGGTACGGATGCCGCCCTTGGCGGTCTCGTAGGCAGCGCGGTCGACGGCCTTGTTGAGGTTGTACTTTTCTGCGAAGTCGGAACCAGTGAAACGAGACAGCGCCCGCATAACGACACCAATGGCGTCACGCTTGACGTTGTTCAGCCCCGGGGTGGAGTCGTTGAGCTTCTTGGAGTCGCTCATTGTCTGGTAGCCACCTTTCAGTAGAGGTGCCCTACGCATCGCTCGTTGCGATCCGCCGAGCATCACCATGTGCGGATAATGATCTTATTAATCATAACTTGGCAACATGGCGCAGATCACAATTTCCGCGGAATGCCATAAAGAAAGCCACACACCATGGGCGGTGTGTGGCTTTATGCAACCGAGAGGAAGATTACTTCTCTGGCTTCACCAACGGGAAGAGCACGGTCTCGCGGATGCCGAGGCCCGTGAAGGCCATCAGCAGGCGGTCCAGACCCATGCCGGTACCAGCGGTTGGCGGCATGCCCTGCTCCATTGCCTGCAGGAAGTCCTCATCGAGAACCATGGCCTCCTCGTCACCGCCTGCGGCTAGGCGAGCCTGGTCCTCGAAGCGCTCGCGCTGAATGACCGGGTCAACGAGCTCGGAGTAGCCGGTGGCCAGCTCGAAGCCGCGCAGGTAGAGGTCCCACTTCTCGGTCACGCCGCGCTCGGTGCGGTGCTGGCGGACCAGCGGGGAGGTCTCGACCGGGTAGTTGTAGACGAAGACCGGGCCCCACAGCTGGTCCTCGCACAGGAACTCCCAGATCTCCTCGACGAGCTTGCCGTGGCCCCAGCCGCCGTCCTTGGGGACCTCGAGGCCGATGACCTTCGCCAGCGCCTTGAGCTCCTCGACGGTGGAGTCGACGGTAACCTCCGGCTGGTCCGGGAACTTCTCGGCCAGCGCCTTATTCAGGGACGGGTAGACCTCGATGACCGGCCACTCGCCGCCGAGGTCGTACTCGGTGCCGTCGTGCATGGTCAGCTTGGTGGTGCCGAAGACCTCCTCGGCGACCTCCTGGATGACCTCGCGGGTCATCGTCGCCGCGGTGTTGTAGTCCCCGTATGCCTGGTAGGTCTCCAGCATCGCGAACTCCGGGCTGTGGGAGCGGTCGATGCCCTCGTTGCGGAAGTTGCGGTTGATCTCGAAGACGCGGTCCAGACCGCCGACGACGGCGCGCTTGAGGTACAGCTCCGGCGCGATGCGCAGGTAGAGGTCGATATCAAGCGCATTCGAGTGGGTCACGAACGGGCGAGCCGCGGCACCGCCGTGCAGGGTCTGCAGCATCGGGGTCTCGAGCTCGTTGAACCCGCGGCGCTCCAGGGCGTGACGCAGGGCGCGCATCACCTTGATGCGGGTCATGGCGTTCTTGCGGGCTTCCTCACGCATGATCAGGTCAGTGTAGCGGTGACGCACTCGGGCGTCCTCGCTCATCTCCTTGTGCGCGACCGGCAGCGGGCGCAGCGCCTTGGCAGCCATGATCCACTCCTGGGCCATGACGGAGAGCTCGCCGCGGCGGGAGGAGATCACGCGCCCCTTGGCGAAGACGATATCGCCCAGGTCGACCTCCGCCTTCCAGCGGTCCAGCGACTCCGCGCCGATCTCTGCCTGGGAGAGCATGACCTGTAGCTGGGTGCCGTCGCCGTCCTGCAGGGTGGCGAAGGCCAGCTTGCCGGTGTTGCGGACGAACATCACGCGGCCAGCCACGCCGACGACGCTGTCCGTTTCCTCACCGACGCCCAGGAGGGTCGCCCCCTCCGGAAGGGCGGCGAGCTTCTCCGCTGCCTCCGGGTCATCCTCCTTGGGCTTGACCGCCCACTGCTGACGAACCTCCGCCAGCGTGTGAGTCCTGGGAACTTCTACTGGATAAGCCTGACGGCCTTCGTCAAGGATGCGCTCGCGCTTCTCGCGGCGCACGCGCATCTGCTCGGGAATTTCATCATTGCTGGTGGATGGATTCTTTGTAGTCACCCCACCAGACTACTGCATCGCCCGGACGCCACCGAGAGCGCGTCCGGGGTTCTTAAGCCTCCGGGTGGCGCGGGTCCTTCAGGCCGCTGCCGGCCGGGGCGTGAGCTGGGTCCTCTCCCAGCTCAACCTGCTTATTGCTCTCATCGACGAAGATCACCCGCGGGTGGTAATCCGCCAGCTCGGCATTGTCGAAGATGCCGTAGCCGATGATGATCACCAGGTCGCCGGGGCTGATCAGGCGGGCGGCCGCGCCGTTGATACCGATGACCCCGCTGCCCCGCTCGCCGGTGATGGCATACGTGGTCAGCCGGTTGCCATTATCGATATCGACGATGTCGATCTGCTCGCCCTCGAGGATGTCGGCGGCGTCCATCAGGTCTGCGTCGATGGTGCAGGAACCCACGTAGTGCAGGTCGGCCTGGGTGACCGTCGCGCGGTGGATCTTTGACTTCAGCATGGTGCGGAACAAGAGATGAACCTAACTTTTCTAGCTCTGGGGTGCGGCATCGGGAGCGGCAGGGGCGGCAGCGTCGGGGCCTCCTGCGCCCTGCTCGGGGTCCAAGTTCTTGAACCCTACACCAATCGGCACGCCAACATTATCGATCAGCCGGGTGCTGCCCACGCGCGCGGCGACCAGCAGCCGGGCGTCCCCGGTTTCCGGGGCCTCGCCGAGATCGGTGCCACGAAGAGCAAGATAGTCCACCTCGACGCCCTCGGCGTCGTCGAGAATGGCACGGGCGGTGGACAGCACCGCTTCCGCGCCGTCCTCGGCGACGAAGGAACCGGCCGTCAGTGCCGCGGAGAGGGTGAGGGCGAGCTCGCGCTCCTCGTCGGAGAGGTAGACGTTGCGGCTGGACAGCGCCAGTCCGCCGCCCTCGCGGACGATCGGAACGCCGTGGACGCGCAGCTCCATGTTGAGGTCGTTGACCATCTGCTGGACCAGGACGAGCTGCTGGTAGTCCTTCTCACCGAAGAAGGCGTGGTCGCAGTGGGAGATCTGGAAGAGCTTGTTGACCACCGTGAGCATGCCCGCGAAGTGGGTCGGGCGGTGCTCGCCCTCCAGGATCGCGCCGGCCGGGCCGGGGTGGATCGTGGTGCGGGGGCCGTTGGGGTACATCTCCCGGGCAGAGGGTGCGAAGACGGCGTCCACGCCCGCGGCCTTGAGCTTTTCGACGTCGGAGTCGAGAGTGCGGGGGTAGGCGTCCAGGTCCTCGCCCTCCGCGAACTGCAGCGGGTTGACGAAGATGCTGACCGCGACGAAGGCGCCCGGCATTGCCTTTGCTGCCTTGACCAGGGAAAGGTGGCCTTCGTGGAGCGCGCCCATCGTGGGCACGAGGCACACCGGCTTGCCGGCCTTGCGCATGGCGCGGGTGACCTGGCTGAACTCGTCGATGGTGGTCATCAGAGTGGCCTCGCCGCGGCGGAAGGGCTGGGGGCTTGCCTGCGGGTCGGCCTGGGGGCTGGGCTGATTCTTGGTCATGCGCCTTAGGTTAGTCCACCCGGCAGACCGTGTTCGCTGCGGTAGGCCATGAGCACCCGCTCGACTTCCGGGGAGCCTGCTGCCTGGGCGGTGCGCTCGGCCATCGGCAAGTAGCGCAGGTGGAGGTTGTGGGAGTGCGGGTCGGCGGACTCCTCGGAGAGCTGGCGCAGTGCCTCGAGGTGCGCGAGGACGGCGGGGGCGTCGTCGCGGGAGGCAGGGCCAGTCAGGGCGCCCAGGTGCTCGCGCAGGGTGGCATCCGCTCCGGCTCGGACGATGGAGTTGAGCAGCAGCCGGGCCTCGCTCGACTCCCCCTCCCCCTCGATGGCGGCCGGGTCGTTCGGCTTATCGAGCACCGCGTTGAGCATGGAGTGGGCATCCGAGATGAGGGTGACCAGGTGATTCGCGGCGTGGGCCATGGCCGCGTGATAAGCCGGGCGGCGGTCCTCCGCGATGTGGACGGCCACGCCGCCGAGGGACTGGACGAGCAGTTCGCCGACTGCCTGACCGACCTCGGAGTCGGTGGTGACACCCCAGCCGCAGCCCAGCAGGTTGTCGGTGTCCTGCGGGGTGCCGACGAAGCCCATCGCGGGGTGCAGGGCCAGCGGGAGCGCGCCCTCGTCGGTGATGGGCTGGAGCACCTGGCAGCCGTTACGCCCGGAGGTGTGCATGACCATCTGGCCGTCGCGGACGGTGTGGGCCACCTCGGCGGCCACCTCCGGCAACACCGGGTCTGGAACGGCGAGCACCACCAGCTGGGCCATCGCGGCCTCGGCCAGCGAAACGATGGGGATGCCCGGGACGCGCTGGGCTGCCCGTGCCCGGGAGCGCTCGGAGTGGGCGTGGATGCCGTGGACGTGGTGCCCGGCCCGGGTGAAAGCCTCGGCGAGGGCGAGCCCGACGGCGCCGGCAGAAATAATCCCCACGCTCAGGCGTGGGGGTTGGCGATCAATCATGCTGAATCTTTGGGTCGCGGTGCGAGATCTTTAGGTCGCGGTTCGAGCTACTTCTTGTCGTTCTGCTGGAAGCGCTTCATGAGCTCTGCGACCGTCAGGCCCTCGGAGTTCTCATCCGCGCGGCGACGGCCGGCGCGGTACTCGTGGGCGCCACGCTTCTCATCGGCAGCTGGCTTGGCGGCCTGCTCGCGCTGCTGCTCAGCCTGCGGCGCAGCCTGCTTCTGTGCCGATTCGCTGGCCTGCTCGGCAGCGGCCTGGCTCGGCTCGTAGGCGCGGAACGCCGGCTCGGTGCGCGGGGCGGGCTGGGCTGCGCGCTCCTGCTGGGGAGCCTGCGCGGCCTCGCGCTGCTCGTGCTGGCCACGGCCCGCTGCCTTCGGCTCTGCGGCCTCGGATCCGCGGTTGGCTGCAGCCTGCGCGCCGGAGGCACCCGACTGGGTGCTGGACTGCGCGCTGCTGGAGGAGCTGGAGTCCACGACGATCGGGATCTGCGTGGTCTCCTCGGTGTTGTCCCCGGTCCACTTCACGGCGGCGAAGCTGCCGGTGGAGAAGGCAGAGGCGCGGCGGTCGGAGCTCGGCTCGCTGTGGTGGCCGAGCGTCGGGGAACCCGCGGAGGAGGCGGCGCGGGCGGACGCACCCGGCTGGCTGCTGCGCGCCGCGCTCTTCTTGGCCTGCTCAGCCTGCGGCTGCTTCTGCCCAGCTTGCCCGGACGTGCCGGTCTGGTAGCGGCGGTCGGTCGGCTGCGCTCCGCCCCGGTTCAGCTCGATGATGCGTTCGGCGCGGGCGTGCACGGCGGTCTGCTCGTCGTCCAGCTCCTCGCCGGACATCTCCGCGAGCTGCGCCCGCAGGGAGATCAGCTCGTGACGTAGCTGCTCCAGGTGCTCATCGCGCTGGTTGCGCAGCTGGCGAGTGTAGTTCTCCTTCAGCGCCGCCTCGCGCTGCTGGTGGCCCGCGACCTCGCGCTCCATCTCCGCACGGTGAGCACGCTCCAGGGTGTTCACGCGCTTCTGCTCGGCGCGCAGCGCGCTGGAGTACTTGGAGACCAGCACGATGCCCAGGAACGCGGCCCACAGCGCGGCGATGACCGCGATCTTCAGCCACAGGTCGGAATCCAGGAACAGCATCAGGATGCTGGCGATCAGCGCCAGCACCACGAGCAGCACCATCAGTACGCGCGGCCCGCTGTTCTGCCCGTCCGTCTGCTCGGCGCCGCCCGCAGCGGCGTTCTGGCTCCAGTTCTCCCGATTGCTCATGCTGGTCACCTTACCTGTTGACGCTGTTATTCACCGGGCACCCCGCCATCTTCCGGTGGTGTGAGGCAGTTCTGTTCCAGCCATTTGCCCGCCACCGCGGCCAGCGCCCCGCCGAGCATCCCGACAATCGCGCCCGGGGTGTCCTCCTGCGCGACGACGAGGTGTCCGGCGTTGAAGACCAGGAAGAGGACCATCCCGCCGTAGGCTCCGGCAAAGATCGCGCCGATCCACGCGACGGCCTGGCCGAGCACGCCACTGAACGCGACCGTCATGGGGTTGACCTGGCTGCGGTCCAGGCCGATGGCGTTATCCTGCAGCTTCTTGCGCATGATGAAGCCCTGC
>NZ_KV823534.1:0-12288 GCF_001815985.1 Corynebacterium sp. HMSC27B11 | reverse complement strand
CCCCGCAGATGATCGCGGCGATCCACAGCACGCTGCTGGTCGCCAGCTCGATCCGCGGGAAGTGGGCATAGAAGCCGAGCGCGGTCACCCAGGCGAAGGCGGCGGCGATCACTGCTGCAGCCACCAGCGCCATGGGCGCGACCTGCTTCATCTTCTTCATGTTTTTCAGTCTACCCAGGGCTCGTCGCGGTTCCTGGGCTCGTTGTTTTCGCTTTTTAGGACGTCAACCCCAGCCTCCCCGGGCGTGGCCGGACCGGTCAGCAGTGCCCCGAGCTGGGTGATGCCCGCGGTCTCTTCTTCGGGTAGCTGGGCCAGCCACTCACCGACCGTGGCGGTTGCGGCCGGGCCTGCCGGGGAGCCGGGCACGCGCGGCAGCGGGTCCTCCGGGGCGATCTCTGCCCAGGGCACGAGCACGAAGCCCCGGGCGGTGGTGTACGGGTGCGGCAGGATGAGTTCCTCGCCCCAGCGCCCGGCGGAGATCACCGGTTCGCCGGTGGCGGCGTCGTAGGCGGCCAGCAGGTCGAGGTCCACGGTGCGCGGCCCCCAGTGCTGGAGGCGCACCCGGCCGCCCTCGTTCTCGATGTTCTGGCAGGCGTGGAGCAGGTCAAGGGGCTCTAGTTCGGTGGCCACGAGGATCACCGCGTTGCGGAATTCGTCCTGGGTGACCACGCCCCACGGCGGGGTGGCGTAGACCTGGGAGGCTGCCAGCAGCTGGGTGCCGGGCAGATCGAGCACGGCGCTGGCGGCCGCGCGGATCATGGCTTCCGGGCTGCCCTGGTCGCCGGGCATATTACTGCCCAGCCCAATGGCCACCCGCCAGCCGGCGCTGTTGCTCGCCACGGTGTTACCTGCCTCGTTGCTGCTTGAGGTTGCGGCGGGCGACGACCCGCACGTCGCTGAAGTGGTGCGGGATCGGGGCCTGTGGTTTGTGCACGGTGACCTCCGCGGCGTGTGCCCCGCCGAGGGCGATGATCCGGTCGGCGATGGTGGCGGCGAGCGTTTCGATCAGGTCGAAGCGCTCCTGCTCCACCACGGCGACGGCGATGTCCGCCAGGTCCACGTAGGAGATCGTGTCGGAGAGGTCGTCCGAGGCCGCGGAGGTGGCGAAGTCCGTCCAGACGACGATGTCCACCTCGAAGTTCTGGCCCTCGTCCTTCTCGAAGTCGTGGACCCCGTGGTAGCCAAAGGCCTTCAGGCCCATAAGTTCGATGCGATCAGCCACGGCGCGCTCGCCACCCTTCTGCCACCGCCGGGCCGTCGCCCAAGCGGGAGTAATAAGCCACGTCCACCGCTGCCCGGGAAGGGGCCACGTTGTGCACCCGCACCGCCCAGGAGCCCGCCTGGGCCGCCAGCGCGGAGACCGCCGCGGTGGCGTCGTCCGCCGTCTCCGGGGAGCCCGGGAGGCCGTCGCTGGCAGGGCGCAGGGCGGTGAGGAAACGCTTGCGGCTGGCGCCGATCAGCACGGGGAAACCCAGCTCGTTGAGCTGTCCCATCGCCCCCAGGAGCTGCCAGTTATCCGCCGGGGACTTCGCAAACCCGATGCCGGGATCCAGGATGATGTTCTCCTCTTTCACCCCCGCGGCCAGGGCGGCGTCCACCCGGCGCAACAGCCATTCGCGGACGGCGGTGACCACATCCACGCCAGTACCCGCGCTCTGATCCGCGTAGCCTTCCGCGCCTTCGAAGCGGTCGGTCAGCCAGTGCATGAGGCAGATCGGCAGGCCGGTCTCGGCGGCGACGGGGAGCATGTCCTTGTCCGCGAGGCCACCGGAGACGTCGTTGAGGATGTCCACCCCGGCCTCCGCAGCGGCGAGTGCGGTGGCGGCGCGCATGGTGTCCACGCTCGTGGTGATACCCAGCGCGGAGAGCTCCGCGATCACGGGGGTCACGCGCCCACGTTCGACTTCCGGGTCAACGCGCTGGGCGCCGGGTCGGGTGGATTCGCCGCCGACGTCGATAATGTCCGCGCCCGCGTCAACCATCTGCTGGGCATGGCGCACGGCGGTGGCGGTGTCCGGGTTGGAGCCCCCGTCGGAGAAGGAGTCTTCCGTGACGTTGAGGCTCCCCATCACCTTGGTGCGCGGCGGGGTGGCCGACTGGTTCTGCTGGGTGCTCTTCTCCGGCGTGGTCGGCTGGTCAGGCTGAGTAGACTGTGCAGGCTGCATCATCAAGTCTTTCTAGGGTTGGTTCCCGCAGGGTTCGCTGTTGGTGCGCTTGGCCCGGGCGCTAGTGCTGGGGTTCTAGTTCCCGCGGATCAGCGCCATGGCCTCGGCGCGGGTGGCGGCGTTGTTCTGGAAGCCGCCGCGCACGGCGGAGGTCACGGTGTTCGCGCCCGGCTTGCGCACCCCACGCATCGCCATGCACAGGTGCTCGGCCTCGATAACGACGATCACCGCGGAGGCGTCCAGCCGTTCCATCAGCGCGTCGGCGATGGAGGTGGTCAGGCGCTCCTGGACCTGCGGGCGGCGGGCGAAGCCCTCCACCAGGCGGGCCAGCTTGGACAGCCCGGTGACCTTCCCGGAACGCCCCGGGATGTAGCCGATGTGGGCGTGGCCGAAGAAGGGCACGAGGTGGTGCTCGCAGGTGGAGTAGAACGGGATGTCCTTGACCAGCACGAGCTCCCGGTGGTCCTCGTTGAAGGTGGTGTTGAGCACCTCGGTGGGGTCGGTGCCGAGGCCGGAGAAGACCTCCTCGTAGGCGCGCGCCACACGGGCCGGGGTATCGGCCAGCCCTTCGCGGTCGGGGTCCTCCCCCACGGCGATGAGCAGCTCGCGAACGGCGGCTTCGGCGCGCTCGCGGTCGAAGTGCCTCGTCGACTCAGACGTGGTCGAATCAGCCATGTCGGTGTTCGCCGCCTTCCTTAGTTCTTCTCTTCGTCGGTGGGGTTGTTCCCCTCCGGGCCGGAGTGATGACGTCCACCCGGCTCGCCCCGGTCAGTTCCGTCGCCGTAGGCGCTGGTCCCTGGGTGCTGAGCGGGGTCGCGGCGGGCGTGGCGCCCGCCCGTGTAGGGCTCGGGCGTTGGGTTGCCCGACGCTGGGTTATTTGGCGCTGGGTTATCCGACGCTTGGTTGCCCGACGCTGGGGTGTTTTGCGTTGGGTTGCCGGACGCTGGGTTCTGCGGCGCCGAACGTTCTGGATCCTCCGCATCCGGGCCAGATACATGCGGTGCCGGCTCGCCGGCGGCCGGGGACTCCGAGACCCGCTCCCCTGCCTCGGTGACCGGACGGATCTGAGTGGTCGGGGCGTCGTCCGAGGTCCACGGGTTATCCGGGCGCTCGTGCTCCGGCAGCTCGAAACCGCGCTGCGGCTCCTGGCGTGCCTCCTGCTCGCGCTCCAGCTTCTTGACCTGCTCCTCCTGCTGCTGCTTGCGCTTTTCGATGCGCGCGCGGCGGGCAGCGGAGAAGTAGTCCTTGCGCTTCGGCGGCTCCTCGCCACGCTCCTTGGCCAGCTCGACCGGGGTCTTCACCGGCTCGCGGTAGTCCTTCGGGCGGTCCAGGTCCTGGCCCG
Source organism: Corynebacterium sp. HMSC27B11 (assembly GCF_001815985.1). Lineage (GTDB taxonomy): Bacteria > Actinomycetota > Actinomycetes > Mycobacteriales > Mycobacteriaceae > Corynebacterium. The sequence continues at coordinate 8,781 of NZ_KV823534.1, read as the reverse complement.
GGAAGATCTCGGAGACCTCGCGCGGGGTGATGCCCTCGAAGATGGCCTCCAGGTCCGGGCGGCGCAGCGTCTCCTTTTCGAGCAGCTTCTCCGCCAGGGTGTCCAGGTACTCCCGGTGCTCGCGCAGGACCTCGTAGGCGATGTTCTGCGCCTTGTCCATGAGCATGCGGACGTCCTCGTCCACCAGCGCGGCAACCTTCTCGGAGGGGTGGAACTGGCCACCACCGCCGCGGCCAACGAACGGGTCGCCCTGCTCCTCGCCGAACTTCACGGCACCCACGCGCGGGCTCATGCCGTACTCGACGACCATGGCCTTGGCGATCTTCGTGGCCATCTCGATGTCCGCGCTCGCGCCGGTGGTCGGGTTGCCGAAGACCAGCTCCTCGGCGGCGCGGCCGCCCATCGCGAAGACGAGGCGAGCGAAGAGCTCGGAGCGGTTGTACATGCCCTTGTCGTCTTCCGCGGCGGTCATCGCGTGCCCGCCGGTGCGGCCGCGGGCCAGGATGGTGACCTTGTAGACCCGCTCGATGTCCTTCATGGCCCAGGCAGCCAGCGTGTGGCCGCCCTCGTGGTAGGCGGTGACCTTCTTCTCGTGTTCGGAGATGATCTTCGAGGTGCGGCGCGGGCCACCCACCACGCGGTCGGTGGCTTCTTCCAGGGCGTCGCCGGTGATGACGTTGCCGTCCACGCGCGCGGTCAGCAGCGCGGCCTCGTTGAGAACATTCTCCAGGTCCGCGCCGGACATGCCGGCGGTGCGCTTGGCCAGGGAGGCCAGGTCGACGTCCGGTGCCAGCGGCTTGCCCTCCGCGTGGACGCGCAGGATCTGCTCGCGGCCCACCAGGTCCGGGTTGGTGACCGGGATCTGGCGGTCGAAGCGGCCCGGGCGCAGGAGTGCTGGGTCGAGCACGTCCGGGCGGTTCGTCGCGGCCATGAGGATCACGCCCTCGCGGCCGTTGAAGCCATCCATCTCCACGAGCAGCTGGTTCAGGGTCTGCTCGCGCTCGTCGTGGCCACCGCCCATGCCGGCGCCACGCTGGCGGCCGACGGCGTCGATCTCGTCGACGAAGATGATGCAGGGCGCGTTTTCCTTGGCCTGCTTGAACAGGTCGCGCACGCGGGAGGCACCGACACCGACGAACATTTCCACGAAGTCGGAGCCGGAGATGCTGTAGAACGGCACCCCGGACTCACCGGCCACCGCGCGGGCCAGCAGCGTCTTACCTGTGCCGGGCGGGCCGTAGAGCAGCACGCCGCGCGGGATCTTCGCGCCGAGCTTCTCGTACTTCCCTGGGTTGGAGAGGAAGTCCCGGATCTCGTCGAGCTCCTCGACGGCCTCGTCCGCACCGGCGACGTCGTCGAAGCGGGTATCCGGGTTGTCCTTCTGCAGGTCCTTGGCGCGGGACTTGCCGAAGCCGAAGGGGCCCATGCCCCCGCCGCCCTGCATGCGGGTGAGCATGAAGAACAGCAGGCCGAAGATCAGCAGCATCGGCAGGAGCATCATCAGCAGCCCGCCGATGAAGGAGTCCTGCGAGACGTGAGTGTCGAACTTCTCGGCCTCGGAGCCCTTCACCGCGTCGAAGATCTGCTGGCTGGCCCGGGCCGGGTACTGGGTGGTGATCTGCTCGATCCCATCCTTGCCCTCGACCTCGATGGGCTTCTTCAGCTTCAGCTGGACCGTCTGTTCGCGGTCCTTGATCTCGGCTTCCTTGACGTTCTTGGCGTCGAGCTCCTTGATCGCGATGGAGGTATCGACCTTGTCGAAACCACGGTCGCTGTCCGTGAGCACGCCAAAAGCGTAAATAGCGATGAGGGCGGCGGCGACAATCCCCGCGATCCTCAGGACCTTGTTGTTGTCCATATTTCCCATCAGTTAGTTGTGCCCGCGCATTGTTTCGCCAGCGCTACTCGCGGACGTCCGGGCGCTGGCTGAAGGTTCGTGAACGCTCTATTCGTACACTTCCGGCTTCAGGGTGCCGACGAATGGCAGGTCGCGGTAGCGTTCGGCGAAGTCCAGGCCATAGCCCACCACGAACTCGTTCGGAATGTCGAATCCGACCTCAATGAGGTCCTCGATCTCGACCTTGACGGCCTCTGGCTTGCGGAAGAGTGTCACGACGGACAAGGAGCGCGGCTTGCGGTTGGTGAGGTTCTTCATCAGCCAGGACAGGGTCAGGCCGGAGTCGATGATGTCCTCGACGATCAGGACGTCGCGGCCCTCGATGTCGCGGTCCAGGTCCTTCATGATGCGGACGACGCCGGAGGAGCTGGTGGAGTTGCCGTAGGAGCTGACGGCCATGAACTCCAGCTGGTTCGGGATCTCCAGCTCGCGGGCGAAGTCGGTGATGAAGAAGACCGCACCCTTGAGCACGCAGACGAGGATGAGGTCCTCCGGGGCGTCGCGGTAGCGCTCGTCGATGGCGGCAGCGAGTTCGCGGATGCGGGAGTGGAGGGTGTCCTGGTCGATCAGGACTGCTTCCAGGTCGTCACCGTAGGGGTGGGCCGGGATGTCGGTGCTCTTCTTGGTCCAAGTCGAGTTCTGATCAGTCATGTGCTCGTCGATCCTTTGGGTGCTTGTGTGATTCTTCCGCCACGAGGCGCAGGACGCCGCCGCGCCGCGCCACCACCAGCCGGGTGCGGTGTTGCCCGGTGGGCGACACCTCCGCTGGTGGCGGGCTCGGCGGGTGGGCGTGGCCTCTGCCTAAAGCCTCATAACCGTTCATTGTATGCCACGGGACGGACACGCCGCCTTGCCCGGCCCAATCCGTGACGAGGGCGTCGATGCGGCTCAAGTGGGAGTAGGTCAACGGCCCGGTTTTTCCCGCGAGCCAATGGCGGATCACGCGGCGCCGGAGGGCGTCGGACAGCTCGGCGAGTGGGGCGCAGGCCAGCTCGGCGGTGGCGTGCGGACGATCCCCGGCGTGCTCACGGTTGTCGGCTTGCTCGTGACCCTCGGCGTGCCCGTGGCTGCCGGCTTCGGCGATAAGCCGGGTGTATTCCGCGTGGGCGGCGGCCTCCAGGTAGTCGGAATCCTCGCGCAGCAGCCGGGCGGTGCGGGTGAGGGAGTCGGCCACGCCGGGGCCGAGGATCTCCTCCAGCAGGGGCAGCAGCTCCTGGCGGACCCGCGATCGGCGAAAGCGGGGGCTGGCATTGTGCGGGTCAGACCAAAAGCTCAGCCCGGCGCGGTGGCACGTGGCCTCGGTGTCCTCTCGCGTGCTGTCCAGCAAGGGGCGGCCGAGCCACCCGGCCCCCGCAGCAATGGCCGGGTGCTCGTTGCCGGCCTGTTGCTCGCCATTATCCGAGCGCTGGTGGGTGGCCGTCGTGATGGGGCGCAGCCCGGCCAGCGCACCCGTCCCGGAGCCGCGGGCGAGGCCCAGCAGCACCCCTTCCGCATCATCGGAGGCGGTGTGCGCCACCAACAGTGGCCGCCCCGCAGCCGCGGCCCCGAGCGCGCGGTAGCGGGCCTCGCGGGCGGCGGCCTCATCTGCACCCGGCCCGCCGGGGACATCGATGGTGAGGACCTGGGCCGGGATGCCGATCTCCTCACAGTTCTGCGCCGCGGTGGCGGCGACCTCGGCGGAACCTTCCTGCAGCTGGTGATCCACCACCAAGGCGCGGAAGCTCGCCCCCGGCAGGTCTTTCTTGGCGATCCCGGCGGCGGTATAGGCCAGCGCAAGCGAGTCCGCGCCCCCGGAAACCCCCAGGTAGACCGGCCCCTCGGCCAACTGCGCGGCGTGCTCCGGATGCGTTGTGCGCAGCCCAGCGAGCCAGGCGCGGAAGTCCGCTGCGGTGCTCACGGTGTTCCTCCTCCCCAGGGCCTGGCCCCAGTCACCCTGCGTGGCCGTTGCCGAGAAAACTAGAGCCGATACACGGCGGCGGCCAGCCGGTCGAGGGCTTCGCGCCCGTCGCCGACGTCGGCGGGAGTATTGGACAGGAAAGCGAAACTCAACGGGCGGCCGGACTTGGTGACCACCGTGCCGGCCAGGGCATTGACCCCGTCGAGGAAGCCGGTTTTCGCGCGCACCCACCCGGCTGCGTCCTCGGCCCCGCTGCCCGCCAGGTAACGGTTGCGCAGCGTGCCCTCCGCACCGGCGACCGGCAGGTCCTGCTGCAGGGCGTGCAGCTTCTTGCTGCCCAGCGCGGAGTTCAGGTTGTGGGCGCTCAGGCGGTTGTCCTCGCTCATGCCGGAGGTGTCGTGCAGCACCGCACCTTCGGTGTCCACGCCGTTGTCCTTCAGCACCTTGAGCACGCCCTCGGTCGCGCCCTTGAAGGTGCCCGGCAGGTCCTGGCTGATCGCCACCTCACGGCCGACGGCCTCTGCGAGCATGTTGTCCGAGTGCAGCATCATGTCCCGCAGTCGGGTACTCAGTGGCGCGGAGAGCACCTGCCCCAACGCTTCCTCAGCGGAAGGGTGGGCCGGACCCACGGGATCATCGGAAACCTCGAGCTTCAGTTTCTTGGACTTGAGCTTCTCCCCCAGCCCCATGTCCTCGGCGAGCGCCTGGGCCACGTCCCGGGCTGGGGTGTTGCTGCGGGCGGAGTAATTTTCCGTGGGGATGATGCGGCCGGCGTCGATCATCACGGAGTCCAGGAAGGTCACGTTGCCCATCCCGATCTCCACCAGGTCCCAACTCTTGTGGAAGGTGGACTTCTCCCGCATGGAGTTATCCACCGTGATCTTGGTGATCTTCTTCAGCTCCTCCGGCGGCAACGCTCGGCGAACCTGATCCGCCAGATCGCTGATGGCCGGGGCATCCGTAAAGAAGCCGGAGCCAGGCTTGCGGGCGAGGGTGATATCCCCCTCGCCCACGAGGATCAACTCGCCCGGGCCGCCCTTGACCACGGAGGTCGCCAGCCGGTCTTGCGGGCCCTTCGCCAGCAGGGCCGCGGCGGTGGTGTACACCTTCGTCGAGGAGGCCGGCACCAGGTGCTTGCCCTCATTGTTGGCGTAGATCACCTCACCGGTTTCCAGGTCAGTGATCTCCGCGGAAAGGCGCCCCAGCTGCCGGTCCTTCGCCGCCTTCTTCACCTCGGTCAAGTCCACCGGGGTGGCAGGCGGGCTGGCCTCCACCATCACTGGTTCGTCAGGACGGGGAAGCGCTGCGGGGGCGACGTCGTAATGGGGACGCTGGGAAAGAACCACCGCGCCAGCGATGATGGCGGCGGCGACCGCGAGGAACGCCACCACCGCGAGGAGCCAGCGGCGGAAAGAGGACTTCTTCTCAGCTTCCAAAATCTAAATCCTGACAATGTGTGGGCGGCAGGGGCGGTGGTTAGTAGGTTCCACCTTATCCTGCGACTAGGATGGGGCCTGCATGTACGTCAGGCGCCACGAGGCGCTGTAAACAGACACCGATTTTAAGGATGGCGCGAGTTATGGCTCAGAGCATCGAAGTCACCATCGAGATCCCGAAGGGTTCCCGCAACAAGTACGAGATCGACGAGGAGACCGGCAAGGTTCACCTGGACCGCTACCTCTTCACCCCGATGGCGTACCCGGCTGACTACGGCTTCATCGACAACACCCTCGGCGAGGACGGCGACCCGCTGGACGCGCTGGTCATCCTGCCGGAGCCGCTGTTCCCAGGCGTGGTTGTCAAGGCCCGCCCGGTTGGTGTGTTCAAGATGACCGACGAGGCCGGTGGCGACGACAAGCTGCTCTGCGTGCTCGACGACCCGCGCTTCGACCAGTACCAGGACGTGGACGACATCTCCCAGTTCACGAAGGACGAGATCGAGCACTTCTTCGTGCACTACAAGGACCTCGAGCCGGGCAAGGAGGCCCGCGGCGAGGGCTGGGGCACCGCTGCTGACGCGGAGAAGATCCTGGCCGACGCCATCGAGCGCGCCAAGAAGTAGAAGGCTTTAGGCCCTCAGTGACGGCTTAGCCTTTGAGGCTTTAGCGCCCGCTCCCCTGCCGTGGGGCGGGCGCTTTTGCATGCGCAGGGTGGATCGCGCGACAGGAGGGGTACGGCCTGCCCCACCGCCGTGGGGCAGGCGGCGTGGTGGCTAGTAGCATGGCGGGCATGAGTGACTTTGAATCCATGAGAGCAGAAGACGTCCCGGAGGGCGTCCAGTTGGTGGACGTCCGCGAGGCCAATGAGTTCGCGGAGTGGCACGCCAAGGGCGCGGAGAACCTCCCGCTGTCCGAGCTGCAGCTGCGCTACGGCGAGCTGGATCTGGACCAGGACCTGTACATCATTTGCCTGTCCGGCGGTCGGTCGGCGAAGGCCTGCCAGTGGCTGGAGCTCAACGGCATCGACGCGATCAACGTGTCCAATGGCTCCATCGGCTGGCGCGATGCGGGCCGCACGATCATCGTCAACGGCGAGGAGACCACGAACCCGGCCTAAGCGCTGGCGCTGGGTGCGCACCCTCTCTACTCCCGCTGCGGGTGGTTTTCAGCCACCGGTGGCGGGAGTTTCTTTATCAAGAATTCACTTTAGATTTTCCCCCAAAAGCATTTACCCGAGCCGGCTGCCCCGCTAACGTCGAAAGAACAAGGCCCTGATCGACAGAGCTAAAGGTTGCATTCCCATGAAGAAACATGCATTCATCATTGTCCTTGCGGTAGTGGCCGTCGTCGCCTTCATCTACCTCCTCGTCGCACCACCAGCTGAGTTCTCAGCACTGGAGGGCAGTACCCAGCTCATCATCCTGATCGCCCTGTTCATGGTCGCGGAGTTCCCGATCACCATCCTGCTGATCGAAAAGTTCGTGCGGGGCAACCGCGAAGAAGCTGCGAAACAACAGCGCACCCCGAGCTCGGATCACCTCCCCCGCCCGACTCTCTAAGGCCCAGCCTTCGCGCGGGCAGCACGCCCCGGGCGGGACCCGCGCATCCGTGCGCCTCTCACTCTCCTCGCGCGCTCCGCCCCGTACGGGTGGCACGCCCGGGCCCCGCACGGTTTTGCAGAGTTTAAGGTCGCAAAACACCTGAAAACCGACCACAAACTCTGCAAAAGGCGCAATGAGGCCCTACCTTCACTACACTCTGAGCACCCGCACCTCCCTAACCACCGCCCTTCGTTGTCCCCACCCCGTCATGGAAGAACCCGTGGCGGGGTTTTTCACGTGTCCGATCCGCGACTTAAGTTCTAGTGGTCGTTGCAACACTGATCTGAAGGGTTGGTGTTGGTGATGACGGTGTCACGGTGGGATCCACCGGTTGAGGAGATCACTCGGTTCCACCAGTTGGTGGTGGGTGATGGTTTGTCGGTGCGTGCGGCTGGGCTGGATCTGGGATGGTCGTTAGCTACGGCGTATCGGATTGCGCATCGTGATGGGTTACCACTGCGGAATAAGACGTTGTCGTCACAGGTGGTTGACGAGATTGTTGCGTTGTTTGCCCAGAATGTCGCGCCAATGGATATTGTGCGGCGGTTGGGTGTGAATCCTTCGTCGGTATACCGGGTGGGGATATCGATTGGTGCGCGGCCCCGTCCTGCTCCTGAGGGTCGGCGGGCTGTGGCTACGGCGCGGCGAGTGGAGTATTTGGAGCTTCGGGCCTGTGGGTTGGATCGTCGTTCTGCTGCAGCTGCGTGTGGGATGGGGTTACGTGGTGCGCTTGATGTTGATAAGGGGGTGATTAAAACACGTGGTCGGCGTGTGCCGTTTGTGCCCGATGGTCAGGCAGTTTATCGCTATAAACGGCTTATGCAGGTTCTTGCGTATGTTGATGGCCGGGTCAGTGTTCCGGTGGAGGTGCTGCCGCAGGCTGCGGTGGAGAAGGTGATTGACCGGCGGTACTTGTCGTTGGTGGAGCGGGAGCGCATCGCGGATCGGGTGAATCGGAATTTATCGGTTCGGGCGATTGCGCGTGAGCTTGGGCGTGATCCGGGGACGATTTCGCGCGAGATTAGTCGCAATAGTGGTGATGATGGCATTTATCGCCCGTTTGAGGCGCACCGGAAGTCAACGCTTCGGAGGTTTCGGCCGAAGGTGTCGAAGATTGCGGCGAATCCTCGGTTGAAACAGCAGGTGTGGCAGTGGTTGCGGATGGAGTTTTCCCCCGAGCAGGTGGCTGGCCGGTTGCGCAGGGAATTCCCTGGCGATGAGACTATGCATGTGAGTCATGAAACGATCTATCAAGAGCTGTACTGCCAGGCCAGAGGCGAGTTGAAGAAGGTGGTGGCCCATGCCCTTCGTACGGGGCGGACGCGGCGTAAACCGCGTGGTCAGCGTGTTGCGAGGAGTCGGTTTGTTGATCCGATGATCATGATTGCTGATCGTCCTGCTGTTGTTGAGGATCGGGCTGTGCCGGGGCATTGGGAGGGTGATCTGATTATCGGTGCAGGTGGAAGGTCTGCGATTGGGACGTTGGTGGAGCGGACGACGCGGTATGTGATGTTGCTGCATTTGCCGGATGGGCATGGTGCGGTGGCGGTGCGTGATGCGCTGGTGGAGGCGATTATGACGTTGCCGCAGCATCTTCGGGGGTCGTTGACCTGGGATCAGGGTTCAGAGATGGCTGGTCATAGGTCGTTTAGCATTGCGACGGATTGTCCGGTGTATTTCTGTGATCCGGGGTCGCCGTGGCAGCGGGGGACGAATGAGAACACTAATGGGTTGTTGCGTCAGTATTTTCCGAAAGGTGCGGATTTGAGTGTTTATGGGCGGGAGGAGTTGGAGCTTGTTGCTCATCGGTTGAATTGTCGGCCGCGTAAGATGTTGGGTTTTGCTACTCCTGCGGAGCGGATGGCGGAGCTGTTAGATTTAGCTGAAAGCTAGGAAATGTTGCAACGACCCCTAGAATCGAGAGTGTCCGATTGTTTGTGTGCGGGG
>NZ_KV823533.1 GCF_001815985.1 Corynebacterium sp. HMSC27B11 | reverse complement strand
ATGCGGACACACTTTTCTTTACTTAACCCCCATCTAGCATGGATGGCACAAGAGTTGAGAGAACTTTCGGCACCACCCTCAAGCCAGGAAGTGAAAGATTGTCCGCAGCGCTGATTGCTACCCACGTCCTTGCCATCCTCGTTGGCATCACCATTGGACTCTTCGGCGGCGGCGGGGCAATCCTCATGGTGCCGATCCTCAGCTATATCGCGGGCTGGCCCACCCAGGACTCCATCACCGGCTCCCTGTTCATCGTCGGGATCACCAGCCTGTTCTCCACCTTCCTGCACGCCCGCCCGACCAAAGAACAGCGGGAACGAGGACATAAGAAGGGCAACGTCCGGTGGGGGACGGGCGTCGTTTTCGGTGGGCTGGCGATGCTGGGTGCCTTCGCGGGCGGGCAACTGACCGCCTTGCTGCCCGGCATCGTCGTCATGACGATCTTCGCCATCGTGATGATCGCCTCCGGCATCGGTATGGTTCGCGGCAGGAAGCCCTCCGCACCCGCGCCGCCGAGCCGCACGAAGGGTAAATCAACCCCGAGCAGCGCCGGGACCGCAGCGACCCTGCCGCTGAGCCGGGCGCAGAAGGTGAAGATCGTCCTCGCAGCCCTCGGCATCGGAGTAATCTCCGGGCTGGTCGGAGCGGGCGGCGGCTTCCTCGTCGTCCCGGCCCTGGCACTCCTCGTGGGCTTCACCATGCCCGCCGCGGTCGGTACCTCGTTGCTGGTCGTGGCGATGCAGTCGGCCTCGGGGTTCTTCTCCCACATCCTCCACGTGGACGTCGACTGGCAGGCGCTCGGCAGCCTCACCGGGCTCGCGATGGCTGGCACGATCCTTGGCACGCTGCTGGGCTCGCATATCCCGGCAGCGAAGTTGAAGCGCGCCTTCGGGGTCTTTGTGCTGCTGATGGCGGCGGTCGTGCTCGCGCAGGAGTACCTGCTCGCCTAGGCGCACGCCTCCTGGTTGAGGCGGTTTAAGCGTTGACTAAGCTGCTTGGGGCTGCCGGCAGGCGCTGGTGAGAACCAGCCACCGGCCACCAACCCCCGAGACGAGCGAAGGAGAGCCACGCGAGATGACCGAACCCACCGGCGCACCCACAGGGCGTGCACAGCGCGCCGCCCGCCCCAGCATGTTGATCGCCCTGCTGGGGATCTTCTTTGTCGGGCTGAATCTGCGCCCGGCGATCATTTCCGTGGCCTTCGTGATCCCCGATATCCGTAGTGATCTCGCGCTCGGCGCCACCGCGGCGGGTCTGTTGACGACGGTTCCGCTGCTCGCGTTCGTCCTTCTTTCCATGCGCGCCCCAGGGTGGGGACGTCGGTTCGGGCTGGCCCGCACCATCCTCGCGGCCCTCGTGATCCTGATGGTGGGGTTCGCGATCCGCCTGGTGCCTAGCGCCACTGCGCTTTTCATCGGCATGGCCGTGGTAGGCGTAGCGATCACGATCGGCAATGTGCTGCTGCCGGCATTTATTAAGGCGCGCTACCCGGATAAGGGCGGCATCCTCATGGGCGTGTACACCGTGAGCCTGTACGCGGGTCCGGCGCTGGCCAGCGGGTTGACGCTGCCGATCGCCCGGGCCACGGGGTCCTGGCGGATCGCGCTGCTGAGCTGGGGGATCCTCGCGGTGATCGCGCTGCCGCTGTGGCTGCCGCAGGTTGGCCGGGCTAAGCTGCGCCCTGGCACCCCGGCAGCGAGGGTGCAGCTCACTGAAAATGGCGGGGAGCCCGGTGCTGCGGAGGGTGCCAGCGCGGGGGAGGAGCCTGCCGACGCCTCCGCCGCGGCGCCTCGCGCAGCATCCAGTGCGAAGGCGGCCCCACCGGCGATCGCGATGAGCAGCATGCTGCGCTCCCCGTTGGCATGGGCGGTGAGCATGTACTTCGCGGTGCTCTCCGTGCTCTTCTACACGGTCAACGCGTGGCTGCCGACGATGTTCCTGGAGCAGGGCCGTGGGGAAAACGCGGGCGGCGAGATGCTCACCGTCGTGAACCTCGTGGCCATCCCGTGCGCCCTGGCGGTGAGCATCTTCGTGCACCGCACCCGCAGCCAGGTGTGGGCGACCTCCATCGGCTCCCTGGGTTTGGGCGTGGGCCTGGCGGGAATGTACTTCGCGCCCGCCCACTTGGGCATGGCTTTCGCGGTGCTCTTCGGTATCGGGCACGGCACTGCTACGGGTATCGCGTTCTCCCTGGCGATGCTGCGCACCCGCACGGTGGCGGGCACGGCGGGGCTGGGCGCGCTCAGCCAGACTGCGGGCTATACCTGCTCCGCGATCGGCCCGGTTGGCGCGGGCGCGTTGCACGACGTGCTTTCCGGCGGGGGAGTGGCCCAGCCGTGGTCCGTCGTCATGGCTGGCCTGGTGGCCCTGGTGGTGCTGCAGTTCCTCGCCGGCCTGTGGGCAGGCCGCGACCGCTACCTGGAGGACGCGCTCAACAATTAGCGCGCTGAGCAGCTGGCGCGCCGGGCTAGCTTTCCTTCGGCCCGAGCTCTTCCTCCAGTACCTCCTGCACGACCTTCATCGCGCTCAGGGCCGCCGGTGCCCCGCAGTACCCAGCGGTGTGCAGCACGGCTTCGGTGATCTCCTCGCGGGTCAGCCCATTGCGCAGGCCGCCACGGACGTGCCCGCGCAGCTCACCGGTGGCCCGCAGCGCGACGAGCATGCCGATGTTCAGCAGGCTGCGATCCCGCTTCTCCAGGCCGGGCCGGTTCCAGATGGAGCCCCAGACGGTCGCGGAGATGTGCTTCTGCAGCTCCTCGCCGTCTTTACCCGCGTTGCGCTCCAGCGCGGCGTCCACGAAATCATCGCCCATGACCGCGCGGCGCATCTCGATGCCGGCCTCGTAGGCGGTGTCCATTGCCTCCGCTAGGGACTCGTTCCTCTTCGTCTCTTCAGTCATACTCTCGCCTTTCGTGTGGTGTTGTGGTTGTGGTGCTGTGTTTTTTAGCGACGTCGCCCGCCTCAAGCAGGCGCTAACGCCAGCTTAGAACCCGGTGCAGACACGCCCCGCGCAACGGTGTGGCGATCGCCTCGGCGTGCTTGGTGATCACATGTGTGATCGTGTCCTGCTCGTCGGTGGCGGGTCAGTCCATCTGCAGAACGGTGCGCAGCTCTGCGAACAGTTCCGGGCGGACCTGGTGGGTGACCGTCCGGCCTACTCGCACCTTCTCTAGCAGGCCGACTTCGGTCAATCGTTTGAGATGGTGAGACACAGTCGGCTGACTCAATCCAGACCTCTCTGTTAGCTCCCCGACACTGACCGGGCCGCATCCCTCGGCCGCCAACCTCGACAGCAGCCGCAGGCGGGCAGGATCGGCCAGCACCTTGAACAAGGTGGCATAACGCTCGGCCTGATGCTCGGTCAGGGGGCCAGAACCGAGCGAGCAACAGGAGGCAAGATCAGTGAGTGGAAGGATCTGCGGGAGGGTCATAACAGCCATCCTATATTGACGGTCATCTATATGAAGGTTATTTTTAGTATCGATGACCATCAATATGTAAAAGGGGTCTTATGACTGTTTCCCATCGCCCGCGCATGTCCTTTTTAGACCGCTTTCTGCCGGTGTGGATCCTTCTGGCCATGGCTGTTGGCCTACTCCTGGGCCGGACGTTCCCCGGCATTAGTGACGCTCTGGGCGCCCTGGAGGTCGGCGGAATATCCCTGCCGATCGCCCTTGGCTTGCTCGTGATGATGTACCCGCCGTTGGCGAAGGTTCGTTACGACAAGACCCGGGAGATCGTCGCCGATAAACGCCTGATGACCGTTTCCCTCGTCCTTAATTGGCTGGTCGGCCCGGCTTTCATGTTTACTCTGGCCTGGATCTTCCTGCCGGATCAGCCGGAGTTGCGCACGGGGCTGATCATTGTCGGCCTGGCTCGGTGCATCGCGATGGTGCTCGTCTGGTCGGACCTGTCGTGTGGTGATCGGGAGGCCACGGCCGTGCTGGTGGCCATCAACTCGGTGTTCCAGGTGATTATGTTCAGCGTGCTTGGTTGGTTCTACCTCCAGATCCTGCCCTCCTGGCTGGGGCTGGCGACCACCTCGGCCGAGTTTTCCTTCTGGTCCATCGCCACCTCCGTGCTCGTCTTCCTCGGCATCCCGCTGTTGGCCGGAGTGCTCTCTCGACTCATCGGTGAGAAGACCAAGGGCCGTGCCTGGTACGAGGACACCTTCTTGCCCGCGATCTCCCCGCTGGCGTTGCTCGGCCTGCTGTATACCATCGTGCTCCTGTTTTCCCTGCAAGGCGAGCAAATCACATCCCAACCGTGGACCGTGGCTCGTCTCGCGGTGCCGCTGCTGATCTACTTCGTGGGCATGTTCGCCCTCGCGCTGGCTGTCACGAAGATGTCGGGGATGAACTACGCGCAGTCGGCGTCGGTGTCGTTCACGGCCGCAGGAAATAACTTCGAGCTGGCCATCGCCGTGGCGGTCGGTACCTTCGGGGCGAACTCCGCACAGGCGCTGGCCGGTACCATCGGGCCGCTGATCGAGGTCCCGGTGCTCGTCGGCCTGGTCTACGTCATGCTGTGGTTGGGGCCGAAACTCTTCCCCCAGGATCCGACTCTGCCCGCATCCCCCACATCGTCTTCACAGACTGCTGTATCTGAGAAGGAGAATGCCATCTCATGAGTACCCGTCCGAGAGTTCTGTTTATCTGCGTCAGCAACGGCGGCAAGTCCCAGATGGCCGCAGCCCTGGCCGCTCAGCACGCTGGCGACCGGGTCGAGATCCACTCTGCCGGCACGACACCGGGCACAGAACTCAACGCCCAGTCCGTGGAGGCGATTAGTGAGATCGGGGCCGACATGTCCGGCGGAACCCCGAAGGGGATCGACCCGCAGCTACTGCGGGAGGTCGACCGCACCGTCATTCTCGGCGAGGATGCCCAGTTGGAGCTACCTGAGGATGCTCACGGAACGTGCGAGCGGTGGGGGATCGACGAGCCGTCCCAGCGGGGCATCGAGGGCATCGAGCGAATGCGCCTGGTCCGCGATGAGATCGACGCTCGGGTACGCAGGCTTCTCGATGAGTTGCTCGAGAATTAACTGCCCACCTCATAGCGGTTGAGGTGCTGTGGTTTTTTAATGACGTCATCCGGCCTAGGCAGGCGCTGACCCCAGCTTAGAATCCGGTGCAGACACTCCCCGGGCACGGTACGGCGGGCGGTAACCGCGGGCGCTGACACGTCGTTATCCGAGAAGGGCGGGATCCGCCCGGACCTGCTATGTGATGCGGGAGTATTCGAACATGCGGCCCGTGTCTGGTGCGTTGTCTATGGTGAGAGCGTGACTTCTCCAACCGCACTTCGCCTGGACCGCGCGACCATGCGCCAGAACCTTGACTGCTTCAAGCTGCGATGGCGGGAACGCCTCGACGGCTGGGGCAACGACGACGAGGGCGGACTTGAGCGCAAGTACGCGCAGAGCTACTGGACCGAGCTTTTCGAATGCTTCGGCGTGACCGCCTCCCGCATGGACCTGTTCGAGCAGGACGCCCGGCGAGCGAGCACCGGCAAGACCGGCTATATTGACCTGTTTTGGCCGGGTGTGGTGATCGGGGAGGCGAAGAAGCCGGGGGTCGATCTCCAGGTCGCGGTGGATCAGGCACGCGACTACCTGCTCGGCGGCACGATTACGCCGTCCGAGCAGCCCCGTTACATTCTCGCCAGCGACTTCGAGCGCCTCCGTTTGGTGCGGCTCGGCTCGGCAGAGCAGCGCTTCGACATTGAGTTCCCGCTCGCGGAGGTCACCGAGCACGTCGATGAGCTGAAGTTCCTCGCCGGTTACGAGGAGACCCTCACGCGGGAGGAGCAGCAGGAGGCCTCGATCCAGGCATCACGCCTGATGGCCGACCTGTTCACCGCAATGGTCGGCGACGAGGTCGACGAGGAAGTCGGCGATGAGGCCCCGACCAACCCTGAGGACGAAGACGCCGCCGTCCAGGTGACGTCGATGTATCTGACCCGTCTGCTGTTCCTGCTGTTCGCCGAGGACTCCGGGGTCATTGAGCAGGATCTCTTCTATCGCTTCGTTCTGGAGCACACCACCAGCGAGAACTTGGGAAGCCAGCTTGGTGCGTTGTTTGAGGTGCTGAATACCCCGGAGGCTCAGCGCCGCCGGGTGCCGGATTCCATGGCGCGTTTTCCGTACATCAACGGGGCGATCTTCGCGGAGACGATGCCCACGCAGTTCTTCACCCCCGAGATGCGCGATGCGCTGCTGAATGCCTGCCGGTTCCGTTGGACGAACATCAGCCCCGCCTTGTTTGGGTCGATGTTCCAGCTGGTGAAGTCTAAGGAGGCTCGCCGGGATGACGGTGAGCACTACACCTCCGAGAAGAACATTCTAAAGACCATTGGTCCGCTGTTTTTGGACGAGCTGCGCGCTGAGGCGGACCGGCTGATCGCAGCAAAGTCCACGCCAGTGGCGAAGTTGCGGGCATTCCGCGACAGCTTGGCCGACATGGTGTTCTGTGACCCGGCCTGCGGCTCGGGAAACTTCCTCATCGTGGCTTATCGCGAGCTGCGCAAGATCGAGACGGACGTGATCGTCGCCATCCGTGAGCGCGAGGGCACGACGGATCTTGCACTCGATATCTCGTGGGAGCAGAAGCTATCCATCGGGCAGTTCTATGGCATTGAGTTGAACTGGTGGCCGGCCCGTATTGCGGAGACCGCGATGTTCCTGGTTGACCATCAGGCCAACCGGGAGCTGGCTGACCGGGTGGGGCTGGCCCCTGATCGTCTGCCGATTTCGATGGTGCTGTTGCAACTTGGGGCGGGAGCCAA
>NZ_KV823532.1 GCF_001815985.1 Corynebacterium sp. HMSC27B11 | reverse complement strand
TGTGCACCCTTCCGAGCGCGGCAGGCTCAAGCAGGAACTGCTGAAGGTCGGCTGGCCCGCAGAGGACCTGGCGGGATACGTCGACGGCGAGGCACACCCCATCGAGCTGTCGCAGGAACACGAAGAATGGCAGCTGCGCGACTACCAGGAGATGGCGGCCGATAGCTTCTGGGAAGGCGGCTCGGGCGTGGTAGTGCTGCCATGTGGTGCGGGCAAGACGATGGTCGGCGCGGCCTCGATGGCCAAGGCAAAGGCCACCACCCTGATCCTGGTGACGAACACCGTCGCGGGCAGGCAGTGGAAGGACGAGCTAGTGCGCCGCACCTCCCTGACGGAGGATGAAATCGGCGAGTACTCCGGTGAGAAGAAGGAGATCCGCCCCGTGACCATCGCCACCTACCAAGTGGTCACGCGCAAGTCGAAGGGCGAATACCGGGCGCTGGAGCTGTTCGACTCCCGTGACTGGGGCTTAATCATTTACGACGAGGTTCACTTGCTGCCTGCACCAGTGTTCCGCATGACCTCCGACCTGCAGTCCCGCCGTCGTCTGGGCTTGACGGCGACGCTGGTGCGCGAGGACGGCCGGGAAGGCGACGTGTTCAGCCTCATCGGCCCGAAGCGCTACGACGCGCCGTGGAAGGACATCGAGGCGCAGGGGTGGATCGCACCGGCGGACTGCACCGAGGTGCGGGTGCAGCTCAGTGAGTCCGAACGAATGGTTTATGCGACCGCCGAGCAGTCCGATAAGTACCGGCTGGCGGCCACCACCCCGGCGAAGAACCGCGTGGTCAAGAAACTGCTCGCGATGCACCCTGAGGAGCCTGCGCTGATCATTGGCGCCTACGTGGACCAGCTGGAGGAGATCGCCGAGGAGCTGGACGTGCCGGTCATCGACGGCAAGACCAGCACCACGAAGCGGGAGAAGCTCTACCAGCAGTTCCGGGACGGGGAGATCACGACGCTGGCGGTCTCCAAGGTCGCGAACTTCTCGATCGATCTGCCGGGGGCGAGCGTGGCGATCCAGATCTCGGGCACATTCGGGTCCCGGCAAGAGGAAGCGCAGCGCTTGGGTCGCATCCTGCGGCCGAAGCCGGATGGTGGTGGCGCCTTTTTCTATACCGTTGTCACCCGGGATACGCTCGATGCTGACTACGCAGCCCACCGCATGCGTTTCCTCGCGGAGCAGGGCTATGGCTACGGCATCATGGATGCGGCGGACCTGCCGGATCCGGTGGAAAATAATTAATAAGGAAGGCACATTTCAGCAATGACTGAGTTTCATGTCCCCGTCGAGGAGGACTACGCGCGGAAGCACAATGAGTTCTTCCGGGATGCCAAGCGCCTGCAGATTTCCGCCGCGATCCTGGGCGCGCTGATGTTCGTGATCATCGCCATCCTGGTGGCCGTCAATGGCTGGCAGGGACGCACGATCGGTTTCACGATCTCGCTGGGCATCTTCGGCGCCCTGTGCTGGATCATCATCCCCGCACTTCCGAAAGCGATGGGCAGCCCGCAGCAGTATTACGACATGTACCAGCTGGCCCCGGCGATCATCGCGAAGGTCAACCCGCGCGACATGGTGCTGCTCTCCCTGGTGGACGCCAGCACGAAGGCGAAGGCCAACCCGAACCCGAACCTGATCGAGCCGGCGCTGGCTGCGCGCACCGTGACCTCCATCCCTGGCGTGCCGCGCGAGGTGGGGGCTCGGGTTCCGTCGATGGCAGTGACGGGTGCACAGCGTTCCCGCAGCTCGGAGCTGTTCCAGGAGGTACTGCCGATGCCGGTGGCCTGGGGCACCAGCGACGAGAAGGTGTGGAAGGACGCCGAACGGGCGATCCCGTCGAACCAGTGGCGCCGCCTGGAGGGTCTGGCTGACCGCTGGGAAGAAGTCCAGAAGGATCGCCACAGCCTCGTGGTTTTGCGCGACGAACGCAAATAAGCTATAAACACCCTCAACAACGGGATGCAAAGTCCCAGCGGGAGCGGGTCATCCTGCCCCCGCACAGCCCCTCACCACCCCGCCATATCCGGTGGGCACACCCTGAGCCCCGAAAGCCCTGGTGCCATGACCCCCAACGATCGCCTCGTTGACCTCGCCGCCGAGACGCGCGAATCGATCCGCTCCAGCGTCCACATGCTCCGCCGCGTCGATCACGCCTCCGGCCTCACCACCTCTCAACTCGCCACGCTGACCGCGCTGGAAGACGGCCCGCTAACAATGTCCGAGCTCGCGGAGGCTAAGGACGTCGCCCAGCCGACGATGAGCCAGCACGTCTCCCGCCTGGAGGGATGGGGCCACGTGCGCCGCGTCTCGACGCCGGAGGACGGGCGCATCGTCCGCGTCGAACTCACCCAGCACGGCAAAGAGATCGCAGAAAAGGCCAACCGCGCCCGCGACGAGGTGGTCGCCACCGCCCTCGAGCAGCTCTCCGAAGAGCAGCATGCGGCTCTTCACGAAGGAATCACCATCCTCCGCGAGCTTGCCGAACAATTCCTCGAGTCTGACCTGGGCAAGTAGCCCGTAGTCGGCAACAGCTCGCCGGCGTCTCATCGGCAGCGCACGGGGTAGAACCCCCGAGAAGCAGCATTCAGCTTCGCCAGAAACGTGACGCAGCGTACACTCGAGGTACTGTTCAACAATTTCTGGAGGAGCTGATCCTTTTGACCTCCGCACAGTTCATCGACTTAAACGCCGATCTCGGAGAATCAAACGCCGGCAACCCGGTGAGTGACGATGCCGCCATGATCCGCGTCGTCTCCTCTGCGAATACCGCCTGCGGCTTCCACGCCGGCGACCCGCACGACATCGCCAAGACCCTCGAAGCCGCCGCCGAGCGCGGCGTGACCATCGGTGCCCACGTTGGCTACCGCGATAAGCCCGGCTTCGGACGCCGCTTCATCGACTACGCCCCCGCCGAGCTGGCCGACGAGGTGCTGTACCAAATCGGTGCCCTCGACGCTCTGGCCCGATCCCGGGGCACGAAGGTTTCCTACGTCAAGCCCCACGGCGCGCTCTACAACACAATCGTGCACCACGAGGCCCAGGCGCAGGCCGTCGTCGACGGAGTGAAGGCCTTCGGCGACCTGCCGTTGCTGCTGCTCCCTGGCTCCGTCGCGATCGAGAAGGCCGAAGCCGCCGGTCTGCGCGCCGTCCGCGAGGCCTTCGCTGACCGCAATTACAACCCGGACGGCACCCTGGTCTCCCGCCGCGAGTCCAACGCCGTCCTCCACGACCCGGACGCCGTGGCCGAGCGTGTCCTCCGCCTCGCCACCGAGGGCACCCTCACCGCAGTGGACGGCAGCGAGATCAGCATCGGGGCCGAATCCGTATGCATCCACGGGGACTCCCCCGGCGCGGTCGCCATGGCCGAGCACATCGCTGCCCGACTGGATAGCGAAGGCATTGCAGTGAGGTCCTTCCTATGACCGACGCACCACTGACGACTCGGACCATCCACCGGGCGGGCACCCGTGCCCTCCTGGTCGATCTCCCCGACCTCGCGGAGGTCATGACCTGGCACGCCGCGCTGACGGCCCAGCCGCTGGCAGGCCAGACCTCGGCCATCGCCGCCGCCCGCACCGTGCTGCTGGAGTTCGCCACCCCGCGTGATGCCCAGCGTGCGGTGGAAACGCTGGCCGGGTTCTCCCCCGCTGCCGCTGGCCAGACCACCCCACGTGAGGTCACAATCGACGTGATCTATGACGGCGAGGACCTGGCCAGCACCGCCGAGCACCTGAGCATCAGCACCGAGGAACTCATCAACCGCCACACCAGCCAGGCGTGGATGGCCGCCTTCGGTGGCTTCGCGCCCGGCTTCACCTACTGCGTGCCCGCCGACGCCAGCACCAGCGAGGGTGCCGAGAACTTCGAGTGGAACGTGCCCCGGCGCGCCAACCCCCGCACCGCGGTACCCGCGGGTGCGGTCGGCCTGGCCGGCGAGTTCTCCGCCGTCTACCCGCGCCAGTCCCCCGGTGGCTGGCAGTTGCTCGGCCACACCAAGACCCCCATGTGGGACCCAAGCGCCGAACACCCAGCGTTGCTGAACCCCGGCGATATCGTGCGTTACCGCGCGGTCCGCGCCGAGGCCAGCGGCGCCGCGTCCTCGAATGCGGGGTCCGGCAAGGCGGCCTCCCAGCACAACCGCACCCAGGCGGCGATCCTTGGTCGCCCGGTCGCGACCCTCACGGACGCCGGCCTACTCAGCCTCGTGCAGGACCGCGGCCGCCCGGGCCACGGCGATATTGGCGTGACCCGCTCCGGCGCGCTCGACCGGGCCAGCGCCCGCGCGGCCAACGCCGCGGTGGGTAACAGCTCCAGCGCCGCCGTCATCGAGAACATCGGCGGACTGCGCATCACCGCGAACGTGGATACCGTCCTCGCGGTTACCGGTGCAGAGGCCACAGTCGAGGTCAGTACCCGCAGCGGCCACAAGGTACCCAAGGCCCTGGCACAGCCGATCGGGCTGCTCGCGGGCGAGGAGCTCGCCGTGCGCCCCACCGGCACCGGGGCCCGCAACTACGTGGCGATCCGCGGCGGACTCGCCACGGACACCGTCCTCGATTCCGCCGCGAGCGACGTCCTATCCGGTATGGGACCGGCACCACTTGCGGACGGCGACCTGCTCAAGGCCGGGCGAGCCACGCGCACCGCGGTGGACCCCACCATCCTCAACCCGGCGGACAGCACGAACGCCGCAACCCTGCGTTGCGTCCTCGGCCCCCGCGACAACTGGTTCGCAGAGCAGACCGTGCAGGACTTCCTCAGCACAACCTGGGAGGTCTCTGGCCAGTCCAACCGCATCGGGCTGCGCATGACCGGCCCCGAGGGTGCCGAGTTGACCCGCGAGCGCGAGGAGGAGCTGGCTAGCGAAGGCATGCTGCCCGGCTCCATTCAGGTCCCACCCAATGGCCTGCCCGTGCTCTTCCTCGCCGACCACCCCGTCACCGGCGGGTACCCCGTCATCGCGACGGTCATCCCAGAGGACATGGACGCCGCCGGTCAGCTCCCGCCCGGCAGCACCGTCACCTTCCGTGCCGTCGACCCCGATACGCTGGCAGAACTGCCGATCAACCCCACCGACCAGAACACCGATACCCAGGAGGAAGAACAGTGAGCACCTTCTACAACGAACAACCGACCCCAGCACTGCCGCTGAAGAAGGTTCTCATCGCCAACCGTGGCGAGATCGCCGTGCGCATCGCGCGCGCCGCTCGCGACCTGGGCATCGAGTCGGTCGCGGTGTACTCCGACGCGGATGCCGATAACCAGCACCCCGTTTTTGCGGACGAGGCCTACCCGCTGCGCGGGGAGTCCGCTGCGGATACCTACATGAACATCCCGGCCCTGCTGGACATTGCGGCCCGCAGCGGGGCGGATTGCGTGCACCCGGGCTACGGCTTCCTCGCCGAGAACGCAGACTTCGCCCGCGCGGTGCAGGACGCCGGGCTGGTGTGGGTCGGCCCCTCCCCGGAGGCCATCGAAACCCTGGGCGATAAGGTCGCGGCCCGCCAACTGGCTACCAAGGTCGGCGCCCCGCTGGCCCCCGGCACCGACCAGCCGATCGAGAGCTGGGAGGAGGCCCGGGACTTCGCCGCTGAGCACGGCATGCCAATCGCCATCAAGGCGGCCTTCGGTGGCGGTGGCCGTGGCCTGAAGGTCGTGCACGAGGAAGCGGACATCGAGGAGGGCTTCGCCTCCGCGGGTCGCGAGGCTAAGGCAGCCTTCGGTCGCGGCGAGTGCTACGTGGAGAAGTTCCTCACCAAGCCGCGCCACGTCGAGGCCCAGGTGTTGGCAGATACCCACGGCAATGTCCGCATCGTCGGTACCCGTGACTGCTCTGTGCAGCGCCGCTTCCAGAAGCTCGTCGAAGAGGCCCCGGCGCCGTTCCTGACCGATGAGCAGAACACTTCCATCTACGAGGGTGCCCGCGAGATCTGCCGCGAGGCGGGCTACACCGGCGCGGGCACGGTGGAGTTCATCGTCGCTGAGGACGGCACCGTCTCCTTCCTCGAGGTCAACACCCGCGTCCAGGTCGAGCACCCGGTCACCGAGGTGGTCTCCGGGGTGGACATCGTCCAGGAGCAGTTCCGCATCGCCGCTGGCCTGGAGCTCTCCTTCGACGCCGACCCCGTCCCGACCGGCCACGCCTTTGAGTTCCGCATCAATGCCGAGGACGCCGCGAACGGCTTCGTCCCCTGCCCGGGTCTGGTCCGGACCTTCGAGCCACCAACCGGCCCCGGCGTCCGCGTCGACACCGGCGTGCGCTCCGGGTCTACCATCCCAGGCAGCTACGACTCGCTGATCGCGAAGCTCATCGTGTGGGGTCCGAACCGCCAAGTGGCGCTGCGCCGCTCTGAGGAGGCGCTGCGGGACCTGAAGATCGAAGGTGTGCGCACGGTCATCCCGTTCCACAAGGACATCATCCACCACCCGGCCTTCGCCGAGGATCACCTGGATGTGTACACGGATTGGGTGGATAAGGAGTACGTCCCGGGCTTCGGGGATGGCAACACTGACGTGGAGGCCGCATACACGGAGCGCACGGAAGTCAACATCGAGATCGACGGCAAGCTGCACCGGGTGGGCCTGCCGATGAGCGTGCTCTCCGGGCTGGGCGCTGCCCCGGCGCAGGGGTCAGCTGGCGCAGAGGGCGCAGCAGCGAAGACCTCCGCCGGTTCCGCTGCCTCCGAGCCTGCGGGCGCGGATGCGATCATCTCCCCTTATGCCGGTGTGCTCATCAGCTGGAAGGTCGAGGACGGCGCTGAGGTCGCGGAGGGCGACACTGTGGCGATCATCGAGGCGATGAAGATGGAGTCCCCGGTCAAGGCGCCGGCTGCGGGCACGCTGCACCGCTCCGACATCGCCGAGGGAGACTCTGTGGCCCAGGGCGAGGTCCTGGCCCGCATCAGCTAGAGCCCTAGAGCGGGCTGGTAGCGGCTCGCACGCCAGGCCCCACGGGTGTTGATTCGCCCCGTGGGGCCTCTTCTTATGCGCTACGTTGCCTTAACTGCGTCCTGGCTTCGTGCATGGCAGTGGCGTTGCCTAGGATAATTCATCATGAGGTCCCAAACGGTCGCCAATCAACTCCGCCAGGAGATCTCCCGCGGGCGCTATCAGCCGGGGGAAAAACTCAACGAGGTCCAGCTCGCCGAGCACCTGGACGTGTCCCGTAACACCCTGCGCGAAGGCTTCGCCGAGCTCGCGAGCCAGGGCCTAGTGACCCGAATCCACCACCGCGGCGTATTCATCGCCAAGCCCACGGTGGCAGATGTCGCGGACTTCTATACCGCCCGCGCGTTCATCGAACCGAACGCGCTGCGCACCGCGGATGTGGACGTCCCCCGCCTCTCGACGATCGTCGCCGCGGCGGAAGAGGCCCTCGAGGAGGGGGATCTGGCGAAGGTCGCGGACGCGAACCAGCGCTTCCACCGGGTCATCGTCGCTGGGGTGGGCTCCTCGATGGTCGAGGACCTGATGGACCGCATTCTCGCGCTCATGCGCCTGGCCTTCCTCCAAGTCCTGGAGGCGGAGCCCGAGTTTCATGCCCCCTTCGTGGCAAAGAATCGCGAAGTCATGGACGCCCTCGAGAGAATGGACTTCAACGAGGCCGCGGACATCCTGGAAGACTCGCTCATCTCCACCCCCACCGCGGTTCAGAAGTACCTCTCCCACTAACCCTCTGGCCCCACTATCCCCCTTGCGCCGAAAGGGCGCGTTTTAGGGGACCTGGTATTGCAGGTCACGAACGTCAGTGACCAGCATGTGTCCCGGCGCGTGGGCGATCGCCAGGCTGGGCTTGGTCTCCATCACCGCGGCCTGCGGGGTCACACCACAGGCCCAGAACACCGGGATGTGCCCGTCCGGGATCTCGACGGCGTCGCCGTAGTCAGGGGACGCGAGGTCGCTAATACCGATCGCGGCGGGGTCCCCCACGTGCACCGGCGCACCGTGGACCGCCGGGTAGCGGGAGGTCACACGGACGGCGTCCGCAATCTGGGACGCAGGAATCGGCCGCATCGAGACGACCAGCGGACCGTGGAACCTCCCCGCGCGGGCGGTCGGGATCGACGTCTTGTACATCGGCACGTTCCGCCCCTGCTCGATATGGGCGACCGGAATGCCGTTATCCAGCAGAGCACCTTCGAAGGTGAATGAGCAGCCGATGAGGAAGCTGACGAGGTCGTCGCGCCAGAACTCGGTGACATCCGGGTACTCGCCTGCCAGCTCACCGTCGCGGTAGACGCGGTACTTCGGGATGTCGGTGCGGATGTCCCCGCCGGGCAGCAGCTCGGAGTTCAGCTGACCCGGCTCGAGCACCCCGAGGATGGGGCAGGGCTTGGGGTTGCGCTGGGCAAAAAGCAGGAAGTCGAAGGCGTACTCCTTCGGCAGGACCATGAGGTTGGCCTGCGCGTAACCATCCGAGTAACCGGTGGTCGGCACGGCCAGTCCCTCGCGGAAGGCAGCGCGGGCAGCTGCCGGCGACATCTCGTGCGTGCTGGTACTCATCTCGACCTCCTCTTCGCCTAGGCCCACATGGCGACGATCCCGGAGAGGGAGCGCCAGCCGAGCCAGAGGGTCAGCAGCCAGGTGATAGCACCAATGGACCACAGCCACACCGGGTACTTGTAGCCCTTCAGCAGGTCGCGGCGGCGCCAGGCCACCCACAGCACCACGCCGAAGCCGATCGGCAGGATCAGGCCGTTGAACGCACCGGCGAAGATCAGCAGCTTCTGCGGCGCCTGGTTCAGGATGACGTAGGCGACGGCACAGACCAGGATGAATGCGAGGGTCAGCAGGTTGCGGGTGCGCGGTGCGATCTTCTGCGTGGTCACGAAGCTCACGGAGGTGAAGGACGCGCCGATGACGGAGGTCAGGCCGGCGGCCCACAGGACGATGCCGAAGAAGCGGACGCCGATCTCGCCGGCGGCGGCGCGGAAGGCATCGGCGGCGATGTTGTCGCCGGACAGGGCCACACCGGAAGCGACGACGCCGAAGATGGCGAGGAAGAGCAGGGTGCGCATCACGCCGGTGACGAGGATGCCGGTGACGGAGACGCGGGTGATGTCCTTGGCGTGCTCCGGGCCGGTCAGGCCGGAGTCGATGAGGCGGTGGGCGCCGGAGAAGGTGATGTAGCCGCCAACCGTTCCGCCGATGAGGGTGGTGATGATGACGAAGTCGATCTGATCCGGAACCACGGTCTGCTTCAGCGCCTCACCGACGGGTGGGGCGGATACGATGGCCACGTAAATCATCAGCAGGATCATCAGGGCACCGAGGATCACGACGATGCGGTCCAGGGCTGCACCGGCCCACTTGGAGAGGAAGACCAGCGCGGCGACCAGCGCGGAGATCGCGCCACCGATGATGGGGTCGACGCCGAGCATTGCGTTCGTGCCGAGGCCCGCGCCACCGATGTTGCCGATGTTGAAGATCAGGCCGCCCACGAAGACGAACGCGCCCATGACCCAGCCGAGGCCTGGGACGACCGCGTTGCCGAGCTCATTGGCTCGCATCCCGGAGACACCGAGGACGCGCCAGACGTTCAGCTGGATGGCGATGTCCACGAGGATCGACACCAGGATCGCGAAGGCGAAGGCGGCGCCCAGCTGGACGGTGAACACGCTGGTCTGCGTGATGAAGCCTGGGCCGATGGCGCTGGTGGCCATCAGGAACATGGCACCCATAGTGGTTGCGCGGGTGGCCCGTCGCTTTGCCTTAGCGGCCTTGGCGTCAGTGCTGTCCACTGGGGTAGAGGCTGCTCCTGGCTGTGTTTCAGCCTGGTTGGGATTCGTGGTCATAGTCGCACCTTTCCATCAGTGATTTAGGTCACTTTATAGGATTGTTCAACGAAGACCAAGGGCGGGGGTAATGTCATTCTCCCCACGTCGGGTTACTGATGGCACCCGATAGACGACCGGGCACCTAACAAGCAGCCTGCACAAACCCCCGGGCAGGAAACAGCGCCGCGCCGCTACCGCGCTCCTACCGCAACGTGCAGCGCTCGACGCTTAGCAGCGGGCTAGCCACTGCCCTGCCGCGCTCACCCGCTCGCGCCACACGGTCGGCGGAGCGATGATGTGCTCACTCAGGAACTCCTGGGTGTCGACCTCGGAGAAAACGGACTTCGCGAAGCTCGCCGCGCGCTCCGCCGGGGTGGCGCGCGAGTCCTCGCTGGCAATAGAAAGCAGTGCCGGAATACCCAGCTTCTCCCCCTCCAGTTCCTCCAGCGGGCCCGCGATACGTGGGCTCAGCGCCGCCACCCACGCCGCTTCGCGCAGGGCCTGGGCTGCAGCGACCAATCCGGAGCCGAATGCCACGATTCCGGCCCGAGCCTCATCGCAGCCCAGGGCCTCGGCGCTGCCGCGCACGGCGTCGAAGGCCTGTCCCACGGCCGCGACCGTCGCCTCCCAGCCCCGCGCGCCATCGCCGCCAGCCAGGGGCAGCGGATAGGTCAGATCCACGATGGTGACGCCGGACTGCTGGGCCAGCGCTGCGAACAACGGCTGCCAGAGCTGCTCGTGCGCCTGCTGATCACCGAACCAGCCCGGCCCACCGTGCAGAGAGATCGCGAGCGCACCGGTGGGCTCGTCCGGGCGCAGCACCGTCGCGCCCACGCCCTGCGGAAGCTCGGCGACGCCAGGTTGCCCCACCGGCCACGCCGCGGAGCTAATACCTTCCCGGCAGAACGCCACGTGCGGCATCGCGTGATCCAGACCTGCGCCCAACACCAGCTGGCTGCTGTGAGTCAGCAAGTCCGGGACCTTCGACCACATGCGCTCCGTGGCCGCTGTAAGTTCCTGCGGAACCGGCTGACCCTGCTGCGTGTATTCCGCCCCTTCGTCGGTCGTCAGCGAGCGGAAGATCTCCGGGTAGTTGTCCTCGAAGAAGTTATTGAGCTGCACCAGCTGCTCGGCAGGGGTCAGCGGCTCCACGCCTTCCTGCACATCGCGGTGTGCCCCCGGCAGGCTCGCGATATCGGAGTTCGGGGTGGCCCCCAGGGTCTTGGCGTTTTGATCAGTGCTGTTCTTCTCACCATCGGTCATGCCTTCGATCTTAGTTCCCCTCCCAGACACGGCTCTGGTCGCGGCACAGGCATGGCCCGGCGGTCTACCAGCCCCACTCATTCAGGCCGTCTCCCGGCATAGATACACTGGGCAACACCCACAGCCAGTGGCAACGCTGGCCCCACGACCAAGGAAAGCGAAAACAGACGATGAGCGTCAACATCAAAACCACGCACGTCGGCAGCCTGCCGCGTACGAAGGAACTACTCGAGGTCAATAACAAGTTCGCCGCCGGCGAGATCGAGCGTGAGGACTTCCTGGGCATCCTGCAGGAGTCCATCGACAAGGTCGTCGCCAAGCAGCACGAGATGGGCGTGAGCATCATCAACGAGGGCGAATACGGCCACGTCACCAGCGGTGCCGTCGACTACGGCGCCTGGTGGAACTACAGCTTCTCCCGCCTGGGTGGGCTGACCATGACCGACGAGGACCGCTGGGCCAACCAGGAGGCTATCCGCTCCGAGCCGGGCAACATCCGCCTGACCAGCTTCGCCGACCGCCGTGACCGCACCCTCTTCCGCGAGGCATACGAGGACCCGGCCTCCGGCATCCTCACCAACCGCGCCTCCGTCGGTAACCCGAAGATCACCGGCCCGATCACCTACATCGGCAAGGATCAGATCGACACCGACGTCCAGCTGCTGACTAACGCCATGAAGAAGACCGGTGCCACCGAGGGCTTCGTCGCCGCCCTGTCCCCGGGGTCCGCGGCCCGACTGAAGAACGAGTACTACGAGACGGATGACGACGTCGTCTGGGCCTGTGCCGACGCGATGGCGGAAGAGTACCGCGCCATCACCGATGCTGGGCTGACGGTATCCATCGATGACCCGTCGCTGGCGGAGTCCTGGGACCAGATCAACCCGGAGCCGTCCATCGAGGACTACCGGGCGTACATCCGCACCCGTGTCGACGCCATCAACCACGCCGTGAAGGATCTGCCGCGCGAGCAGACCCGCCTACACATCTGCTGGGGTTCCTGGCACGGCCCGCACGTCACCGACGTGCCGTTCGGCGATATCGTCGAGGAGATCCTGCGCGCCGAGGTCGGCGGCTACTCCTTCGAGGGCGCTTCACCACGCCACGCCCACGAGTGGCGTGTCTGGCAGGACCACAAGCTGCCGGAGGGCACCGTGATCTACCCGGGTGTAGTCTCCCACTCCACGAATGTGGTGGAGCACCCGCGCCTGGTCGCGGATCGCATCATTCAGTTCGCTGAGCTCGTCGGCCCGGAGAACGTCATCGCGTCGACGGACTGTGGCCTGGGCGGTCGCCTCCACGAGCAGATCGCATGGGCGAAGCTGCAGTCCCTCGTCGAGGGTGCGGAGATCGCCAGCCGCGAGCTCAACGGCTAAAAGCCCGCAGCGTACGCTGCGGGCTTCGCCGGAGCCGCCGGCCTGCGACCCGCTGGCACTAGCTTCGGCTAGTACTTAGTCCCGGGCGGAGCTGCCCAGGAAGGGCTGGCTGGAACCCAGGAGGCCGTAGCCCTCGGAGGAGGACTGGCTGGAGCCCTGCAGGGAGGACTCGGTGGTGTAGTCGCCACCCTCGCCCTTGACCGGCAGGTCGTTGAAGCGGGCGATAATGAAGTCCAGGCCGTACGGCGCTCCGGTTGCGGCCTGGGCGAGGTGGTTGTACTCGCCGATCGGTGGCATGAAGTCATCCTTGTAGACGACGCTGGCGCCCTTGTCGCGCCAGGTCTTCGCCAGGACCTTCGCCTGGTTGTACTCGACGTTGCGGTCGTAGCGGCCAGAGACAATCATGACTGGGGCCTCGGGCTTGCCGTTACCGATCTTCTGATCCTCCAGGGCCTTCTGCGCATCCGGCATATCCTTGAGCAGCTCGGTCAGGGAGCGGCCGTCCTTGGTCCAGTTGCGGGTCTCCTGGTGGCCGAAGTTATCCATGATCTCGTCGGTGCACATCTCGGCGGTGGCGGCAAGGGCCTTCTCACCCTCCTCGTTGAGGTGCTCCTCCAGCAGCGGACGCAGCTCCGGGTAGCGGGCCAGCATGCCGTTGATGGTGAAGCCGATTGCGCCCATCAGGTCGGAGCCGTCGATATTCTGCTGCACGGCGTTCAGGTCTGCCGGTGGCGCGGAGGCGTAGGCACCCGCGACGTCGAGGTCCTTGCCGTAGTTCGGGGCCTCCTCGACGGCCGCGGTGGACGCGCCGCCACCCTGGGAGTGGCCGTAGAAGGCGACCTTCCCGAACTTCCCGCCATTCTTCTCGACGATGTTGCGCGCCGCGCGGCCCGCGTCGATCATCGCGTGGGCCTGGTCGAGGCGGTTCATGTAGGTGTGAACTTCGTCGGTGCCCATGCCGATGTAGTCGGTGACGATGACGCGCACACCGTACTTGGCGAACGCGACGTCGTAGATACCCTCGAGGTTGACACCGCGGCCGCTCTGGACCGGGTCCTGGAGGTTGTGCAGCGGCCAGTTGCGGGTCGGGGCGCACTTATCGCCTTGGCCGACGGTGCCGCGGCCGATAATGACGGTCGGACGCTCGCCCTTACCCTTCCACTCGGCGCGCGGCTCCATGATGTAGCCAGTCACCGGGGTGAGCTCGCCGTGTGCGTTGGTGGTGGTGTACATGATGCGGTCGACGGTCTTCGGGACGTAGCCCTTCATGCCCCGCGGTGCGGGGTTATATGGCACAGTCTCGGTCTTGAGGATCTCACCCGGAGTGGTCGTGGTGACGCCATCAGTGTCGTAGAAGGCGTCATGATCGCCCTGCTCCGGCGCCTTCCCCGTGCCGGAGGATCCAAGAGCCCCGCCCTCGCTGGAACCAACGGAGGACAGCGTTGCGCCGAAATCCTGGTCCTTCGAGGAGGATTCGTCAGCGTGCGCGACGAACCCAGCTCCTGCGATCAGAGTGGTGGAAAGAATACTGGTGGCAATGAAAGATGCGGAACGAGCTCGCCACGGCCGTCCCCCTCGTGTGATCTTCGTCATAGGGGGGATTAAACACCACACGTTGGTAATTTGTTGGCAAAACGAAGTAATTGCTTTAAGAAAACTATATTTGCGCTGGTAGTGCCCCGTCCCAAACATGACCGTGGGCTGCCAGCCACCCCCACAGTGGCGGCCGGCTTTCCCTAATCCGCGATGGCCTCCAGCGGAGGGGTACGACCCGCCTTGATCGCGGGCCAGGCGGCGGCAACCACGCCCACGAGCGCGGATCCAAGGAGCATGAGCACCAGTTGCAGCCACGGGACGGCGAGTTCTTCCAGCCCCTCCCCCGCGAGGACCGTGACGAAAGCCCAGCCCAGGCCGAGACCGATGAGGACACCAACGATCGCCCCATACACCGCGATCTGCACGGCCTCCAGGGTGATCATGCGGCGGATCTGGCCGCGCATCGTGCCGATCGCGCGAAGCATCCCGATCTCCTGGCGCCTCTCGATCACGTTCAATGCCAGCGTGTTCACGATCCCGAGGATGGCCACGATGATGGCTAGCGCCAGCAGCGCGTAGAGGATGTTGAGCATCTGGTCGACCATGACGGCAGCCTCACCCGAAGCCTCCGCTGGGGTGAGGACCTGTACCACGATGTAGTCCTTGGTTGCCTCCCGAAGCGCTTCTTGAAGCTCGCCCGGAGCGCTGTGGTCACCACCGCCCTCCCCCGGCACCGCTGTGACCATAAGGGCCATGATTTGGCCGGGCCACTGCCCCTGAGCGGAGGGCTGCACGCTCTCCACTCCGGCCCGGCTCAACACGTAGGGACCAAGCGCCTGGTTGGGCTCGTAGGTGCCGAGCAGAGGGAGTTTCTTTCCAGCCGAAACCTTGCCGAGGTGGGCTGGGTAGCTTTCGCCGACCTTCCAGCCGTGGGAGGCGGCGGTCTTGGTATCCGCGATGAAGCCCTCTTCCGCGAGATCTGTTGTGCCCTCGACGGTCTCGACCACGATGCCGTCGTTGGGGTTGCCCCCGTAGTAGTTCGCGAAGGGCTGCCCGGCGAAAGCGCCGATGCCCTCGATGGTCACGAGGGAGCTGCCCATCACTCCGACGGTGCCCACCCCCGGGGTCTCCTGCACCGCACCGACGGCACCGTTGGGGACGGGGAAGCCGCTATTCGACGGACCCGTCGCCACGAAGTCGGCCTTCACTGCGGTTTCGGTCACCTCGGCCACGGAGGCCTTCATCGACGCCCCCAGCATCCCGACGGCCCCGACGAGCGCCAGCCCCAGGGTGAGGGCGAAGGCAGTGGTGGCGGTGCGCCGTGGGTTCCGGGCGGAGTTCTTCCGCGCGAGTGCGCCGACGGTGCCGAAAGGCAGCCCAACAACCCGGCCGATCGCTGGCACGGCGCGACGCGCGACCGCCGGTGAAGCCAGGAACGTCCCCAGGATGACAAGGACCGCAGCGGCCCCGACCAGAATGGCCCGCGTCTTCGTGCTCCAGCCGTCGCCGAGCGCCCCGGCGAGGGCAATAGCGACACCGACCGCAAAGGCGAGCCCGCCGGCAATGGTGCGCCCCACCAGAGAGCTGGAGCTGCTGGCGTCGCCGGAACGCATGGCCTCGACGGGGCGAGTGGCCCCAGCACTGCGGGCGGGTGCCCACGCACTGAGGATGGTGACGAGCACTCCGACGATCATGGGGAGCGCGACCGCCAATGGCGTCAGGACGATCCCGCCCGCAGGGAGCCCCGCACCAGTGCTTTCGAGAACCGCATAGATGACCTTGACCAGCCCCATTCCGGCGAGCACACCGAGAGCCGAGCCGACAACACCCACGACCGCCGCCTCGAGAACCACAGAGGAAGTGAGTTGGCCACGGGAAACACCTAGGGCGCGGAGTAGAGCGAATTCCCGCATCCGCTGCGCCACGATCATCGAGAAGGTGTTCGCGATGATGAAGGTTCCCACCAGCAGACCCACGAGCCCGAAGGCGACCAGGAAGTAGCTGACGAAGCTAAGCGCCTTCGAGATCTCAGCGGAAAGCTCCTCGGAGACCTCCTCCCCCATCTGGACGCTGTAGGGGAACTCGGCGGCCAAACTATCGACAAGCTCCTCAGCGGTGGTGCCTGGGGCTGCGCCGACATAGAGGGTGCGTGGCTGCCCGGACTGCAGGAATTTCTCCTTGAAGGTGTCGGCGGCAACGGATAGTCCGATGAAGCCACCGGTTTCGATATCCGAATCGTAAATGCCGGTGACGGTGACCTCGTCCTGAGCCTGAGCGGTGACAACCTTCAGCCGGTCCCCAACCGTGACCTCATGGGCTTCTGCGGCGCTGGCGTTGATGGCCACTTCGCCGGCAGCAGTTGGAGCGGCTCCGTCGACGATGTGGGTCTCACCCTTGACCGATTCTCCGCCGTCGTAGAAGGGCTGCAGCATGGTTGGCGCGGGCGCCGAGTTCAGGGTCTCGCCATTTGCCCTGGCGGCCACGGCTTGCACCTGGTCAGCGATGTTCACCTGGCCTACACCGGGCATCTCTTGGATACGACGGATATCGTCCTCGGTGATCCTGCGGTTGGGGAATGCTTGAGGTTGTTGCGGCGCCTCAGGAGCTGCCCCCGTGGCCTCCGTACCCTGGCTTGAAGTCTGGCCGCCACCAACGGTTTCCGGGACATCGCCAGAGTTGGGTGATTGCCCGCCTGGGGCCTGCGAGCCCCCACCCTCGCTGGCGCCACCGTGCGGGGAGGGGGATGCACTCACCACGGCGTCGGCATTCTTCATCTCACCGTCGACGAGCGAGTCAAAAGTTCGGGAGAGCCCCGCTGTGAACATGAGGGAGCCTGCGATAAACGCGGTACCCAGAACCACGGCGAGGACTGTCAGCAGCAGTCGGACCTTATGTGCTGCGATGGTGCGGAAGCTCAGGCGCCCGACCGCTGCTGCTCCGCTGGGGCGAGAACCTGTGGTGCTTTGGGGCATCAGTAGTCCTCGATTCTGCTCATGGTGGAGAGGATGTCATCTGCGCTGGGGCTTTCCAGTTCATGGACGACCTTGCCGTCCGCGAGGAAAAGTACCCGGTCGGCGTAGCTGGCTGCCTTGGGATCGTGAGTCACGATGACGACGGTCTGATCGTCTTGGTCCACCGCCGTGCGGAGAATGTCGAGGACCTCTTGGGAGCTGTTGGAGTCTAGGTTGCCGGTTGGTTCGTCGCCGAAGATAATCTCAGGGCGGGCAACGAGTGCGCGGGCGCAGGCAACGCGTTGCTGCTGGCCGCCGGAAAGTTCGCTGGGCCGGTGGCTAAGTCGTTCTGCTAGGCCGAGGCGAGTGGTGACTTCCTGGAACCAGGATGAGTCAACCTTCTTGCCGGCAACATCCAGGGGCAGGGTGATGTTTTCCGCGGCCGTCAGGGTCGGGACGAGGTTGAAAGCTTGGAAGATGAACCCGAGGCGGTCGCGGCGCAGGGTTGTAATCTGCTTCTCGTTCAGTTCAGACAGCTCGGTGTCGCCGATATAGGTCTGGCCGCTGGTCGGGCTATCTAGGGCCGCCATGCAGTGCATGAGCGTTGATTTGCCGGATCCCGAAGGCCCCATGATCGCGGTGAAGCGGTTCTTTTCAAAGCCGATGTCTACATGGTCCAAGGCGGTTACCTTGGCCTCGCCGTGCCCATATGTTTTTACCAGGTCGATGGCGCGGGCGGCGTAGCCGCTCGCAACCTCGGGAAGAGAGTGCTCTTTACCCTGCGTATTCATAATTCTGCCTCCGTAGCCCGGTTAGCTGGCTCAAGTTGGTAGTGACCAGTATGGTTGACCGAGCTCGGAAGCAGCAAAAACTGAATCATGCTGCGGACAATCCAGCCTCTTCGCACGGAGGGTTCAACGGGCCCGGCTGAATATTGAGTTCCACTAAGAACACAAAAAGCAGCGAGTTGAATCAGTCCGTAAGGACCAGATCCAACTCGCTGCTTCTTATTATCAAGTTTAATGCCGGCGGCGTCTTACTCTCC
>NZ_KV823531.1 GCF_001815985.1 Corynebacterium sp. HMSC27B11 | reverse complement strand
TTCCAGCAGCACGGTCTTATCCGACTGCACGATCAAGGGGCCGTCGCCGATGGGCAAAGCCGTTGTCCTTTCCTTGGAAGACGTGTGACCCGGCGGTGCGGAAAACGGTCGCGCCGGGGCAGAAACACTTGTATTCCGGGTCTGCTGCTTGAGCCGACCCGAAAAGCGTCAAAACTTCAGGCTAGCGCGAAGGGACGGAGACTGCGACCACTCGGTGCGGGTGCACCGTGAAGGTCTCGCCATCCGGCTCGGTCACTGCGGTGATCTGCGAGGCAGTGACCATCACCACCGAGATCCACGCGCTCACCGTAGAACCATCCGCCTCTGCGTAGCTCAGGCGCACCTGGTGGCCCGCGGCATAGGCCTGACGCAGCGCGGACAGCGCGGCGCGGGGCTCGGTCAGCGTGACTTCGTCGCCCTCGTGGGCCTCGCTCTCGACGCTCGCGGCCCGTCGGTAGCTTTCGATCTCGGCTGCGATGGCCTCCCGCAGCTGCGAGTCGGAATGCCGGCCTGACCTTCCTTGCAGGCGGTGCGGCACGGAGCTGCGGCCGCTGGCCGAGGCATCCTCCGGGGTGCTGCCCGAGAGCTCAAGGCCTCGCTCGGCATCCTCGATGAGGTACCGGATGGACTGCGGCACCGCCGGCAGCCCGCCCGGGGTCATGGTTGAGAGGAACTCTGAGACCTCCTCGCTGCGATGCCCGGTACGGAACGCGGACTGCAGGCTCGCCTTCGTGATCCGCCAGACCGAGGCGATGCCGGAGGATTCCTGCACTGCCATGGCTCGCAGCATCGCCGCGTCTGCCGGAGCCAGCAGGCCCGGGGCCATGACGGTGTGATCGCCCTGGATGATGAGGTACTTGACAGGGGAAGGCAGCAGCTCGTCCAGGCTTGCTGCCAGCGCAGGGACGGGGTCGTCGTCATCGTTGTCATCCTCCGCCGCGCTGACGTCATCTGGGGCGTGGGCAGCCGCGGCTGCGGATCGGGCGGCACGAGCCTCAGCGGCCTCGCGGGCTAGCTTCAAAGCCGACAGCGCTGCCGTGGGTTCTCCCAACGCGGTGAGCCCCAGGTCCACCGACTCCGCGACGATCGCCTCCAGCCCCTCCGCGGTCGTGCCCCAGGCCTGGAAAGGCTGCACACGCCACAGCTGATCAGCGAGTTGCGCGGTGGTTGTCGTCGCGCCCGTTGGCGTCCTAAAAAGGAAGGGAAACAACTGGCGGAGGTGAGCCGCATTCGGGTCCAGCAACTCCTCCTGGAAGGCGCGGACATCCAGCGCCTCAGCATGCCAGGGGGCGTAGGGGCTAGCGTGCCAACCGAGCAGCAGCATCGCCCACTGGGTAGCCAGGGAGGCTTCAAGGAAGTCCATGGCTGGCTCGGTCGGAGCCCAGACTGGGCCGTCTCCGGCGGGTGGGTGTGCAAAACCAAGGTCCACCAGGCCTGCCTCGTAAGCCAGCGTGAGGCGGCGGGCCACCTCATCGGAGTCGGTGCCCCAGCGGCGAGCGATGCGGTTCATTTCACGGACCCCAATGCCGCCGGACATCAGCGGCTGAATGGGCTCGGACCCCAGTTCCTCCAGTAGTTCGGTTAAGTCCTGAATCGTCTGGATGACATTCGCGACCGCCGTGGCCGAGGCCTGACTATTCGGGTCGGTGGTCGAAGGCTCGGACGCCGAATCCTCGACAGCTGCCGGGACATGGGGGCCGGCCTCGCCGGTCGAACGGTTGATAGGGCGCGCCGGGCGGAAGTCTCCGCCGGGTTCGGCGATCAGGGTGCCCCGTAGGTACTGGGCGACTCGGCCGCTTAACCGGGCGGTGTTCTCATCGATTTGGTCCAAGATCCCGGTGCGCACCAAGGTGGGCAGTGGCTGGTCGGGGTCTGCGCCCGGCCGCAGGGATTCGGAATGGCCCACCCCGCCCGCGTTGTTGAGGGTGCTGAGCAATCGGCGCTGGCGGTCGGGGAGGGCCTCCACCGTGTCGGGTAGCTCCGCCGTGGGGATGGGGCAGCGGTTGCAGTCAGCAAGCCGCCACAGTTCCCGGACCGAGGGGTGAAACATGGTTGTGAGGGGGCCGGGCAGTTTGAGTAGAAGCTCGTCCAGGGCATCGGAGCTGGACGGTTGGCCTGAGTCGGGGGATAGCGACCACTGGGGGCCGTAGACCAGGCCCCATGACGCGCAGGAGCGCATGGCTGCCAGCAGATCCGCCTGGCTGGGGCGGCGCTCGGCCGGCGTTCCAGCGATGTCCAGTAGTTCTGTGGCGGTCGCAATGATGTCGCTGGCGCTGACCCAGTCGTGAGTTGCGTCTAGTTCGAAGCCGGCGTGCAGTACCAGCAGCTCGATGGCGGAGAGGAAGCGAATGCTGGCGCTGTCGAGCAGCGTCTCGTCCAACGCGCCCGCCGCACCAGCCAGCGTGTCGGAACCTGCGTAATAGGACGCCCCGCGGGCGGTGGATCCAAGCTCGGAGAGGGGAGTGGGGGCGAGCAGGTCAATCGCCCCGCGGCTGTGGAGCCTGCCCAGGAGCCCGGCTAGCGACGCGTAATCCTGCCCCAGCAGCCATGCGGGATAGCTGAGGGGAGGGTTCGATGCATCGTCACGGGGAGAGTCGGGGGCAGTCATAGGCAAACCATTCTAATGGACTGGCCCCGCCTGCGTCCGTCGGCAGCGAAGCGCGGGCTTTCCCAAACGGGTGGACCGGTCAGCTGTTTTTCGCCTCCTATGGTGCGATTTTCGGTGTGATGTGAGAAACTCAAACTATGGCGAACGTTGAAAAGAAAAAAGGCTATGTAGACCCGGCGTGGCCGACTGATATTCCAGAGGGTCAGCACGCTGTCACCGAGCTGGTGGCGTTCTCGGCAGGCGCTCTTTCCCCTTACGGCGAGATCGAGTGGCCGGTGGACTCCTCCACTCTCCCGTACGTCCACCCAGACACGGTGATCAACCGCTAATAGCGTTTTCACGCCGTGGGGTTCAAGCTCCCCACGGCGGATTTCGCGTTTCTAACCGCCAGCGTTAAGCGATAGCTGCCACGGGCAGGAGCGGCTAGCAATTACAACAGCCCCGGTCGGCGAGTTTTCCTCGCTAGCCGGGGCTGTGTGCTGTTCGGACTGAAGCGTTGAGCTTAGAGGCCGAACTGGTTCAGGATCTGCTGTGCCTGAGCAACGCGGGCGTTGTGCGCGTTGAGGTGGTTGTTGAGGTTCACGCGGTGAGCCTTGTAGAACTCCTCGACCGGTGCCGGGACTGCCAGGCCGGCAGCCTCGAAGCGCTCGACGATCTGCTGGTAGACCTTATCGATCGCCAGGACGTCCTTCTGCTGGGCGAGCTGGGAAACAGCCTTCTTGGTCGTAGCCTGTGGTGCAGCCTTCTTCGCAGGCACGTCGCGCTGGGTCGGGGCAGAGTTCAGGCCCAGCTGTGCGGAGCAGGACGGCCATGCGCCCCAGCCCTGGCCTGCCAGGACCTTCTCGGCGACGGCGATCTGCTGCTCACGGCTTGCCTGGTATGCGTACGGTGCGTACTTCTGGCCACCGTATGCGTTCCAGGTGGACGGGGAGAACTGCAGGCCACCGTGGTAGCCGTTGCCGGTGTTGATCTGCCAGTTGCCGCCAGACTCACACTGAGCCAGACGATCCCAGTCAGAGTCCGGCGCAGCGGAGGCTGCCGGTGCGAAAGCAGCGGCGCCTGCGGAGAGTGCGGCACCTGCGACGGCGATGCGGCCGACGGTGGAGATGGAGTTGCGCTTCGAGTGGCGTCCCATTTTTTCTTGAGTTTCCCTTCCGGTGGCCGGTCCCGTGACCAGGCCGAAAACCGTTCGTTTCGTGTTCTCTTGCTTCAATGGTGCGCCGTGCGATTCTGCGCGACGCTGTGAGCTTTTGCTCTGTGCTGAGAACACACGCTAGCCGTTTATAACGAAATAGTCACGTTCTTCGGAAAGAAAACCCGCCGTGCGCCCTGCGGGGCGTCCTCATAAAATGCCTCTGACCTGCTGGTTAATGGAAAATAACGAATCGTAACTTTTTCCTGGATTGTGACGTGTTTCACCGGGCAGGGTGGGTTCTCGGAGCATTGATGCCACACGCAGTGGCCTGCATTACGGATTGTGCACTCGCTGAGCCAGCCTGCTAATTTCAGCTTCTTCAGTAACCCAGGGGTGCGCGCAGAAGCGGGTATCCTGGAGGCTTAACACTGGGCGGGATCGCACATTCACCGTGCGGACGTTGCTTGCGGCATCCGCCCCACGGCGCGTGAAGCCTCGCGGGAAAGACCGCACAGCGCGCCAAGGTAAGGAAGAGAAGAAAGGTGAGGCAACATGCCAGTCGGTAAAGTTCGTTGGTTCGACGCCGACAAGGGCTTCGGCTTTGTATCCAATCCTGGTGAGGAGGACGTCTACGTCGGCCGCCAGGTTCTGCCCGAGGGGGTCACGGAACTCGTCCCAGGTCAGCGCGTGGAATATGAGTTTGTGGCTGCCCGTCGCGGACCACAGGCGCTCAGCTTGACCATTCTGGACGCCGGTCCCCGCCGCGCCCAGCACCGCTTTAAGCCAGAGCAGCTGGCTGGCATGGTGCAGGACACCATCAACCTGTTGGACTCCGAGGTTGTTCCGGTCCTGCAGGCGGGGCGCCGACCGGATCGCCGTGACTCTCGCCAGATCGTAGAGATTCTTCGCACTATCGCGCGCGAGCTCGATTCCTAACCCCCGTTAGCCCCTAATAACACCCTTGCGCCCCGGCAATGCCGGGGCGTTCCTTTTGCTCTGGCTGTTATTTTCCGGCCGGGGAGATGGCCCATACCGTGGCCACGGGGGTCTCCTCGCCTTCAGCGTCGCGACCGACGAGCAGGGAGTGGATTTCCACCACGGTGAGCTCGGGGTTGGATCCGTCGGACTTCTTCTTCTCCGACTTCAGGCGCACCGTGGTCTCGGTGGTCTCGTTGGCCTTGTGGTACTGCTCGTCGTTCGCGCCCGGATCATCGAAGATGCTGAGCATTGCCCAGTCGTGGTCGTAGACGTCCTCCGGGATGCGCAGGGTGACCTCTTCGTGGCCCTTGAAGTCCAGCTCGAAAGGCTTTCCTGGCTCGCAGTCGGGGTCGTCGATCTCGCAGGCCGAATACGGTGGGATTTCTACCTCTTCATCCCCGACGACGGCGACGACGCGCTGGTCTTCCGGAAGTGTGCCCTCGCGGTTGTTCTGCCACCAGTTCACCCCCAGCACGGCGCCGACGATCACCACGACGAGGGCGAGAATGCTCAGCATGGTGATCAGTTGCTTGCGCTGTTCGGCCTTACGGCGTTGTTTCGCGCTGGGGCGGGAGCGCTGCGGTGCGCCTTCCGCCGGGGTCGGCGTGCTCGCGTTGGCACGCTTGAGGAACTGCTCGGTGTCCTCGGGGCGCGGTTGAGAGTTAGAAGCGTTCACGGCTATTCATGCTAGGCGAACTTAGCCTGACGCAAAGTCGCAGCGCCCGCCATCGCCCAACGCACCCCCCGCAGGGCGCAATAGGGGGGGGGGAGGGGTGCGGGGTCGGCGACCCCGTAGCCCCTACGCAGGGTCGAAGGTGACCTCATACATCGTGTCCCACAGCTTCCCGGTCAGGTAGAACCGGTCGGTTCCAGGTACGTGGGCGATGCCGTTGAGGACGTCGACCCCGGCCTGCCGAGGGGTGGGAACCAGCCCCGTCATATCCACGACCCCGGTGACCTCCCCAGTCGTCGGATCGATGCGGTAGATCTCATTGCTCTGCCAGACGTTGGCCCAGACCTCGTTGTTCCGGCAGTCGAGCTCGTTGAGCATGGTGGTGGGTTCCCCACCGTGCGTGACGTTCACGCTGCCCGTGGCGGCGAAGCTCTCCGGATCGCGGAAGGTCAGCGTGCCGGATCCGTCACTCATCACCAGCTGCTCTCCGGTGGAGCAGATTCCCCAGCCCTCACCGTCGTAGTGGGCCTGGTCCACTTCCTCGAGGGTGTCGGCGTCCCGCCGGAATGCGGTGTTTTCCTTCCATGTCAGTTGCCAGACGGTGGCGTGGCCGTCCTTATCGACGTGGCGGGTGACTCCTTCGCCGAAGTAGCGGCGGTCGAGGTCGTGGCTATTGGACTGCTCGCCGTCGATGGTGCTGTGGTAGATCCGGGATTCGCCGTTGCGGCCCGTACCCACCAGGAGTGTCCCCTCGTCCACGACTTCCACGCCCTGGGTGAAGCTGGTGGCGTCCCACGGGTGCTCGGCGATCACGGTGGCCTTGAGCTGCTCCGGCTGCCGGGCATCTTCCGCAGCCGTGGCGGGCCCGGCGACCTGCGCGTCCTCGTCGCCCGCGGAACCGCAGCCGGTCAGCAGGCCAGCGGCGAGTACCGCACCGATCGTCAGCCGGGCAGGCCGGCGCGCAGAACGGGCAAAAGCTGCAATGGTCATGGCCTCCATTGTGCCCCAGGCGCTCGGCTGTGCCCCGCTTGGTGACGTGCAGGGCATAATGGGGGAGATGACTAAGCACAAGAAACAGCGCGACCAGCTGCTCTTCAGCGCCGAGGCCCGTGAGATCGCCCGGGAGGTAATCACCGAGGCGGCCGAGGGGGAGGTGGGCGAGCACCTCGGAGTGAAGGTTCCGCCGCGCCAGGGGCAGGACTCCGGGCACGTGGCCATCCACCGCTTCGCGAGCCTCACTCCCGGATATAAGGACTGGGAATGGATCGCGGTGCTCGCCGCGGTGCCGGGCAGCCAGGAGATCACCGTCAACGAGGTCGCCCTCCAGGCAGGGGCGAAGGCCGAACTCGCACCCGAGTGGGTTCCCTACGAGGACCGCGTGCGCCCGGGGGACCTGGGCCCCGGCGATACGCTTCCGCCCCGGGAAGACGACGAG
Organism: Corynebacterium sp. HMSC27B11; assembly: GCF_001815985.1. Lineage (GTDB taxonomy): Bacteria > Actinomycetota > Actinomycetes > Mycobacteriales > Mycobacteriaceae > Corynebacterium. Next base: position 35,777 of record NZ_KV823531.1, on the reverse strand, counting down.
CGCTTAGCGTCCTGGGACGAGCTGGCGAAGGACCGGCGCGCTGAGCTGGAGAACTTTCCGCGCAACCAGAAGGCACCGCAGGCGCTGAGTGCGAAGGGCCTGGCCGAGACCCTGCAGCGGTGGCGTAAGGGCAACTTCGGGCCGAACTCCGAGTTCGCGGAGAAGGCAGCGATGAGCTGCAAGACCTGCGCTTTCTACCTACCGATTAATAACCCCGATACTCAGTTCGGCATGTGCACCAACGAGTATTCCGCCGATGGGCGCGTGGTGCACGCGACCTACGGTTGCGGCGCGCATTCGGAGACGAAGGAGGAGTTCGACTCCACCGGTGGCCGCGAGTACGGCGCCTTCGACGACGGAATCTAAAGGCACTACGGTCGGCGCAACGTCTGGCGCGGTTGTTGCAGTATCCCCGGCCACCCGTAGGTAGGGTTCCGCGCAAGCTCTGACCGCAGCCCCGGTCACCTGTGTGTCAATGAGGGTGTTAGTTGCAGAATCTTGGGCCGAAGTGAGAATCTCTTAGGCGAAATAACACTGCGTCCGAAGGGATTTTGCGCGTCCATGTCCACCTCCGCCGCCTCATCAGATTCGGCTCCATCGCAACAGCCCGCCCGTAGCGGGTTGGATCGCTTCTTCCACATCACGGAGCGTGGCTCCACCATCCCCGACGAGATCCGCGGTGGTGTGGTCACGTTCTTCGCGATGGCCTACATCATCATCCTGAACCCGCTGATCCTGGGTACGGGAGCGGACGTCAACGGCGACGTCCTGGGCACCTCCCGCGTCGCTGCGGTGACGGCCTTCGCTGCCGGCGTGATGACCATTGCTTTTGGTGTGATCGCAAAGTACCCCTTCGGTATCGCCGCGGGCCTGGGCATTAATACCCTGGTCGCGGTGACCTTCGTCGCTACCGAGGGGCTGACCTGGCCAGAGGCCATGGGCCTGGTGGTTATCGACGGCATCATCATCGTGCTCCTGGCCGTCACGGGCTTCCGCGAAGCAGTATTCAACTCGATCCCGGCCAGCCTGAAGGCCGCGATCGGCGTGGGTATTGGCCTGTTCATCGCCATGATCGGCCTGGTGGACTCCGGCTTCGTCCGACGTGTCCCGGATGCTGCTGGCACCACCGTCCCGGTCGCCCTGGGTATCAACGGCTCGATCGCTACCTGGCCCACCCTCGTCTTCGTCCTCGGTCTGCTGATCTGTGGCGGGCTCGTGGTCCGCAAGGTCCGCGGTGGCCTGTTCATCGGCATCGTCATCAACACGATCATTGCGGTCGTCATCGAGGCCCTAGCGCCGTCGGGTGCGTCTTTCGAGAACGGCGAGCCAAACCCGAAGGGCTGGTCCCTGTCCGTGCCAACTCTGCCGGACTCCGTGGGCGGCCTGCCGGACCTCTCCCTGCTGGGTGCGGTTGACCTCCTCGGCGCTTTCTCTCGAGTGGGCGTGCTCGCGGCCTCTCTGCTGGTGTTCACTCTGGTGCTCGCGAACTTCTTTGACGCCATGGGAACCATGACCGCGCTCGGCAAGCAGGCCAATCTCATGGATGACGAGGACCGCCTGCCGAACCTGAAGACCGCCCTGGTCGTCGAGGGCGCAGGTGCGGTCGTCGGTGGCGCGGCATCTGCCTCCTCCAACACCGTCTTCGTGGACTCCGCCTCCGGTATCGCCGACGGCGCCCGCACCGGCCTGGCGAACGTCGTCACCGGCCTGCTGTTCCTCGCCGCGATGTTCCTCACCCCGCTGTACGAGATCGTCCCGATCGAGGCCGCGGCACCCGTGCTGGTGATCGTTGGTGCGATGATGATGTCGCAGATCAAGGACATCGACTTCGGTGATTTCTCTATCGCGCTCCCGGCGTTCCTGACGATCGTCGTCATGCCGTTTACCTACTCCATCGCTAACGGCATCGGCGTGGGCTTCGTGACCTACGTGGTGATGTCCGTGATCGCGGGCCGCGCGAAGAAGGTCCACCCGCTGCTGTACGTCGTGGCCGCCCTGTTCGTCGTGTACTTCGCGGTGGATCCGATCCTGGGGGCGATTAACTAGTGCACCTGGCCCCGATCGCCATCACCGACCCGGCAGACCCGCGGCTAGACGATTTCCGGGACCTCAATTCCTCGGATTCCCGGCCCGACCTGCCGGGCGGCAAGGGGCTGGTCATCGTGGAGGGCTCGCTGGTCGTGCCACGACTGTTGTCCTCGGGGTACCCGGTGCGGTCGGTGGTCGGTTTCGAGGGCAAGCTCTCCGTTCTTCAGGACGTCACCTGCTCGGCCGCCCAGCCGGCCGGCGGACCAGTGGTCTACCAGGTCTCCCGCGAGGTGCTGCGGGAGGTTGCGGGCTTCGACATGCACCGCGGACTCGTAGCCGCGGCGGACCGCATCCCGGAACGCACGGTTCCGGAGGTCCTGGCGGATATTCCCGCTGGGCCGAGCGTGATCGCCATCCTGGAGGGCGTGGGGGACCACGAGAATATTGGTGCGCTCTTCCGCAACGCCGCGGGCCTGGGGGTCGATGCGGTGCTTTTTGGTGCGGCAACGGCTGACCCGCTGTATCGTCGCGCGGTACGCGTGAGCATGGGGCACGTGTTGCGCGTGCCGTGGGCGCGTTTTTCGGGCAAGACGACGAACTGGCAGCACGGCCTGGACGCGGTCCGGGAGGCAGGCTTTCAGATCATCGCGATGACCCCGGACACGGAGCTGAGTTTGGCGGACGCGGTGCTCGCGGTGCGTCGCGAGCAGGGGGAGGGGGCGCGCATCGCGATCATGGTTGGTGCCGAAGGTCCGGGTTTGACGGAGCACGCGATGCGCGCGGCCGATATGCGGGCGAAAATTCCGATGATGCCGGGGACGGACTCGCTGAACGTGGCGACGGCCGCCGCCATCGGCTTCTACGCCAGCCGCTACTAGGGGGACGGCGGCGGTGACTGGGGCAGGCCGACGCGTGCGTTAGTTCCGCCCGCTATTGCGCGCCAGGCGCTGGGCCTCGTCGCGGAGCTTGCGGCCCATGTTCTTGATCCCGTAGCGGCCGCCCCAGGCCTGCTTGGCGCCGCGCACGGCGAGCCTACCGGTGGCGGCGGCGACGTCCTTCGCGAGCTCGGCTGCTGGCTTGACCTCAGTGTTCGATGTGCCACCCGGGGTGTAGTCGTCGTAGCTGGCGCCGTCGTCTGTGCCGGACAGTCCGGAGTCCTCGGCGGACTGCGAACGCGCTCCGCTAAGGCGGGCAGGATCGGTGGCCCGCGACTTCGTCTCTGGCCGACCGTCGGTAGCGAAGGCGCTGATGTGGATGCTGGGGCCCGAGCCGTCGGTGCGGAACCCCAGCCACTCCTCGGCGGCGGCCGCGGCGATCTCGTGGGGGATAAACGGCAGCTGGATGCCTGTGGCCTCGGCGTTGCCCTCCCAGAAGGGCATCTCGAAGGGCATCGGAAGGCCCACGTCCTCCAGGATGTTCTCCCGGGTGGCGCTGAACGCCCGTTTGAGGGTGCCGCCGGACCAGTGGGCGAATCCGCCCAGACCAGCGTAGGTCTGGGAGTCCTCGGATTCGCCGGCGTCCTCGGGCACGTAGGCCGTGGCATACACGTCCGCGGCAGCGACGAGGTTGCGGTAGCTCTCCGGGATCTCGGAGAGGCGCAGTAGGCCCGGCATGATCGTCTGCACGACCGAGACCTCGGGGAACGCGCCGATGTAGAACTCATGGACATCGGGTGAGGTGCTGCGCGTCATGTCGAAGTCCCCGATGTGCGTCAGCGGCCAGGCCGGGTTGACCTGGGCGAGGTACTTGCGCGCGAAGCCACGGTCGGGGGCGGGTTCGGCGTCCAACACGCTGCGGGGATCCGCCGCGTTAACGAACCACAAGGTGACCAGCGTGTGCGGCTGGGTGATGACGACACCCTGGTTGGGGTTCGCGGTCTCTTCGGCCATGGCTTAACCCTATCGACGGTGTGCTTTAGCGCTTCTTCTTCGGATTGGTGCGTACGCCCAGCAGGACGTCCTCCCAGTGCGGGGTAACGGCCTTGCGGCGGCGCTTCTTGCCCTGCTCCTCGGTCGGATGCAGGAGGAAATCCTCGCCCTGCTCGGCGCCCGATTCAGCGGCCTCGCCGCTGGCCGGTGCATTGCCTTGCTCCGGTGCACGCTGATCCTCGCGGCGCTCGGGGGTCGTGCCTCCCTGGGTGTTGGCGAACAGGTCGTGGGCGCCAGCGGCCGGGTGACCACCACCGCTCTCCGCATTGTCCACCGGGTGCAGCGGGGTCACGCTGCGCACCGGCTGGGAGAAACGAGGATCCACGAGGTCGCGTGCCACGGAATCCAGCGGGTGGACCAGGTTGTGACCACCGGTGGCGGAGGGCTCGAAGAGGAACTCAGCGGAGTGCGTGTTGGTCTGCCCCGCCGCGGCCTTCGCCCAGCTGACGGTCACGACCCACTGCCGGGACTGATCCTGGTGGGCATCCCACTGGGTGTCGGCGACGTTCTCCTCGCGCGCAGCGAAGGCAGTGGCCAGCGCCTCCCACAGCGTGTGCTCGGACGTTCCCTCGCTCGTGGCCGGGCGAGCCGAGCGGGCCAGCTCCGCAATGCGGGAGCGCTCCTGCAGGATGGGCCACGCATAAGGCTCGATGCGGGACTCGTCCGTGTCTGCTTCCTCGGCGAGCTCCGCGATGCTGGCGCCGTGGCGGACCCGATCCTGGATGATGCGGGGGCTCAGCGCGATGCGGGTGCGGTGCGGTCGCCCGCTGCCCGACTTGGTCCCGAAGCCCTTGCGGACGCGCTCCTCGTCTGCGGACTCCTGCTCGGTTTGGCGGGCGCGCTCGCGCTCGGCACGGGCCCGGGACTCGTTTTCCCGCAGCTCGGAGAATGCGGCGGCCAGACCGTCACCAGAGGTACCGGAACCGGCGTCGTCCTCCGAAGCATCCTTCGCTTCGGCGCCCGGGTCCTCGGTGTCTGCCGCCGGAACCCCGGCCGCGTCCGCAGCCTGCTCGGAGCCGTGCTCGGAGCCCGACTTGCTGCCCTCGGCCGCGCCCAGCAGCTCGCGGAGTTCGTCGGTGACCGCGAGGAAGAACTCTTCGGCAGTTTCAGCCCCCGCCGGTGCCTCGGCGGGTACGAAAACCAGCGACTGAGCATCGCTGTCAGTCGTTACCAGTTTCAGTTCCCTCATTGGGGCCTCCTCACGCCTAAAAATCACTCTTAACAACTTTAACGAAGATTGCCTGCCGGTGTGTCGCAGTCACAGTGCTTGTTGGGTAACGAATCCCAGGCAGGTACGTCGGCGCCGGCCGGGCCCGGGTGATTCTCGGGCGCGCGGCCGGCGCAGGGGAGGGGCTAGAAACCAGCCCCGCTGGATCAGTTACTTCGCGGCGTGGCCGTTATCGAGGATCCAGTCGATCGCGGCGGTCAGCTTCTTGACATCCTCCGGGTCGATGGCCGGGAACATGCCGATGCGCAGCTGGTTGCGGCCCAGCTTGCGGTACGGCTCGGTGTCCAGGATGCCGTTGGCGCGCAGGATCTTGGCGATCTGCGCGGCGTCGATGGACTCGTCGAAGTCGATGGTGCCCACGACCAGGGAGCGGGCGGATGCCGGGGTGACGAACGGGTTGGCGCCGTCGCGGCCCTCAGCCCAGGAGTACAGGTGGCTGGAGGACTCGGTGGTGCGCTTGACCATGCCGTCCAGGCCGCCGTTCTCATTCATCCACTGCACCTGGTTGTCGAGCATCACCAGGGTGCCGACGGCCGGGGTGTTGTAGGTCTGGTTCTTACGGGAGTTATCGACGGCGGTCTTCAGGTTCAGGAAGGCCGGGATGTAGCGGTCGGTTGCGGCGATCTCCTCGACGCGCTCGATCGCGGCAGGGGAGAAGGCGGCGAGCCACAGGCCACCGTCGGAGGCGAAGCACTTCTGCGGGGAGAAGTAGTAGGCATCCGTCTGGGCGATGTCCACCGGAAGACCACCAGCGCCGGAGGTGGCGTCGATCAGGACGAGCGCGTCGCCAGCCGGGCGGGTGACGTCCACCATCGCGCCGGTGGAGGTCTCGTTGTGGGCCCATGCGACGACGTCGGCGTCCGCGTTATCCAGCTGGGACGGGGACGGTGCGGTGCCTGGCTCCGCCTCGACGATCTCCGGGGCGTCGAGCCATGGCGCCTTCTTGGAGACGGTGGCGAACTTGCCGGAGAACTCGCCGTAAGTGAGGTGGGCGGACTTGTTGCGGATCAGGCCGAAGCTGGCGGCGTCCCAGAATGCGGTTGCGCCACCGAGGGAGAGGACGATCTCGTGGCCCTCAGGGAGGCTGAACAGTTCGCTCAGGCCCTCGCGGACGCTGCCGACGACGTCCTTGACCCCAGCCTGGCGGTGGGAGGTGCCCATGATGGCTGCGCTATCGGAGATGGCCTGCAGCTGAGCTGGGCGAACCTTGGACGGGCCGCAGCCGAAGCGGCCGTCGCCGGGGATGAGTTCCTGGGGCAGAGTTGGCAGTTCGTTGTTTGGGGTTGCCATAGATTCGGACCTTCCTTGCTGTCCTAACTGTCCTCACTGCGTGGCCGCGTGAGGCGGTGGGCTTTGTGGTTCAGTTCTCATTTTAGCGGGCGGCGTTCTGGGCGCTGCCACCCGCTGGGGGTAGTGGCGACGCACCCCAAGAATGTCGCGTAGCTCACATATGACGTAGAATGTTGGGGTATCCCCACGGCGCTGTGGAACGGCAGCGGCAGGGAACTTCACTAGAGCCGCCTGGCGGCTCGGTGCCCGCTAATGCGGGCGCAGCACGCAAAGTTTCAAGGTGTACGCCGCGAGACGAGCCACAAGCGCTATACACTGTTAGCTACGGACGTACTCCGCGTGTGGAGATATCGCACGTGAACTTTTAGAAAGGGATGGCAATTGGCTACCGATAATCAGGACAAGGCCGTTCTCCACTACCCAGGTGGAGAGTACGAAATGGACATCGTCAGGGCGACCGAGGGTAACGACGGTGTCGCGCTTGGCAAGATGCTGGCCGAAACCGGTCTGACCACCCTGGACCCTGGCTACGTGAACACGGGCTCCACCAAGTCCGAGATCACCTACATCGACGGCGCAAACGGCATTCTGCGTTACCGCGGTTACGACATCGCTGACCTGGCTAACAACGCCACCTTCAACGAGGTCTCCTATCTGCTGATCAACGGTGAGCTGCCGAACGAGGATGAGCTCAAGGAGTTCTCCGAGCGTATCCGCCGCCACACCCTCCTGGACGAGGACTTCAAGGCCGCATTCCGCGTCTTCCCGCGCGATGCTCACCCGATGAGCGTGCTGGCTTCCTCCGTGAACATTCTGTCCACCTACTACCAGGACGACCTGGATCCGCGTGACCCGGAGAAGCAGCAGCTGAACACCTACCGTCTGATGGCGAAGGTCCCGATGCTGGCTGCCTACGCTTACCGCGCTTCCCAGGGTAAGCCGTACATGTACCCGGACAACTCCCTGAACGCTCGCGAGAACTTCCTGCGCAGCATGTTCGGCTACCCGACCGAGCCTTACGAGGTTGACCCGGTCGTCGTCGACGCGCTCGACAAGCTGCTGATCCTGCACGCTGACCACGAGCAGAACTGCTCCACCTCCACGGTCCGCATGGTCGGTTCCTCCGACGCCAACATGTTCGCCTCCGTCGCCGGTGGCATCAACGCGCTGTCCGGCCCGCTGCACGGTGGCGCCAACCAGGCCGTTCTGGAGATGCTTGAGGACATTCACGCTAATGGCGACAACGCCGACGAGTTCATGACCAAGGTCAAGAACAAGGAAGACGGCGTGAAGCTGATGGGCTTCGGCCACCGCGTCTACAAGAACTACGACCCGCGCGCGGCAATCGTGAAGGAGTCCGCTCACCAGATCCTGGATCACCTGGGCGGTGACCACCTCCTGGACCTGGCTATGAAGCTCGAGGACATCGCGCTGAACGATGACTACTTCATCGAGCGCAAGCTGTACCCGAACGTGGACTTCTACACCGGCCTGATCTACCGCGCCATGGGCTTCCCGACCGACTTCTTCACGGTCCTGTTCGCCATCGGCCGTCTGCCGGGCTGGATCGCTCACTACCTGGAGCAGGTCAACGACCCGACCGCGCGCATCAACCGCCCGCGTCAGATCTACACCGGCCAGAGCGAGCGCAAGCTCAACCGTTAATTGCTGCTAGCCGAGCCGCGTGAGAACGTGGTTCGCGTGAGCTTTGCCGACTACGTACAGTCGGCGCCGTGACACCCCGCCTCCTGCATAAGGCAGGGCGGGGTGCTTTTTTGAGAAGGAAACTTGCCGGCCTGTGAAGGCTGGCGTGAGGAGAGTGGCAAAGAATGTCGAAGCCGCAGATTGACGCTGGGTCTGGTCCGGCGCCTGAGGAGCTCGTGATCGAGGACCTGGTGGTTGGCGACGGTGCTGAGGCTGTGCCTGGCGGCATGGTTGAGGTGCACTACGTGGGCGTGGACTTCGAGACCGGCCAGGAGTTCGATTCCTCCTGGGATCGCGGTGAGTCGATCCAGTTCCCGCTCTCGGGTCTGATCGCTGGTTGGCAGGAAGGTATCCCGGGCATGAAGACGGGTGGTCGCCGGAAGCTGACGATCCCGCCGGCGCTGGCTTATGGTCCGGCTGGCACCCCGCACCCCCTCGCGGGCCGCACGTTGGTCTTCGTTATCGACCTCATCGATGCGAAGTAACTGGCACAGCGTGATCGACTTGATCGACGCGAAGTAGCTGGCAGGCGTCGTCCTTCCGGGCGGCGCAGGCTAGATCGAACGCACACAACCCCCGCCGGGTTTCTGAGGAACCGCGCGGGGGTTGTGCTGTGTGTGGAACACGGTGGGGCTTGTTGGTGGTGCTTGGGGGGCCTAGTTTTTGGGTATCGCTACCAGCGAGTAAGCCGAGGCTTTGTATGTTTAGGCTACCCTTGGTATTGTTTTGAGAGCGTTGCGCGTCATGCTGTGCCCGTGACCTGCCGGTGTAATCTTTCTGGATATTTTGGGTCGCTTGTACCGCGATGTCTTACTGCAGCCGAAGCACCCAAAACTCTCACACTTTAAGGCCCGACATGTTCCTGAAGAAGACTCTGAGCCGCCGCGCGGCTATCAAGACCACAGCAGCTCTGGCTGTATCCGCCCTCGTTCTCACCGGTTGCGCGCGAGGGGAGGAGCAGGCCTCAGGAGGGGAAGGGGCAGGCAATGAGCGGATCGCGGCAGTTGGGCTCGGGGACGCCGATACACTGCTCGCTCTCGGAATCCAGCCTGTCCTGGTAGCGCCGTGGGGTGCGGAGGGCGATGTGGATGCCTCGGGCGTTGGCCCATGGGCAACCGACAAGCTTGGGGACGAGAAGCCAGAAACTGTCTACGGCACCGGTAGAGGCTTCACTGCTGAAGTACTGGAAAAGATTTCGGCTGCCGATCCCGACAAGATCATCGCTGTGAACAACGCCGTGGATGAGCAGGCGAAGAAGGCTCTCAACGACATTGCCCCAACCACTGTCAAGCCAGAGGGGACAACGGACTGGCAGATCCCGTGGCGAGACCAGGTAACCCAGATCGCGGGGGCAGTGGATAAGAAGGAGGAGGGTGACAAGCTCGTCGAGGAGACGCAGAAGGCTTTCGAGGACTTCCAAAAGCAGCACCCCGAGCTCAAGGGCAAGCGCGCAGCTATCGTCAAGCCCTACGAGGGCAAGATTGGCCTATACACTTCCGGCGATGGTCGAGGACAGTTCATCGAGAACTTGGGCTTCGACATTCCAAGGGAGCTGGAAGGCAACGGCGGTGAGTTCTACCGCGAGATCGCTCCCGAGAATTACAACGAGCTCAACAACGTGGATTACCTCTTTGTGCTCGATTACCAGGGGACTCTGAAGAAGGATCCAACCTTCAGCAAGCTCGAGGTGGTTCGCGAGGGCAAGGTGTACTGGATGGAGGAAAACGTCGGTAACGCGATGAGCATGCCCAACCCCCTGACCATCCCGTGGGCCGTCGAGAAGTTCTCCGACGCGGTCTAGCTGCAGAAGCTCTGTGATCAAAGCGCTCTCACCGCTCGCCTCTCCCGCACAACGCCTACGTGGCGGTGCGGGAGCTAGGCGTACCCTGTGCGTTGTCGCGGTTACGCTTGGCGCACTGGTTTTTCTGGTGCTTTTGATGATCGCCTCCCTGTACCTAGGGGCCCGCAGTCTGTCGATGGGGGAGGTGACCAGCATCCTCCTGCACGGGCCGCACCACGCGCCACATTCCACCGCCGGGGCAGAGCAGGCAGGGATTATTTGGGACCTGCGCGTGCCCCGCACTCTCTTGGCTGTGTTCGCGGGCGCAGCCCTCGCCATGGCGGGAGCGATCGCGCAGAGCTGGACACGCAACCCCTTGGCGGACCCCGGCATCATTGGTGTCAACGCCGGCGCGGGATTCGCGGTCGCCGTCTCACTCACCGTGGGGTGGGCGACGACGGTCGGGCACCGGGCAGTGGCAGGGCTTATCGGTGCGGCCATTGCCGCGCTGGTCGTCCTGCTTATCTCCCGGGTCTCCCGCGACCCATTGACGCTGGTGCTAGTAGGCGTCGGCGTCACCTTCACCCTGCAAGCAGCCACGAATATGCTGAGCCTCTATTCCTCCGACACCCTGGAGGGGCTGCGCCGCTGGACCGTCGGCTCTACCGCAGGGCGCGGTATGGATGACGTGCTGATGGCTGCTGTCGGCCTAGCCCTCGGGGCGCTGTGCGCGGCGTTAGCGGCACGGCCACTGGACCTTCTGGCCATGGGTGAGGATGCGGCTCGTTCCCTGGGTGGCTCGCCCGCCCGAGCACGTCTGCTCGCCGCCGCTGCGGTGGTTATTCTTGCCGGTTCGGCGACCGCCACCGTGGGGCTTGTTACTTTTGTGGGCTTTGCCGTACCGCATTTGCTGCGGCCTGTCACCGGCCCTGGGCTTACGCGCTTGCTGGTGCCCACCGCGGTGGTTGGCGGCGCTGCCACGTTGTTGGCAGACATTGTTGGTCGTTTCGTGCTGCAGCCGAATGAACTCGAGATGTCGATTGTTCTGGCTATCGGCTGTGCGCCCATTATGGTCGCGGCGGTTCGTCGTCGGCGAGGCATTTCGGGCTCGAAAGACGCGGAGGTGGCAGTGTGAGCGGGATGACGGCATTGCACGCAGTCAAGCGCGCTCGCACCAGGCGTATCTTCCTGGCGACATTAGGCTTCGCCGCCGCCACGGTGCTCGGTTATTTCCTCATTCTTGGGCAGGGGGCTGTGAAGCTCAGCCCGGCTGAGGTGCTTGATGTTCTCACCGGTGGCGGTACGCGCCAGGCGATCAACGTTGTGTGGGATCTGCGCCTTCCCGTGGCCATCGCCACCGTCGTGGTTGGCGCGGCCCTGGGGCTCGCCGGATCATGGACTCAAGCCATGGCCCGCAATCCGCTAGCCAGCCCCGATATCCTCGGCGTTTCCGGGGGCGCAGCAGTGCTTGTCGTTGCGGGCACAGTGCTTGCCCGACCGGCATGGAGCGAGGGTATCCCGACGTTTTGGTGGCGTGCGGGTCTCGCGCTCATCGGCTCCCTGGTGATTGTCGCGTTGCTTATGCTGCTCGGTGGCTTTGGTACCTCTCAGCGCGTGGTGCTCATTGGCCTGGCGCTTTCTTTTCTTACGCAGGCCTTGGTGCAGTATCTTTTGCTCAAAGCAGAGCTGACCCGTGCTGCCGATGCTCAAACGTGGCTTGCTGGTTCCACCGGCTTCGTACGCACCGAAGCGTTGTTGCCCATGGTGTTGGGCATGCTGCCTTTTGTGGTCTTGGGTCTCGTCGTCGCGGTCGATCTTCCACTTTTTGCTCATGACGACGCCACCGCTTCCACCCTTGGCGTGAATGTCACCGGGGTGCGCTCGATCTTGCTTATCGCAGCGACCGGCATCGTTGCGGTCGTGGTTTCCTTTGTTGGGCCCATCGGTTTTATCGCGTTGCTGGCTCCTCAGTTGGCCAAGTTGGTGGCCGGTACCCCTACGCCTCATCCGTTGTGTTCGGCTGTTGCGGGATCCGCGCTCATGGCCGTGTGCGCGGTGGTGGCAGGTGCGTTGCCCTTTACTGCTCCTGTGGGGTTGGTGACCGCGATTATCGGCGGACCTGCGCTGATTTGGCTGGTGTGGTCGGCCGCGCGTGGCGGAACTGTGAAAGGAATGACCCAATGAGTATGCGAGTCGAGCACGTGACGGTCGGCTACAGCGAGGACCGGAGCATCGTTAAGGATGTCTCTTTTGAAGCGCAGCCGGGGCAGGTTACGACGCTGCTTGGCCCCAATGGCTGTGGCAAGTCCACCCTGCTCAAGGCCCTGTCCAGGCTTCTCGTTCCTAGCCAGGGGCGGGTGCTCGTCGCGGATAAGGACGTCCACAGCTTGGGCGCCCGCGAGGCAGCTCGTCTCATCGCGCTCTTGCCGCAACATCCGATCTGCCCGCCGGGGCTGACGGTAGGGGAGCTGGTGGAGCGTGGGAGGCACCCCTACCGGCGCGCGCTGTGGGGTGGGAGCGAATCGCCCTCCGAGGACCGGAAGAAGGTGCGGGAGGCGTTGGAGAAAACAGCGACTGACCACCTTGCCGCTCGTGATGTGGCGGCGCTCTCTGGTGGCCAGAGGCAGCGCGTCTGGATGGCGATGGTGCTGGCGCAGGATACGCCAGTCGTGTTGCTGGATGAGCCGACAACTTACCTAGACCCAGCGCATGCGATGGAGATCCTGGGGATCGTGCGCGAGCTCGCTCGGGAGGGCAAGACAGTCGTGACGGTGCTGCATGACCTCAGCCTGGCTGGTGCCTTCAGCGACACCATGATCGTGATGAAGGGCGGGAAAAAGATCGCGAAGGGCGCACCGCGGGAAGCGCTAACGGAGGATGTGCTCCACGAGGCTTATGGCCTGCGCGCTGAGGTGTGGGAGGATCCCCGTGGCACAGCGCCGATCATCGTGCCACGAGGAGTCGTCGACAACCCCACCCAGGCCTCCTAGCGCCACACCGCAGAGGGCGGTGGCTAGGTGCTCGGGGTTGGCGTCATCTGACCCGAGCTAAGGGCGAGCCCTGCCGATGAACCAGTACGGGCACCATTGCACGGAGTCGCTCTTAAGACCCCACGAGTCAATGACGTGGCGCCGTACCTCTTTGCAGAGATCTCCTTCGCCCGCGACCCAGACATATGACGCGCGGGTGGCGGGGTGCTTGGCTTCGTCGAGTTGGCGAAGGTGCGACAGGGTGGCGCCGCTGAACTCTGTCGTAGGGCGGAGAATAACTTTTAAGCTGCCTACCTTGTCCTGCCAGTGTTCACGTAGCAGCGGTTCCAGGTCGTGCTGGCTTTCGGCAAGCACAATCACGTGCATCTCGGGTAGCTGTTCGGGCGCGAAGGTCTGCGTGTACTCCAGGATGGCGCGGAGGGAAGGCGCTGCAGAGGGGTCGGCAATCAAGGTCTGGGAAGTCTGCTGACGATGCCACAGACCCTGGCATGTCCACAGAGCGACGTCATCGCCGACGTGGGCGTTCAACGCCCAAGAAAGCCCGGGGCCGATGTGCTCCTCATCAGGGCTGTTTATGCCGTGCGTAACCACATCGAAAGTGAGGATTCCGCGTTCGGAATCAAGTATTCGGACCGTATACCAACGCAGACTCGGGCGCCGCCCCTCCGGCATAGCCGCCACGCTGGCGCGGATGTTAATGCCACCATCGTGATCTGGAAGGTGCAGCTGCGCGCCGGGGGTCGGGGGCATGAGGAGGCCAAAGAACTCATCAGGACCAGAGAGTTGGCAACCCATTAGTTCGGGTGACTGGACGGCGATCCGACGCAAATTCTTTGCCGGAGCACTGATGCTGCAGACCACAGCGCGGATGATGCGATGACCGCGCTCGCTTGGGGTATCGAGCAGCTGGTGATCAACGTATGAAGCGGGTCGGGTGGCGCTGATCGCGAGGGGATCCATGGTGTTCTGGCTCTTCGACATAATGCTGGTAAGCCTACCCTTAGTGTGAGCTGGGGTTGGGTTTGATGGTCAGGGGGAGGATCGTGCCCGGGGCTAGAGCACACACAACCCCCGCCTGGCTCTCAATGAAAACTGCTCCCCATTAGTTGGACTGAGAAATCAGTTACCGACTAGGGGGAGCAGTTCACGAACCGCGCGGGGGTTGTGCTGTGAGTGGCTGAAACCAGAGGTCACTGAATCGCTATTTCAGTGCGCCGATCCAGCTCATCTTCTTGCCGTTATGCAGGATCGCATTGCGGTAGATTCGCGCCACCAGCGCCAGCACAGCGATGACCGCGACGACGCAGAGCCCATAGGCTGCGAGTACCGCTGGCAAGCTCATGTGCCCGGCCACGTACTGCAGCGGGGCGACGGCCAGGCTGAACGGCGGAAGCCAGCCGAGTACCTGCATGATGGTGCTGTCGAGCGCATTGAAGCCGAACGCGGGGGCGTAGATCATGCCGAAGACGAACAGCAGGATCGGCATCTGCGTGGACTGTAAGTCTTCGGTGCGGCTAACCATCGATCCCGCGGCAGCGTAAAGACTGCCGAAGAAGAGCATGCCCAGGATGAAGGAGACCAGGATCATCGGCAGCACCGACATGTCGAACTCGAAGCCATCGGCCAGCCCGGAGATCGACAGGGCTGCCACGCTGGCGAGGACGATCGCGGCGGTGGCTACCAGTCCCACGATGGTGTTTCCGATGAGCTTGCCCGCGAGGAAGTCCAGCGGCCGCACGCTCGCCAGGATGATCTCCACGACGCGAGAGGACTTCTCCTCGGTGATGCGCCCGCCGATATTTCCGGCGAAGAGCATGATGAAGAAGGTCATCAACATCATCCCCAGCATGACGGTGACGATCGCGCCCATTTGCTCTTCGACAGGATCCTCGCTGATGTCCGTGGTTTTCACGTTTGCAGCACCCATCGCCTCGCCGAATTCCTGCGGGTTGATGCCGAGCTTATCTAGGGCTTCGTTCTGGGTCAGCGTGCTCGTCACGGCCGCGACGGTGGCCTGGACGCTGCTCTTGGGTTGCCCGTCGCTGAGCAGCTCGTAGCCTTCGTCGGTCTTGATCAGGGCTGCGTCGATGTCTTCCTTCACCGCGGCTTCCGCGGCATCGCGGCCGGTGGCGTCGGCGACGGCGAGTTTTTCCACGTTCTCACCCAGGGCGTCCTGGACCTGGTTGAACTGCTTGGCCGATATGCCCACCACCGCGAGTGTCGGGGCGTCGTCCTCCCGGTTGTTGAAGTAGCTGGCTACTCCGATACCGCCGATCGCGAGGATGAGCGTGATGATCAGGGAGAAGATGATTCCCTTGTTCCGCACCGCGACGGCGATCTCACGGGCGGCGACGGTACGGATCGTGTTTGAACTGGTGTAACTCATGCGGTACCTCCCGCGCGGTTCGTGCTTTCTTCCGTGGCCTGCTGCTTCGCCCCCTGGATGACCTCCTGGAACAGGTCGGTCAGGTCGGGGATGCGGCGCTGGAAGTTGTGCACCGGCCCGGCCGCGAGCGCATCGCGCAGCAGCTCCTGGTCGCGGTCCTGGCGATCGACCTCCAGCAGGACGGTGCCGTCGTCCTCGCCCACGACGGTGGCGAACTCCGGGTACCAGTCGCGCGCCGGGGTGCCGACCTCGAAGACGACCGGGCCGCGCTCACGCAGTTCCTGGACGCCACCCTCGGCCTGCATCTGGCCGGCGGTGATGATGCCCACGCGGTCGCAGAGCCGCTGGACAAGATCCAGCTGGTGGGAGCTGAAGAGTACGGGCACGCCACGCTGGGCTCGCTCGACGAGCATGTCGGACATGACCTGCACCGCGACCGGATCCAGCCCCGAGAAGGGCTCGTCCAGGATGAGGACGTCCGGGTCGTGGATGAGGGAGGCCGCCAGCTGGACGCGCTGCTGATTGCCCAGGGAGAGCTCCTCCAGCTTGTCCTGGGTGCGTTTCCCAAGGTCCAGGCGCTCCAGCAGGTCCTGAGCGGCGTTGGAAGCAGCGGACTTATCCATGCCGTGGAGGCGGCCGAAGAAGCTCAGCTGGTCGGCGATCTTTTCCTTGTTGTAGAGCCCGCGCTCCTCCGGCATGTAGCCGATCCGGCGGCGCAAGTCGTCGTTCATTGGGGTGCTACCCAGGCGGACCTCCCCCGAGTCAGCTGCTAGGACTCCCAGAGCGACGCGCATCGTCGTGGATTTTCCCGCGCCGTTGGAGCCAACGAAGCCGTAGATCTCGCCTGGTTGGACCGAGAAGCTCATGTCCTTCAACACGTGGTGGTCGCCGTAGAATTTATTTAATTTCTCGATGTAGAGGGCGGTTCCTGTCATGCAGTCCTTTGCTTGAAGTCGGTCGCGGCCGGTGCCTTCTGAGGGCAGAAACGCGTGAATGTCTGCGACGTTTCTGTGTGCGAAGGATTGTACCGATCAGTTCTGGGTGCAGCGGGGTGTGATGGAAAAAGGTAGACAGGGAGGCATGCCAACTATTACTCAGAATCTGGACAATAATTCCGACATCCCGCTGCTGACCATGAACGATGGGCGGCAGATCCCGCAGCTCGGTTTTGGTACCTTCCAGCTGTCCGGCGAGACCTGCTACAACGCTGTGCGGGCCGCGATCACCGCGGGCTACCGCCATATCGACACCGCCGCTGTCTACGGCAACGAGGAAGAGGTCGGCCGCGCTATCCAGGACGCCATCGATGCCGGCGAGGTGACCCGCGAGCAGCTCTTCGTTACTACGAAGCTGTGGAACGATAGCCACGACCGTGTCGCGGGTGCCTTGGACGCATCCCTGGAGCGCCTCGGCCTGGATTATGTGGATCTTTACCTGGTCCACTGGCCAGTGGAGAAGATCGGCATGTTCGCCACCGCCTACCGGGACATGGTGACCCTGCGGGATCAGGGCAAGACCGCCAGCGTCGGCGTGTGCAATAGCTACCCAGAGGTCCTGGACAAGATGACCCAGGCCAGTGGTGATACCCCAGCTGTGAACCAGATCGAGGTTCACCCCGGTTTCAACCAGGATGAGCTGCGTGCTGAGAACGCCAAGCGCGGCATCTTGACCGAGTCCTGGTCCCCGCTGAAGCAGGGGCAGAACCTGGATAACCCGGCCTTCCAAGCCATCGCGGACGCCCACGGGGTGACCGTCGCGCAGGTCATCATCCGCTGGCACATCCAGCGCGGCGATGTGGTGATCCCGCGCAGCTCCAAGCCGGAGCGCATCCGCAGCAACGCGGACGTGTTCGGCTTCCAGCTCACTGAGGAGCAGATGCAGCGCATCACCGCGATCGAGGAGGGTGAGGCAGGCCGCCGCGGCCCGAATCCGCACACCTTCTACGAGGGCACTTCGCTGCAGAAGCAGTAGTTCTCCCGCGATCGGCCGAAACCGCCCGGCCGGTGTGCGTGAGCTTATGGGTGGGGCGTGGGCGCGCAATATTTTTCTCGGCGGGGCACACCTCAGCGCCGGGCGCCGAGATTTCAGGGGCGCTAACCCGGTGCGAACCCTAGTGCACCTTTGCGATGACCTCGGTATTCGGGATGAAGAACGCCGCGCCACCGGTGCCTGCCCATTGGGACCAGCCCTCGGTGATCTGGGTCAGCGCCTCGCGGGTGACCGTGCCGAGCTGGCCGGGCACGAGCTCGCCGTCATCCGTCACCGCGGTATCGGGGAAGTCCTCACCCAGTGCGGCGGCAGTGGTGCGGGCGTAGCGGGGTGACATGCTGCGCCGTGTCCACTTCTCGGCCAGCGCTTCGCGCTCGGCCTCGCTGGCGTAGGCGGTCAGGCTGCCGGACACGCTGAGGTCGGTGAGCCCAGCGGAGTAGAAGGTATGCGGCAGCTGGCGACCCATCGCGGGGTTGCCGTCGTGGGTTGCCAGCCCGACGGAGAAGGTCGCGCGCCAGCGGGATAGCCCCGGGTTGGGTGGGAACCACGTCATCGCGCCGAAGTCGGCGTCCCGGACGGCGATGATGCCGCCGGGCTTCGTGACGCGACGGAACTCCTGGAGTACGACCTGCGGGTCTGCGACGTGGTGGAGGACCTGGTGGCAGAAGACGACGTCGAAGGTGGCGTCCGCGAAGGGGAGCTGGTGGATATCCGCCTGCTGGAACGGGACGTCCAGCGACTTTTCCGCAGCGAGCTCAGTGGCCTCCGCGATCGCGTCAGCGGACTGGTCGACCCCGGTGACCTGGGCGGGTGCGCCGCCGAGTTGGGTGATGTGTTCGGCAAGGTTCATTGTGAGGGAGCCCTGCCCGCAGCCCGCGTCGAGCAGGCGGGTGTTCGCGCTCAGGTGGGGTAGCAGGAATTCGGGGACGTCGAGCGGCGCGGGGAAGGCGTGTGGGTGCGGCACGGTTTGTGCTGGAGGGGTTGGATTCTGGGCTTCGGGATTCATGGCTTCATGCTAGGTGAGCGGACTTCCCACCGCACTTAGGTGATATGTCACGTACGTTTGGGTTAAGGTTAAGGGTATGCAATTCGGAATCTTCACCATCGGCGATGTCACCCCCAACCCTGTCACGGGGGACGTGCCCAGCGAGCACGAGCGCATCAAGAACACCGTCGAGATCGCGAAGAAGGCAGAGGCCGAGGGGCTCGACGTCTTCGCCACGGGGCAGCACCACAATCCACCGTTCGTCGCGCCCGCGAACCCACCCGTGCTGATGGCCAACCTCGCCGCGCAGACCGAGACCCTCCAGCTCTCCACCGCGACCACGCTGATCACCACCACCGACCCGGTGCGGATCGCGGAGGATTACGCCTACGTCCAGCACCTCGCGGAGGGACGTGTGGACCTCATGCTCGGCCGCGGCAACACCGGCCCCGTCTATCCGTGGTTCGGCAAGGACATCCGCAAGTCGATTCCCCTTTCCGTAGAGAATTACCACCTGCTGCGTCGCCTGTGGCGCGAAGAGGACCTGACGTGGAAGGGCGAATTCCGCACCCCACTGCAACAGTTCACGTCCACCCCACGTCCTTTGGACGACGTCCCGCCCTTCGTGTGGCACGGTTCCATTCGCTCCCCGGAGGTCGCCGAGCAGGCCGCGTACTACGGGGACGGGTTCTTCCATAACCACATCTTCTGGAACATCGAGCACACCCAGCAGCTGGTGCGCCTGTACCGCCAGCGCTTCGAGCACTACGGGCACGGTGCGGCCGACCAGGCGATCGTCGGGCTGGGTGGGCAGATCTTCGCTGCCGATACCGAAAAGGAAGCAAAGGCCACCTTCCGGCCGTTCTTCGACAACGCCCCGGTCTATGGGCACGGCCCGTCGCTGGAGGAATTCGAGCGCATCACCCCGCTGACGGTCGGCACCCCGGAGCAGATCATCGAGCGTTACCTGGGTTACGCTGACGCCGTAGGCGACTACCAGCGCCAGCTCTTCCTGATCGACCACGCCGGCCTGCCGCAGGAGATGGTGCTCGAGCAGATTGAGATCCTCGGTAGGGAGATCGTGCCGGTCCTGCGGGAGGAGTTCGAGCGCCGCCGCCCGGCGCACGTACCCTCCGACCCGCCGACCCACGCCACGCTGGTGGCGGAGGGGCCGGACTCCCCGCACCGGCAGGTGCAGCCGGCCCAGGTTCAGTAGCTGGGTAGGTGCAGTAGCTGCTTAGGGGCGTGCAGGCCTAGTATCGCTCCTGGTAGTTCACCGCTGGAAGTGCAAGGAAAGGATGGAGCAGAAGAGTTCATGAACTCCCTCATCGTTCTCAACGGAGGTTTGGGCAGCCCATCGACGACCCGCAAGCTCGCCGAACGCATCGCCGGTGCGGTGGAATCCCAGGTTGGCCGCCGCGGAGAGTCCGTGGCCGTGGAGTACATCGACATCCGCGAATACGCCGCCGATCTGGCCACGATGATGACCACCGGGATCGCCTCGGAGAAGCTCAAGGCGGCTCAGGATAAGATCACCGCGGCCGACGCGATGGTCGCCGCGAGCCCGGTCTTTGCCGCCAGCTACTCGGGTCTGTTCAAGATGTTCATGGACGCCCTGGATCCGAACGCGATCACCGGCATGCCCGTGATCATCGCCGCCACCGCCGGGACACCCCGGCACTCCCTGATGCTGGAATACGCGATGCGCCCGCTGCTGAGCTACCTACGCGCGGATGTGATGAGCACCGCGGTCTTCGCGGCCACGGATGATTTCGGCGGCGAGGAAGGGCTGGACCGGCGCATCGAGCGCGCCGCCAGCCAGCTCGCCGACGAGATCGCGCGGGTCTCCGGCGCCGTCGAGGGGCTGGGGCCTTCTTCGCAGGTCAAGCGCAGCTCCGGCAACGACGTTGCTGCGGACGTGCCGGATTTTCTGAATCTGCTCTCTGGGCACGACGGCAACTAGCCTCTCGGGGGAAGATTGCCGTCCATGATGACCTTCTTCTGTGCCGGGTCCCAGGTGAAGGTCGCGTGGGCTTCGCCGGAGCGCATAGCGTTGGCCTCGCCGGGTTTGGTGTAGAAGTAGGTCACCGCGATCGTCTGGTCGTCGACCTGCTTGACGGCGGGGGAGAAGCCCTGCGGCTCGGCGGTGGCGGTGCCCAGGTACTCGCCCTTGTGGAAGAGCATGATGTGGTACGGACTGGAAGCTGTTGCCATATCAATCGTGAGGACGATAGGCGAGAGAGCAGCGCAAGGGTCGTAGAGATCCGTGCCGGCATGAGAGGTGTTCCACGTCCAGTCAGTGCCCTTTGGGGAGGCGAGCTTGCCTACATTTTGTCGCAGCGCCTCCTCTGCGGGGAAATCTCCGCACTGCTTCTCCGGATTCTTGCCTGGCTTGCTCTCCTGCGCCTCGGACTTCCTCGTCGGCTCAGGATTCGGCTGGTCCTTCGCCTCCGAGGACTTCGATTCCTTCACCGTCTGGGTGACGGTGGCCGGCGGGCTACTCCCGGCAGATTCGGTGGTGCCATCATCGCTGCACGCGCTCAGCGTTCCCACCAAGGTGCAGGAGAGGGCGATGGATAGTGCAACTTTTTGGTACCTCATAGTTTCGACGCTACGCCCCTAAAAATGCTTTGTCAGCAAACGTTTATGCGTTTAGAAGGGTGTATTTTTTGTCGAATAGCAACGAGAATAGAGGTACTGTCAGTCCTCGCTAGAGGACTCAATGCGTCAGAAAGTCGCCTCATGACTCGTTCAGTGAAACCTGTGCCCGCTCCGGCTACTGCCCCAGTGGAATCGGGTTCTCGCCGCGCCTACCTGCTGGCGACAATTGTTTTGCAGGCTCTCGTCGGCCTGTGCTCTGCGGTCGCATTTACTCTTGCCGAGTCGGTGTCCTGGCCCCTGGTTTGGGCTGCGACTGTTCTCGCCGCCTTTCTCCTGTTTCTGGCTCTGTGGAGGTCGGGGGTTCTGGTCCTCAACGCGCTAAACGGGGTCGGGGCCGCGTGTTTTCTCGTCGCAGGGGGCTCAGCGCTCTACTACGAGTACAGGCCCTCGCAAGGAGACGGAGTGGTGATCAATCCCCTGCCGGTGATCCTGCTCCCGGTGGGAGCGCTCATCGGCGTCGTCGCGATCGGCGTTGCCGTGACATACCTGAGAAGGGGCGCCCGGACTCTCTCCGCAAAAGCCTGATCGGTGGCGGGTGTGGTGTCGTGTTTTCTGCAACCTGAGCGGGGTCAATAGGCACGGCGGACCAGGCGGCAACCGTTCTGGAAACCGCACGTGCTGAGGGGCTGACCAGCCAGGTGCGCCTGTTCGTTCCGGAGGATACTGACCATGCGTGGCAGGCCAGCGAGCGCTAGGTTTGCGAGCAAGCGTTAGGCTCTGGCTTGTGCTTCCTCTTGCTCAATCTCAGCATTGAATTCGCGCTTCGAGGACTGCCACTGGTCCTCGGTCATGCCGATCCGCCAGTAACCAGAAATCGAAACGTCGGCGCGGGGGATCTCCGAGTCGACGAAGAGGAAGCGGCGCATTTCCTTAATCATCTCGGCGACACCGTGGATAAACCAGCTGGTCTTCTTACCCGTTGGCACACCGGCCGAGCGCACCACGCGAGAAAGCTCCGTGCCGTGGGTTGCTCCATCGCGGATAACCCAGTTGACGTCCACGCCCTCGCGGGTGGGGAGTTCAAACTTCCGGTCCTCTGCCTCGATCTCGATGAAGGCGGTCGCCGTGGCGCCCTCGGGGAGATGCTTCAGGCCCGCGCCGATGGCTGGTGCAGCGGACTCATCGCCGGCGAAGATAAAGTGCTCATATTCTTCGCCAGGTCCCCACGCCCCACCCGGGCCGAAGAAGCCGATCTTCGCCCCAATTTCGGCCGCGCGCGCCCAGGGCGCAGCCAGTCCGGAATCGCCGTGAGTGACGAAGTCCACGTCGAAGTCCCCGGTTTCTGGGTCCAGGTTAATCAGGGTGTAGGTGCGGGTAATGGGTTGTTTATCCCTGGGCTGCTCCTCGCGAATCTTTTCGACATCGAATGGCCACGAGTAATCAGCGCCGTCTGGCGCGAAGAGCAACTTGAGGTAGTGATCAGTAAACTCCAGCTCCTTGCCCACAAATGCAGGAGAGTTCAAGCTCAAACGAACGAGATCCGGAGAGAGCTGGCGACGGCCAATCACGGTTGCTTCGTTGGCCTTACGGACTCTCCGCTTCGGCGCTGCGTTTTGCTGCTGGGCAGCCATGATCATCACTGTCCTTCAAACACTGGGGTGCTGTGGGCAGGGGAGCCCGCACCCACGCCTTATTCTTAGGTAAGGCTAACACAATTAAAGATGATGGGCTGGCGGGACTAGTGATGACCAAGCCGGGGGGGCAAAAACAAAAAGCGCCCCAGGTAGGAATCGAACCTACGACACCGGCTTTAGGAGAGCCGTGCTCTATCCACTGAGCTACTGGGGCTGTGCGACCGCACCCTGCGGGCACGACCACTCATGATACAAGGTACCCCCGCAGCTTCTGGAACTAGCCAGATGCGGCGGGGGTGTTGCCCAGCCACCGTTGACCAGGCGGCTGGGCTCATCCAAGAAGAGGAGCCTCGGGGAGTGGCTTAGTGGTCGACCGGAGCCTCCACGCCAACACCGGTGAGGGAGCGAACCTCCATCTCGGACTGCAGCTTCGGATCCTCGTCACCCTTGCCAAGGTAGGTGCCCACGATACCGGCGATGAAGCCAGCTGGGATGGAAACCAGACCCGGGTTGGTCAGCGGGAACCAAGCGAAGTCCACGTTCGGGAACATCGCGGTCTCCGCGCCGGAGACGGCCGGGGAGAAGAAGATCAGGACCAGGGCCACGCCCAGGCCGACCCACAGGGAGGCCACGGCGCCGGTGGTGTTGAACTTCTTCCAGTACAGGGAGTACAGGATCGTCGGCAGGTTAGCGGACGCAGCGATGCAGAACGCCAGGGAGACCAGGAAGGCCACGTTCTGGTCCATCGCCAGGATGCCCAGCGCGATGGAGACCAGCGAGATCACGACCACGGTGATTCGGGAGACGCGGACCTGCTCCTCCTCGGTTGCCTGGCCGTTGCGCAGCACGCCGTTGTAGAAGTCGTGAGCCACAGAAGCGGAAGCGGTAATCGCCAGACCAGCGACCACGGCCAGCACCGTCGCGAAGGCAACCGCGGAAATCAGGGCCATGAAGATCGGGCCTGCCAGCTCCATCGCTAGCAACGGTGCCGCGGCGTTCGCGCCACCCGGTGCGTTCTTGATGTCCTCCGGGGAGATCAGAGCGGCAGCTGCGAAGCCCAGGAACAGGGTCAGCAGGTAGAAGGAGCCGATCAGGACGATCGCCCAGGTCACGGACTTACGTGCTTCCTTCGCGGTCGGAACCGTGTAGAAGCGCATCAGGACGTGCGGCAGGCCAGCGGCACCAAGCGCCAGGGCTACGCCCAGGGAGATGAAGTCGAACTTCGTTGCGGTCGTGGCTCCGTACTTCTGGCCAGGCTGCAGGATCGCCGGGTCACCGTGGGAGTTCACAGCGTCAGCGAAGAGCTGGGAGAGGTTGCCCTTCCACATCACGGCGATGATCAGGAACATGAAAGCAACACCGGCGATCAGCAGGACCGCCTTGATCATCTGCACGTAGGTGGTGCCCTTCATGCCACCGATGAGGACGTAGGCCATCATCACCAGGCCGACGATCACGACGACGACAGCCTGGGCGGTCTTGGAGTGCAGGTCCAGCAGGACGGAGACCAGGGAACCGGCACCGGCCATCTGGGCGATCAGGTAGAACAGCGAGGTGAACAGGGTCGCGAAAGCTGCGGCCACGCGCACCGGGCGCTGCTTCAGGCGGAAGGAGAGCACGTCCGCCATGGTGAACTTACCGGTGTTACGCAGCGGCTCGGCGACCAGCAGCAGGGCGATGAGCCACGCGACGAAGAAGCCGATGGAGTACAGGAAGCCGTCGTAGCCCGTGAGCGCAATTGCGCCGACGATGCCCAGGAAGGACGCCGCCGAGAGGTAGTCGCCGGCGATGGCCAGGCCATTCTGGGTACCGGTGAAGGATGCGCCACCGGTGTAGAAATCCGTCGCGGACTTCTGCGGCTTGGCGGCAGCCTTCGTCACGATGTACATCGTCACCACGATGAAGGCGATGAATACGCTGATGTTCAGGATCGGGTTTGTCTCCTGCGAGGCAGCAAGAATGAGATCCATAGTGAGACCTTTCCTTTTCTAATCCGTGGGGGTGAGCGGGACGCGGTGCCGCTAGCCTCGGGAAGCCTGGCTGGCTGGGGTTGCGGGGGAGCCTTCGAGGGACTCGCGAACATGCTGGGCGCGGGGCTCAATTTCGCGGTCTGCGTACTTCACGTAGAGGTACGTGATCAGGAAGGTCGTGATGAACTGGCCGAAGCCAAGGAGCACGCCGACATTGATGTTTCCCCAGATCTTGATCCCCATGAAGTTCGGTGCAAACATCGCCAGGCTGACGTAGAGGACGAACCAGACGATGAAAAACACGGTCATGGGGAAGGTGAACCCACGCATTTTTGAGCGAAGCTCCTGGAACTCGGGTGATTGCTGCGCGGCAACGAACTCATCGGGCGTGGGGACGTGCCGTTGCGCGGGGGCGGCCGACTGGGTCAACTCTTTCTCCCTTCCTTGGGACTGTGCAGATCTTCACATTCGCCTGGCCGTTCGGCCTCAGCTCCTGTGATTGGCATCACAATTCTTTTGCGATTGCGAAAGAATCTACCGGCACCTAGAGCTTTTTCCAAAGTTTCCGATAAGAAAGTTTTGACTTTTTAGACAGCCCTCATGAAAACTTCCGCCCGACCTGCAAAAACGCGGATCATAGAGAAAAACCCGGCCATGTGGCCGGGTTGATTCCTACCCCCGTTGCGTCCCCCGTGTAAGACCTACGCCTTCCGGCGCCACGTCTCGAAGCGGTAGCGCAGCCCGTTCGGCTCCTCGTCGACCGGGTGGCCCTTCTCCGAGGCGAACCATTCGGAGCGCTCAACGGTGAACTCCGCCTCGTCCATCGCCGGGGCATAGACCTGGAAGCGCTTCGGAGCCACCATATCGATCTCCGTGATCACCACCCGGTCCGCGATCGGCATGCACTGCGCGTACACCTGGCCACCACCCAGGATCCACACGGTCACCCGGCCATCGTCCTGCAGCGCCTGCGACGCCGTCTCCGGCACCACGCCACCCGAACCTTCTCCGCGGGCGAACTTTGCGGCCGCCGCGATGCCGTCCTTAATGGAGGCGACCACGTGACCACCGGGGGCTGAATAATCAGCCGAACGGGTGATGACGAAGTTCTCGCGGCCCGGCAGCGGGCGGTACTTGCCCAGCGCCTCCCAGCTCGTGCGCCCCATCACGACCGGATAACCCATCGTCGAGTTCTTGAAGTGCTTCAGATCCTCCGGCAGATACCAGGGCATCTCCGCCCCATCGCCGATGATGCCGGCGGTCGTCTCCGCCCAGATCATCGCGATCTCCACCCCCGCCGGGACGTCTGCGCGGGTCAGGGCGGGGTAGTCGCCCTCACGGTAGCCGCTGGGGCGCTGTTCCTTCTGGACGTCAAACTCCGAAGCTCCCATTACACAGCCACCTTTGCCTTAATTACCGGGTGCGGGTCGTAGCCCACGAAGTTCACGTCCTCGAAGCCATAGCTGAACATGTCCTTGGCCTTGCTCAGCTCCAGCTGCGGATAGGGGCGCGGTTCGCGGGAAAGCTGCAGCTCCACCTGCTCGCGGTGGTTGTCATAGATGTGGCAGTCCCCGCCGGTCCAGATGAACTCGCCGACCTCCAGGCCCGCCTGCTGGGCGAACATGTGGGTCAGCAGCGAGTAACTGGCGATGTTGAAAGGCACGCCCAGGAACATATCCGCGCTGCGCTGGTAGAGCTGGCACGAGAGCTTCCCATCAGCCACGTACAGCTGGAACAGCAGGTGGCAGGGTGGCAGGGCCATGTTCTCCAGCTCCGAGACATTCCACGCGCTGACGATGTTCCGGCGCGAATCCGGGTTCTGCTTCAGCATCTCCAGCGCCTGGGAGATCTGGTCGACGTGGCGGCCATCCGGGGTGGGCCAGCTGCGCCACTGCACGCCGTAGACCGGGCCCAGGTCGCCGTCCTCATCGGCCCACTCGTTCCAGATGCGGATGCCGTTATCCTGCAGCCACCGAACGTTGGAGTCGCCCGAGAGGAACCACAACAGCTCGCCGACGACGGACTTCACGTGCACCGACTTCGTCGTAATCAGCGGGAAGGACTCCGCCAGGTTGAAGCGGATCTGTTGACCGAACAGGGACGTCGTACCCGTGCCGGTGCGGTCGTCCTTCTTGGCACCCCCCGCGAGGATCTTGGCGAGCAGATCCTCGTAGGGCGTGGCGATAGTAGGGGAAGATTGAGCCTCTGACATGCCTCATAGTCTAAGCAAAAGCCTCGCGACGCAGTCGACCACCCGTGCGAGGGGTCGAACTAGAGGAACTTCTGGATGCTTGCCAACAGGTCCTCGGCGATCTCCTTGCGGCAGATCACCAGGTCCGGGAGGTACGGATCCGGCTCGTTATAGGTCGCAGGTGTGCCGTCCAGGCGGCTGCAGTGCAGTCCTGCTGCCAGGGCGACGCCGATCGGGGCGGCGTTATCCCACTCGTACTGGCCGCCGGCGTGGATGTACGCATCGTTGTCCCCACGCACCACGCTCATGGCCTTCGCGCCGCAGGAGCCCAGGCGGGTGATCTCCATGCCCAGATCCTCGGCCACGTCCACCGCGATCTGTGGGGTGGAATTTTGGCTGATGACGAGGCGGTTGTTTAGCTCACCGAAGTCCGCCTTGGCCCGCCCCTCCCGGTAGTCTGCCGCGGTGTAGACGGTGTGCATCTCCGGCATGCCAACCGCGGACTCGACAATCTCGCCGTCGACCGCCAGGGCAATGTGCACGGCCCAGTCATTCCGGGCACTGGCGTATTCGCGGGTGCCGTCCAGCGGGTCGATCACCCACACCCGGGACTTGTCCAGGCGGGAGGGATCGTCCTCCGCCTCCTCGGAGAGGATGGCGTCATCGGGGCGGTGCAGGCTCAGCACACGCGCGATCCAGGCCTGGGCGACCTTATCGCCGGACTTACCAAGCCCGTCGGAGTCCACCAGGAGGGGGTCCGGTGCACCAGCAGTGCGAATGCTGGTGAGGATGTCCCCGGTGCTGCGAGCCAAACGGGCACAGAGCGTGGCATCGTCGAGCGCGTCGCCTGAGCCTAGTCCTTGTGTCATGGTCTACACCTTAGCGCTTCTGGTTGTATGGACTCATGCCCTCCGCCGACTTGGATCAATTTCATGCCCCTGTAGCCGCATGGTTCCGGGACGTGTTCCACGAGCCGACGGTCGTCCAATCCCAGGCGTGGCGGGCTATTAGTGCAGGGGAGAACACGTTAGTCGTCGCCCCCACCGGTTCCGGTAAGACGCTGGCAGCATTCCTGTGGTCGCTCTCCGAGCTGACGCGCACGGGTGTGCTTTCCCATCCGTCCGCGGATCAGGCCGACCCGCAGACTCCCACCCGCGTGCTATACATCTCGCCGCTCAAGGCGCTTGGGGTGGACGTTGACCGCAACCTCGCCGCCCCGCTGGCAGGCATCGCGCGCACCGCCGCGGCGATGGGGGAGGATGTCGCCCCGGTCCGGGTGGGCGTGCGCAGCGGGGACACCCCGCAGTCGGAGCGAGCGAAGTTGCTGCGCAATCCTCCAGAGATTCTCATCACCACCCCGGAGTCCCTGTACCTCATGCTGACCTCGAAGGCGGCGGGGACGCTGCGTGGGGTGGACACCGTCATTGTGGACGAGATCCACGCGGTGGCCGGGACCAAACGAGGTGCCCACCTGGCTCTTTCCCTGGAACGGCTGGAGCTGCTCACTGGCCGTGCGGTGCAGCGCATCGGGCTGTCGGCGACGGTGAATCCGGTGGATGCGGTGGCCAGCTTCCTGGGCGGCGACCGGCCGGTCACGGTGGTCAACCCGGCGATCAGGAAGGATTGGGACGTCCAGGTTCGCAGCGTGGTGCCGGACTTCCAGGATCCGCCGGCTGCCGAAGACCTCGACGCCGCGCGCTATGAGGCCCCGGTCAGCGAGGTCCAGGAGGGCGGCAGTGGGGACCCGGGGGCAGTCGGCGCCGGACATGGTGGCGGCGGGCCTGCGGAGGACGATGGACCTGGCGACGAAGCGCTGATCGACGAGGCCCTCGTCGGTCCCAGCCTCATCGGCGAGGGACTGGGCGGTGCCTCTGCCCTGGGGTCCGGGGCACGGGTGGCCAGCGGGGTAGATAAGGAATCCGCCCTCCCGCAACAAAAATCCGTCTGGCCCCACGTCCAGAACGCCATCTACCAGCAGGTCATGGAGAACCGGGCAACACTCGTCTTCGTGAACTCCCGGCGCGCTGCCGAGCGACTCACCGGGGCGCTCAACGAGCTGTGGGCCGAGGAGCACGATCCGGAGTCCATCGCTGCCCCCACCCGTCGCGACCCCGCGCAGCTCATGGCGCAATCCACCCAGGTTACCGGCGTACCGGCGGTCATCGCTCGTGCCCACCACGGCTCGGTATCCAAGGAAGAGCGCGCCGACATCGAGGCAGCGCTGAAGTCCGGGACCCTGCGCTGCGTGGTCGCCACCAGCTCCCTGGAGCTCGGCATCGACATGGGCCTGGTGGACCACGTGGTGCAGGTGGGAGCCCCGCCCTCAGTGGCCTCTGCAGTGCAGCGCTGCGGCCGCGCCGGGCACACTGTGGGCGCGACCTCGCATGCCACGATCTACCCGCTGCACAAGCAGGACGCCGAGGCGGCCACGGTGATCACCCAACGGCTGTACGCGGGCGAGCTGGAACCGCTGCAGATCATCACGAATGCGCTGGACGTGCTCGCGCAGCAGACGATTGCCGCTGCGGTGCAGGCCCAACTGGGTTTCACGAATCCGCCGTCGGGTGCGGAGGCTGGCGCGTTGACGTCGGAAAATGAGGAGGGACAAACACCACACGGGACGCTGGACGTGGAGCGTTGGTGGCGCGCGCTGCGCCGGGCGTACTCCTATGCAGCACTGCCACGGGATGCCTTCGATGGCGTGATCGAACTGATCAGCGGGCACTATCCCAGCACCGACTTTGCGGACCTGAAACCTCGGGTGGTGTACGACCCGGCGGCGGGAACGCTACAAGCCCGCCCCGGCGCCCAGCGGCTGGCGGCCACCAGCGGCGGGACGATCCCGGACCGCGGCATGTTCGGAGTCTTCCTCGCCGCAGGTGAGGAGGGCGCCCGGCGCGTCGGGGAGCTCGACGAGGAGATGGTCTACGAGTCCCGGGTGGGGGACGTATTCACGCTCGGGGCCTCCAGCTGGCGGATCACGGAGATCAACCGCGACCAGGTCATCGTCGTGCCAGCGGCGGGCCATACGGGGCGGTTGCCGTTTTGGGTCGGGGACGCCGCCGGCCGGCCGGTGGAACTGGGTACGGCGATCGGTGAGCATCGCAGGCAGTGGGGCAGCGGCACCGTGGACGACCTGCACGCGGCCCCGTTCATCTGCGATAACACCCGGGAGAATCTGGACGCCTACTACCGGGACCAGAAGGAAGCCACGGGGATCCTGCCGGATGAGCGCACCCTGCTGGTCGAGCGCTTCCGGGACGAGATCGGCGACTGGCGGGTCATCGTCCACTCGCCCTATGGGCGCGGGGTTAATGCGCCGTGGGCGATGGCGCTGGGAGCGGTGCTGCAGCGGGAGACCGGGATCGACGCGATGGCCGTGGCCGGGGACGACGGGTTGGTGTTGCGCCTGCCGTACTCCGAGGAGCCGCCAGGGGCGGACCTGTTGCTGGGGCAGTTCTTCCGGGAGCAAAAGACTGGAGTCGGGGAGGGCGCTGCTGGTGACGGCGCCGGGGACCGGAAGGATGTCACGGGCCGGGGCGACGGGCAGCCGGGTGAGCTCTCCGAGGTCGTGCTGGCTGATGTGATGGACAACGTGGGCAGCTCCGCGCTCTTCGCCGGGCGGTTCCGGGAGTGTGCGGCTCGTGCCTTGCTGCTGCCGCGGCGCAACCCGGGCAAGCGGCAGCCGCTGTGGCAGCAGCGCCAGCGGGCCTCCCAGCTGCTGGATGTGGCCCGGGAGCACCCCGAGTTTCCGATCATGGTGGAGAGCATGCGCGAATGCCTCCACGACGTCTACCAGCTGGATGCGCTCACCGAATTGCTGAAGAAGCTTGGTGTGCGGGGTGGCAGTTCCGGCGTGCGGGTCGCGGAGGTCACCACCGAGGGGCCGAGCGCTTTCGCCGAATCCCTCCTGTTCACCTACACCAGCGCGTTCATGTACGAAGGTGATTCCGCGGAGCGGGCCGCCGCACTGGCGGTCGACCCCGCGCTGTTGGCCAAGCTGCTGGGTAAGAGCGGCGAAGGGCTGCAGCTGGACCCCGCGGTGATCGAGCGGGTGGTGTCGGCGGCGCAATGGCTGGCCGATGGCCGCCAGGCCGGCACCGCCGAGCAGGCCATCGACATGATCCGCGCCCTTGGCCCCCTGACCCGGGAGCAGGTCGGCGAGCGCCTGGTTCCGGAGAACCGGGAGGCCGTGCTGGCGGAACTGGCGGAGCTTATCCCGCAGCGCCTCGCCGAGGTGACCTTCGGCGGAGCTAGCCGCTGGGCGGTAGTGGAGGATATGCCGGTGCTCCGCGACGGACTCGGAGTGCCCGTCCCACCCGGCGTGGCCGCCGATCCTGAGCAGGTGGCTGACGCCATCGACCAGCTGGTGCTGCGCTTCATGCGGCACCAGGGTCCAGTAACGCCTGCCCGGGTGGCTGCAGAGTTCGGGCTGGGCGCGGCCACCGCCGAATCCCTGCTGAAACGTTGGGTCGGCCAGCGTCGCCTGGAGTCCGGCCACTTCACCGCAGGTGGCGGTCAGGGGGCAGCCGAGCAGGTCACGGAGTATATCGACACCGGCATGCTGCGCCGCCTGCGCTCGGCCACGCTGGCCGCCGCCCGCGGCGCCGTGGAGCCGGTCAGCCCCCAGACCTATGCGGAGTTCCTCGTGGACTGGCATGGGGTGGGCAGCTCCGAGCGGGAGGAACTGGGCGAGGTCATCGAACAGCTCGCCGGGGTCGCACTGCCCACCAGCGCCTGGGAGACCCTCGTGCTGCCCAGCCGGATACCGGACTACCAACCTGGTGATCTCGACGACCTGCTGGCCACCGGGGAGATCATCCTGCGCGGGTCTGGAACCGCCGGGAGCAATGACGCCCTCGTCAGCCTCCTGCCCGCAGACATCGCCCCGCTGCTCATCGACGAGACGGCGGAGGCCCCGCAGCTCTCGATGGTGGCAACCCAGCTGCTGGAGCACATGTCCGGTGGTGGTGCCTTCCTCGCCGCCGAGCTCACCCGGGCTACGGGCGCGGCCTATCACGAGGTCGGCGACGCCCTGTGGGAGCTCTTCGACGTTGGTCTTATCGCTCCCGATGGTTTTGCCGCGCTTCGGGCGAGGTTGACGTCCGGAAAACAAAGTGGTGCCACCGCCCACCGGGCACCTCGCCGCAACCGCGGGAGGGGATCGGCGCGGCGGCTGCGGATGGGGCGCAGCAGTTTTGCGCAGATGGCCGGCAACGAGTCGATGGATCGCATCCGGCAGCGGCGCCAGGCGATGAATGCGCACCAGTCGGTGCCGGGGCGCTGGGCGGCACTCGCCCCGCTGGTGGACATCGACGTGACCGATGCGGAGCGTGCCCTGGCCCGCAGCGAGGCGTGGATCGACCGTTATGGCGTGGTCACCCGCGGGGCCGTGATGGCCGAGCACCACGCCGGTGGTTTCGCGGAGGCCTACCGGACCTTGAGCGCCTGGGAGGATTCGGGCGCGGTGCTGCGCGGATACGTCATCGAAGGCCTTGGCGGGGCGCAATTCGCGCCGCACGCGGTGATCCGGCAGCTGCGGCAGCTGGAGGACCACGGTGCGGGCCCTCAGTCGGATGGTGGCGCGCCCACCAGCAGAGCAGGGGACGGGGCGGTGCTGCTGGCCGCCGGGGATGTGGCCAACCCCTACGGCGCGGCCCTGCCGTGGCCCAGCCTCGACGGCGAGCCCGCCCGGTTGATCCGAAGTGCCGGAGCCTTCGTGGTGCTGGACCGTGGCCGCCTGGTCGCGCACTTCACCCGGGGTGGCAGGACGCTCACCGCCTTCGACGCGCCCAGCATGGCCGATGACACCCCGCCGGGGGCCATCAGCCAGCCGACGATCGATGCCATCATCGCCGCGCTGAGCAGCGCGATTCGCGCCGGGCGGCTCTCCCCGGTCACGATTGACAGGATCAATGGCGCATCCGTGATGGACCTGCCCACCCAGGGCTGGATCGCTGCCGGGGCGCGGCTCACCCCGAAGGGCCTGAGCATCCGCGGCTGAGGCCGTGCGACGTAGCGCGCCAGCGCACTGCCCACCACAGGGGCGGTACTCCGGCAATGAGATGTGGCAGCTCGGCAACCAGGGCTGAGCTCAGGTGAGATCAAGAAGAGCCGAAAGGAGGCGGGCAATGCCCGAGGGAGATTCCGTCCTGCAGCTGGCCAATAGGCTGAAGTGGATGCCCGGCCGTGAAGTGCTGCACAGCGACTTCCGGGTGCCCGCGCTGGCCACCGCCTCCATCACCGGCGAGCGGATCCGGGCGGTCTGGCCCTACGGCAAGCACTTGTTCATCCAGGCCGGGGAGCGGATTCTGCACACCCACCTGAAGATGGAGGGCGTGTGGGCCATCCACGCCGCCGGCAGCCGGTGGCGCCGACCGGGTTACACCGCCCGCGTCGTGCTGCGCCTAAGTCCTCAGCACCCAGGCGGGCCGCCCATCGAGGTCGTCGGCCACGAGCTGGGGTTCGTGCGCCTGTTTCCAACCCGGGACTACGTCACCGTGGTTCAGCACCTGGGGCCGGACATCCTGGATCCCGGCTGGGCCAGCGAAGAATTCCGGGACACCGGGCGGACGGGGCGAGACGAGGCGCTGCGGCGGATCCTGCGCCGCCCCGAGCGGAGCCTGGGCGCCGCGTTATTAGATCAGCGCAACGTCGCGGGGATCGGCAATGAGTACCGCGCCGAGGTCATGTTCCTCATCGGCCTGCACCCCGCCGTGCCCGTCGGCCAGGCGGGGGAGGCGAAGGTGGCACAGGCACTGGACCTGGCGCGCCGGGTGATGTGGGAGAACCGACTGGAGCCACACAGAGTGTTCACCGGCGACCGGCGTCCTGGGATGGGCACCTTCGTCTTCGGCCGCGCGGCGAAGCCCTGCCGACGCTGCGGGGAAACGATCGAACAGTCCACCCTCGGCGGTCGCTTCGCGGGCGGGGACCCAGAGCTGGACGCCGGGGAGCTGGAACGCATTATCTGGTGGTGCCCGCACTGCCAGCCGGGCGTTTAAGGCCTAGCCTCCCCTCCCGTTAGCTCCCCCAGGTGGGGGTAGAGCAGGCTGTTTTCGCGGGTTAGGAAAAATTTTCAGGGAATTTTTATCTGAACGATTCAGTACTGTGTGACGCGCTGCTAGCTGGGTTCACTACTCCGCGAGCGTGTCATGTCACGCATGTATTCGGTAGTCGTTGAACGATATCTATTGATATCGACTTGTGCATGCGAGCTGTAAATCTGAAGCGTGTGGGCTCCTCGGTTGGGGGAGTGCTAGGGGTTCGTGGTCTGTTTTAAGAGAATTATTAGGGGTGAGATCTGGTTAACTTTCAGGACTCACTCCATTAACCAAGTGCGTGTTCGAGGGTGGTTATCGTGTCGGTGCCGCTAACACAGAGTCAGCGTCACGCAGTCAGCTTCACACCGAGGAGGAGAATTCTTTCGTGTTCACCCGCAAAACCTCGACGGCCGGTAAGTGCGCCGCCGCAGTAGCAACTCTCGGCCTCGTGGCCACCGGCTTGGCCGGCCAGGCCCAGGCAGACACCCTGAACGATCACTACCCGGAGACCCCCAAAACCAACGTTGACCTGCCGATCGTCAACACCTACCACGGTAGCGACCACATCAAGGCCAATATCCTCAACCCGCGCCCAGTGTGCAACTCTGGGGAGGACTTCCGCACCGTTGTCTACAAGGTCAAGGATAAATTCCCCCCGGCCGGCACGATCTCTGCGACCAACGGAACCGCCGACACCATCCCGCTGACCCAGGACCTGTCCAAGTCCCAGTCCATCCAGCTTTCCGTTAAGGGCGACCGGACCTCCACCACCACCGCCAACCTCGGCGGCGGAGCCAGCGGGGACAAGGGCAACGTCTCCACCGGTATCACCTACTCCCTGGCCAAGACCCTGGGCTTCGAGGCCTCCTACTCCCTGAGCTGGGAAGTCGGCCAGAGCATCGGCCCATACGACGTTCCAGCTGGAAAGACCGGCGAGGCGACCTACGGCTTCCGCACCATCACCATGACCGGCACCCAGCAGTACTGCAAGCCGAACGGCACCTGGTCCACCCCGCGCAGCTGGACTGCACTCACCCCGATCAAGAACCAGGTCAATGTGAAGCTCTATGAAAACCCGGCCGGCGCTGCCGAGGGCGCGAAGGTCGAGGAAGGTACCGAGCCTCAGGGCGAGCCGGTGGAGGTCCAGGAGGATGCGAAGCCGACCGAGGGCGAGGCTCCAGAGGCCGTGACCAAGGAGGCAGAGCCAGAAAAGGCCGCCCAGGCTGAAGAAATCGCCGCTAAGTCCGAAACCACCACGCTCGAGGAAGAGGAAGCCTAATGCAGAAAACCAAGAACTCCCTCCGCCTGGCCACCGCAGGCCTGGCTACCGTCGCCGCGCTCAGCGGAATCGGCGGTGCGGTTGGTGCTGCCACCGCGCAGGAAGAAATCGACAAGGACTTCTCCCACGCCGCTGCGTCCAACCAGGCCGACTATGACCTCGAGCCGTACTTCCAGACCTCCGGCGCCAAGGCGAAGGGCTTCGCCGGAACCGTCGTCCTGAAGGTGAAGAACGTCGGCAGCCAGCGCTACTACCAGGACTATCCGCTGACGACCTTCCGCATCAACGTGAAGACCGACAAGGGTTCGGAGGGCGTTGACCGCCTCATCACCCCGCGTGGCATGAACGGTGCGCACATCTTCGATGAGGGCTTCGACCCGGAGACCTCCACCCGAAGCTTTACCGTCACACTCTCCAACCCGATTAACGCCGGCGATACCGCGACCGTCGCGGCCCTGGACTTCGGTGACGGCAACACCAAGGAAGGCCGGCTCTACAACTACCTTGAGGTCACCCAGACCGGCCGCCACAAGGAGGACACCGCCACCGCTAACGACGAGCAGGTGGACTCCCGTGAGCACACGGTCACCGATACCGGCAAGAAGAACGAGGGCCTCTTCTAGGCCCCATCCCGACTGGGGGAGTGGCATTCGCCACCCCTAGAGTTCCGGATCGTTGTCCCTTTAGGGACGTCAAAATCCCCGCCGATGCTTGAACTAGACCCCGAAAGTTGGACTGGTTTAATTCTAGG
>NZ_KV823530.1 GCF_001815985.1 Corynebacterium sp. HMSC27B11 | reverse complement strand
GGTGCTGTTGCAACTTGGGGCGGGAGCCAAGAAAGCTCCGTTTTTATTGTGTGATCAACGCTATGTTCCTGTGTTGTCAGGCCGTCTCGAATACCCGGCTAACAATCACTGCATCCGGATTCGGGTGACCATAGGCAAACATCGTGCCCTGCCCCTTCCGCAATGAGTGCATCGCTTCCATCCCTTTCAACGTCCGGTAGGCAGACGTTCGGTTTTTGAATGCTCCTTTCGGCCCCAGGATCCGCTTTAACCGGCCATGATCGCCTTCAATGACGTTGTTGAGGTATTTCACCCGACGATGCTCGACCGTCGATGGACAGACGCCTTCCGCCTTCAGCTCAGAGATTGCCCTGGCGAGTGAGGGGGCCTTGTCGGTGCTGATCACCCGCGGATAGCCTGCCGATTTATTCGACCGCAGCGTCTTCGCCAGGAAACGCTTCGCTGCCGCGACGTTGCGTTTTGGTGAGAGGTAGAAGTCCAGGGTCTGGCCACCGGCGGTGATTGCCCGATAGAGGTAGCACCACTTTCCCCCGACCCGGATATAGGTCTCATCCACCCGCCAGGACCTGGCCTGCCAGTCAGGAACTTGCCGATACCACCGGGTCTTCTTATCCAGCTCAGGAGCATATTTCTGGACCCAGCGGTAGATCGTGGTGTGATCGACCGGCACTCCCCGCTCGGTCATCATCTCTTCGAGGTCGCGATAGCTCACGCCGTAGCGGCAGTACCACCGCACCGCCCACAGGATGATTTCACGAGGGAACTGCCGACCGGAGAAGATGCCCATGGACCTGATTATTCCACGCCGGTCTTCCTACTGCCCCAACTTTGCAACAGCACC